>JAFGNA010000005.1 GCA_016927245.1 Candidatus Woesearchaeota archaeon
AGGCTGCGGCTGAGGAGAAGACTGCTGCACAGGAGGAACCTGCTGAGAAACAGGCTGCGGCTGAGGAGAAGACTGCTGCACAGGAGGTGATTGCAAGGGAGCGGGGCGCGGCGGAGGAGACTGTTGCTGGGCAGCTGGCTGTGCCGCCTGCTTCATCTGGGAGAAACGCTGCTTGAGCGTCTCGATATCGGCGTTCCCCTTGTCATCCTTGCCCCTCGAGCCTATCGCGATGATGCTCCCCTCTTTTTTCCTCTATCCCTTACCGACGACGCTGATTTATAAACTTTTTGCTGTGCAGAAAAAAGCTCATCCGAGCGGCCATAGCTTCGCCTTGGTGGCGGTCACGACGTCGGGCGTCCTGATACGCGCCTCTGATATCCTGCCCTTCTCGGTGGTGAAGATGAACATGATATCCTGGCCGAGCTCCGCCTCGTTATCAGCTGACAGCTTGTACAGGAGCTTGAACCGCTCGCCGCTGTTGAGCACGTAGTCATCGTTGCCGTTCATGATCTTGTAGCAATAGTATTCTTCGGGCGGTAGGAGGTCGAAGTCGCACTCGTCAGGAATGTCGCTGACCGTGACGTTGACGGCAGCGGCGACGGCGTCATCCGTGTCCGTTTCGCCGACGAGGCGGACGTAGCCGTAATACAGCCCGTCATAGGTGATTGCGGTCTCGTGGACGTTAAGCGTGACGTTCGTGGTGCCCGCTGAGGCGAGGTCTTCGCCGAGGTTGATCAGGTCAGACCAGTTGCCGATGTCGCTGAGCCAGAAGCCGAGGCCTTCGTTGCTGCCGAACGCGTTGATGAAGAGCAGGGCGTAGTCGACGATGCCGTCGTCGTCGAGGTCATACGCCGTGGCGTTCTCCGTGGCGTTGATCTCGCCGAGCTGCATCGTTGTCTCGTTCTCGGAGTAGAGGAGTTCCGCCGCTTGGTCGAAGTTCGTTGAGATGTACTGGATGTTGAACTTCCTCATCTGGAGCGGGTCGCTGCCCGGCGACAGGCGCACGAGTATCTCAAAGTTGTTGAAGGTCTCGGTCGTGGTGTCGCTCGCGGAGAGGATGCTCACGACTTCCACCGCGTCGGTGATGGCCTTGCGCGCCTCTTGGCCGACCAGGAGCGATCGTTGCTGGAGCACGTTGGAGGTCGAGATGAGCACCGCGGCGGCTACCGCTGCGACGAGGATGGTAGCGATAAAGATTATCAGCGTACCGATACCCATGATACCTTTAGTTGCCCGGAAACTCATGAATACCCCCTCTTCTCCACAGTAGTATTTAAATCTTTCGCCAGGAAAATTATGGTTGAGGACGTCACGAGCAGTGTCTTTTCTCTCGAGGAATAACAGAAATCGGCGTCGCTTCTTTTCACGGTTTCGGCCAGAGGATAACTCGTTCCATGTCGGGGAAGGTGTTGCCGACGAACACGCGCTTGCCGGCGGTCTCGAGGTTGCGGTAGAAGAAACGTATCTGGATGATGTCGTCCTCTTCTATCGGCGAGTGGGTGTCCACGTGGAACCGGACGACGTCGCCTGGGATGATGAAGCCGTTGATGGAGTTCTGCACGCGGATGAGGTGCTCAGTCACGTAGTAGCCGCCGCCTTCGTGGTATGGCTTGAGCGTGAAGTCGACGTCTTCGTCGATGGCGCTCGCCGTGTCGGTGGTCCCGCTGATGGTGACCGTGGCGTAGCGTTCGCCGTTGGTGACGAGCCAGTTCACGTCCAGGGCGACCGGGGCGGCGCTGAGGTCGACGCCGAGCGGCTCGGTGAGGTTCCCTGCGGTGCCGCTGAGGCTGATGATGGCGTGCGTGTCGTTGAGCCAGAGGTAGTCGTCCTGGCCGTCGTCGTCGAGGTCTGCGTCGATGAGGGTTGGCGTATTGGTGGTGACTTCGCCGAATTGCTGTGATGACCAGGTGTTGTATCCTTGGTTGGAATTCTCTATGGGGGCGTCGTCGCCTCTGTAGATGAGGATGGTCCTAAAGTCTTCTTCTCCGATGGAGATGGAGAGGTGCGCGAGGTTCATGGGCGACGAATCGCCGATGAGCTTCGCGTCGACGGTGATCATGTCGAGTTCGCCGTTGCGGCCGTCGAAGCCTGCCACTTCTACTATCTGGAAGTCCTTGTAGGTGTTGTGGACGTTGTCGTAGATGACGTTGGCTTCTCCTACCATCTTGTTGCCTTGGCTGATGACGAGTGCGGAGATGGTGACTGACATGAAGATGACGGCGAGGAAGATGAGGAGTATGCCGATGCCGTGGATGGCTTTCTTGTTGAGGAACCACACCATTTTCACAAATAACACCACTAATAGCTATTATCGTATACTATTACCTATACTTATTTATAAATTTTTCTGTTTTTGAGGGCGCTCAGGCCTTCGTCGGCTCTTCCTCCTCCAAGGAAGGCAGCCGCGCACCCGACTGCTCCAACGCAGAGACGACGTCCTCACGGGAGAAATTGCTGAGAAGCCGCTGCGCAATCTCCTTCTCATCCTTGCCCTGGAACTTCATGATATTGAACAAGTTGATGATGGCCTGTTGCTGCTCAGTCTCCTTCAACCTCCTGATACGCTTGCTCTCCTTCTTCTTCTCAGCCCTGACACGCCAGACGTTCAGCTTGTTCAGCTCGGCAATGAGGATGTCACGGAACTTCCAGCCGAAATAGCCGGCCACGCCGAGGACGAGGATGACGACAAGCAAAGGAAGAAGCGTCGCCAAAAGCCTCTCCTGCTCCGCAGGGGACTCGGTGATGTCCAGCAAGAGGGACACCACCTCAGTCCTGCCGAGCACCTCGAACTGCAGGAGCGCCTCGCTCGTCAGGTTGAGATCGGAAGGGAGATTGTTCGTCAAGGTGAAGTTGTACTCCTCATTAGGATCGAGGACGACCTGGCTGCTAAAGCCGAAATAAGAGCCATAACGGTCGAAGGAGACGGACACCACGAGGTCGCGGTCAAGGTTGTTCCGCAGCCGCAACGTGACGTCACGGTCAGTATAGTTGACGATGAGGTCAGAGGGAGAGATGGACAAGGGAGCCTCCACGTAGCGCTCGACATACACGGTGAGGGGGACACTCACCCTCTTCCCAGCGGCGGTGCACGTCAAGGTCCCTGAATAGGAATCCTCCTTGGTCAACGCCTGCGTGAACTCCAAAGGCACAGAGAACCGCTCCCCCGTGACGCGCGAGCTCCCAGGCGAGCTGAGCTCGCCATCAGACCAGGAAGCGCTGCACACAAACGTGTGCGCAGACTTCTGCGCAGTCAAAGGAAGCTCGCCCTTCCTGCCGAACACGGTCACCACGGACGGCACGGTCACGTTGATTGTTGGGGTATCAGTCAGGATGACGGGGATCTCAGCGACGGAGTCGCCGAGGTTAGAGACGGTCAGGAAGCCGAACCCTTCCCTCGCCGCCGCAGAACGAGTAATCTTGAGGCGGCGATAGGAGTGCGCATCGATCTCCTCCTTGGTCTCGATGCTCAAGTCATCATCGATACCCTCGGAGAACGAGTACTCCAAGTCATGCAGGTCGAACGTCGTCGGGTTGAACAACTCGATGGTCGTCTGGGGGTCGTCGATGACGATGACCTTCGGCGTGGACACCAGCAAGGGACGGGCGTGGTGCTTGAGGACGTAGAACGCCGAGCTGAGCGCCGCCGTGTTATTCGTGGTGAGGTTATCCTCGTTATCGGACGCCCAGGCCTCCGCGTCGCGGATAGGCTCCGACGTCCTGTTGAACCCAGCGGCGAAGAGGGAGAGCACCGCATAGGAGGTCGGGATAGCCTTCTCGTCAGTGATGCCCTGACCCCACGACCCCTCATTGTTCTGCACGTAGAGCAGCCAATCAACCAAGCCCCGCATGTAGTCCTCATCACCATCCTCCTCATAGAGGTGGTACGCATACAGCGAGGTGTCGATGATGGCGTCCTCGCCATCACCGAAATAGGCGCCGAGGATGGCACCGCTCTCCAACCTCGTCCTCGCCCATTCATAGGCGATCTCCCTGTTCTCTTCATCTATCTCAGCGAACAACGCGTACATCGACGTCGTGGCGTCGCAAGGCTCTCCCTTCCTGTTCAGGCTCCAGCAAGCGCCAGGAATAGTGTAGGAGAGGTTGTCGCCCTGGTAGTCGAGGAGGTCTTCGCCGTCCCCGTTGTAGATATCGACGATGACGTTGTCGTCGCTGATGACGATAATCTCGCTGTCCATCTTCGCAGCGAAGGTGTAGTTCTTATGGCCGGTGTCAGGCAAGGTGAAGTTCTCGTCAAGGACGACAGCGTCATAGGCTGCGAGGACCAAGGTGGTATCATTGTTCACAGCCTCCACCGCGAGCGTCCACTCATCACCCTGCCGATAGACGTTCTGCAACTTCTCGAACCAATTGGTAACGTCGTTGACGACGCGTCGCGCGTCAGGATCCTCGAGGAGCTCGCCCGTGTAGTTGCTGAGCGTGAGCAGGGCGAGGATGTTGCCGGAGAGCTCCACGTTACAGGGAGCGCTCGGCCAGCACTTCTGCTCCTCGTTCCGGTCGTTTTTCAGCCAGGCCATAGCGAGGTTGATCTCATACTCATAGATGTCGCGGAAGTAGGAGAGCGACCAGATGCCGTACGCCGTGCTGAGCGGGTCGCGCCACCCCCCATCGCTGTACTGCGTGTCGACGATGCGATCGAGGACCTTGGAAAGCTTGTTCACCCTGATGGTCCTGGTCATCTTGTAGTTCTCGCCCTCCTTGGTGTACTCCGCCTGGAGCACGAGCTGCTCGCACTCGAAGTCCTCGAGGTTGTAGGAGGAGACGTAGCAGTTGTCGCTTCCCGGCCAAGGGATGGACTCGAGGTCCTCGAAGCTGTTGTCATCGAGGCAGAGCAAGGAGTTGCGCAGCGGCAATTCCTCCTCGAGGCAAGAGATGAAGGTGACGTCCTCGACCGTGAGGTATTCAGGGACGGTGAAGGTGTCCGTGATGTACTTCGAATCGGGCCTGATGAGGTGGATGCCTTCTTGGTAGCTGAGGCTCATCGCCAGGGAGGGGGCCATGCTGACCGCTAGGAGGATGAAGATCGTCCTTGTCCATGCCTGCGCGCTCGCGATGGTGGGTGCACCTCTTTTTTTCCTGGTCTGTTGTCGGAAGCCTCTTTTTATATGCGTTTCGCTTGGTCCGCGCCGCCAATGGGGGATTGTGGGTGACGCTGCGCGTGCAGCGTCCGTTGCTTGGTCCTGAGCTGTTCCTGGTACAGGAGGAGCAGGTGCTTCACTTGCTCCTTGGCGTCAAGGTCTAGCTCGCGGTACTCGTCGATGAGCATCTTGGTTATCGACGCTATCTCTGGCAGGTCGCTCCGCGAGTCGAGGCGGAAGAGCCTGCTGCTGGCCTCGTTGACGGCCTGTCGGAAGGAGTGGGCGTGCAGGTGCGAGGAGAGATTGCTGATGGCGAAGGAGAGCTGTTCTTGGTGGTGCGGGGAGAGCCTCTCGAACGACGAGATGATGCCCGGGTAGTCGAGGAATGCTTCTTCGTGTCGTTCTTGCTCTATGAGGTCGAGGACGTCGTGGACCTTTTCCGTGACGTCGCGGACGCGCCTGCGCCGATGCCAGTCAGGGACGGTGGTGAACGGGTTGATGATGAACATGGCGACGGCGACGATGACGATAAGTAGCGCCCAGGGAGAGGCGGTGTCCAGCCCGACGCGTTCCCACGCAGAGACGACGGCGCCGGTGACCGAGTTGATGATGCCCCTTTCGGTGGCGGCGAGGACCTCATAGTCCTTGTCAGGGATGAGGGCGACGGCGTCGAGCGCGTCCGCTGATGCCATGACGTTGCCGGTGAAGAGGAGCGTGTAGGAGCGGTCTTCGGGGAGGGGGAACCAGAGGACACCGTCGCGCGTCTCCGCTATCGTCTCGCCGCTGGCATCGATTATTTCTGGCTCGCCAGCCACTTGGATGAACGATGAGGGTAGCGATTCGACAATGGTGACGGCGTGCGCTTCCTCTTCGCCGTCGATGAACCGCTGCGCGGTCCTCGTGACGCCGGTCACGTACTTCTTGGTCCCGTCGAGGAGTTCGAGCTCCGCGACCGCTATGGTTGTGCGCCAGGCGTATGATTGCTGTTCCTCCTCGATGAGCCGTCTGGCGCGTTCCTGCGCTGACGGTTCCATGCCGGTGTCTTTGAGGTAGCGGGTGATGAGCTCCCCGACCTCTTCCTCGTCCATCAGGGTGGCGGTCTCTTCCTGCTCGATGATGGATGACTTGATGATGAGCGTGGCGGCCAGGGCGCGGAGCAGTTCGTCTATCTCTCCTGATAGTTCTGCAGCCTCGTCTTTCTTCCCATCGGCCACGAGTCGCTGGTACTGCTCGTCCATGTCGATAAGCTGCTTCCTCGCTGCGGAGATGCGTCCTGGTATGTTGAGGTGCTTAAGGAAGGGCTCCTCTGATCCTTTGAGTGATTGCTTGGCCTCGTCCATCTCTTCGAGGAACGAGGCGACTCCTTGATGAGTCTCTGGTTGTTCGGGGATGATGATGCTCCTCGTCGAGGAATCATAGGTCTCTCCCCTGCTGTCCGCGCAACGAATGAGTATCCTCGCGGTCCCTGGTGGGAGATTCGCAGCGGTGATGGTGTCCTCTCCTGTTGGTTCATGCACGGTGCCCTTGACTGACCATCCTTGCTGCGTGGAGGTCTTGAAGAGGAGGTCGCACGAGGCCATCAGGTCATGCTTGGCAGTGGTGAAGGTGACCTCGAGCTCGTCTGTTGGGAGCCGTTCCTGCTCTGTTGGCGAGGTGATGATGATGAAGGGTTCTGCCGTCGATCTCGTCGCGGCGAGGAGGGGGGCGTCCGTCGTTGTACCGACCTCTTGCCGTTCGAGGGCGATGGTGAGCGTGGCGTCCTCGTCGACCGTCTTCTCGAAGCGTTCTTCCCCGTAGCCTTCCTTGCTGATGGTGCAGTCATAGTCGCCTTGCTCAACGGTGATCTTGGCGATGCCGTCCCCGTCGGTGCGTTCTTGCTTGCTCGTCGTCCCTTCGAGGGTGATGAGGGCGTCTTTGAGGGGGTTCTTGTCTTGGTCAGTGACGGTGATGGTGACGGCGTGCTCGGGGGTGGGTGGTGGGGTGACGGTGAAGGTGGTGGTGAACGGCGTGGTGAGTGATTGCTGGGTGAACGTTGCCTGCAGGGTGTAGCTGCCTGGGTCGAGGAAGGTGGTGAAGGTCTTCTTTTTTAGGTTGGTCGTGGAGAAGGGGAGGTTGAATCCTTGCGTGGTGATGTGGAGCTCGAGGGCGATGCCGAGCGGCGCGTCGATGATGAAGTCGACGCGCTTGTCCTCGCCGTACCGTGAGAGGTCTGGGATGATGGTGTAGCTTGGCTGGTCGATGACCTCGAAGTGGTTGATGGGCGTCTCGTCGGCTCCTCCTGGTGCCGTCGCCGTGGCTTTCCAGTACCAGTCGCCGTTGGCGAGCGGTGATTGGACTTGGTAGTAAGGGTTGGTCGTCTCGTGCTCCACGACTGGTGATGCAAGATTTGGTGAGTCGGAGAGGATAAGGATGTAGGTTGCCGTCCCTTCGCCGTTGTAATCAGTCCAGGAGAGGAGTGGTTGCTTGTTTACGACCTGCTCGTTGCTCTTGGGCGAGATGGGTCCCAGCGCTAGGACAGGGGTGGTGAGGAGCGCTAAGGCTAGGACGAAGAGGGAGCCCGCTGCTATCTCCTTTGTCCTATGCATCACCTGATGTTTCCCCTTGATGGTTCCATGGTCTGTCCCCTTATAAAAGCTTTTCCTTCTTTACCTCAGGTAATCTCGAGGTAGAGATAGGTCGTGTCGCTACCGGGCATGGTCTTTTGGAGGCTTGACGGAATCGCCATCTCATAATCGTACGTGCCGTACGTGCCGAGGGTGTCGGGGCTGATCTTGGTGAGGAAGATGAGTGGTTCTTCGCCGCTGTACTCGCCGTCGCCGTCAGTCGTGGCGTCCCAGAGGATGCCGGTCTGGAAGCTGCTCGTCGTGGTGCTGTCCATCACGGGCACGTTGCTGATGGTCTTGCCGTGCACCAGGAAGCTGCTTGTCTGCTGCGGCGTGCTGTTGTCAGTGCCGTACCTGGCCGTGACGCTGTCCTGGTAGCTGGTCATGTTCAGCGCTATGTCGGCTTCGCTGAGGTCTTCTGATGAGGAGTTGTTATTCATGTCCCTCGTCAATGCTTGCACACTGCTCCAGGTGATGCTGGTGTCGGCGTCGGCGGCGTAGAGGTTGCCTTCGTTGACGTCTTCGAGTGGCCAGGCGTAGAACGTGCCGCCTTGGCCCGCCAGCGTTATCTGCTCGAACACGCTGCCGTACAGGACGTGCCAGGCGCTGACGTCGAGCTGCTTGCTGTGGTTGTTGTTGTCCTCGAACCCTTCAGTGATGCTGCCGCTCGTGGCGAGCGGGGTGTCCGCCCGGAGCTCGAAGGTGTGCGACCCTGTCCTGGCCGTCCAGTTGTATTGCGTGGTGGTGGAGCTCTTGCTGCTCACGTTGATGGTCTCGTTATAGACCTGCACGTCTAGGATGGTGTCCCAGAGCTCAATGACGAAGTCAGTGGCGTTCTCGATGCCGATGTTGTAGATGGTCATGGTGATGGTGATATTCTCTCCTTCTACCGGTTCCTCATCGCTGAATGAGATGCTGCTGCTGTTCACGACGAGCTCGCGCTCGTGCAGCAAGCGGTAGGTGCTCCTGTCCGTGCTGCCACTGTTCTTGTTCGTGTCGTTGACCGTGAAGGTGACGCCGTAGTATCGTTCTGGCGGCGTGGTGATGTTGAACACGTAGTGCCACGTGCCGTTCTCGTACTGGTCAAGCGTTCCTCCTTGCGAGAGGTCCCAGGCGACCGTTCCTGAGCTGAACGTGCCTCCTGCGTAGTTCGTGCCGGCGATGCCGTACCAGATGTCGTTCGCCGTGTCGACGGCCCAGCTGGCGTTGAGGCTTGCTTGTTCCGCCACGTCTGCGCCATTGATGATCCATTTCCTGCCTTCGTTGATGATGTCGAACTCCGCCCGGTACTCGTGGCCGTAACGCAGGTCGAACGTGGTGTTGACGCCGCTGCCGATGAGCGCGCCTCCAGTATGCGTGTCCGCCTGGCCGGTGACGTCATACAGCCTGATGGCGGTGACATTCGGCAAGGTGTCGCCCGGGCCGCCACCGAAGGCGTCGAAACTGGTAACATTGATGGTGAAGTGCGTGGCGTTCTCATCGTAGTCGTAGGCTGTCGTTTCGTTGGCCTCCCAGGCGTTACACGTGTCCGTGGCGGTGTTCCAGTCGGCGCAGTGGCTGATGTACTCGATGTCGAGACCTGCTTTCGGTATGGCGAGCTCGGCGTAGGCGAAGCCGGTGCTTTGCGTGTCGAGCGCGTAGAGCGGGCTGATGCTTGTGATGTAGTCAGGCAAGGTGCCGCTGTACGTCTCTGTGATGTCGGACGTGAAGTTCACGTCATCCGTGAGGTTGACACCGTATAGCGTGGCGGTGACCGGTCCGCTGCTGAGCGTAGTGGTGAAGACGAGGTCGTACAGCTGGTTCGCGAGGAGTATATCTGTGAGCGAGGTGGTGCTACTGCTGACAAGGCCGCTCTCGTTGTAGATTTCGATGCTCGTGCCCAGGCCTGTGGTGTCAAGCGTGATGATGAGGTCGACGACGTCCTCTACCGTGATGACGACGTACGCTTCGGCGGTGTTGTCGCTCGGGTCCGTTGCGTTGATGAGGAGGCGGTATTCTCCTTCGGTGAGCGGCGTGGCATTGGTGAGGAGTCCTTCTGAGGTGATGCTGAAGCGGGTGTCGTTCACCGTCCAGCCGGCGATGCCGTGCAGGTCGGTGGCGCCGTACTGCGCAGAGAGCGGTTCTCCGATGTCGAGCGTGACGTTGTGGATGTCCGTGAATGTCGGCGGGGTGGTCTCTTTGATGTAGACTAGGGTGACGTAGAGGTAGTCGATGGTGATGCTGCCGCCGTTGCCGAGGTTGGCGGCGCTGATGATGTAGCGGAGGCTGATGTTGTTCGCTTCTTCGACCGTGTCGACGTAGTTGCTGAGATCGCAGCTGTCCGTCCTGTACGCACCGGTCTGCTGCACCGGCGCGCAGCCGGTGCCTGCGTAGGTGGCGCCGTTGTACCACTCGACTCCTTCGAACGTCGTCCTGGTCGTGCCGGTGTGGTACGCGTTGAAGTCCGCGTCGATGATGGTGGCTCCTGGCGGTATGGCTGCGGTGGTGTAGTTAGTCCAGGTGATGTAGCGTTGCTCTCCCTTGGGTATGCTCCTGCTCTCCGTCGTGCCGCTGGTGGCGTTGATGGCCGCGATGCTGATGGCGTCCGCGTCATTCCAGTTGCTCGTCGTCGTGGCGGGGACGTCGATGGTGATGGTCTGCTTGTCGATGATGATCGTCCTGGCCGTGCCGCTGCCATTGTTGCCTTCTTCGTCATAGCATTCCACGTTCCAGCTGTACGTGCCGTCGTCGAAGTCGGTCTTGGTGAAGCTGTTGCTGCCTTCGTCGATGGAGCTGTTCGTCTGCTCGACGCTGCCGTTGAGGAGGAGGCTGCAGTTGGCCACTGTTCCGTGGTCGTCGACTGCGTACGTGAAGACCACGACGCCGTCGGTGTCGTTGTGGCCTGGTGACGGGCTGGTGAGCGTGACGTTCGGCGCTATCGTGTCGTTGACGGTGAGCCAGTACGTCTGCTTCTTCGGCAGGTGGTTGTCGTCGCCGTTGAAGATGAGGGTGAGGTTGTACGTGCCTGGCGCGTCATAGGTATCGGTGTACTCTACGTAGTCATTGCCTTGGTCGACGAGGCTTCCTTCGTAGTAGAGGTACAGGTAGCCGGATGTGGGGGTGACCGTGGTGCCGTTGACGGTGATGGTGGCGTCTTGCGCGACGCTGATGTTGTCTTGCTTGCCGTCGAGGTAGAGCGCTATCGTTGATGCCGCTTTGCCGACGACATAGCTGTATTGCGGCGTCTTATTGACGTTGGCGCCGTCGGTGGCGTGGCTGCGCCAGGCGTAGCTGCCCGCGCCCAAGATGGCGCTGTAGTAGTACTCGCTGCTCTCGTTGCTCATGCTCGTGTTCTGGGGGCTGCCGGTGAAGTTGTGCTCTATCACGGCGCTGGTGATTTCCACGTCATCCATCCAGGTCACGTTGAACCACGTCGTCGTGGCCAGGCTGTACGTTATCGGGCTGCTCGGCTGCACAGCGATACCTGACCATTGCGGTGCGGTCGTGTCCGCGAGGGTGGTGAAGCTTCTCTGCGGACTCGTGGCGTCGTTGCCCACGAGGTCGGTCGCGGTGACGCGGTAGTAATGGGTGGTGGCAGGTTGCAGGCCGCTGATGATGATGCTCTGGTTGAGCCGGGCCTGTGCGCAGGTCGCGTTGTCCGTGTACACGCCCGAGGAGGCGCCCCATCTGATCAGGCAGGTGGCGAGCTCGTCAGTGTCCCAGTTGATGGTCGTGCTGCTCGCCGTGACGTCGGTGTGCTGAAGGTTGCTGATGACGGGCGGCGTGGTGTCGGTGCTGCTGAGCGTCCTTGCCGTGTCGTTGACGAAGGATGATGTGAGGTTGTGGATATCCACTGCCCTGACGGCGAGCTCGTACAGCTCGTCCGCGTTGAGGGCGCTTGCGTTGTAGGATTCCTGCGTGGTGTTCGCTACCCATGTGCCGTTGCGCCAAACCTCGTTGTAGGCGACGTCCGTAGATGTCGATTTGGTCCATGTCCAGGTGATCCAGCTCACGCCTCTGGTCGCGTTCTGCAGGCCGGTCACGGCTGCCGGCGGTATGGTGTCGATGACGGTGACGGTGTGGGTGAGTTCGCCGTGCGTGTAGTTCTGCGTCTCGTTGTGCCGCAGCGTGATGTTGTACTTGCCGACCGTGTCGAACGTCTCGAGCGTGGTGATCGGGCTGGTGCCGCTGGCGATGACCGTTCCGTCCCTGAGGATTTCGATGATGCCTTCGCCGTTCGTGCCGGTGATGTTGATGAGGCTTTTGTCGTTGATGGTGATGTCGTCTTGCGTGCCGTTGAAGGCGAGCGTGAGCGGCGGCGTCGCCTTGTTCACGATGTAGGTGTGCTGCGAGGTCTTGTTCCAGAGGCCTGCGGTATCGTTCGCGTAGCTCTTCCAGGCGTAGCTGCCTGCTGCCAAGGTGGCGCTGTAGTAGTACTCGCTGCTCTCGTTGCTCATGCTCGTGTTCTGGAGGCTGCCGGTGAAGTTGTGCTCTAACAACGCAACGCTTATGTTGAAGTCGTCATTCCAGGTCACGTTGAACCATGAGGCCTTGCCGGTATAGGCTACCGGGGTGGTTGGTTGCGTCGCGATGTTGCTGTACGTGGGCGGCGTCACGTCTCTTTCCATGTAGTCTGCTGAGAGGTAGGCGAGGTCGACGTAGGTCTTGCCGACTTGTTTAGGCTGTCCTGAATTTGCGGTGTCGGTGATGAGCCTGATGCTCACGTTGTTGATCTCTGCTTCTGTCATGATGTAGTTGCTGAGATCACAGGTATAGGTCTCCCAGCTGCCGATGGTGATGGTGTCCGTGCACGCAGTGACATAGCCGCCGCTGTCATAGACTTGGATGGTCGCGGTGGTGCTTCCTACTTGGCTGTTCGTCTGCCGCTGGTAGCGGAAGGTGACGTTGACGTTGTTGATGGTGTCCACGTAGAGGTCGTTGAGGAATATGAGGTCCATGGTGGCGGTGGTGCCGACCGTCTCGAGGTCGTCCATGTCTGCCGTGTAGCCGCTGTCCAGCGTGAGTAATTCTGCGAGGCAGTCTACGTCGGTGTCGTCATAGCTGTCGGTGAAGGTACAACTATCCGGTTTGGATTCTGTGTCTGTCTCGCCGAAGGCTGGGTCGTCCGGGGTGAGGGTGAAGTTGTAGTGCTCTCCTGGGGTGAGGCCTGTCTGATATAGTGACCAGGATCCTTCGCAGGTTTGCTCGGTGAAGTTCCACGAGGCGCACTTGTAGAGTGTTGTCCCTGTGGCGGTGACGGTGACGGTCGCGTCGGTGAAGTCCAGGCTTGTGGGATCGATGGCGTACAAGGACACGAATCCTTTCGTGGGGGACAGCCGCTCTATGCCGAGGTCGAAGTCGTCTTTGATCGTGAGGCCGCGGAAGGTGATACGGTCGATTGGTAGGGCGTCGTCTTTGGTCGGGGTGAGCTCTGCGGTGTACTCTGCTCGCGGCAGGTCGATTATGAGGTTCTTGTCCGTGTTGACGCTCCTGCCGAACTTGTCGGTGAGGCGGAGCTTGGCGTCTAGGGCTTTGCCGTCGCTGTCTTTGATGTTCGTCGCCATGAGGACGGTCGCTTCTTGCGGGGTTGTCCGTTCGGCGAATGTCCTGGTCATGGTGGCTAGTTCTGCCGTGCCTTGGTACGCGGTGATCGTTGCTTGCTCAGGCACTATCGGGAAGGCTGCTTCCCAGGTCGTGTTGGTGGTTCTTTCTGCTAGGAGCAGGTATAGGTGTCCGGAGGCGTCTTGGAGGGTGATGGTGATCGGCGCCGTGTCGTCGATGCCTTCCGCGTAGAGGATGGCGCGTACGCTTTCTCTTTCGTGCAGGGCTGAGAGCGTGGCGTGCGGTTGTGCTTGGAATGCCGGGGCCGCGAATGCCATGCTCGTGATGAGCAGCGCTAGGAGGAGCGGCCAGAGCTTCTTTGTCCTCATCAGGTCGCGCGGGGTCATGGTGCACCTCCGCGCTGCGCCGTCGTTGTGAGGGTGTGGCTGGTCAGCCTGGGTATGCGTGCTCGTTTGCCGGTGTCGCTGATAATCTGTTCCGCTCTCCTGCGGGTGAGCTGCGCGCTCTGGCGTGTGGAGAACAATGGTTCCTCAGCCGTGGTTGCGAGCGACCTGAGGAGCGTCGCGAGTTGCGTGGTGAGTTTGAGGGTTGTGATGTCTTTCTTGGTGAGCGTTATGGTATCGTCGAGGGGCTTGCCGGTTTCGAGGAGCGTGGTGATGAGCGCGCGGTCCCTTGCTGGTTGCTTTTTGATCGTCTTCGCCAGTCGTGCCTGTTCTTCCTTGGTGAGTGCTTTGTCCTTGGTGATGGTCTTGAGCCCGGTGAGCCTTCGCAGTTCCTCGTCGTCTTTGGCTGCCGTCGTCGCCGCTTCTCGGTAGGCGTTCCTGAGGTCTCTTGCGGTGAGGGGCTTGATGCCTGCTCGTTCGCAGGCTTGTTTGAGGAGTTGCTCGATGCGTCTTGTTGATGGTTGCGCGCTTTGCCGTGTTGAGAAGAGGTGTTCTGTTGGTTGCGTTCGTGCGTGCGTTGCGAGTCGGTGTGCGAGTTGCGTGCTGAGCGTGATGGTGCGGGGGGTGCCGTGCTTGGTGGTTTCTGGTCGTATGGTGAGGGTTCGTTCGTGGGGTGTGAGGTCTGTTTTCTTGAGCGAGACGAGTTCTTTCAGGGTGATGCCTGTCTCGGCGAGGATCCTGAACAGGAGTTGTTCTCGGGTCTTTGCGTGCGCGAGGAGGAGTGAGAGGTCTCGGGAGAAGCTTCTGGGTTGTTGTACAGCAGCCTCTGTGCTGCTGGTTTTCTGCCTTTTCGGAGGCATGACGCACGCAACTCGAGTTTCGCATTTCTTTTAATTACGAAACTCATATTTAAGCGTTGTGGGTGCTTCAGGGGAACGCGACCGTCTGAAACAACAACACATAAATAGCTGCGAACCCACAAAGAAAAAGAGCGATGGAGACCAACAAGGAACGACAGAAGCTAGAAGAGAAGCGCATAGACCTGGAAATACGGCAAGGCAAGGACGCACTCTACATACGCATCCTCATCAGCTTCGGCACCATCAGCATCCTCATCGCAACCATCATGCTACTCATGTTCGAGACCAGGATGATGAACAAGAGCTTCGCCATGCTCATCATCGGCGTATTCCTCCTCTTCACCGGGATGCTCTGGCAGCACAAGGACGAGAAGCAGCTCGACAACGTCTCAGAAGACCTGCAGCACTACAAGGACAGGGAGCTGTCCAGCTACAGGAAATAATCAGGAGAACCGGCCGCCGCAACGGTGCCGACGAGGCATCCTCCTCGCCCGCACCCGCTCGCCGCAGCGATCGCATGTATACGTCCTCTTCCTACAGAACAGGAAGAGCAACGCAAGGATGACGAGCGCCAAGACGATGATTGCGCCGACGGCATAGGACGGCCGCACCAGCCGCGTCCTCATCGGGAACCACTCCTCAGCAACCTTGAACAGCACCTGCTCGCGCTCGCCATAGTACGCCCTGACCAACAACTCCTCATTCTCGAGGATGTCGAGGCGCGACAGCTTCGCGCGGAGATACACCTCGACCGTCTCGCCAGGCCCCAGCCTGACGGTCTTCTTGGTCCCGAGCGTTGTCGGCAGACCATCAACGACGACGTCCACGAGCTCAACGTTCACATACGCCGCGACGTCACCAGGATTGCGCAAAGTGACGAAGAACGCGTCGTCCGCCCGGTCGTACACCACGTCCTTGATAGTGATGAGCGCGTCGTCATCGACCGCTATCACAGGTATGCTAGGGAACTCCTCAGTGAACGAGTACTCCAGCGAGGAAGGATAATCACCGTACGTGACGACACCGACGCCGGCCAAGCCCTCAAGGGAGGTGACGTCAGCCTCGTACAGGATGGTCTTGCGCTGCCCGGGCGCGATGGACTGCGCGTCCTCATCACCGACGGAAAAGGCTTCATCGAGCGACTCGAGGGAGAATGATGAGGAGAAGAAGACCGGAATTGCTGAAGGGTTGGAGTAGGTCACCTCGAGCCGCCCGGTCAAGCGGTTGAAGGCGACGGACGCGATCGCGAGCTCAGGGTCGATTATGGGGAGAGGGAAGTATTCTAGGGCGCTGGGCACCGCGAACCGCGAGGTGACGACCCGCGGCGAACGGGCGAACTTGACCACGAGGAAGAACTCCTTGCCGTACTGCGACGCCAAGCGATCCTTGAGGGCGCTCGCGGTGTCTGCCAAGTAATTGCCGACGACGACGCCATGAGAGACCGGAGCGTCACGGAGGAACTCCTCGACCTGCGGTGGGACCCGCTCTCGGCCGAGGAACAGGACAGGGTTGAAATCGTCGATGATGCCCTGTTCGATGAACTCTCCGTTCGTGATGACCACTTGGTCGACGACTCGCGATTCCATGAACGCCTTGACCACGTACAGGTTATTGTCGAACTTGCCACCCTCATCTATGATAGAGGGCTCGAACGGTGCCAAAGAATCCCTGACGCGAGCATCGACCAACCCGTAGATGGTGACGGGAACGTCCTTCATCTCGATGAGCGAGACCACCTCGTCGATGTTCGTGGCGTCAGCGAACAGGACGAACTCCTGGTTGAGGATGGCGTACGGCGCGAGGGACACCGCGTTGTAGGGGTAACGCTCATCGGTCACGATGACGCCGCGCACGGGCAGGGCCGAGGCAAGCCTGAGCCCTATCGGGCCTGATCCCGGCACCTCTTCCGGGATGAACCCCTCATCCTCGAGGAGGCCTGCGATGTTCGCGTATTGACGCTCCCTTCGCGGCTCCACGACGAGCACGCGCGGCTCGCCCTTGTCTAGGGAAAGCACGACGGGGATTGCAGCTTCGGGGGAAAGGATGTAGTCGCCGTTCTTGCCGGCGAGCCGGGCGTAGAGCAGTCCTGAGAAGACGTCGCGCCAGTCTTGGGAGTTGACGAGGACCTGGTCGTGGTCGGGCAGCCCTTCTGGTTGGAGGGGTGCCGCTGATGCCATCGAGGCAGAGAGCAGGGCGGCGAGGAGCAGGCAAGCAATCCTATGTTCCTTCGTCGTCGCCGCGCTTCGCATCTTCCTTCCCTTTGCGGAGCTCAAGCGAGGCTTGTTTATAAAGTTTTTCTGCTCGGTCCACGTCCTCTTTAGAGAGGCTGAGGTCCTGCTCGATACGCTTGAACTCGTCTCTGATGAGCTCTTCTTCCCGTTCGAGCTCGCGGTGGTAGTCCATGGTCTTCTTGCGCTGCCTGGACAGTATCCGTATTTTCGAGTTCAGGTTGGCGGCATGCCTTGCTTTGAAGTGCTTGATGCGGTCTGAGAGGAGCTGTTGCTGCTTCGCCAGGCCTGCCACCTCATTGTTCAGCCGTTGCTGGTCGTCATGTAATGAGTGGATATCTTCGTGCAGCGCGGCGCGATCCCCTTTGATGCGCTGCTCCCTGCCGTCGATCTTGCTGATGAGACCTGCGAGGTCTTTCTCGTAGTCGATGACCTGCTGCTCTTTCTTCTCCAACAACTCTATCCTCTCTCGTAGCTTCTCATGCCGTTCCTTGACGACAGCGTCCATGAGTCGTAGTTCTCTCCGTTGGTGTTCGAGCTTCTCTAGCTCCTCGGGGAGGTGGTGGTCGTATCCTTGGACGTGCTTCTCGAGCAGCGCCATCTTCCTGCAGAGGAGTTCCTGTTCCTTCACGGCCTCATCCTTCCTCTTCCTTAGCAATGCCCCCTTGTCGAGGAGTTCCTGGTACTGCTTGATGATGGCTTTGTGCCGTATCTTGAAGGTATGGACGTGTCGCAGCCATTCCCATGCAGCCCCTATGATGACGAACAATGAGAGGAAGCCGGCGATGATGATGACGAGGAGGAGTGAAGGGGCGCGTTCCTCAGCCTCTGTCTCTGGCGGTGGTGGCTGCGTGGTGTTGACCTGCTCTGGTTCTTGAGGGGCGGATGGCCCTGGTGCGCTCGTGATTGCCGCGGCGTCCACGGCGAGCACGTGCTCATCGGCGATGTCGAGGCCGTTGTACGTGTAGGCGTACGCGGTGATGAAGGATAATTCTCCTGGCGGCTCTTCGTCGGTGAACACCTCGTAGGTGTATATCGTCGTTGGCTCGTTCGGTCTCAGTGTCGTCGTCGCGGTCGTCGGTCCCCTGACGTACACGTCTTCCGGCAGGAGTTCTTCGAAGTCCGCCGTGACCGGCGCCGCGTGCTTGTTCGTGGCGACCGTCTCGATGGAGAGGGGGCCTGCGCCGTCGTCGTGCACGCGCTTCTCGATGATGATCGCTCTGAGCGGCTCGATGATGATGGGGAAGCCGTCCTCTATGGTGATGATCTTGTTGTCATGGGTCCTTGCGACGACGGAGATGGCGAGTTCTTCCCTGAGCGTGCTGTCGGTCTTGGGCGCTGTGAACCGGAGGGGCGGCAGCTTGGTGTTCTTGCCGTAGGGGACGCGGAGCAGGACTTCCTCTTCGAGGAGTGCAGAGTTCATCCTGACGTCGTAGCCTTTGTAGGTGTAGTGCGTGTACGGGTTGTGGATGGTGACGTTGATTTCGGCTTCGAGCTGTGATTCGAAAGAGGGGTTCTCGGGTGAGAGGGAGATGCGTGGGTGGAGCTCGACGGACTTGTAGGGCATGGTCTTGATGAAGGTCCTCTTGACGCCTTCGTCTTCGAGCTCGTAGGTGACGCTGATGGTGACGGTGCCGGTCGTCCCGGGGATGAGCGTCTTGAACGTCGCTGCTCCTTCGAAGGAATCCCCTGGTCGGAGGACTTCGTTCTTCCTTACTGATTTGCTCTGCTGCAGGTAGGAGTTGATGGAGGTGGAGATGAGCTCGACGTCGCCTGTTGATCCTATCTCCAAGGGAGTGATGCTGAGGTTGTCTTCCTGGTCGTTGTGCATGCTGAAGCTGACGGTGAACGGCTGTCCCGGCTCGAATGACTCGTCGGCGGGGAAGGTGTGGTTGAAGAGGAAGGGCAAGGTCGCTTCGAGTTCGTAGGGGGTTGTGTTCACGGCGGCGGTCTCGCCGAACGTGGTGTAGGTTGCTGTTGCTCGGAGTTCGTGGTCAAGCTCGCCATCCGTCCTGAACTCTAGGAGGCAGCGTTCCTCGTCGTGCTCGTTGACAGTGCCTTTCCAGGTCGCGTGCGTGGCGTTGGCTGTGCAGTACTTGCTGTCGGTGACGGTGAGGTTGTTGGGTAAGGGGAAGGCGAGTATGACCGCTGCTGGTTCTTCGCCAGTGTTGTTCATCCAGAGGACCACGGCGAGGTGGTCGCCGTAGAGGAACGGGCCGGTGTCGTTGTAGTACGCTTCGACTTCGAGTTGCGCTCGGAGGTCGTAGAGCACGAGCCTGGCCGTGGTGCCGTCTTTGTCCTCGTGGCAGAGCAGTTCTGCTTCGAAGCTCTCGCAATTGCCTTCGCCGATGATGATGGAGTCGTTGCCGAGCGTGAGCATGATTGAGCTCACGTTGGCTGTGCCGACGTCGAGCGTGTACGTCTCTCCCATGATGTCGATGGTCGCGGTGGAGGAGTAGGTCTTGTTGAACACGATCGATGCTTGCGCTTGGGGGGGGAGCGCTAGTGCTAGGAGGATGGCGAACGCTAGCGCGACAGGTGTTCTCCGCACAGGGCACCTCTTTTTTTTCCTTGTTTGGTCTGGGAGATGGACATATTTAAAGCTTTGCGCTCTTTGAGGAGCGAAACCTTATTAATCTCCTGTCCTATGGGGGTGGCATATGCAAGATCATCATCACCACGCGTTGTTCGTCGTCTTCTTCTCTTCGTGCGCGGTCGTGGTGCTCGGCGTCTTCCTCGTGTTCTCGCCGCGCATCACTGGCGAGGCCGTGGTGGCGCGTGACGGGGTTGTGACCAGGCTTGATGTCGTCGTTGAGCGCAGCCCGTCTTCTTGGCTCGGGGTGTTTGGTGACTTGACGCCGAGCGCTGGTAACGTGACCTATGACTTGCCAGGGGGGCAGGTGATGGAACTGAACTTGAGCTATGCGGGGGAGGTTACTGGTGAGACGCTCGTCGTCGCCTCGACGACCTGCACTCCTGATTGGCATAATCTCTCGCCCGCGTCGCACGCCGATGTGGACTCGTTCCTCGGGCTTTCTCCTGGTGATGAGTTTTCCTCACAGGGCACGCTGCTCGCTCTCGTGAACTTCACTATCGATGATGTCGTGTATGAGTTGTGGTCCGCCGTCACTAGATCGGTGAGCGGCGATTACCAGACCGGCGTCTTGGTGAGTGGTGGTGACTTGTTGTTGGTGACGAGGCCGGTGGTTGGCGGTCTCGGCTTCGATGGCCAGCCGGTGATGTACCAGCTGCTCTTGCCTGTGGACGGGTCCGGATCGGTGAACTACACGTTCTTCGTGTTCGAGCAGTCAGTCTTGCCGGGTGGGGAGGGGTTCTCTTGCGATATTCCTATCAACCTCACCGCGTACCTCGCGGAGGATGATCGGAGCGTGACGTTGGAGTGGGACCCTGTTCCTGGCGCGGTGAGCTATGATCTCTTGTACGTCGACGGCGCGACTGAGGGGGAGTTTAATTTCTCTTCGCCGTTCGTGGTCCCGATGGGCGGGGCGACGAGGTGGACTGATGCCCATCCTTCTGACCAGCGCTATTACCGGGTGAGCGTGTGGAATGGGTCTGTCTCGTGCGTCTCGGACGTCACGGCTGGCACGTTGCTTTTGGGCTTGTCGCCTGATTTCAACATGTTCTCGACCCCGTTCGTCGCGGAGAACGCGAGCGTCGAGGAGGCGTTGCGGAGCATCGGCGGTAATTATTCGAGCGCGTATGAGTTCAACAACACCGCGAAGGGGTACAACTTCTACCTCGTCGTAGGGCAGAACATCTTCAAGAACTTCGACACCATAACGCCG
>JAFGNA010000006.1 GCA_016927245.1 Candidatus Woesearchaeota archaeon
AAATAATTTTAAGGTTTTTGCGGAATACGAAAAATTTATAAAGATAAGAGGTCTGGGTTGTGCAGACACCTATCCGTAAGCCCGGCATCGCGCGTGAGGCGAGTGGCGAAAAAAAGAGGCACGGCAGGCTAGACAAGAGGAGACTATAGCATGAAAGTCCTGATGCTCGGCTGGGAACTCCCCCCCTTCTTCGCAGGCGGCGTCGGCATCGTCTGCAACGAGCTCGCCAAAGCACTCACCAAGCAAGGAGTCGAGATCACCTTCGTCATGCCCTCAGGCCCCAAAGGCCTCGCCGTCAGCCACATCAAGAAGATACTCGTCGCGAACAACCTCCTCGACGATACCAAGATTAAGCTGCGCCCCATCGACAGCCTCCTCACCGCCTACCAGACCTCCGAGCGATACGACGCGGACTACCAACGATACCTAGCAGAGATAGGGGACACGAGCGGCAAGCCCCTGTACGGCAAGAACATCCTCGAAGAGGTGCACCGATTCGCCGCCAAAGTAGCGATGATAGCACTAATGGAAGACTTCGACATCATCCACGCCCACGACTGGACCACCTTCCCCGCCGCCATCGCGGCCAAGAACGTCACCGGCAAGCCCCTAGTCGTGCACGTGCACATCACCGAGTTCGACAAGTCAGGAGGGGCGCACGCCAGCCCGGACATCTACCGCATCGAGAAGCAAGGCATGGACGCGGCGGACCTCGTCATCACGGTCTCCGACTTCATACGCCAGCGCTGCATCCACAACTACTTCGTCGACCCCAAGAAGATACGCGTCGTGCACAACGCGGCCACCACCATGAACGAGTCCGTCAGCTACGACGGCGGACGCCTCAAGGAGAAGGACAAGATAGTCCTGTTCGCGGGTCGCGTCACCCTCCAAAAAGGGCCTGATTACTTCGTCGACGCCGCGAAGCTCGTCCTAGAAAAGGACCCGAACGTCACGTTCATCCTCGCCGGCAACGGCGACATGCTCCCCCGCATGATCGACAAGGCGGCCAGCCTCGGCATCAGCCACAAGTTCATCTTCCCAGGGTTCTACAACCGCGACGACGCGGAGAAGCTGTTCAGCATGGCGGACGTGTTCGTCATGCCGTCCGTGTCAGAGCCGTTCGGCGTCGTGCCCTACGAGGCCCAGATCAAGAAGACGCCGACCATCATCAGCAAGCAATCAGGAATCTCCGAAGTGCTCAGCCACTGCCTCAAAGTGGACTTCTGGGACGTGCGCGAGCTCGCGGCGAAGATACTCGCCCTGCTCCACTACCCCACCCTGAACGGCACCATGGCGCAGAACGGCTACTGGGAGGCCAAGAGCAGCAACTGGAGCAAGCCAGCGGCGAAATGCATCAACCTCTACAAGGAACTAGGAGCCTGAACGACCATGGTCTCGGTATGCATGTACTTCCACGTCCATCAACCCTTCCGGTTGGCCAAGTACAACGTCTTCGACATAGGACAGCACCACGACTATTTCGACGAGAAGAAGAATGAGGAGATCATCCGCAAGGTGGCGACGAAGTGCTACCTTCCCACGAACAAGATACTCCTCGACCTTATCAAGCAGCACCAAGGCCGCTTCAAGGTATCCTTCTCCATTACCGGCGTCATCCTCGAGCAGCTCGAGAAGCACGCTCCTGACGTCCTGCAATCATTCAAGGACCTCGCCGCCACGGGCTGCGTCGAGTTCGTCACCGAGACCTACTACCACTCCCTCGCCTACCTCTTCTCCAAGGACGAGTTCAAGGCGCAGGTCGAGCTACAGACCAAGAAGATCGAGGACGTGTTCGGCCAGACGCCGACGGTGTTCAGGAACACGGAGCTCATCCTCAACAACGAGCTTGCGAACTACGTAGAGCGCATGGGCTACCGAGCAGTCCTCGCGGAAGGAGCAGACCACATCCTCGGCTGGCGCAGCCCCAACTTCCTGTACCGCCCGGTCTACACGGAAAAGGTGAAGGCGCTCCTCAAGAACTACAAGCTCTCCGACGACCTCGCGTTCAGGTTCAGCAACAAGGCATGGGAGGAGTACCCGTTATCAGTGGAGAAGTACACGGGGTGGATCAACGCCGCGAACGGCAACGGCCACACCATCAACCTATTCATGGACTACGAGACGTTCGGCGAGCACCAATGGGAAGACACCGGCATCTTCGAGTTCCTCAAAAGATTCCCGGGAGAGCACCTCAAGCGCCTGGACAATGACTTCAAGACAGTCTCAGAGGTGGCCGAGGCGTACGAGCCGGTAGGAGAGATAGACATGCACCACTTCGTGAGCTGGGCGGACATCGAAAGGGATTTGACGGCGTGGCTGGGCAACCCGATACAAGACAACGCCGCTAAGCAGTTGTACGCGTTCGAGCAGGCCGTCAAGGCTTCGGGCGACGAGAAGCTACTCGCGGACTGGCGGAAGCTCACTACCTCAGACCACCTCTACTACATGTGCACGAAGTGGTTCAACGACGGCGACGTCCATAAGTACTTCAGCCCGTACGACTCCCCTTACGACGCGTTCATAAGCTTCATGAACGTCCTGAACGACATGGCGTTCAGGCTCAAGGACCGTGGCGTCGAGGTCAAGCTGCCCCTCGCCCGAGGAGAGCCGTTGCGGGTGTCCGAGCAGCCGAGCATGCTCATCAAGGACTGAACAGGCGCAAAGCTTAAATACAGGGGCTATTTATATACTCCAGAAGGGGTGAGGCTATGACTCAGAAGACATCTTCTCCATCAAGGAAGAAGGGTGCGAAGAAGCCCGTGAAGAAGAAAGCGGCAAAGAAGAAGCGCCCGACCAAGACGCAGCAGCGCAGACGCGTCAAGAAGACAGCGCCTACCGACAAGACATTCGTCTTCGTCGATGGCAAGCAGGTCAAGAACGTCAAGCAGCTCGCAGACGTCCTCGAGGAGATAGAGGACCACGTGTTCAACCACCACGTCAGCGAGGACAAGAACGACTTCGCGAACTGGCTCCACCACGTCTTCGACGAGATAGACCTCGCCAAGAAGGTAGCGGGCTGCAAGGAGAAGAAGCACGTGCAGCTCGTGCTGTACAAGCACATCTCGCACAAGCTCTGGTGACCAGGAGAATGGCAGACCCCACCACGAATGTCGCGCCCGAACACGTCTTCCACTTCCACGACGGCAAGAAGGCGCACAACCTCCAAGACCTCAGGGACGCGATCGCCTCTGCAAATGAGGAATCATTCGCACACCACGTAGATGATGAGAACAACGACTTCGCCAACTGGGCTGAGTTTGTGTACAAGAACCCTGAACTCGCCGAAGACCTCCGCGAAGCCGCTGACAGGAAGAGGATACTGGAAGTCCTTGACGCAGAACTCGGCAGGTACGGCGGCGACGAGGCTCCTGATGACCCCGTCCCTGAACCCGAAGAGCCAGACCATCGCAAGCCCGCGAAGCAGCTCCACGAAGACCCTTTCAACCCGACACACCCCCCGCAGAGCATCGAGCACGACGGCGAAGTCCTCCACACCGTGAGCACGGAGGCGGTGCACCACTTCATAACCAAGGAGTTCGTCTGGGGTCTCGTCGCCGGCATCCTCATGGGACTCGTCATCATGGGCGTGTTGATACAGCTCAATCTCATACCGGTGTGAGCACCATGCCTGGCGACGAACGACCAGTCCCGCGAGCCGACCTCGTCGTTGAGTTCTCATGGGAGGCGTGCAACAAGGTAGGCGGCATCTACACCGTCATCATGAGCAAGGCCGCGCACATGCGTCAGTACTACGACGACTACGTCGTGGTCGGGCCTTACTTCAAGGACCGCGCAGACTATGAGATGGAGGAGCAAGACCCCCCCGAGGAGTACGAGCGCGTTTTCGAGGAGCTCCGCAAGGAGGGCATCTTCTGCTACTACGGCACATGGCTCATCAAGGGAGAGCCAAAAGTGGTCCTCATCGACTATCGAGGGCTGAACCATCGCAAGGACGAGTTCAAGCACTGGCTCTGGGAAAGGTACGGCATCGACTCGCTCCGATCGGGATGGGACTTCGAGGAGCCAGTAATCTGGTCATGGGCGTGCGGAAGGTTCCTCGAGCTGCTTGCAGAAGGTCCTTACGAGGGCCGAAAGGTGCTCTCACACCACCATGAATGGCTGTCAGGGTTCAGCCTCCTCTATGCCAAGGACCGCAAGCTCCCGGTCAGGACAGTCTTCACCACGCACGCCACCATGCTCGGCAGATCCCTCGCAGGGAGGGGGTTCGACCTGTACGCCGAGATGGGAAGGTTCGACCCTCGGCAGAAGGCGTATGAGGTGGGCGTGCAGGACAAGTTCCTCACGGAAGTGGCGTGCGCGAAACATGCTGACGTGTTCACCACCGTGTCCGAGGTGATGGCCATAGAGGCCGAGCAGCTGCTAGGGAGGAAGCCTGAAGTCCTTGTCCTCAACGGATTCGACAGCGACCGTTTCCCCACGATAGAGGAGACGAGCATCAAGCACGTCACGTCAAGGGAGCGGCTGAGAGAGTTCCAGACGTTCTACTTCTTCCCGTACTATCACAACTTCAAGCTAGAGGACAACCTCATGATGTGCATCTCAGGCAGGTATGAGTTCGGCAACAAGGGAATGGACGTCTTCGTCGACTCGCTCGCGAGGCTGAACGACAAGCTGCGGGAGGAGCGGACCGGCCGCACAGTCACTGTGTTCTTCTGGCTGCTGCGCGACAACGATGGCGTACACCCGGAAGTGCTCGAGAACAAGAACTATTACCAGCACATCCGCAACTACGTCCAGTGGCACAGCGCGGAGATACTCAAGGATATCACCAGGGATTTCATCACCTCCGACGACCCGGTCAAGGAATCGTTCTTCACCAAGGAGTTCATGCACGAGATGAAGAAGGACGTGCTGCACTTCAAGCGCGAGGGCAACCCGCCGCTGTGCTCGCACCGCATGCCGTACCCTGACACCGACCCGCTCATCCGGAAGCTTCTCGAAAGAGGCCTGGACAACCGCTCCGACGACAAGGTCAAGGTCATCGTCTCCCCCGTCTTCCTGGACGGCAACGACGGCCTCCTCAACCTGTCCTACTACGAGGCCCTCGCCGGCACGCACTTCGCCATCTTCCCCTCCTCGTACGAGCCATGGGGCTACACCCCCTTGGAGGCGGCCGCTCTCGGAGTCCCGACGCTGACAACCGACCTGGCAGGGTTCGGTCGGTACGTGCAGCACCGCCTCCTCGAAGACCAGCCCGGCGTGTACTTGCTCGAGCGATTCAAGAAGTCATACGAAGAGATAGTGAGCAGCCTCTATGACTTGCTGTACCGGTTCGTCTCCCTCGACCACGCGGAGCGCGTGCAGAACAAGATCAACGCGAAGCAGCTCTCCAAGTTGGCTGATTGGAAGCACATGGTCAAGCATTACATCGAGGCGCACAACCTCGCCCTCAGCAAGGAGCCGAAAAGCGGTTAAGGCGCTGCTCGCTCCCTTCTCAGAGGTGGTTTTCCATGAAGACGCACACAGAGTACTTGTGGTTCAACACGCCCAGGAGGACTGATTTCGTGAACATCACCGACCAGGTCGAGGCCGCCGTGCGCAAATCAGGGGTCAAGGACGGCCTGGTATTGGTCAACCCTATGCACATCACCGCTGCTGTCTACGTCAATGATGCAGAGTCAGGCCTGATAGAGGACTTCCAGTCGTGGCTGGATAAGCTCGCTCCTCGCGGCCTCGGTTACAAGCATCACCGCACGGGCGAGGATAACGCCGACGCGCACCTCAAGCGGCAATTGATGGGACACCAGGTCACCATGGCGATCACTGATGCCCGCTTGGACTTAGGGCCTTGGGAGCAGGTCTATTACGCCGAGTTCGACGGGCAGCGAAAGAAGAGGGTCTTGGTCAAGGTCATCGGCGTGTAGGCTCCTTGATGTCTTTTATTTGCGGCTCGTCGCAGTCGCCCATCGCTGCTCTCGCGAGCAGGGCGAGGCCGTGCGGTGGTGTTGGTCTCGTTCATCACCTCCTTTCCTCTTCATTCTTATGGATCTTCTTGGCCTCGTCGTAGCTCTTCTTGATGAGGGGGAACCAGAACTGCTTGTCGTGCGCGTTCGGCGCGAAGAGTATCTTCCCGGGCTCGTAGTACATGCGGTGGTACGCGGTGAAGTTGAACTGGTTGCTATACGTTCCTCCTTTCTCGACTGCTTCTATGAGGTCGTCGAGTTCTTCCCGTAGCCGGCCCTTGCTTATGGCTTGTTCGAGGCTGTACGCGAATCGCTTGATGTCCTTCGGCTTGCCCGTGACGGTGATGAGGCCGTGCTTCTCGTCGATGTCCTCGTCTAGCGTCATCTTCTGTCATCTCATATTTTTTTCGTGGTCATGGGCGCGTTCTCGGCGGCGAGGCATTACGTGATGGCCAGGGTTATCCGTCCCTTGTGGTCCTTGTTGAACTCCTTGATGGCCTCGAGCTTGTCCGCGAGACAGGCTTTCTGCGTCTCGAGGTACCACTGCTTCTGCTCAGGGTTCCACCTCGCCCCGACCGCTCGTTTGAGGTTGTCTTTCTCCTCGAACAGCACGCCTTTGAGGGTTACTTCGTAGTGCTCGTTGCTGGTGAGGCTCGCTTCCTCGAAGGCGCGCGGCAGGGCCGTGATGAGGTCGTCCCGCATCGCTTCCCGGGTCCTCAGTTCCAGCCTTTCATACGCGTCGTTGACCCTTAGTGATTGTTCCTTGACGATGGCCTTCGCCTTGCCCGCCGCTGCTTCGTCGATGTAACTTTCCCCTGCGGAGAAGTACAGCTCTTCCACCCAGACTCCCTTGAGGACTCTCGCTTTCCGCTGGAGGTCCCGGTACTCCTCAACTGCTCGTTGCTCTTCTCTCCCGTAAGGGATGAACTCGTCGCGCAGCACTGGTATCATCCCTCGGAAGGTGCTGAAGCGCTCGTCCACGTAGAGGCCCGCATCTGCTTCGGCCTTGATGGTCTCTGATTCTTTCTTCCAGTCGCCCGTCTTGTGATGGCTGAACCGGCGCTGGTCTTCCATCCGGCGGATGAACTCGTCGAGCCCGATGGCGTAGGCGTCCGAGAAGTCCTCCGCGACGCGGTGCCGGTCGTCGATGAGCTCTCGGCCTCCCTCTTTCGCCTTTCTCCTCCGTTGGAGGATGACGACGGCGTCCGTCTCCCTCTTCGTCTCGCGCATGCTCTGCGTGGCCACGTTGTGCTCGGCGCTCCCGGCTGCGTACTCGTTCAGGAACCATCGTTGCGCTTCCTTGAGGAACGGGTCTCCTCGCTGCTTCACGATGCCTTCAAGCGATGCGCTGATCTCTGAGGGGATGGTGTCGTCCTTCCCTCCTTTCCAGACTGGCCCGTCGATGAAGACCGGCCTGAGCGTCTCCTCGCCTGCGTGGTAGTCTTTGAGGTATGCTTCGCTCCTGCGGACGTGCTGCTCGTAGCGCTCCACGCGCTTGCCGTGCACGTCGTAGAGTTGGACGAACGCGGCGATGCTTTCCGCGGTGCCTACTGGTTGCTCTGCTTGGAGCTGCGCGAGGACGTTGAGCAGCGCTTCCGGCCGTTCTTCGAGGTCTCTCTCCTCGGCGAGGTCTTGGAGGTCGTGGACGTATCGTTCCGCGTGCCCTTTCATGTCGAGCAGGGCTGTCTCCTGGTCGAACGCTTCGAGCTTGGTCAGGTAGTCGTCTCGCTCTTCCGGTGTCATGTACCGCCCGTAGGCGGTGACGGTCCTGAGGTGCTCCTTGATGGTGCCTGGCAGGTCGTTCCTTGCCTTGAGCCGCCTGATGACGCCTCCTTTGGGGAGGAGGAGTTCCATGATGTCGCGCATGTGCTCGTTGTAGAAGTCCTTGCTGTTGAGGAACGCGCCTATCCCGTCGTAGAGGCCGTTGCTTGCTTCCTTTATGGCGTCGTCGAGCCCGATGAGGGCGCGCACCTTCCTCCGCTCGTTCACGCTTTGGATGTCCTTGACGAGCTCCTTTTCCTGGAGGGCTTGGTCGAGCGATTGCAGGTAGTCTTTCTTCCTTCTCCTGAGCTCGTCCCGCGTCGCCATTGCCTTTTCGTCCGTGCGCGGCAGCCCTGCTGATTCCTGCAGCCCTGCTCGCAGCAGTGACTCGTTGAACTTGAGGCCGGTCTCCCATCCCATGCCTTGTCCTGGCTGGTGTTCCTGGTCGTGCTTGTTCCTGAACCGCGGCCCGTAGCGGTAGGTGTGCCCTGTCGTGCTCGTGTAGGTGCCGTCCCTGTCGTTCCCTGTGAAGACGATGTTGGTGAGATTGCGGAAGTCGTAGGTGTGGTTGTCTGTGTGCTTCCTGCCGAGCCGGAACAGCTTCTCGAGCGTCCGTGGTGAGATGCCGAGTTGTTCCGCGCTCTTCGTGAACGCGGCTGCCTGCGCTTGGTATGCTTGCGGCGTGTCGGCGATGATGCGTTCGAGGATGGCTGCTCGTTCTTGGTTGGCCATGGGGCGTCCTGTGTGCTTCTTGTTTTCTTCTTATGGGTATGTGTTGCTCCAGTAATAACTTATTGCATATTTGAAATATTCCATATATTTTTCCATAATATATATAAAGTGGGCGTGCGCTGTGCTCCCATGCGGCGCAGTCTCATCAGGCAAGGAACGGGCAGCTACACCCTCACCGTGCCCAAGGACTGGGTCGACAAGCACAGGCTCGCAAAGGATGCCGTGGTGGACGTGGTGGAGAAGGACGCCTCGCTTCTCATAACCCCCCAACCAGTCGCCGAGGAGAAAGCCGTCTCCATCACGCTCCCACGCATCCTCTATACCTCTACCTTGTGGCACGCAGTCCTCTCAGCCTACGTCGCAGGCTACCAGGAGATCGTGCTGCTATTCCCATCACCGCATTGCATCAGGATAGACCGCATCACCTACGAGAAGACCAAGGCCTCGCTTGTGGGAGAGGTGCAGGAGATCATGACCCTCCTGATAGGCATGGAGGTCATCCGCCAGGCAAAGGACTGCATCGTCATCAATGAGCTCGCCACGGGCAACCCAGAACGGTTCACGAGCATGCTCAACAGGGCGTTCTACATCATGGAAGAGCTCATCGATGAGACCTACCAAGCATTGATTGAGCAGCGAAAGGAGCTCGCTCTGCATGAGTTCTTCGCCACGGGCGGCGTCAACAAGCTCCACCAGTACTGCCTGCGACTGCTCCAGCAGTACGGCTACGGGGACTACGACAAGACCATCTTCGTCGCAAGACTGTTGACCGCCATGGATGAGCTGAGCAACCAAGTCAAGAACCTGCTCCGGCCGAGGACGAGAATCCAGCAGCGCGAGGAGGAGCACGTGCGCACCCTCAAGGCGTACCTGGAACGGGCGCGCGAATCCCTGCAGAAGAAGCGATTCGACGATGCCCTTGTCCTCATGCAGGAGGTCAAGGACGTGCGCATCTCCCTAAAGTCGCAAGCAGTCAAGGATTGCTACGACGTCCTCAACGAGATCGTACAGCACGTCATGGAATGCGTGATATAGGAGTAGTGCTCACTGGTATTCCCAACGCCTCGGAGATGAGGTGCGTGTCACGGTCATTGAGCGGGAGGTAGAGCCATTCCGCCGCAGCCCCCCGAAGATAAGAAAGGGTTACCGCTTGGTCACCTGCCTTGATCACGACTCGTTTCCCGAACATCCCGAGCAATCCGCCGCTGTCGACCCGCAGGCACAGTCCCTCACTAAGGCTGGCGGTTTCCGACTTCTTAGTAAAGAGGAACCTTTTTCTTCACGATAATCCCGTTCCGCGGCTCGTCCTTTTCGATAGTGACTTTGATGCTGAATGACACCCATATCATGAATGCCCAGAATGCGCAGCACCCCAAGATGATGATTGCGGGGTTGCCAGGGAAGAACACGTCTCCTTCCCTCGAGAACACCTCAAAAACCACGTACAGAACGAGGGCGCCGACAGTCCAGTCATGAGCCCCATGATGACGAAGATGATAACCCTGAAGAGCAAGGTACACGCCTGCAAGACGCCTTTTCCTTCGGACCGAGTATTGGCGAGGAAGCTCACCCGCACCTCTGGGTCGCGCTTACATAAAAATTTTTCAGTCCTGGTACGTCGTCGCGAGGTATTGCTGCACCATGCGGTAGGTGTTGAAGAAGCTCGCGTTGATGGCGATGCAGTGCTTCATCACGCGGGCCCACTCATGCTTGTCGCCGTAGTACAACGGGATGATGGTCTCTTCGAGCTTGCGGTACAGCTCGTCCGCCTCGTCATCGGGCGTGGGGTCCTGCTCGTACCCTTGCTCCTTCGGCGCGGGGCCTATCTTCCACCCGGTCACGCCTTCGATGTGGCCTTCCAACCACCACCCGTCCAGCGTGGAGAGCTGCGGGGTAGCGTTCAGCGCTGCTTTCATCCCGCTCGTCCCCGAAGCTTCGTACGGTCGTTGCGGGTTGTTCAGCCAGACGTCGCACCCTGCTATCATGGTCTTGGCGAGCTCCATGTCGTAGTGCTCGAGGAAGACCATCTTCAGCTTGCCGCCCTGCGCGTTCACCTCGCGAGCTGCCTGCCACACTTCTTGGATGAGTTCCTTGCCGCGCTGGTCCTGGGTGTGCGCCTTCCCGGCGAAGATGACCTGGACGTCGCCCACATTCTCCGCCACGCGCTTGAGCCGCTCAAGGTCGAACAGCAGCAAACCAGGCCGTTTGTACGTGGTGAACCGCCTCGCGTACCCGATGGTGAACCGCCGGTGGTCGAAGCCCGCGTTCGTCCTCCTGTTCACCTCGTTGATGAGCTTCCTCTTCGCCGCTTCCTTCGCCGCCTGCAATTCTTCCGATTTGATGCTCAGCGCGTTCCTGAACGAGTACGGGTCGGTTCGCCAATCAGGGAGGTGCTTGTCGTAGAGCTCCTGGAACGCCGGCGCGGCCCAGGTGAGGTGGTGGATGCCGTTCGTGATGGCGTCGATGTGGTGGCCTGGGAACATGTGCTTGCTCACCTCGCCGTGCCTCTTCGCGACGCCGTTGACGTGGCCTGAGAGGTGCAGCCCGAGCAAGGTCATGTTCACCTTGCCGTCCTCGACGATGCGCTCGTACACCTCTCCTGGTATGTAGTCCTTGCCGCCGATGACCTGGTCGAACAACGGCTCGTCGAACCGGTCGTGCCCTGCGGCCACAGGGGTGTGCGTGGTGAACACGCACTTCTTGCGCACCGCCTCTGCGTCGCGGTCGCACACGTTCTTGTACAGCTCCACGGCTAGCAGGGCCGCGTGCCCCTCATTCATGTGATACTTCTTGATGTCGTGGTAGCCGAGTGATTGGAGCATGCGCGTGCCGCCGATGCCGAGGATGATCTCCTGGCTGAGGCGGTAGCGACGGTCGCCGCCGTAGAGGTGCTTGGTGAGCGTGCGGTCGTGGTCGGTGTTGCCGTCGATGTTGGTGTCAAGGAAGTACACAGGGAGGCTGTTGCCCTTCACGCCGTGGATGAGGTGCTTCCATGCCCGTACCTGCACGGGCCGCCCTTCGATGTGCACGGTGATGATGTTCGGTAATGGCACCAATCGTTCATGCGGGTTCCAGTTGAACGGCTGTTCCCGCTGCCACCCGTTCTCGTCGATGGTCTGGAAGAAGTAGCCTTTCTCGTTCAGCAGGGTGACGCCGATGACGGGCAGGCCGATGTCCGCGAAGCTTTTCAAGGTGTCGCCCGCGAGGATGCCGAGCCCGCCAGAATAGGTAGGCATGGTGTGGCTGATGCCGACCTCCATGGAGAAGTACGCGATAACCTTTTTTCCCTGCTGCTGGCCGTCTGCGCCGTTCATTACCTCACCCCTCGGAGCTTTATTAATGAACAGGTGGTATTTATAGGTGTTGCTTTTTTTTTCTGCGTGTTGCGTAATGTTCTTATAGGTGTGATGCTTGCGGTGCTGGCGTGGATGCGCAGTTCAAGAGTTGCTGGTTGTCGCTGTGGCCGAAGGGTGTGCGCGAGATTGAGCGCGCGTTCGTGTACCACCTTTCCTCCGTTGACGGGCTGGTCCTCGCCGATGACCTGTTCTTCCAGGACCTCTATAACGGGTGCGTCAGGGGGCTCCCTGCGTACATCAAGCGGCCGTCCCGGAACGTCATCCCTGATGAGCGGCCACACCTCTACCTTATTGAGATAACGGACGCCACCGCGCTGCGGGTGGGGGCGTTGCTGCAATCGACCGATGAGGAGTTCTACACCACTTATGACCTCGAGTTCGAGGCGCATGCCTCGAGGTGGGGGTTCCATGGCGTGGCGGCGCTTGAGGGCTTGGAGAAGACCATCGAGCGCTTGGAGCGGGCGAACAAGCGGACCGTCGACGTCGTGCTCTACTCTGAATACCTTGCCGTGCTGCGCAGCCCCGGCGTAGTGAACCGTTACAAGCAGATGCGCTAAGCATAAACTTTAAATACCTTGTTCCTCTCGCTCCACTCCATAACTGATGTGGGGGTTCGTGTCTGGTGAAGTGCATCATTCCTCTTGCTCGTGGTGGCGGTTTCGATAAGGGAAGGAACAGGACTCCTTACTTGACTGTCATCGCTGGCAAGCCCTTGCTCGGCTACCTGGTAGACCAGGTCCTCCCGCTCAAGCCAGAGGAGGTCATCTTTATTCTTGATGAGTACGACCGCGACCTCATCGCTTACGTGAAGGATGAGTTCTCTTTCCCTTCGCGTTTCATCATGCAGAAGCACGCCAAGGGCTCGGCGCATGCCATCTACGGCGCGCGGAAGTTCTTGGACGGAGAGATCCTTATCCTGTTCGGTGACACGTTCTTCGAGGCAGACCTCAAGGGCTTGCCGGCGAAGGGCGTTGATGGCGTCATCTGGACGTACGAGGTGAGCGACCCTCGCGGGTTGGGAGTGGTGTTCATGGATGGCGGCTACGCGAGCAAGCTGATCGAGAAGCCTGATGATCCTGTCTCCACGCTCGCCATGATTGGCGTGTATTATTTCAGGGATGCCGCTTCGTTGTTCGGGGCCATCAAGCATATCCTCGACCATCGCATCATGACCAATGGTTCCTTCCAGCTCACTGACGCGTTAGAGTACCTCATCAGCAAGGGTGCTCGGCTGTCCACGCGCGCCGCGAAGTCCTGGGTCGACGCAGACCATGGCGACGGCCTCTTCCTCTTGCAGCGGGAGCTCTTGAGGAGGCGTGGTAAGGTGCTCGGCAAGGTCCAGGGTTCGGTGCTGCGCGACCCTGTCTTCGTGGACAAGGGGGCGTCGGTGCGGGACTGCGTGCTCGGCCCGAACGTCTCGGTGGGCGCCGGCGCGCTCGTTGAAGGATGCGTGCTCAGGGATGTCATCGTGTGCGCCCGCGCCGCTGTGAAGGATGCGACGCTCTCCCGTTCGGTCGTCGGTGCCGGCGCGTCGGTGGAGGGTGGCGTCCGGCAGGTGGACCTCGCCCCCGGTGCTAAGGTGAGGCTTGACTCGTGATGGCTGTATGGAGGTGACGCACAGGACGCGCTCGCAGGAGCGTTCGGGGGATGGCGAGGGGTTATGCTTGCTCGCGAACAAGAAGGGCGGCTATGCATTGCTCGGGAACAACGAGTTCTCTCATTTCGGCGGCGTGTTCCATTTCTTGCCTGCTGAGTGGACGTTGTTCAAGACGGTCGATGCCATCTTGCTCGACCGGCCGGTCTCAGGGGTGGTGAATAAGTACCACTCGGTGCAGCGTTTCTTAGGTGACGCGGCGGAGGAGGTGTTCTTCTTCGGCAAGACGTTGTATTACCGCGTGGATGGCTATCGTGGCGGCATCACCATCGACCTTGATTTTCGTCGCGTGTATGATGATGATGACGGGGGACGCGTGTACAAGATTTATTGGGAGGATGGCTGCGTCGTGGTGGAGTACGCGAAGGGCGGCGAGACTTTCTTCTTGGTCATCGGCGGCGTTGACAAGTACGCCTTGTTGAATGAGTGGCAGCCGCGGAAGTATCCGTATGATGCTGCTCGCGGCGGCCGGGCAGAGCGCTGGGTATATCGCGCCTTGCGCTTGTCGTGCGAGGGGACTCATCGGTTGTCTTTCACGTTCGGCTTTGACAAGCCGCAGGCGATGTATGATGCGGGCGTGGCGTGGGATGACTGGGAGGTCATCAGGTCCCGGCTGAAGGGCTTCGCGCAGAGCGTGCGCACGTCTGATGGCGTGGCGCATTCTTCTGCGGTGTTCGCGCTCGAGTCATTGGTGGTCTCGCTGAACCGCGACGTGAACCGGACGGGCGTCTACGCGGGGTATCCTTGGTTCTTCCATTTCTGGGCTCGTGACGAGCTCATCTCGTTGCAGGGGTTGGTCTTGGCCGAGAAGTACTGCTTGGCCAAGGAGGTGTTGTTCCGGTACGCTCACGGGCTGCTCCCTGACGGCCGCCTCCCGAACAGGGTTCCTTCTGCTGATCTCGGCAGCGCTGACGCTGCTGGTTGGTTGTGGAAGCGTCTCGGTGACTTGTTGCGGTGCTTGGAGCGGCGTAGGTTGGTGCAGCAGTACTTCTCGCAGGATGAGCTTGAGTGGTTGCGCGTCCGCTTGGAGGATTCTTTGCGTTCCTTGCGTGCGCGCTGGGTGCGTGACGGCTTGGTGCAGAATGGCGCGTTGGAGACGTGGATGGATACGCATGGCGGCACCGACGACGTTCGTGGTGGTGCGCGTGTCGAGGTCCAGGCGCTCACCTTGGCTTCGTTGCAGACCTTGCAGTTGCTGTACCGCTTGCTGCGCCGTGGCAATGGTGGGGAGTTCCGCGAGTTCGAGCGGTCGTTGGTGAGGAGGGTGCGTGAGTGCTTCGTGATGGGCGGTGTCCTTGGTGATGGCGCGGGTGATGCTACGGTGCGTCCTAATGTCTTCCTCGCGGCGTATGCGTATCCTGGTTTGTTGCCGCGCAAGGAGTGGTTGGCCACGTTCGATCGGGCCTTGGAGCGTCTCTGGCTTGATTGGGGTGGCTTGTCGTCTATCGACAAGGGCCATCCTCTCTTCTGTTCTTCCTACACTGGCCAGGATGACCGGAGCTATCATCGCGGCGATTCCTGGTATTGGGTGAATAACGTGGCGGCGTTGGTCCTGCACCGGTTCGACAAGGAGCGGTACGCGTATCATGTCCGTGCTATCAGGGATGCTTCTGTCAGGGATTTGTTGTGGCTTGGTGTTGCTGGTCATTGCTCCGAGGTGTCCTCTGCTGGGGAGCAGGTCGCTGCTGGGTGCTTGTCGCAGGCGTGGTCCGCTGCGACGTTGGTGGAGTTGCTGGACGAGCTGGGTGAGTGAGCGCTTTTACTTTGTTTGGCTGATGAGTTCTTTGAATCGCTGGTTGTGGCTGTCGTTGAGCCGTGCGATGGGCGCTTCGAGCAGGGGGAGGTGTCGTTGCAACGCTGCTAGTTCTTTGTTCAGTTTCATGGCTTGTTCTTCGTTTTGCTGCTTGAACTCCTCGGCTTTCTTGGCGTTGATGCGTTGCGTGTTGATCTTCGTTTCGATACGGTGCGGCGATGCTGTGTACTTATTTGGCTGGTTTTGGTAGATGATGCTGCCTGTCGAATCCTTTGCCCATAGTTTTGTGTTTTTCGACCAGGGCTTTTCTTCCCGTTCCAGCGTCCCTCCTGTCGGGAAGCTCGTCTGCGTGTAGGGGGTGATGATGACGCATGTCGGTGGTTGGGGGTAGTGGTTGGTTTCTCCTCTTTTGGCGAGTTGTTCCAGCGCTTCGATGATGCTTTCTTCCTTTTTCCTGAGGAGGTCGAGGTAGGTCGCTCTGCTCATCACCTTGGCTTGTTCTATCCGGACGTCTATGCCGTCCGCTGCGTAGCCGTACTTGTGGCTGTGATAGTACTCGAGGTGGTTTATCATGCGGATGTTGCCGTCGTCGCCGAGCGCTGTCAGTGCTTGCGCTGTCTTTGCGATGTCGTCAAGGGTGAATGAGCTGTCGTCTGGTCCGAAGGCGATTGCTCGGAGGTAGGGTTCTTCTTTTTTTTTGAAGAGTGGTTGCTTGTCATAGTCTGTCTCTTTCCATTTGCTGATGACGTCGGTGGCTGCGTTGCGCGCTTGTTCGTCCCATTGTTTGCCTGCTCTCTGTGCGGTGTGTGCGGTGCAGAGGCCGTAGGGGAGGTGCGCGAGTCCTTGCGGTGAGGCGATGTGGAGCGCTCCGTCCCGTTGGAAGAGCACGGGTTTGGTGTCGCTGATGTCTTCTATGGTGTTATATGCGAAGTCGAGTAGGTATCCCATGGTTTCACCTGGGCGTGGGGTGCGGAAGGACTATTTATTATTTACTACTGTTTAATAAATACCAAAGAAAACAATTATTAGTTACTAAATAGTGATAACAAAAACGAAACATTTATAAATGATTGCTGTTCCTACCACCACCATGAAACGGAAACCCCACAACACCATCATCATCGACCTCGGCAACGGCGTCAAGATGGCCGCCCCCTTCAAACGGACATGGACCCTGGCGGAATGGCGCAGGATGACCAAGTACATCGACGCCTGCATCGGCAACGTCAAGCCAAAGGGCGACATCGAAGCTTATAAATGATCGAGAGCGCCTGAAAAGACCGAATTCGGCATTTCCCAGGTGTCCCTCCTCGACAAGGAGAAAATTTATAAACACCAAGAACCATCAACGAACAGGAGCCACGACGAACAATGACGAACCCGTTCGACACGGATGACGAATCAGAACTGGAACGCATCCGCAACAGCCAGGACAAGAAGCCCAAGATGGGCATCCTGAACCAGAAGAAAGTCTCCAAATGGGAGATGGACGAGCTCTTCGGAGAAGAAGACTACTACGAGGAGTTCTGAAACCCCCAAACGATTTCTCCACCACCAAACGATGCAATACACATAAATAGCGAGCCGCCCTCACCCGCAACATGGCATGGAAGGAACTGGCAAGAGGAGCAGAAGCCATCATCTACGAACAGGAAGACACCATCATCAAACAACGCCCGAGAAAAACCTACCGCCACCCAGCCCTCGACCAAGAGCTACGAACGCAACGAACCAGGAAAGAAGCGAAAGTGCTCCGCGACCTCGAACGGCTCGGCATCCCCGCACCCAAGCTCATCACAGCCGACGACAAGGAAGGACGCATCACCATGGCCCGCCTCCGAGGAGACAAGCTCAGGGACGTCCTCAACGACGACACCCCCCTATGCGAACAGGTCGGCCGCCACGTCGCGACCATGCACGACCACGACCTCCTCCACGGAGACCTCACCACGAGCAACATGCTCGTCATCAACGGCGAAGTCAGCATCATCGACTTCGGACTCTCATTCCACAGCACCAGGGACGAGGACAAGGCCGTCGACCTCCACCTCTTCAGGCAAGCGCTAACGAGCAAGCACCACGACGTCACGGACGAAGCATGGGAAGCGTTCCTCAAAGGCTACCGCCCCCTGAAGCGCGAACGCATCCTCCAACGGCTCCGAATCGTGGAACAACGGGGGCGGAACAAGGCATGAATAAGCGCACCCTCCACCTCGCAGTCCTCATACTGCTGCTAGGAGCGACAATCTCATTCCTCCCCTGGCTGCTCCCCGCACGGCAAGGGCACCTCACCCTCCTCACCGTCACCACCGTCAACGGCACCGAAATAGGCGGCACGGCGGACGTCACCCTCAAACTCACGCCCGGCAAAGGAGACGTGTACATCACCACTTACCCCTTCACCAAGCTAGACACCCAGATCAGCACCCGATTCGCAAAGGAAGTGGCCTGCGCCTACACAGAGATGCCCTGCGACAACCACGACTTCTTCTACACCATCCACGCGGACAGCAGCATCATCGGCGGCCCGAGCGCAGGAGCAGCCCTCACCGCCCTCACCATCGCGCTGCTCGAACAGGAACCCATCGACCAAGGAGTCGCCATCACAGGCACGATCAACAGCGGCGGCATCGTCGGCCCAGTCGGCGGCATCGACGCCAAGGCTGCCGCAGCGGCCGCGAAAGGCCTGCACACGGTCATTGTGCCGCGCTGGCAGCAGGAAAGGAACAACACCCATAACGAGTCGTTGCTCGAGCTCGCCCTCATCCCAGGACCAAGCATAGCGATCGTCGAGGTCGCAACGATAGAAGAGGCGCTCACCGTGCTCACCGGCGAGCCGCACGGACAGGGACCAGCAGGGTTCACCGTGCCCAAAGCCTACACAGAGCTCATGGAAGCCATAGCGGAACGCATGTGTGATCACAGCGACCAGCTCCGCTCCACACTAGACCTCGATGCCCTCGCAGATGACCCCTTGCTCAACCAGAGCGAAAGCTACCTCGCCGACGCCGAGCTGGCCGACGAGCGCGGCAACCACTACAGCAAAGCGAGCTACTGCTTCTCCGCTAACCTACGCCTGCGCGAGCTCCAGCTCATGAACGCCACCGACGAGGCCCTCGTCGCCGACGCAGAAGCGTTGCGCGAGACCATCAACGAACGGCTCGCAGACCTCCAGGAGCGGCCGCTCATCACCTTCTCGGACCTGCAGACAAAGGCCATCGTCGACGAACGGCTTCGCGAGGCGGCGGGCTACCTCGAACAAGAGCCCTCGCCGAACTCCTTGGCATACGCCATGGAGCGGTACCGCAGCGCGATTATCTGGAGCAACTTCTTCCAACTCCCCGGAGAGCCGATTGCTCTCGAGGAATCTCACCTCCGCTCAGCGTGCGAGGCGAAGCTCGCAGAGGTCGAGGAGCGCAAGAGCTACATCGACGCCCTCTTCGGCCCCTTGCTCGCCATGGACGAAGCGAGCGTGAAGGACGCCTACGCGATGTATCGAGACGGCGACTACGCGCTGTGCCTGTCAGAGGCGTCCATGGCCAAGGCGCAGATAGACACAGTAATATCCAGCATCTCCATGGACGAGGACGACCTCGACATGTTAGTAGGTGAGAAGCTCCGCGCCGCGGAGCGCGTATTGTCACGCGAGTCGTCGCAAGGACGATTCCCGGTCATGGGCTACAGCTATTATGAGTATGCGAGCTCGCTGCGCGAGGAAGACCCGTACACAGCGACGCTGTTCTCCTCCTACGCCTTAGAACTGGCGGATCTGAGCATGTACTTCCCGTCGCGCCCGTCATGGTCCTCCCGGCTGCGCATGGCGTTGTCCAGCCCATTCATGATAGGGTTCATCGCGGGCATGCTCGTAGCGTTCATCCTAGTCGTGCTAGTCTTCCCTCAGAAGAAGCGTGCCCGCCGCAGGCCTTGATCCACTAGTTTCTCGTCCCACCCGGCGCTGATTAGCCGCTCGCGGATGTCATTGTCCCCGTGCCCGGCGAGCAGTGACTGGTTGATGTAGGCTTGCAGGCGTTGTAGGTCAGGGGTTCCCTGCTTTGGTTGGCGGCGTTCCCCGCTCCGGTGGTAGGCGATGAACAGGAGCACGATGATGACGAGGATGAGGATGCCGAGTTGCGCCTGCACGCTGGGCAGGTCGCTCCGCAGGTCGTCGGCGGTGCCCTGCTCGCCAGTGATGGCGTACGTCCCGGTCATCGCTTCCCCCGCGTCGTACACCGTCTCGGTGGTGTAGCTGACCTTGATGGTGGTGTTCACGGCGGCCCATCCTTCGCCGTCCCATCGGTGCAGCGTTATTGCTTGCTCGTGCACGCGTTCCTGGCGGAGCCATTCCTTGCTGATGTCGAACGTCATGGTCGCGCCTTCATAGTCTGTGGCGAGGGTGAATGACCGGTACAGCTTGCCAGGGGGTGCTTCTCCTGGCAGGGGGTGCGCCTCGGTGATGTCCGCGTCCACCAGGTTGTCGCCGCGCTTGATATCGACGCTGAGCGGGGTGCTCGCGGGGAGGCTGAACGTGTTGAGGAGCACGAAGGCGATGATGAGGAAGAAGATGATGACCCAGACGTTCCCTTTATGCTCCATGGGTGCCTGTTGTGCTTCCAGCCCTATTTATATCTTTCTTCGGTTCGGGATAAACCCAGAAAGACCCCAAGAACGAGTTGTTGATGGGATCTTTCTGGGAAAAAGAGGTGAGTGGGTAGCAACAACTCGTTGTATCTACTCTAGAATGGTGTTCTTTTATTTATATCTTTCTATTCTATAACCATTATGAAATGGTTACTCTTTTGTTGCGCAATCTTTTTATGCGTTCCTGCCTTCCTGCTTCTATGCTTCTCTGCGCTGTCTGCGGCAGGCCTGCGACTATCTCTCTGAGCTACACGAGCCGTTCCTACTGCGACGAGCACTTCTGGCGCCTGATTGAGCGGCGCGTCCGCAAGGACCTCCGAATCCATGCGGCTATTGATATCATGAAGGAGTATCGTTTCAGGGATGACGGCTCGCCCTTGGCTGACCTGGCCAGGACGTTCTTGGAGCGCATCTTCGGCGGCCGACTCGCCCTGGTCGTTGATCCGGAAGCGGCTCCCGGCCCGGACGTGATACTCCCTGTCTGCCTCGAGGAGGAGGCTTCTGCCAGGTTCCTGCGATTCCTTGACCCCTCGTTGCCCGAGCTGTCAGGGATAAGGCCGCTGCGCACCGTCAGCATGGAGGACGTGCGGCACTTGCTTCCACGTGTCGCTTTGCGTGTCTCCGCGCATCCCTTGCTGGAAGGCCTTCGCGCCGTTGAGCCTACAGTCTTCTTCGGCGTGATGAGCGTGCTAGAGAAAGAAACATAAAAAAATAGGAAAAAAATGTGGAGGAAAAATTTACTTCTTCTTCCTCTTGGTGAGCTTCCTTTTTGCGGGCTTCTTCTTTGCCGCTTTCTTCGCTGCTTTTTTCTTTGCGGGCTTCTTCTTTGCCGCTTTCTTCGCTGCTTTTTTCTTTGCCGGCTTCTTCACAGCCTTCTTGACTGTTTTCTTTGCTGCTTTTTTCTTTGCGGGCTTCTTCTTTGCCGCTTTCTTCGCTGCTTTTTTCTTTGCCGGCTTCTTCTTGGCGACCTTCTTCACAGCCTTCTTGACCGTTTTTTTCGCCTTCTTCGCGACCTTCTTCACAGCCTTCTTCGCTTTCTTCTTCACGGGCTTCTTCTTTGCCGCTTTCTTCGCTGCCATGGAAACACCTCACATGCTTGCTATCATAAGCAGTTTTTTCTCTTCCTAGGATTAATTATTTATAAAGTTTATGTTTTTAAGCGATATTCATCCGTCATTTCCACGACAAATCCTTTGTCGCAAAGGATGCGGCGCGATCGCCACCCCTGAACTCGCCTTTCCAAAAAGCAAGTTGACCGCTCAATTTTTTTCACCGGAAATTCTCCTATCATGGCAAAGCAACGCATATCAACGATCGCGAGACCGACATGCCATGAAACACCCAATAGTAAGAGCGGCGTCCCTTATCCTCCTACTCATCATCACCGGCTGCGATGCCGACATGCCCATGTCCACTGGCGGCATGAACGTGCATTTCTGCCATATCACCGACTGCGACGAAGTGTTCATCAACGGCATCAACGGAGCGGATGACGTCGCCTGCGCGTTCTACGAAGTCAACGGCCCGGTCGCGCAAGCCCTCGCCGGGAAGGAAGCGATCATCATCATCGACGACCACGCGGACGCGACTGTGGCCACGGACACGCGCACAGGAGAAGGCATCATGCACCTCAAGACCTGCATCCTCGACCACGATACCGTCATTACCGGAAGTTATAATCCGACGCTGAGTATGGGTGGCGACTACAACAACGTGCTCGTCATCCATTCCCGCCCGATCGCCAGGCATTACGAGGACCAACTCCGAGGGCTTACGCGCGATGGCAGGAAGCACTCGCGGCACAACGAGTTCCTCCATGACGGCCGACACGTGGAGGTGTACGCGTGCCCGCAGGACGATTGCCAAGCGTCATTGCTCGAAGAACTCCGCAGCGCGGAGGAGTCCATAAGATTCCTCCTCTTCACCTTCACTGACGGGGACGTCGCCGACGCCCTTATCGAGAAGCACGAGGAAGGATTGGACGTCATGGGCGTCACCGAATCGTTCCAATCAGCAAAGTACAACCAACACTTCCGGCTCGTGGCCGCGGGCGTTCCTGCAGTGCTCGAGGAATCGCCGGTCCTGCAGCACAACAAGGTGTTCATCATCGACCACGACACCGTTATCACCGGGAGCTACAACCCGACCTTGGCGGCCGCAACGATCAACGACGAGACCCTTATCATCCTCCACGGGGAATCGTTAGCGGCCAGCTATGAGGCGCTCTTCGACACCATTTATGCAGAGACCCAAAGTTTTAAATAACCTTGGCTGCTCTCGTCAGGAACCAGTAACAGAAGGTGATCGTGCATGACCATCATAGGATTCAACTTTTCCAAGCTCTACGCGGTGCACAAGAAAGCATCCAAGGGCGACGTCAAGGTAGCCACCAACATCAAAATTGACGCCATCGAGAAGACGAGCATCAACATCGACGAGAGCAAGCTCGCGCTCAAGGCATCCTTCACCTACACGATTAAGTATGACCCTGATATCGGCTCGCTGGAACTTCAGGGAGACCTCTTGTTCGTCCAAGAGACGAAAGTCGCTGAGGCATTCCTCGCCGAATGGGAAAAGAAGCGCTCGATGCCGCGAAAGGCGTCCTCTGCCATCGTCAACGCCATCTTGCCGAAGTGCGTCGTCCAGGCATTGATCATGACCAAGGACATCGGCTTGCCTTCACCCATCCCGCTGCCAAGGATGAAGTCGTCTAACGTCAAGGTCGAGAAGGACGCCGCTGATAAGAAGAAGTGATGTTCCTCTGTTCACGAGGAATGGTTCTCGAGATAATGGATTCTCGCCTGCAGGAGAGACGCAGCTTGCTGTTTCGTCGCGTTGAACAGGTCACGAGCGAGCTGCTCGTCACCGATGATGTCAAGCAACCAGTTCGTGAAGTCATTGTGGTCCTGATAGACATGGTGGTGGTAGCCGGCCTCGTCCAGTCCGACAATCCCCTTACGGAGCCCGCGCAGGTCACGCGCCTGCTTGCCGTTGCAGAAGTGGAACGCGCACCCCTCATCGACGATGCGCAGCAGATGACTCGCTTTCAGTGATTCCATGCTCACCCCTCCTAGTATTACTTCAAACCCCACTCATATTTAAAGGCTTTGCTTTCTTCCCCAGCAACGAAAAGATATATAAAGAGCCTTGGCTTCTCACGAACCGCGAATCAAGGGGAGTGTTCCGCAATGGTGGATGAGTTACGGTTGAAGGTCGCGGAAGCGATACAGGATGACGTGAACAAGGGCATCGTGCGCGTCGACAGTAGCTACATGCGCAAGCTCGACATCAGGCCGGGCAACATCGTACACATCAAAGGCGAGCGGATCACGGTGGGCATCGCTGACCGCGCGCTCCCCGGCGACATCGGCCTGAACATCATCCGCATGGACGGCATCATCAGGCGCAACGCCAAGACGAGCATCGGCGAGTCCGTCACCATCACCAGGGCTGACGTGAAGCCAGCCAAGAAGGTCACCATCGCCCCCGCCCGTGAGGGCGTGCTCATACGGGCGAACAACACCCTCGTGTTCAAGCAAGGACTACTAGGGAGAGCTGTGGTCAAGGGCGACATCGTCGCGCTCGGTGGTACGAGACGGCGGAGGACCACGATGGCCGATTCCCCGTTCTCAGAGGTGTTCTCGAGCATGATGGAGGAGACTATGAACTTCGGCGGTTTCGGCCTGGCAGACATCAAGTTCCTCGTCGTCGACGTGCAGCCTAAGCAGTCACCAGTCCTCATCACTGAGGAGACAGAGGTTGAGTACAGCCCGACCCCGGTGGAGCTCAAGGATGAGCAGCCATTGTTCGAGGTCTCGTATGAGGACATCGGCGGGCTGAACCAGGAGGTAAAGAAGATAAGGGAGATGGTCGAGCTCCCGCTCAAGTACCCTGAGTTGTTCGAGCGTCTCGGCGTCGAGCCGCCCAAGGGCGTCTTGCTCCACGGCCCGCCAGGCACGGGGAAGACCTTGCTTGCCAAGGCGGTGGCGAACGAGACGAACAGCAACTTCATCCTTATCAATGGGCCGGAGATTATGTCCAAGTATTACGGCCAGTCAGAGGAGAACCTCAGGAAGAAGTTCGAGGAGGCGGAGAAGAACGCCCCTAGCATCATTTTCATCGATGAGATAGACGCTATCGCTTCTAAGCGAGAGGAGTCGAAGGGAGAGGTGGAGCGGAGGGTGGTCGCCCAATTGCTCGCCATCATGGACGGGTTGAAGAGCAGGGGCAAGGTCGTGGTCATCGCCGCCACGAACATCCCTAACTCGTTGGATCCCGCGCTTCGGAGGCCTGGCCGGTTCGACCGAGAGCTCGAGATAGGGGTGCCGCAGAAGGAAGGCAGGCTGAACATCCTCAAGATTCATACGAGGAACATGCCGCTCAACAAGGATGTCAACCTTGAGGAGTTCGCGAGCGTCACCCACGGCTTCGTCGGCGCTGACCTCTCTTCGTTGGCCAAGGAGGCGGCCATGACCGTGCTTCGTAGGATGCTGCCCAAGCTCGACCTCAAGGATGACGAGCCCATCCCTTCGGAGATGCTGGAGAAACTCCTCATCACCAAGGATGACTTCAAGGAGTCGTTGAAGACTGTCAGGCCGTCCGCGCTGCGTGAGGTGCTTTTGGAGACGCCGAACATCTCATGGGATGACGTCGGCGGGCTTGATGACGTGAAGCAGGAGATTAAGGAGGCGGTGGAGTGGCCGCTCAAGCATGCGTCCTCGTTCCGGAAGCTCGGTATCAAGCCGCCCAAGGGCCTATTACTGTATGGCCCGCCGGGCACGGGGAAGACTTTGCTTGCTAAGGCGGTGGCTAAGGAGTCAGAGGCGAACTTCATCTTCGTCAAGGGTCCTGAGTTGCTGTCCAAATGGGTGGGCGAGTCAGAGAAGGCTGTGCGCGAGGTGTTCAAGAAGGCCCGGCAAGCAGCTCCTACCATCATATTCTTTGATGAGATTGACTCTCTCGCCCCGAGGAGGGGTGGGGGTAATGAGGAGAGCCGTGTCGGTGAGCGCGTCGTCAATCAGTTGTTGACGGAGATGGACGGCTTGCAGGAGCTCAATGACATCGTCATCATCGCGGCTACGAACAGGCCTGACATCTTGGACACGGCGTTGCTGCGTCCCGGCCGGTTCGACCGCATCGTCCTCGTGCCTGCGCCTGATGACTCTGCGCGGAAGGAAATATTCAGGGTGCACACCAAAGGGATGTCCTTGGCGAAGGGCATCGACTTCCAGGTGTTGGTCTCTAGGACTGGGGGGTATGTCGGCGCGGACATCGAGAGCGTCTGCCGCGAGGCGGCCATACTCGCGCTGCGCGAGGACATGAAGGCGAAGGATGTCAAGATGAAGCACTTCGAGGCGGCTTTGGAGAAGGTCCGGCCGTCGGTGAACGACGACGTGGAGAAGGCGTACGCCGAGCTGCAGAAGACGTTCAGGCGGGCTAGTGCTGAGGAGATGAGGGAGAATCGTCCGAGCTATTATGGGTGAGCTTTTCTCCGCCGTTATCTTGTGCCTTTGGTTTGTCCGTTGCTGATTTGCTGGGGAATCACTTGTTTTTTTTGTGGGTGTTGGCCATGCAGGTTCTTTTTGACAAACTTTAAATACTTGTGTGTCTAGAGTTCGCTCACTTAATCGTGAGGTGATTGTGCACATGGCGGTATTGAAGAAGAAAAAGAAGAAGATGTCCAGGAAGAAGAAGGTGGCGATTGGCGTCGCTGTCGGCGCTGCTGCTGTTGCCGCTGGTGTGGCCGCCGCGAGGGCGGTGAAGAAGCGCGGCGGTGCGAAGAAGGTCGCCAAGAAGGCGAAAAAAACGGTCAAGAAGGCTGAGAAGAAGGCGGTTAAGGCGGTCAAGAAGGCTGTGAAGAAGGTCGTTAAGAAGAAGCCGGCAAAGAAAAAAGCAGCGAAGAAAGCGGCAAAGAAGAAATAAGCGTTTTTTTCTTTTTCTTCAACCATTTTTGCGTTACTTTTATAAGAGTAAGTGTTATTCTGAGGGTTGCATGAAGGACCTCGGCTCTATCGAGCGGTACAGCACCGTACGTCTCATCACAGGCAAGGCGTCCTATGAAGGAATCCTTCTCCCACAGGAAGGCAAAGAGGTGGTGCTCAAGCTCTCGTCAGGCTACAACATCGGGTTGTTCCCCAAGCATGTCAAGGACGTCGAGGTCCTTTCCCCACCGGAGGAGCAGCAGTCCCCAGCCCCGCCCGTCGTTGACCAGGACCCAACCCTGCCCCGGCTGATGATACTGCACACCGGCGGCACCATCGCGTCAAGGGTGGACTACGGCACCGGCGGCGTCGTGGCCAAGTTCGACCCGAAAGAGCTCGTCGCCATGTTCCCAGAGCTCAAGTCCTGCGCCTACGTGGAGTCGGAACTTGTTGGCAACATGCAGTCTGACGATTTCCGATTCGCCCACTTCAACCTCGTTGCGTCGCGCGTGCTCGAGCATGCCCGTGGCGGCGTGAAGAAGTTCATCGTGACTAGCGGTACGGACTTCCTCCACTACCTCTCCACTGCCTTGTCGTTCATTCTCAAGGACGTCCCTGTAGGTGTCCTCGTCGTGGGGGCGCAGCGGTCCTCTGATCGCGGCAGCTCAGACGCAGGGATGAACCTCGCCTGCGCCGCGCAGTTCCTCACCACGAACGACTTCAAGGGAGTCGGTGTGTGCATGCACGAGTCCATAGAGGACGACGACTGCCTCATCCTCGCCGGCGTGAACGTGCGCAAGATGCACTCTTCTCGTAGAGACGCGTTCAGGCCTATCAACAAGGGACCGTTGGCGAAGGTGTCCTACGCAGACAAAAAGGTCACGTTGCTAGAGGACCTCTCTCCAGCAAAAGGTGATATCCCTGAATCACTCCCTCTCCTCAAGGAAGATCTCAAGATAGGCCTGCTCTACGCGCACCCTCAAATGTTCCCTGAGGAGTTCGACCCCTACAAAGACTTCGACGGGCTCGTCCTCGTCGCATCAGGGCTCGGGCACTTCCCCATCACCGAGTTCGACGACAAGTGCACCGGTCATCTCAATATCAGGGCGCGCATCAAGGCGCTCGCCGGCACCATTCCCGTCGCAGCGGCTGCGCAGACCATCTACGGCCGAGTGGACATGGATGTGTACAGCCCTGGCAGGGCGTTGCAGGAGGCGGGCGTCCTAGGCAACGGGTCGGTCATGTCGCCTGAGACGACGTACGTCAAGCTCGCGTGGCTCCTGAGCAACCATCCCGACCGGGTAGCTGACCTGCTCCTTCACGACTTCGTCGGGGAGATGAACGCCCACGGGGCGAATCTGTACTGGTGAGCTACTTTGGACACTCCTCAACTCAAGAAAGACCTTTCTGCGGATGACATCCGGCTGCTTGGCCTGGTATCCGGTATCGAGATACACCAGCAGCTGGAGGGCGAGAAGCTGTTCTGCCGCTGCCCCGCCAGTATCAGGGATGACAGGCCTGATTTTGAGGTCAAGCGCTACCTCCGCGCCGCCGCTGGCGAGTCAGGGACCATCGACGCGGCGGCGCTGGCGGAGATGAAGAAGCGGAAGCGCCATCGCTACCAGGGCTATCGTGACACGACATGCCTCGTCGAGCTGGATGAGGAGCCGCCGGGACCGGTCAACCCTGATGCTTTGCGTGCATCGTTGCAGGCCGCGATCCTTCTCGGGATGAGCGTCGTTGACCAGGTGCGCTTCATGCGCAAGACCGTGGTTGACGGGAGCAACACGTCAGGCTTCCAGCGAACCGCGCTCATTGCCACGTCAGGATCGTTCACTACTGCTTCTGGCCTGAGGGTCGGCGTTGAGTCATTGTGCCTCGAGGAGGACGCTTGCAAGAAGGTCGAGTCGCGACCAGAGGAAGAGGTATGGAACCTTTCGCGGCTTGGCATACCATTGTTGGAAGTGGCCACAGCGCCTGACATGCGCACGCCTGAACAGGTCGCCGAGGCTGCCGAGCACGTCGGCATGGTCTTGCGCTCCCTCCCCGTCGTGAAGCGAGGGCTCGGCACGATAAGGCAGGACATCAACGTCTCTATCAAGGAGGGCGCTCGGGTGGAGATCAAAGGGGCGCAGGACTTGAAGATGCTCGCTACGCTCGCGAGGTATGAGGCTTTGCGCCAGCACAACTTGTCGGTGATTTACAAGTCGTTGCGAGTGAGAGGCGCAAAGGTCGGCGAAGTGACTGATGTGACGAAGGTTTTCGAGGGGACTGCTTCCAAGGTCATCGAGGAGTCCTTGGGGAAGGGAGGTGTCGTCCTCGCGCTCCCTTTATATAATTTCGGCGGCTTGACAGGGCTCGAGACGCAGCCGGGGAGGAGGTATGGCTCCGAGCTCTCCGACCACGCGAAGGCGATGGGCGTCCGCGGATTGTTCCACGCCGACGAGCTCCCGAGATACGGTATCACTCAAGGCCAGAAGGACGCGGTGTTCTCTTCCCTCAAGCTCGACTCCGCCGAGGACAATTTCTTGTTGGTCGCGGATGAGCGAGGCGTCGCTGAGCGGGCGTTGCTCGCCGCTGGGAACCGGGCGGCTGATTTCTCGCTACACGGAGAGGTGCGGCAAGCGTTACCGGATGGCACCACCGCTTACTTGCGTCCTATGCCTGGCGCGGCCCGCATGTACCCCGAGACTGATGTCAGACCGGTCTTTGTGGACGCGTCATCGGTGGAGGTGCCGCGACTGCTCTCCGAGCGGGTCGCCGAACTGGCAAGTAATCACGGCATCGCCAAGGATGTCGCGAAGCGGTTGCTCCGCGATGGGTTGGACTTGGACGAGCTGGCGAAGAAGCATCCCAACGTCAAGTCGTCGTTCATCATTGACTTCTACTACGCTACTCCTGGTCTTGTGAAGAAGAGATATGGGGTTTCAGTCTCCATGGAGGACTTCGCTGGCGAGCTCTTGTCCAAGATTGACGCCGGCGAAATATCCAAGGATGCCGTTCCTGAGATAGTCTCCCGGCTCGCCAAGGGGGAACGCGTCGATTACCGAGAGTATCGGCCCGTCTCGGAGCAGGAGATTGACGCTGCGGTCAAGAATGTCCTTGCTAAGGATCCGAACGCCCCTGTCGGCGCGCTCATGGGAATGGTCATGAAGGAGCTCGGCGGCAAGGCTGACGGCAAGGCCGTGATGGCGCGGCTCAAGGCGTCGCGGAAGTGAGAACCTATGGTTCTCTTGGCTGGTGCGAAGCGGAGTCTCACATGATTGCGTTTTTCTAAGAAAACAAATCCTTCAACCAATCAGTTATTCTCTGCAAAATGTTTTTTTTGGGCGCAAACGTATCCTTCTTTGTGTTCAGGTTCCAGCTTAACGACTAGATTCTCGCAGCGAACCTCGCCATACGTTGTCCAAACCGCTTTATTTTCTCGAACGCAAGGCAGCTTAACAACGAATTCTTGTCCGCATGTCCCTTCTAGAAATTCATGTGCTAAGCATTTATGGTCTTCGTCAAAGGCGCAATAATGCTGAGCGCCAATTTTTTTCAAAAGAGTATCCTCTGCGCTCGCAATGTTCCTTATAGGGAAGTATTGCTACGCTCGTGAGACCGCTTAGAAGAATCATCAAGAGTAAAATACTGAATGCTGCTCTTTTGAGTGTCATCTTCCGGTGGAAATAAGTTCTCCTTAAGTATTTGTTCAGGGCTTCAACGTTATCTACAATTAATAAAGTTATCTATTGAGAATCCTTTCTATTACCCCCATTTCTCCCGCTGCATGAGCCATTGCGCGCACCAGATCATGCCTTCTCCTGTCGAGAAGAACCTGCTCGTGTACGGCTTGCCTTCCCGGTCGTATACCTCGAGGAACGTGCCGTGTTTCCTTATCAGCCGCTCGTACTGCCGCACGTGCTTCCTCGCCCGCTCCTCGTCCACTTTCGCGACGAGATCGATGTACGGCAGGCCTGACATCGGCCAGACGCTGTCCGCTTCCCAGTCCTTGACGAACAGGTTCTGCCAGATGCTCTTGCCTTGCTCTTCTCGATGCTTCACATACTTTATCGGGAATGGCTTGTCCAGCCCTGCGAGCTGCATGCTCCTGACTGCTTGTCTGAGTTTCTCCTGGTCGTTGATGATGCCGAGCCAGAACGGGTAGATGTTCGCGTCAGCGGTGAGCGTGTCGTTCGTGACGTCATCCTTGAAGTGCGTGCCGGTCCAGTAGTCGTTGATGAGAACCTTCTTGTAGTCTGTTTTTGCGTGCTTGTAGCGCAGGCCGAGCAGGGCGCATTCCTGTTGCATGATTGCTGCCATGACCGTGTCGTAGCAGGAGGCGTTCCTGATGGCGTGGTCGCGCATCCCGCCGAGGTGCTTCTTCCGCTTGACCCGTCCGTCCTTGCCGAGCGCTTCCTCAGCGAACCGCCTCGTTTCCCGTTGGAGGAATCCTTTGTGCTTCTTAAGGAGCTTCTCGTCGCCGAGGATGCGCACGCTGCGGAGGAGGTAAGCGGCCGAGTCCGGCGAGTACGCCTGCGGGAAGCTGATGGGTTTCCCTGCTGGTGTGAGGTGCGTGGTTATCCTGCCCGCTTCTTCGTAGCGATTGAGCGCGTATGCTAGGGTCGCCCGCGATTCTTCTCGCATGCCGAGCTTCAGCAATGCGGGTAGGGTCATGCCGAAGTCTCTTGCCCAGAATTGCGGGTAGTTGCCCAGGTCTGTCCGCAAGTAGCGCCCGTTCCAGAGCTGTGCGAGGATGGCGTGGCAGATGCTCGTCGCGTCCCCTGTGAACCGTTTGAAATATTTGTTCTTGACGTGGAGGTGTCGCCGGTACATCCTGACGCCTTCCCTGATGATAGCGATGCTCATTTTCTTGTCTTCCTGAACGGCAATCCTTCCTTGCCGTGGTGGAGCCAGTGGAAGCTCATCGCGGTGAACCCTGCGAGGCTGAGGATGATGTCCTTGAGCCTGGTGATGAGGGCGACGCCGATGCCCGTGCTGGCGCCCAGGCCTATCATCTTGAAGATGCCTGCTTGTCCCGCTTCGAGGGTGCCGAGGGCCATGGGGATGGGGATGAGGTATGCCGCGCCGATGAAGGTGATGATGAGGAAGAGTTCCAGGATGCTCGTCGCGGGGTGGCCGAGGATGGCGAGGACGATGCCGTACTCGACGAACATGAGCGCCCAGGAGAGGAGGCTGATGAGCACCGCCGCGAAGAACTTCTTCCGGTCCTGCTTGTAGAATCGCGTGATGTGCTCGTCGTACTCCTGGATGTGCTTCACCCATTGCTTTCCCTGCTTGGTGCGGTGCAGCCGTAGTAGCTTGAAGAGCTTGGTGTTGAGATCCTTCCCGCTGAACATCTGGGCGTAGAACAGTCCTATGAGGACGAGCAGGATGATGGAGGTGATGATCATCATTCCCGTTGCTCCTTCAGGGGTGATGTGCGCTAATAAGAGCACGGCTGCGCCGATGATGAAGAACGTGCCCGAGGCGGTGAGCTCGATGGTCTTGTCGATGAACACCGTGCTGCTCGCTTTTTGCAAGGAGCAGTGCCTGCTGAGGAGCCCTGCCCGGAACACCTCGCCGCCCATCTTCGCGCCCGGTGTGACGTAGCTCACCGCGTAGCCGATGAAGTAGTACCTGCACAGCTCCCAGAAGGAAGGGGTGGCGCCGTGCTGTGCCTTGATGATGACCCGCCACCGCCATACCAATGCGAGCATGATGAGCAGGGTGATCGCCGCGTACGCCCCTACGAGCCTGAGCGTCGCGCCCGCCATGGTGTTGAACGCTTCTTGGAGCCCTACCTTCTCGAAGGTGATGATGGCCGCGGCGAGGCCGATGATGAGCGAGAGGGTGAGCGCTAGCCGTTTGTTCATGGGGGTGCTGCCTTTTGCGATGGGTACGAGCCTGGAGGGATTCGAACCCTCGACCTAGTGCTGGCTCCTCCGCTGTTGCGGGAGTAGGAGGCACTCGCGCTTTCTGGAGATTGAAAAAGCCTATCCAGGCTGCGCTACAGGCTCAGGTAATGGCGAAAACCAGAAAGGGTTTAAAAAAGTTGTTCATGGGGGTTTATAAAACAGTGTTTCTTTCTCTTATCGCATGCACGTCCTGAAAGCGCGGCCAGAGGATTTCGTCGTCGAGGAGATCCCGAGTAGGGAGTGGAAGGACAAGGGCGCCTACCTCATCCTCGAGGTGACCAAGAAAGAGCGCAACACGGAGGACGTCGCTCAGCTCATCGCCACCAAGCTCGGGGTGAAGCGTTCAAGCGTCGCGTACGCCGGCCTGAAGGACAAGCATGCCGTGACGACGCAGTACTTCTCCGTGCGGGGCAAGGGTAAGCACGCTGTGGACTGGCTGCGCATGGATGGTGTCTCCTTCAAGGCCATAGGGTTCACCGATGAGCCGCTCTCGCTCGGATCCTTGCGGGGCAATCGCTTCGCCATCACCGTGCGCAACATCGATTCTTTACCGGGTTACCGGTCATTGTTCCCTAACTGCTTCGACGAGCAGCGGTTCGGCGAGCACAACGACGACGTCGGCAAGGCTTTGGTTCGTGGGGACTTTTCGGAGGCGTGCGCGCTCATCGATGACGACCGAGTCCTAGGATTCCTCGCTGAGCACCCTGGCGACCACGCCGGTGCCCTGCGCCAGCTGCCCAAGAAGCTCTTGACGCTGTACGTGCACGCCTACCAGTCGCGCCTGTTCAACAGAGTCCTGGAACTGCTGGTTGAGGAGCGGGGCGTGGAGGCTTTGCGCTCCGCGCGCATCCCCCTGCTCGGCTTCGGCACGGAGGACGTCGAGCTGTATAAGCGCGTTATGGAGGAAGAGCGCATCTCACCGCGTGACTTCATCATCCGCTCCTTACCGGACATCTCCTCAGAAGGAGGTGAGCGGCAGGCGGTCATCAACGTGAGTGATTTCTGGTTCGGCGAACTTGATGATGACGAGCTGCACCCGGGCAAGAAGAAGGTCGTCGTCACGTTCTCGCTTCCTAAGGGCGCGTACGCGACGAACGTGATTAAGCGGTTGTGGTCACAGCCCGAATGATTCTTGGAACTGCTTCATCTGGTGGTACTTGTCGAGGAAGTCGTAGCCCTTGTCAGTGAGCAGGATTTCCTTCTTGTCCTGCTTTTTCCCGACGACCTCCTCGTCCACGAGCTCCTTGTCCCGGAGCTCTGCCAAGTACTCTGAGAGCAGTTGGTAGCTCAGGTTGGCCTTGTACAAGAGGTGTGTGGGCTTTATGCGCCCGCCTTTCTGCTGGATTGCCATCAGGATGTCGCTGATGATGTCGATCCTAGTCCTTCGTTTTGCCATGTCTGAACACCAACAACCACATGTTGACGAGGAAGATGATGAACCCTGCGAGCTGCAGGATTTCCGCGATGACGTAGATAGCGTTGTTGAGGAAGATGAAGATGAATACTGCCTGGCTCATGAGGAGGAGGGAGAACGCGAGGAAGTTGAGGTGCGTCCCTACCGGCGCGGCTCGTTCCTTGCCGAAGCACCTGCGGTGGTAGTGCCGCGCGATGAAGAAGAGGATGAACGCGGCGGTGATGTGGAACACGTAGTACGTGCTGAAGCTGAACAGCGCCACGACGAGGATTAAGTAGCCGAAGAGCCATTGGTGCTCGTAATCCTTTGACTTGCTCACGAGCCAATAGATGCCGAATAGGCCGAGGAGCATGAGGAACCGGTGGGCGTCGTACCCTGCTTGGAGGAAGAGGTTGCTCTTATCGAGGAGGTTGTGCTTCACGATGAGCTCTTGGAACGCGGTCTTCACGGTCTGCTGGTAGTAGAGCGCGAAGTTCGTCGCTATCTTTGCCAGGAACGAGGCGCTGATGGCGAAGAAGCTAAGAGAGAGGAACTTGTAGGTGTAGTCCTTGCTGAACCGGTAGAGGCGGTGGCTGTGCACGCTGATGAGCAGGGTGACGATGACGCCCAGCAATTCGAAGATGATGTCGTAGCCGAAGAACCAGCGAGGACTGAAGATAAGCGTTATCATACCTCGGTGATAACGGGAAATAGTTTAAAAAGCTTATGGAAGTCGCTTATGGAGCGTCCTTGCACAACCCTTTTTTAAAAGCTCATCTGTATCTATATAGGTAGTATCATGTTGCGCGTCCACATCGACACTTCAGAAGAGAACCCTCTCGTGCAGGCGGCTGAGGAGCTATTGCTCGCAGGCCTCATCACCCCTTACGAGGCTGACGACCTCCTCGCGCAGCCCTGGCTATCAGAGGAGCACGCTTAACACACACCACAACCAAGGACGAAGCCGCCGAACCGCGCCCCCTCGCAGAGAGGGGGCTCGGGGAGGGGCCTTCTACACGCGCAACGCGGCGGTAACGTCCTCGAAAACTTCCTCGATGGGTTGCTCCCCGTCGATGCGGATGATGCGCGCACCTTTCCCTTCGAAGAAGCTGATGAGCGGCGCGGTCTTTGCGTGATAGTCCGCCAGCCGTTTCCGCACCGCCTCCGGCTTGTCGTCGTCACGCTGCACCAGCGAGGCGCCGTCCTCATCGCACTTGCCCGCTTGCTTCGGCGGGAGCGTGACTGTGTTGTAGCCTTTGCCGCACTTGCTGCACACGTAGCGGCTGCTGATACGCTGCACCGCTACCTCGTCGGAGACCTCGATGGCCACGACGGCGTCCACGCGAGTGATGCGATCGAGGAATTCTGCTTGTTCCTTCGTGCGAGGGTAGCCGTCGAATATCAATCCACGCTCCCGGTTCTGCTCGACCGCCTTCCTGGTCACTTCGTTCACGACGTTGTCAGGGACGAGCTCGCCCGAGTCCATGCATCGCTTGAGCCGCTTCCCCAGTTCCGAGCCAGACATCACTTCCGCCCTGAACGCTTCGCCGGTGCTGAAGTGCTTCATCCCGGTCCTCGCCGCGAGCCGTTCCGCTTGCGTGCCTTTACCTGATGCCTGCGGTCCGATGAGGATGATGTTCATGGCGCTTGTTCGTGTTGTCGCCGCTCTTTTATAGTTTTCTGTCGTTTTTCACCCCTCCCTCAGATGAAAACAATGTTGTCTTGCAGGAGCTGAAAACTTATTAATAACCTCGCCGTCACCCGCCAGATGGCATTCCTCGACATCGTCGTGGCGGGGCCTGACGGCAGCGGGACGAGCACGCAAGTGCGTGACGTCATCGACTACTGCCAGGCGCGAGGCCTCAAGGTTGCCGACCTCCGCGGCGACGAGGTCGACGCGTTGTTCCATGCCGAGCGGTTCCGACGGTTCAACCACCGCGTCTCAGGCAGCCGTTTCGAGTCGTACGCCGGCTTCGCGGCGAGCGGCTTGGTAGAGGAGTTCAAGCATGACTTCCTCGCGCAGGCGAAGGCTACTCTCGATGAGGGAAGATTCGCGGCGTGCGTCGATGACCCTTCATTCTCGTTCGTGGACCCCTCCAGCATCGACGTCGCCGTCATGGAAGAGCCTTCTCGCCGTGCAGGCCTGTCCGTGCGGGGCGTCCAGCTGCACAGGAGCAGGTTCGGTATGCCGGACGACCAGTACGCCAAGGCGGTCGGTTACGCGTTCGACCGCGAGTGCGAGTTCATCCGGTTCCGCAAGCAGTTGCGCGAGTCAGGCAAGGTGGTGCTGCGGAGCAGGGGGTTCGAATCCACCTCGACGTACCAGGAATATGATGGGTTGTTGTTGCCTAACGCTCCTCGCCGCGAGCACATCATCGGGTTGCCTGGCAACAAGCTGGCGCTCCAACACCCCCCGACGGACATCATCGTCGTGCACGCCCCGCGGGATTGGTCTGCCGATGAGTATTTGTCCTTGAAAGGCGTCCGGATGCGCGGCCGCATGCTGGACGACCACGAGAAGGACGTGGAGTACCAGCTCCTGGTCAACGCTCGTTATGCCTCTGACTGGCTGGAAGGATTGTACGAACTCGGCCGGTCCTTGTACGGGGCAGCCCCTCCTCGTATCCACCGCATTGAGATGTACGACGAGGATCGCTCGCCGCTGGGCAAACAGGCCATCAGGCGACGAGTGCACGAGGTCATGGATAACATCTGCGGCGGCGACTGAGCGATTCCTGTCGGTAATCGCTCATAGTGGTATCTGCTGACAAGCAAGGATTCTCAGCGGAACGGCGTCCGCTCCGCCCATGGCATTACGTGAGGAACTCATTAGTGTTAGTGCGAGAAGAACTCGCGTATCAGCTTCTCGTACAGCAATGAGATGGTGACCTGCCAGTCTTGCGGGAAGCAGCGCTTGTAGTTCGGCCACGCGTATCTTTCGTCGAGGAAGATGATGACGCCGCGGTCCGTCTCGCTCCGGATGCACCTCCCCGCTGATTGCAATGCCTTGTTGAACGAGGGGAAGAGGTAGCCGTAGTCCCATCCTTTCCCGAACTTCTCGTCGTAGTACTTGATGAGCGCCTCTGACTCGAGGTCTGGCCGCTGCAGGGGCAGGCCGACGATGACGACGCCTCGTAACTCATCCCCTGGGAGGTCTATGCCTTCCCCGAAGTTACCGGTGATGACGCCCATGAGCACTGCTCCTGAGTCCTTGTACTGCCTGAAGCGGTCGAGGAATTCCTGCTTCTCCTGCGTGTTCATCTCCTGTTGTTCCGTGAACACCGTCTTGGTCGTGCTCGTCCGGAAGTGCTGGTTCACTTCTTCCAGTAAGTGGTAGCTGGGGAAATACACGGCGACGTTGCCCGGAATGCTGGAGACCGCTTTCGACAGCACGACGGCGATGTTCTTGTATTGTTCCTCGCTCCTCGACGCGTATCTCGTGCTGGTCTGCGGGATGATGATGTTCAGCCGGTTCTTGTCAGGGAACGGACTGGGGTGCGTCGCTTCCTCAGCGTCCTCGAGCCCGAGCAATGCTTTGTACATGCTCGTCGGGGTGAGCGTGCCACTCATGAGGATGGTGGTGTGCGCCTCCTTGACCACCGGACCCGCCGCGATTGACGGGTCGAGGCACCTGTACGAGAGCGTGACGACCTCCTCTCGCATCCCTTTCCTCACGCTGAGGATGCGCGTGAAGCCCTTGTCGTCACCCGTCCATGATTCCATGAATGATCCTACCGCGCCGATGTAGGATACCTGCGCCTCTTCCCTGATGGCATCCCCGGTGCTGATAAGGTGCTCGACGAGGACGTCGTAGTCGCCGAGGGTCTTGAGTTCGCGCAGCAGTTCTTCCTTGGTGATGTGGATTTCCTTGCCGTCGGTCGCTCGTGCCTTGTCCGCGTAGCGCTCCATGATGGATTGGAGTTCGTGCAGCTGTTCTTCGATGTCTTCCAGTCCTCGTTTGCCCGCCTCGGTCACGGCACGTTTCAGGATGGTGGTGCTGAGCCGCGCGGATGCGAGGTCCTTGATGCGTGCTGGCAGGTTATGCGCCTCGTCCACGATGATGACCGCTTTGCTGAGATCCTTCCCGCTTCTCGCGAAGAACTGGCCGCGTATCTTCGGGTGGAACGCGTAGAAGTAGTCCGCGATGATCACTTTGGCCTGCTTGGCTAGTTCCATGGAGGTGTAGTACGGGCAGATATTATGCTCCTTCGCCGCCGCGATGACTTGCTGGTTGCGGGCCGGGCTCTTATCCCTTAGTGCTCCTAGCGCTAGTTGCCCGTGCGCGGTGAGTTTCTCGCCTTTTTTGAGGTTGGTGTAGTAGTCGCACTTGCCGTCCTCTCGCAGGCTCCTACAGTACTCGGCGAACTCACCACTCGGCAAGCGCTCAACGCCTGGTTGCGAGCACATCCATTTCTTGCCGATGATGTCGACGGCCTGGAACCGTTTGCCGTGGCGGTCCCTGATGTCCTCGAGCGTCCTCAACGCTATCTCGTGCTGCGTATGCCGCGAGGTCAGGAAGAAGATGGTCTTGTCATCACCCAAAGTCTCGGTCAGTGCTGGCGCCAGCGCCGCCGCGGTCTTGCCCAGCCCGGTGGGGGCGTGCGCGATGAGGTCCTTGCCGTCTCTCACCGCTTTCTTGACCTCGTCGATGAGCTCTTGCTGCGATGGCCTGATGTTCTCGTGCGGGAAGAGGAGCATGCACGGGGCAGGTGCAGAATCGTTTATATGTGTTGCGCGCGGACGCGATTCACCCTTTCCACTCGGCCTCTTCCTCTCGTCGCGGCTGCGGCAGCTCTTCCTCTTCTTTTGTCGGGGGCCGTACTTTCTCCTTGAGCTGTTGCACGCTCTTCTTGATGGACGCGATGCCTTTCTCTAGTGCTGGCTTCGCCTTTTGCGCTTGCTGCTCCCACTCCACGCTGTAGTCCTTGAGGATGAGGTGCGGCTTCTCGTACGGGATGCCATAGGTGCCGAAGTACACCGCGCTGTCGAGGGAGGTGAGCTCTTTCTCTCCTGGCTGCTCGTCCGTGTAACCGAGGGTGACGATGGCCTGCGCCCTAGCGGTGTCGGGGATGTTCAGCGTCCGGTCAAGGTAGTCCTCGTCGAACGCGCCGACCCAGCAAGCGCCGAGCCCGAGCGCGTGCGCTGCGAGGAGCATGTTCTCCGTGGCGGCGGCGCATGACTGCACCGAGTACAGCCGCTTGCCGCGCAGCCCGTAGCGCATCTCCGTCCGTTCCTCGTTGCTGCACACCACGATGTACACGGGCGCGTGGGCCATCCAGTGCTGCTCGAGGCAGTGCTCGGCGATGGCATGCCGGGCGGCCTTGTCCGTGATGATGATGAACTTCCAGTCTTGCAGGTTGCCGGCGCTGGGGGCGTAGTGCGCAGCTTCGATGACCGCGGTGACCTTGTCGAACTCTACCGGCTTCTGGAGGTAGCTCCTGATGCTCCTCCTCGTCTTGATGGCCCACAACGCGTCCATGTTAGTCGTTATGGGCTTGGTCGTATAAAAAGCTTGTTGTTCCTTAACCTTATTCCTCGTATAGGGGGAGGAAGATGTCTTTGGTCAGTTGCTTGACGCGTGAGGTGGTGGAGTGCTCGAGCAGCGACGCCTGCGCTATTCTGATGTAGTGCTGGTATCTCATCTTTTCGGGGAGCGCAGAGAACTTCTTCATTTGCCTGATGCCGTATTCTAGCCCTTGCCGGTCGTTGGTCTCGAAGGGGAACCCGTTGCCGGTGCTGTTCGCCACGTGCAGCTCCTTTACCGTGTCCTTGACGCCGTCGATGGCATGCCCGATGATGAGCGTTCCTTCTACGGGGTAGTTCAGGTTGGGGCCGCCGCACGGCTCGTAATTAGGGGTCATCACGCCGTACGCGTTGTCCGATTGCTTGACGAGCTCTTCGAGGTCCTTGGAGAAAGGGTGGTAGGCGATGAGCCCGTTGCTGCTCAAGGAGGTGTTCCGCGCGTGGTCCTCTAGTCCTCTGTCGCCGCCGGTGAGGAAGAGGAATCGGAGATCGTACTTGTTCGCGAGTTCCGCCGCGTTGTCTATGACCAGCTCGGGATTCTTCTGCTGGCTGTATAGCCTGTTCGGGAAGATGAGAAGGGTTCCTCCTTGCTTGAGCCCGGTCCGCCGCCGCGCTTCCACGCTGTTCCTCCTCCTCAGCCGGATGGTCGTCTCGAGGCCGTGCGTGTTGATGAGGGTGAGCAGGTCGCTGCAGTCCTTGTCGAGCGGGTTGAGGTGGCCGTGCACCCTTGGTCGTCCGTCCAGGTGCGTGTTCAATGTTTTGTTCCTGATGGCGTGCGTGACTGTTGGTGAGAGGTAGTCGAGGCTTCCTTGTAGCAGCCGCTTGAGGAATCCTTCGCTGACGGTGGTGAAGTCGTCCGCTGCGTTCACCGCTGTGGCCATGAAATCGAAGTCTCCCCTGTGCCAGTATATCCATTCTTCTGGCCGGTAGTCACCGGAGTTCCTGATGTCGATGCCTGCCCCGATGACGCGGTCTGCTTGGGCGCGCTTGGTGAAGATGTTGTGCCCTGTGGTGACGACCTTCATGCCGTACGCCTTGGCCACCGGCGCCACTGGTCCGAGCATCCAGTCGCTAATCCAGACGATGTCCGGCCTGACCTTCGGGAGGATTGTGTTGGCCACGCCGTTGGAGAATGCCAGCGCCCTGTCGATCGAGGAGAATCGGTGCGTGTCGTCGTACATCCTGATGTTCGATCCTTCCACCTGCACTCTGTTGAAGCTCGCGTGGTTGATGAGATAGAAGTTGTCAGGCATCGCTGCCTCTATCATCTTCGTCTCGGTCGCGGTGAGGTCGTTGAGTTCACGCAGCCCGCTCTCCCATTTCGGGATGGAGGCGTAGACGTCGAACGTCCCTTCTTGGAGGAAGCCGAGGATGTACTTCGCGTTGACAGGCGCCATGCCGCCGTTGGAGAAGTTGATGCCTCTCCTGAGGAGGTTGCCCATGCCTGTTTCCAATCCGAGGATGATTTCCGGGCTCGCGATGAGGAGTTTCCCTTTCGTCATGGGGAGCGGGTGAACCAGGAGATGTTTTTAAACTTGGCCCTCTGCGCTTATTTGAGCCGAGCCCCGCACTTGTGGCAGAAGTTGCTTGTGCTGTAGTGCTTCGTGCCGCATCTCGGGCAAGCCACGACGTTGTGCTGCGCTGGGTTCCCTTGTTGCCGTCGTTGCTCCTGTTGCCACCGCAGCCGCTGCTCGTTGAGCTGCTTGGTGTATGATTGCTGTTCCTCGTGCTCCGTCCGCGACGCCTCTTTTCCTTGCTTGCCGAGGAGGTACTTGCCCGCCCCGATGACGGCCATGACGATGCCGAGCCAGAAGAACAATGCCATGACCGTGGCGTCAGGGTTCTTCGATTGGATGATCTTGGCATAGATGCTCATGCCAGCGCCTATCGCGACGTATGCCGACCAGGGGATGGCGACGTGGCCTTCACGGACCTTCTTCATGGCTTGGCCTGCTGCTCGTCGACTATTAAAACTTTGTGCGTGCTTGCAGAGTAGAGAAAAATCCTATGGGGCTGGGAGGATTTGAACCCCCGTTGGGCGGCCCCGAACCACCAGTGATACCAAGCTACACTACAGCCCCGCAGCTTGCCGTGCGGGATGACGCCTCTTTTTAAAAAGGTTATGGGCGTGCGCGTTCGCCTGGCTCTCCGGTGGTCGTGAAGCTCTCGTTCAGCGCGCTTAACGTCGCCCTTCAGCTCGCTGCCCTTTTGATACGCCGAAAGGTCTAAATACTCATCCTCGCTGTATGGCTTTCATGGAACGGCTCTTGCGATGCAAGCGGTGCGGCAGGGACTTCCCCGCTTCCGATCTGCGTATTAGTCCTGACGGCGGCTGGATTTGCCGCGGTTGCTTGGCCGGCAACCCGGTCATCGGCCAGGCGCCTTTGCGGGCGTTCGACGAGCATATGAAGCGGCAGGAGGGTGACCTCTCCGGCTTGACGACGTATAAGTGCCGGTGCGGCTACGTTATCCGGCAACGGCGGGGCGAGCAGGTGAAGCGGTGCCCGTACTGCGGCCGGGACGCGTCAGCGTTCAAGAAGGAGGTGTCCGCGCAGGACCTCTTGGACGACGCAGAAGAATGACTAGCGCTTCACTGTTATCCTTTCCTGCCCGTCCATGTACGGCCGCAACGATTCTGGGATGGTGACCGACCCGTCCTTCTCTTGGTAGTTCTCCAAGATAGCGACCATGATGCGCGACGTCGCGAGGGCGGTGTTGTTCAGGGTGTGCACCGTGCCGCGCTCCCCGTCCCTGCGCACGTACCTGATGCCGAGCTCCTCTGCCTGGTACGTGGTGCAGTTGCTGAGCGACATGACCTCGCCGTACCCTTTCGTGGTGGGGCGCCATGCCTCGAGGTCATGGCTCCTAGCCTTCCACATTGCCAGGTCGCCGGTGCAGATCTCTACGACGCGGTAGGGTAGCTTGAGCGCTTGCAGGATTTCTTCGGAGTTCCTCTTGAGCTCCTCGTACGCGTCCCATGTCTGCTCGGGGAGGCAGAAGATGAACTGCTCGACCTTGTTGAACTGGTGCGTGCGCCACAGCCCTTTCTCGTTGATGCCGTGACTCCCTATTTCTTGGCGGAAGCACATGCTGTAACCGTACACTTTCATCGGCAGGTCTTGCTCCTCAATGGACTTGCCTTCGAGCATGCCGAGGATGGCGTGCTCCGCCGTGCCGATGAGGCAGAGCGGGTCTTCCTCGTCCGTGACCTTGTAGATTGATTGCTCGAACCCCTCGGTGTCCATGGCCGCGTCGAGGACGTGCTTTCGCACCAGTAACGGCGGTTCGATGTATGTGTATCCCTTCTTGCGCAGGTGGTCAATCGCGAATTGGACCAATGCTTGGTTGAGGTGCCCGAGGTCGTCCTTGAGGTAGTAGAACCCGTTGCCTGAGACGTTGGCGGAGGCGTCGAAGTCCGCTATCCCTAGTGATTCCGCGAGTTCGACGTGGTTCTTGACGGGGAACCTGAACGTCCGGGGCTCGCCCCACCGCTTGACCTCCTTGTTCTCCGACTCGTCCTTTCCTTGCGGGACGTCTTGGTGCGCGACGTTCGGGATGCCCGCCAACAATTTCTGCAGTTGCTCCTCCTTTTTCTGGACTGATGATTCCTTCTCTTTGACCCTTCCTGGGATGGCCTTGGCCTTGCGCAGGAGCGATTGGACGTCCAGTCCTTCCTTCTTGGCCTTGTTGATGGCTTCTGAGACCTCGTTGCGCTCGTGCCGGAGCTCGTCGAGCTCCTTCTTCTCCTTGCGCCACTCCTCGTCCGCCTTGAGTAGTTCGTCGACGGCCGAGGCGTCTTTCCCAAGGAATGCCATGTTCTCCTTGACTTTCTTCTCGTTCTCCCGGATGAACTTGGCCGTTAGCATGGCCGTGCAAGAGCCCTTATTCCTATATATAGCTTTCTGCGGACCGCAGACCAATAACTATTTAAATAATCGTGCCGCTAAGGGATGCGGGGATGGCGACGAGGAAAAAAGCGGCTGGGAGGAATGAGTCCGTTGAGGTCTGCCCTGCTTGCCGCTCGCCTGCGCTCGAGACCGCGTTGCGCAACGGTAGAGAGGTTCGCGTGTGCGAGCGCTGCGGGTACGTCACTGACCAGCCTGCTAGGAGGCCCGTCGCCCATGCTCGAGCCCATGCCAAGCGCCGGCAGGTGTCGGTGAAGCACGCCCACGTCCGGAAGCGGTATCACGATGCTCGTTCGTTCAACGCGTTCTTGGAGCGGTATTCTTTGCGGGCGTGGTTCAAGGTGGTCGGCGTGATGCTCTTCTGCGCAGGGGTCGTGCTCCTGCCGACCGAGCAGCTCGTGACCGGCGTCCTGTTCGTGGTGTGCGGCGCTTCGTTGCTGTTCGCAGGGTTGAAATGGTTGTGAGGTGGAGAATATGCATAGGGAAGTGTTCATCATCATCGGCGCGATGGTCATGGCAGCCGCGGTCATCTTCGCGGCGAAGCCGATGGCGTCTGATTGCAAGACGATACGCTCAGGGGAGATTATCGGTACCAACGGCGATCCTGTCACCATGGGCTCGAATGATTGGGGTTATAACTTCCAGGCTCATCGTTTCAGCGGCGAGTACTGCTTGGCGAACGAGCTGGAGAAGGAGTGCCCTCCTGGTGAGCCGTACCTGAAGATGCGGTGGAACGACGCTTTCCTGAGCAACAAGGATTGCGACGGCGATTCGCGGCTGGACACGCATTACGGTTATCCTTCCTATAAGGGCAGCGGTGCGTGGCTGCTCATGGAGTTATCCGGCGAGGAGGACTCGGGTGACGGTTCGACGTGCTCTTGGGAGTTGGAGATGGAACTGTTTGCCATCCCCTTTGGTGCCGTGCTCCATGATGGCCTCTGGATGACGCCTGACGGCGAGGAGATCGGTATCGTTTATGACGAGAGCTTCCTGATAACCGAGGTGCATGAGGCTAATTCGTGCACGGGTGAAGTGTTCGATTACAAGAGCAAGTATAAAACGAACGTGAAGCCCGAGCCTATGCCGAAGAATATGCCTAAGGAGCACCCGGTGCGAGCGGCGAAGCGGTAGAATTTTTTTTTCTCTTTCGGTTCACATCTGTTCCAGTCTTCTGATACGCTCCTCGATGGGTGGGTGCGTGGCGAACAGTCCTGCCTTGCGGTTCCTGAACGGCACGCTGATGTATAAGTGAGCGGCGGCCTTGTTCGCGTGGTCCACGAGCGGGTCGGGGTCGTCCTTGATCTTCCGCAGCGCGCTCGCCAGTCCTGGCGGGTACCTGGTGAGGAGCGCGCCGTTCGCGTCCGCCATGTACTCGCGTTTCCGGCTGATAGCTAGTTTTATCATCTCGGCGATGATGGGTGAGAGGATGGCGAGCACGAGGCCGGCTATGATGAAGATGATGGTCGCGTTGCCGCTGTCCCGCTTGCCGCCCTTCCCGCCGCCGTACAGGAACATCCTGAGGAGGAACTGGCTGAGGAGCGTTATCGCGCCGACGAGCACCGCGGCGAGCATCATCACCTTGATGTCATGGTTCTTGATGTGGCTCATCTCGTGCGCGATGACGCCTTCTAGTTCTTGCCGGTTCATCTTCTCGAGCAACCCGGTGGTGACGGCTATCGATGCGTGCTCGGGATCCTTGCCCGTGGCGAACGCGTTCAGCGCAGAATCTTTGATGACGTAGCACTTCGGTGTTGTCGGCAGTCCTGCGGCTATTGCCAGTCCTTCGACGGTGTGGTACAGGTGCGGGTATTCTTGCTTGGTCACTGGCTTGGCGCCGTTGATGCCCATGATCATCTTGTCCCCGCTCTTGAACACGATGAGGGTGTAGATGATGCCGATGATGGTCGTGATGACGAGGCCCACGATGAGGCTGTTCACGAAGTAGCCGACGACGAGCCCTATGAGTGACATGAGGAAGAAGAATAAAAAGATGAGGAGCCAGGTCTTGCGCTGGTTCCTCCTGATATCGTCGAAGCCGATGCGCATCTTAGAACTTGACCTTCACGTTCTTGCGCTCTTCTGCCGTGGCCTCGAATGATTGCTCTTCTTTGAAGCCGAGCATGCCCGCAAAAGCGTTGTTCGGGAACGTCTGCACCTTGGTGTTGAACACCATGACCATGTCGTTGTAGTGCTGCCTGGCGTACGCGATCTTGTTCTCCGTGCCGGTTATCTCTTCCTGCAATTGGAGGAAGTTCTGGTTCGCCTTGAGGTCAGGGTATCCTTCCGAGACGGCGAAGAGTGATTTGAGCGTGTCCGTCAATTGGTTGCTCGCCTCTGCCTTCTTGCCCACCGACTTGGCGCTCATGACGGCCGCGCGCGCCTTGGTCACGTTCTCCAAGACTTCTCGCTCGTGCTTCATGTAGCCCTTCACGGTCTCGACGAGGTTCGGTATGAGGTCGTTCCTTCGCTTCAGCTGCACGTCTATCTGGGCGAAGCTGTTCTTGACCTGGTTCCTGAGCCTGATGAGCCTGTTGAACAAGCCGATGACGAGCAGGATGACCAGGGCGACGATGCCGAGTATAATCCATGTTCCTAATGCCATGATGTATCAACCCCCTGTTGTTCTGAGTGCTTGAGGAGAATGTGCTATTTAAAGATTATGTATTTTCCTGTGCAGGTAATCTTAAATAGGTGTGCTGGCTGCTGTGTTGTCATGGTCTCTGAGTATTGGCTTCCTCATCACTATGCTTCGTTGGTTATGGCCTCTTCTTTCCCTGATGTCGGTGCTGTCGCCATGACCGTCGCGAGAAGCATGCCGCAGCCGTTGTGCCAGGTGTGCGGCCCTATCAGCACGGGCGGTTATGGCTCGTTGGAGCGCAACCTCGAATTGTTCGGGGAAACGATAGCCGCTCTGAGGATGCAAGGGAAGCACGTCTTCGACCAGATGCCCCTAGAGGATTCCTTGCTCAGGATACGTGCCTCGTTGGGCGAGTCGTATGATTGGCGAGGATTACTCACTGATGTCTACCTGCCGTTGTTCGCGTTAGGCGTGGTCAAGACCCTGTACTTCATCCACGGCTGGGAATCTTCTCGTGGTGCGCGGTGGGAGCATGACGTGGCGGGGCGATTGGGTATTGCTAGGGTATACCTACCAGAACGGTTCTTGCTGGAATGAATATGGCGCCGCGGGTGGGATTTGAACCCACGATCCCAAAGGGACAGGATGTTTGGCATTGCTGGTATTCTGATACACCAATAGGTATATAGCAATCTTACACGCCAGGAAGCTCATTGCTTGCCTGTCTCTGCGCAATACCAGGCTATGCGACCGCGGCATGGCTTGCACGCAGGTGTGAGAATCACCAGTTCCTTTTTAAATGTTGCTTTTCATTTTTTGCAGTTGCTTTATATTGATAAGGCCTATTTCTTCCATGAATTGTTTGCAACGCACTTTGCCGGATATGCGAAGGTGTTTTGAAGGCCCACCCCTTTTCTTTGGGATGTAGGTCCAGGTCGATGTTTTTATGCCGAATTCAGTGAGTGGTTGTTCGACTTGATTGGTGAGTGTGAATGAAGCGTTTGCGAACGGTATGGTCAGATAAGAATTTTTTCTGGACGCACACGCTACCATCTGCTGCGAACAGCCCGCGCAAAAACCTTGCTTTGATACTTTTTTTTCTCCTGACATGATTGCCCTTGGTATCTCGACAGTTCTCGTTTTCTTGCCTGGTGGGAATCCTCCTTTATAGAGGAGGGCATGGAACGCTTTATCGGTGCACCGGATGCCATAACAACCGTTCTTTCCTCCGCTGCGATGTTTCCCTTCGAACGGGAAGTCATAGACGCGCTTCAATAAGGGGATGATGTGCTTGTCGTAGAACTCTTTTTCGTCGTTGTTTCCCCGTAGTTCCCACATGTCTCCCTGGGTGGTTCTGTACAGCGTCCCATCACCTGCGTGAAGGCCCTAATTCAGCCAAATCCTCGGTTATCATCTCTGTTCTTGGGTGTTGTTTTTCTCCACTTAAACGCTACGTCAACACTTGTCCAGTGCTTCCCTGAGCGCAAACCTTTTAAATCGCTTCGGACAGGACTGCTTCATGAGGTGGCTCCTGTTCTGCGCCCTGGCCTTGCTCTCCCTGCCCGCAGCCCTAGCCCAGGTCACGCCGCACACCGCTTCCTCGCTCCTCATCGACGGCTCTATCACTAATCCTGTCGAGGTCATCGCCGCTTCTCCCCGGGCGTCCATCTCTTCCTTGGAGGCGAACATCTCTTGGTTTCCCCAAGACCGTCCCGGCCAGGAGGTCACGTTCTTTGAGACTTTCCCCGCAGCGGAGATTGACGGCCATTCAGCCTTGTTCTCCATCCCTAGGCCTGTCCCTGGCCATTACTCCTTCGACGTCGAGTACCAGGTGCGCGTCACCGCTGACCACTCGCCCGTCTCGGATAAGGTCAGGTTCCCCCTCCCGCCTGTTTCTGGCGAGCTCCTTCCTTTCCTGCTCCCGACCGAGACCATTGACGTCACACCTGAGATTAGCAGCCTCGCCGCCTCTCTCGCAGGGGATGAGGATGATCTTTTCCTCGTCGTGGCCTCCTTGGCGTCGTGGACGAGGGAGCACATCTCGTACGATCTCTCCACGGTGAACGTCGAGGCGTCGCAGCCTTCTTCTTGGGTCTTGGCGAACCGCCAGGGCGTGTGCGACGAGATGACCAACTTGTTCATCAGTATGCTCCGCTCCCTCGGCGTCCCGGCCCGGTTCGTCTCAGGATTGGCGTATACTGATTCTGAGTTGTTCAGCGATCGTTGGGGGGCTCATGGCTGGGCGGAGGTCTATTTTCCGAGGGAGGGGTGGGTTCCGTTCGACGTCACGTATGGCCAGCTCGGCTGGGTGGACGCGTCGCACGTCGTGTTCGCTACCGGCGTGGATAGCGGCAAGTACGCTTCAAGCTATTCCTGGTTGGGCCGGGACGTCGGGGTCGAGGCTGAAGGGATGCGTCTCGATGCCAGCATTGTTTCTGATGCGGGCTCCTTGGACCCGGTGCTTTCACTATCGGTCGAGCCGTTGGAGGACGAGCTCGGCATCGGTTCCTATCAGCTCGTCATGGCCCGCGTTGCTAATCCTTCTGGTCGGTACGTTGCTGATGAGCTCCAGCTCGCGTTCGTGGATGGCTTCACCATGCTTGATGACGCGTTCCGTTCGGTCGTGCTTCCTCCTGGTGGTGAGGTCTCGCTGTACTGGCGGCTCCTCGTCGACCGAGACCTCGACCGAGGGTATCATTACCGTTTCCCCCTCCTCCTCCGTTCGCAGCGCGGCTCTGAGGCTGAGGGCGGTTTCCGCGTCGTCCCTGGTGAGCAGAAGCTCTCGTTATCTTGGGTTGACCGTTTCGTCGAGGACTTGTCGAGCGGCGTCGAGGCGCCGTATTCTGATGAGGTCTCGTTCTCGTGCGGCTTGCCGTCCGGCGTGGTGCCTCGTCCAGGGGTCGAGTTTGAGGTTGAGTGCTCGCTCGTGAACGGTGGCGGGTTGTCGTTGCGTGGTGTCGAGGTGTGTTATGAGGAGACGTGCAGGGTGGTGGACGTCCCTGTTGGTGATGCGCGCACGGTTTCCTTCCCGGTCTCGTTCTCAGAGCAGTCATTGTACGCGTTGGCCTTCTCTGCGACGGGCAGCGTGGTGGAGCGGCGCGCTTATGTGTCTTTGGAGGTGTCTGCCAGGCCTTCCTTGCGATTAGAGAACTTGTCGCACCCTGCCGTGCTCGGTTATCATGATGAAGGAGTGGTGCATTTTGAGGTCGTGCACGTCAGTGGCTCGCCACCGGTCGCGGTGACCGTGTCCTTGGCGGGTCCTCGTGTCGAGAAGTCGTGGTCGTTCGATGAGTTCTCGGGGCGCAAGGTATTCGATATCACTGTTTCGGGCGATAGCTTGTCCTTGGATGATGATCGCTTCGTCGTCTCGGTTGAGTACCATGACGAGGTCGGCGCGTTGTCGCGCGTGGAGGAATCGTTCTCGTTGCCGTTGGGTGAGGTCTCGTGGTGGCAGCGATTCCTGCTCTGGCTGGGCGCGTTGTTTGAGTGAAAAAGAGAGAAAAAAATGTTTCTTGTTCTCTGCTGTTCATGCGGCGATGAAGTGGGAGTTGCCTGCTGGGACTGCCGTGAATTGCGTCCTGAGACGGTAGTTGTTGAATCGATTGCTCAGGGTTCGGGAGAACACGCCATGCTTCTGTAGGATGAGTTGTTGCACACACACCACCAGTATACACAAACGTAAACCGAGGGGAAGTCATACTTATTTATAAATCTTTCGGTCTTTCAAGAGGGGGCTTTATTTCTTTTCCCTATACACACTTTTTTCTGAACCATTTAAAAAGTTTTCGGTCATGAACCATAGGTATTATATACTCATCCAGCCCTGAACAGAACCGCCATGGACATCGTCGTCACGGCCATGATCGGCGGGTTCATCCTCCTCATCCTCGCCACGCTCTGGAACCTCCTCGTGGCGCCGAAGGAGCAGAAGGACCCCGACCGGTTGTTCAAGCACTTCGTGGAGCGGTACGGCTTCACCCCGAGCCAAGACGCCAAGCTATTCAACGGCTTCTTCGCGAACAAGAGCATGCAATTGCGCGCCGACCCGCCCGGGGCGTTCATCCAAGTGCCCAACCCGCAGGGCATCCACCTCCTCTTGGAGAAAGGGTTCAGCACAGTCACCGAAGGATTGGTAGACACCCCTGTGGAAGGCGCGAAAGGGCTCACCATCAAGAGCAACAACCCCTTGCTCGTAGGCCAGATGCTCGACGAATCATTGCTGGGCAAGCTCAAGGGCGAGGACAAGTACTCGTTTGAGCTCGGAGACGGGCTGCGCCTCCGGTGCGACACGCGCAAGCCGCAAGACCTCGAGGACTTGTTGCGATTAGGGGCCGACCTCGCCGCCGCTCTCGAAAGGGTGAACTACGCGTACTCGCGTTGAGGCCACAACCAAAGCTTTAAAAAAGAGCTGGGTTTTCTTGCTATTCTCCTGGAAAGTACCCAGCATAGCGGAGTGGAGCAGTCAGGAGTGCTCGCAGAAATCATTTCATTGCGAAATGGTTGCGGAAGGCTCATAAAAGGGTTATCTAACCCTTAGAGGCACCCTGAGGTCAAAGGTTCAAATCCTTTCTCCGCTATTTTTTCTTTCCACTGGTCATCTGCACGCACAGCAACTATATGCTTTCTTGTTCCTCGAGTTGTTATGCAGGTTATTGATGAGAAGCTCGCTGAACTCGTAGGCGTTCTCCTTGGCGATGGTTCAATCAACACTTCAGTGTCGGGCAATCTATTGTGGACTCGTGTTCAAGTCACTTTTCATTCTGAGCAGAAGGAATACATTGAGTATGTTCGTTCATTGATGGAAGAGGTGCTGGGTGTGAATCCGATATACAAGAAACGACGCGCTCAGAATTGTGCAGACCTACAGATTTTTCGTTTTGCTGTGTTGAGGGATCTGCTTTTGATAGGGATGCAATTGTCTCCTAAATGGGATAGGGCGCGAATACCTCTCATGTTCATGAACAAATACTTCGGTAGATTTGTGCTCCGCGGATACTTCGATACTGACGGAAGTGTCGTGATTGCGAACAATAATGGTACTCGTTATCCTCGACTAGAGATGAAGATAAGCCCTTCTCCTATGCAAGAACAGCTATTGATGCTCTTAGACTTGCATGGGTTCCATTATGGAGTCTATGATATTGGGAAAGGGAAAGTGCGTGTGCAGATGAACGGATTCTCTGCCTTGAAGAGATGGAATGAGGAGATAGGTTTCTCGAACAGCTATTATCAGGAGAGATGTGACTCTTTCTATACATAACTCATCTCCCGAACAGCCTGCCCAGGAACCCTTTGGGATGGATGGGTTCGGGCTTCGCCCCACTCGGCGTCGCGGCGACGGGCGCTTCTTGGTCGGAGAACCGGACAGTCATGCCCTTGACCAGGTCCTTCTTCCCGACGCCGACGAGCGAGAACCCGATGTGGTCGCCGACGTGCGCCTCCTGGAGCTGCTCGTGATGCATCTCGATGGTCTTCACCGTGGCGGTCTTGCCGTTGATGCCGGCCTGCATGCCCGCCGTGAGCGTGCCGTCCTTGACCTCGCCGACGGGGATGACGCCGATGCCGGTGATGTGGTACACATCCATGATGAAGATAGTCGCTTCCATACAGCGTGACTGAAAGAAAGAGCATATAAAGATTGTCATTTCACTAGGGCACATGCGAAAGTTTTCCCTCCCCGGAAAGTTCCTGCTGGCACCCATGGCCGGCATCACCGACGCCGCGTTCAGGGAGCAGTGCCGGTTATACGGTGCTGCCTTGACCGTGACAGAACTGACTTCGGTAGAGGGCATCGTGCGCAAGGAGCAGGAATTGAAAGACGTCCTGGACGTCCTGCCTGACGAGAAGCCCGCCGTGCAATTGTTCGGGAACGACGTCGAACACATCGTGAAGGCCGCGAAGGTCGTGGAGCCCTTGGCTTCCGTGATCGATTTCAACATCGGCTGCCCAGCCCCGCACATCACAGCGCAGGAAGCAGGAGCCGCCTTATTAATGCGGCCGGAGCGCCTGAAAAAAATCATTTCTTCACTCGTGGAAGCGGTCGACATCCCCGTGACGGCGAAGCTGCGCGCGGGGCCGGACGAGAATCAGTTGGTGTACGAGGAGGTGGCGTTGTTGTTGCAGGAATGCGGCGTGTCCATGATCACCTTGCATCCCAGGACGGTCAAGCAGGGCTACGCGGGCAGGGCTGACTGGTCGCGGATAAAAGAGTTAGTGGAGCTGTTGGACATCCCGGTGTGCGGGAACGGCGACGTGGCCACGCCTGAAGATGCCAAGAGGATGCTGGACGAGACCGGCTGCCGGTATGTCATGATAGGGCGTGCCGCCGCCGGCAACCCGTACCTGTTCAAGCAGTGCAACGACTACTTGAAGACGGGCGCGTATGAGTCTTTGACAGATGAGAAGAGGAAGTCGTTGTTTGTCGAGTACGCCCGACGGGCAGACGAACTCAAGATCAAGTTCTCGCGCATCAAGGCAGTGGCGATGCAGGTCGCGCGTGGCTTCGAAGGGGCGAAGGACCTGCGGTTACGCGTCGGGATCGCGAAGGATGTCGATGAGCTGGTGGTGGTGTTCGACTAGTTTTCCGGGTGTCGAGTTCGTAGCTCTTGCTCATGTCGATGATGATGAGCGCTTGCATGGTATCAGTGCTCCAGTATCTCGATGGAATAATCCTTGTTCGCGGTTATCCTCGCCTTGCCGCCTATCGGGAATGCTGCCATCGGGGTGGTGTGCCCGAAGTCGACGTTGGCGATGATGGGGATGTTGTCCAGTTCTTTCTTCGTCTTCACGATGCTGGTGAGGATTTCCTTGGTCATGTTGGATTCGTTTTGGAACCGCCCGGTGACTATGCCCTTGACGCCGCTGAAGTCGTTTTGGTGCAGTACTGATTGGAGGTTCCGGTCGAAGTGGTGCGGTTGGGATTCATGGTCATCCTCGAGGAAGAGGATGGTGTCCTTGAGCGAGGGCTTGTACTCCGTCCCTTGGAGGAGGTTGAACGTGCACAGGTTCGCGCCGACAATCGTCCCTTCAGCGCTCCCTTCATTCAATACCCAGTAGCCCTCGTTCTTGGTGAAGCTCCTGTTCTCCTGGTCGTTCGCCCAGCGGTCGTCGCTCCACTCTCTTGAAGGGGTGATGCGGTACGATCCTTCTTGCATGAGGCATTCCCTGAACTTCTGCTCCGTGTACACGATGCTTTTCTTGTCGCCGAACGTGAACCAGTGCGGTCCGGAATACGTGACCATGCCCGTCTTCGTGTAGATGGCGTTCTGCAGCGCGGTGATGTCCGAGTACCCGCAGAGTATCTTCGGGTTCGCCCTGATGAGGTCGTAGTCGAGGTGGCGCAATAGCTGGTTGCTGTTGAAGCCGCCGATGACGGTCAGCACCGCCTTGACGTTCTTGTCGCTGAACGCGTCGTGCAGGTCTTCCATTCGGTGCTCGATGGTGGTGGAGCCGAACTCATCCATCTCGTCGACGTGCTTGCCGTACGTCACGGTGAAGCCCATGCTCTCAAGCTTCTCATGGGCGTCGTCCTTGATGTTCTGTATCCAGGGGAGCATCCTGCTCCTCGCAGGGGTGATGACGCGTATCTCGTCCCCGACCTTGAGTTTTGGTGGTAGCATGCTCCTCCTGGAGGGCGCACTCTTATAAATACTCTTCTGATGAAAACCATTATATAATCCGGGTTTCTCTCTTTTCCCACTGGCCATGTGTGCCCGTGGGCTATTTGAACATCTTCTTATTCTTTATTTCAGTGAATGACGAAATAGCTGAATGCGTCGGTTTATGGCTTGCCGAAGGTGATTCCACGTCTCGCTATGAGCTCACTTTCACGAATAATTCCCCTGCTTTGATTCGTCATTTCTATTCTGGCGTTTCAGGACTGTTCCCTGGAGAGCGATATCACTTGTACATTTATGGTCTTGGCAATCCTGTCAAACCCCCTATTCCTGGGATCGCCGTTAGGACCTATACGGACAAACGTGCTCGGAAGCCATATTTTATCATTCGCTTGGCATCAAAGGCGACCATGACTGCTTGGTATGATATTGTCAGTGACTATCTTTCTTCTGATGATATCTCTGTTGTCGCGTCTATCATCAGAGGGTTCTTTGCCGGTGAAGGTTCGGTAAAGGTTTCTTCCCACAATTCCAGAATATTGCGGATAGCGCAGAAAGAAAGGACCGATTACCTTGATAACACGTTTTCTCTGCTCGGTTTGCACTTCCGTTTCTTTGCTGGCAATAGGACCTACGAGTTCTCAGGAAGAGATAACTGGCTAGTATTCGCTGAACATCGCCTGGCTGACCTTCACCCTTTGAAGAAGGCGTCGTTCTGGAGTGCTTATCATGATTTTAAGCAATGTCATTACCCTAAACTGTATCTTAAGCAAAGCATCTTTCCACTGCTGTCCGAGCCGAAGAGTGCTCGGCAGCTGGCAAAAGCCTTTTCTCGTTCTTCTGCAAGAATATATGATGTTCTCAGTGAGTTGAAAGAAGAAGGGTCAGTGAGCAATTATCGAGTCGGAAGCGTGGACTACTGGGTCGCAAGTGATTGTTTGGTCATTTCTGGGAAGAAGAAAGCGTATCTTGACTGCTTATCCATACCCCGTGTGGCTTCTTATTGTGCTCGCTTGTTCGATGTCACCCATAAATCTGCTACGAGAAGACTCAGAGAGCTGGAAAAACTGGGCTTGGCCCAACGTCTGCCTAATAAGCAATGGAAAGCTATAAATACCGAGAAAAAGTTATGTGTCATATGAGCATGTTCATCGCCGGCATCGACGAGGCAGGCAGAGAATAACACTCGCGTGGTGTCATTCGCCTATAGGCCCCGTTATCGGCCCCATGGTCATGGCCATCGCGGCTATCGAGGAGAAGGATCTCTTTGAATTAGAGACGTTCGGCGTCACGGATTCCAAGGCGTTCTCTCCCGTCCAGCGTCGCGAGCTGGCCGAGATGGTGCGTCGCGTGTGCGAGGTCGAAGTGGAAATAGCCACGCCCGAGCAAATTGATGAGGCCTTGACGCATCCTTCGCGCAATCTGAACATATTGGAGGCCGAGATGGCCGGCCGCCTCATCGACCGCCTCGTGGAGCGCCTCGGCGCCCTCAAGATCAAGAAGGTCATCCTTGATTGCCCATCATCGAACGCCAAGGCGTACGTCAAGGACATGCAGCACCGCGTCAAGCGTGACGTCCTTTTGGAGGCGGAGCACAAGGCGGACCAGAAGTATCGCATCGTCGGCGCCGCGTCCATCCTGGCAAAGGTCATCCGGGACGAGGAGATAGAGGCCTTGAAGAGGGAGCACGGCGTGGATTTCGGCAGCGGCTATCCCTCCGACGCGAAGACCGCTCGTTTCGTGAGGGAACACCATGCCGATTACGATTTCTTCCGGAAGACGTGGGAGCCGTACAGAAGGGCGGCTTCTGGCAAGGAGCAGCAATCACTGGGCAGGTTCGGCGTAGATATCTCTTTGCCGCCCGCCGTCAAGAAGAAGCAGGACAAGTTGTTGGAATTATTGGAGGAAGGATTCGTCCGCGCCGAGGCCAAGGGTGTTGCTGAGGTGTTGCGCTTGCGGCGGGAAGGCGTCACCATCACGCTGTACGCGAACGGCAAGGTCTTGGTGCAGGGCAAGGAGAAGGAGGAGTGGGAGCGACGGCTCTCATGACCGCTCGTTCGTGACCATGGTGATGGCCCATGGGAGCAGCTCGACCGTGAGCTTCTCCACGCCGGTCATGATCTCGCCGTCGTACTGGAGCACTTGCGGCTCCTCGAACACCGCTTCCAGTCCTCGGACGCCTCTCCGGTAGTCGAGGTGCTCGTTCTCGAGGTGTCTCTCCGTGCCTGCGAGCACATAGACCATGTTCGGCCAGAATGATACTCTCGTGGCGTTGTCGAGCATGAACAGCTCCGCCTCCCCGTCGTCTATCCTGCCTTGGGGGTTGAGGCGCTTCCCGTTGCCGAACTGGTTGCCGATGAGGAAGTCGAGGTTCGTCGCCTCTACGTTTTCCTTCCTGGTCGCCCGGTAATCGGTCGTGGTGAGCTCAAAACGGCTAGGCCCTCGCTTCGCGTGTCGACGCCGCTGCTGCAGCGCTATGCGGAGGTAGGGTTTTTGCTTGCCGTTGTACGCCCAAGCGGCGTGATTGACCTCTGCGAAGTAACCAGTACCGATGCTGTTCGCGAAGTAGTGCTCCTCGCCGTCATTGACCCGGAAGCGCCCGACGTCGACCCGCTTGAGATAGGCGTCGTTGCCGTGCGTGGTCATGATGAACGGCCAGAGGTACTCCTTGGTGTCCCGCTCGTTCCCACGCTTGATGATGTGCTTGAAGCGGTTGTCGAACCCCAACGCTGCGGCGTGGTCGTTGCCCGTGCCGTGCGGGATGATGCCCAACCGGTAGCCATACTGGATTGCCGGCCGCAAGGCCTCGTTCTCGGAGCCGTCGCCGCCGACGATGAGCACGTTCCTCGGCCGCAGGTTCTCGATGTACCGGTGTATCTCTCCTTGCGCTTCCGTGGGGAAGAGGGATGCCTCGCGCATGTCCTTCTGGCAGATGAGTTTCATCTCCTTGAGCGCGTGGTTAGGGACGCGGGTACTGTTCACGAAGATGAGCGTTCCGCCTCTCATCCAAGAGTGTTCTCCCTCGTAGTATTTATGTGTTATGAGAATGCGCCACCGCCCGCTTCTTCACTGTTCTTCAGGGCGGACGGTGGACTACGCCACCGCCCGGATTCGAACCGGGAATCCCGTGAGGGACCGGCTAACCAGGTATTCTTCCATGGTGAAGAATATCACTCAAGGCTTACGCTCACCTTTAAGGGGTGATCGGCGCAATACCAGGTTATGCGACGGTGGCAAAGCTTCCATTATAAACGAACACTGCTGCTTATTTAAACTTAACTGGTAGGAAAGATGTTTTCCTCGCTGCTCATATGTCTTGGTTTCCCGCTCAAAAGCCCATACCGTACGAATCAGCTGTTGAAGACCTATGAGGAGTCGTTCGCTCGCAACATGAAATAAATACATCCTCTCAGGTCGCAATGAACTATCAGTGACGAGAAGGCCGAGGAAGAAGTGCTTCTGCAATTCATGCGAGCCATCCAATATGAACGAAGGAATGCCTACAGGCAACGCTTTCTTGCCGTTTGCCATCTCCAACTTACTGTTCAGAAGGATAATAGCTGTCGACTGAATGCTTGTAGAACTCCCAAGGAGGTTGTTTATGATTCCTCTCACCGCACCTGGTCTTGCCTTTGAAGCCGAAGACCCGGAAGAACAGTTCAGAAAACAGCTCGACGTACTCCTTTCTCGTATTATAGAACTTGATAGGATGCATCCTGTTCCCATCACCGTTATGATTCACTGATAAACAGTCGTCACCGGCGAACATCCCCGGCAATAATGCAGGTTCCTCGGTCAGGTCTGGCGTGGGCAGATCTTTCCTTTCATAGGGTGTGATTCAGGAATGATAATGCGGTATTAATGCCCTTCGCGCGCTTGGCCAGAGGTTCTTTCCTCAGAATTCCATCACTTGAACCGTTCCATGTTGAGGTAGTTGCGTATCTCGTTGATGAGTTCGTTCGTGTCGCTCACCGCTTCAGCTTCGAACCGCTTCGTGTACCCTTTGTAGATGAATTTCTCCACCATGGTGCGGATGAAGTAGTACGTCGCCTTGGTCTCCCAGTGGCCTTCGTAGTCCGTGATGAGGAAGCAGTCGAAGCTGAAGTGCAGGTCTCCTTTATTGTATTTCTGCTTGAGATCTCCTCTCGTGACGACCTCTTCGGTAAGGTTGGTCATCTCGACGTAGACGCGGATCTCGACCTTCGCGTAGTCGCTGATCTTCTTGTACGGTTGCAGCTCGAGGACTATCTGCTTGCTTCCTTCTGAGACTTCCTCGAAGTTGCGCTTCTCGATCTTGTCGTAGTTGTGCTCGGTGAACCACTTGTCCATGGTCTTGTACAGCCCTCTGAGGTCGAAGAGACCGCTGTAGTGTAGTGGTTTCAGCCAGACCAGCGTTTTTGTTTCTACCATGGTTACGTGTAGTAGTTAGCGTCGGTGCGCATGTTTAAAAATGTTTTTATGTCGTTGTGCAGGGAGAATATCTCTCTGGTGATTTTGTCGTGGTGGAGGGCATTGATTTCTTGCCGCCGCACCTGTATCCACCATTCCTTGAGCTTCTTGGTGATGGGCTTGCTCTCGTCGAAGCGCTTGCTGTAGTCAATCTCGACGGAGATCTCCATTTTTATGTGCAGCCTGCCGGTGTTGCGCTGCAGCGTCTTGGTGCCTTCGACGACCTCGATGTCCCTGAGGTCCCAGATGTGGAAGTAGATGAAGATGTGGTACTTGTGCATCTCGTCGATCTTACGCTCCGCCACCATCTCCACTTCCACTTCATCGCCTTTGTGCTTGTAGCGCTTCTCGTGGTAGCGGTACTTGTTCTCCTCAAGCCACATCCTGACGAGGCGGTAGAGCCCTTGCCAGTCGAACATGCCTTTGTACCTGATAATGGGCGGATGCTGGTTTTCGAAGGATTCCTCGCCGGGCAGGGCCATGGTACTATCCTTCAAGAACGGGCGTATTTAAAGGTTTCTGCCTTGTTTTAACGAATCCTGACCGCGTCGAGGTTCCTGGGCGCGAGCGTCTCTATCCTGAACTGCTTGTGGATGCTGCTCGCCAGGTCCGTGCACCTGCCAGGCTCGCCGTGGTTGATGAGCACCTTCTTGGGCCGCGGGTTGCAGCGCTGGATGAAGCTCATGAGCTCCTTGCGGTCTGCGTGCCCTGAGATCTCGATGCGTTGCACTTCCATGTTGATAGTCATGATTTCCTGCCGGTTCGCGCCCGCGTGCATCGCTATCTCGCGCTCGCCACGCTGGATCCTTCGTCCCAGGCTTCCCTCGCCTTGGTAGCAGCTGAACACCAATGAGTGACGCTTGTCGTCCGCGAGGTGCTTGAGGTACTCGACCGATGGGCCGCCGACGAGCATGCCGCTCGTGGCGAGCACGACGCATGACCCTTCATCCTCGATGATCTGCTTTCGCTCCTTCTGGCTGCCGACCCGCTTGATGTTCTCTGCCAGGAATGGGTTGTTGTCCCGGTGGAATATTTGTTGGCGTATGGTGCTGTTGAGGAACTCTGGGTAGGCGGTGTAGATTGCGGTGATGTCCCAGACCATGCCGTCGATGTACACGGGGATGTTGGGGATGCGCCCCTCCCGTATGAGCTTCTCGACGATGATGATGACCTCTTGTCCGCGACCGCTGCCCAGCGTTGGCATGAGGATTTTGCCTCCTCGCTTCACCGTGTTGGTGATGATGTCTGCTAGTAATTTGTCTTGCTCCTTCGGCGATGCCAGGATGGCGTCCCGAGCGCCGTACGTGCTCTCGATCATGAGCGTCTCGAGCCGTGGGAACGAGGTCGCCGCCGGCGATAGGAGCTGCGTCTTGGCGAACTTGATGTCACCGCTGTAGAGCAGGTTGTGGAGTCCGTTGCCGATGTGGAGGTGGACCATGGCGCTGCCGAGGATGTGCCCGGCGTTGTACATGGTGATGCGGATGTCAGGGGTGATGTCGGTGACTTCCTCGTAGTCGAGGGTGATGGTGTGCTTGACCATCTCCTTCACTTCCTCAGCGGTGTACAGCGGGTCTCGTCCTTCTCCGTGCGCGATCTTGACCGTGTCAAGCTGCAAGAGCGCCATGATGTCCCTTGTGGGAGCGGTGCAGTACACGGGTCCGCGATAGCCGAACTTGAACAGGTACGGGACAAGTCCTGAGTGGTCGACGTGGGCGTGGCTGACGATGATGGCGTCGAGCTGTTGGATGTCGAACTCCGGCGCCTCGAGGTGTGGGTAGGCCTCGGAGCCGTCCTTGGTGACGTCGATGCCGCAGTCCATGAGCACCCTTGATTCCGGTGTTTGGAGGAGTATGGCTGATCGTCCGACCTGGCGCGCGCCTCCGAGGTAGGTGAGGCGGACCCATTCCTCTTTGCGCTCCCGCTGCCACCCGTTGTAGATGCGCTCGCCAGTCTTGTGCAGGAACTTCCTCCTATAGTCTGAGTTCTGGTACAGCACGGCGCGGATGTTCTCTATGATTTGGCTCCTGATAGCGGGTTTGCGCTTGACGATAGGGACCCAGTACGTCTGCTTCTTGATCTCCTGCAACGTCTCTCCTTGCTTGCCGATCGCTACTCCTGGCTTCTCTGCCTCGATGATGACTTGGCTTCGCTGCGGGTCGAAGATGATCTGGTCTATCCCTGCTTCCTCGTCGACGATGCCTTTGATGATCTCTTCGGCGCGTTCCTGGTCGATGCACAGGCTCGGGTCCGATCGGAGCTCGACGCGCTTCTTGATGCTGTTCACCGCCTTGCGGACGAGCCCTCTGTCGTTGAGGAAGAGCTCTCGGTCCTTGGTGTAGAGCACGATGTTCGCTCCTTCGAACACGGCGTCGCTGACGTCTCTTTCAGGGATGACCTTGAATATTTCCTTGATGATGTCTGCTGGCATTTGTGCAATGGCCTCTCTGGTGACTGGTCAGAATGTTATCGGAAAAGATTTTGGCTTACTTGGCGATCTTGGTGTCGAGGAGCTTGTGGTATGCCTCCCTGACACCTTTCTTGTCGATGACGAACACGTCAATGCCTTGCCCGCTGAACACGTCTCGCTGGAGCGAGGCGTTCACCGCCTGGGTGATGAGCTTGACGCCTTCCTCTTCTGATAATCCTTCTTGGTAGTTGTTCTCCAGGACGCCGTACGCGAACACGCTCCCGCTGCCCGTAGCGACGAAGTCCTCGACGTAGGTGACGCTGCCGTCGGGGAACAGGTCGTACAGGTGGATGTCCTCGTTGTCCGCTCCTCCGATGAGGAAGTGGCTGATGCCGCCGACGGCGCGGATGTTGCCGTATACGAAGCCGCCGAGGAGGTTGGCAGCTTCCTTGACCGTGGTGGACCTGTTCGTCCTGAACTCCTTGAGCTTGAGTTCTGCCTTGAGGTACTTGACGAGGAGCTGTATCTCGCTGACGCTGCCCGCCGTCGTGACTGCCATCCTGTCGTTGATGGGCACGACCTTCTTCGTCTTCTTGTCAACGACCAGGTTGCCCGCTGTTGCTCGCTTGTCTGCTGCGAGGATGACGCAGTCCTTGCACACGATACCGACGGTAGTGGTGCCGGTCTTCAACATGTTTCCTTCCATGTGGCTTGTCCCCCTTCTACCGGTTTTGAGTCAGGAGAAGAACTCTTATGTTCAAGGGAAGAACAAGGCCTCATTTATAAATGTTATGGTTCTTCCCGGGTCACCTGCTCCGGGACGCGGTACTCTTTCCAAGAGACTTTTCTTCCTTGGATAGTGGTTTTCAGGCTCTTCTCCACGCCCGAGAGCCTTGACTTCCCGCTCTTCACCTCGACGAAGACCACTTCGGAGATCTCTTTCTCATCCATCCCTTTGAACACGAGGAAGTCGACCGGTTTGCCCAGGAACCGGACCTCGGTCGGGTTGTAGGGGAAGCCAGGCAGGAACGGCGCTAATTGCTCGGAGAACTGTCCGCCCACGACCGCCCGGCTCCGCTTCGCCGCGTCCGCTCTGATACGGGGGAGCTCCTCCGCCCACAACCGGTCCGAGAGGAGCTTGCCGTAGTACTTGCCTAAGAGGTAGCCTATCCATAATGCCGCTATCGCGATGATAGCGATGACGAGGACCGTGACAGGGGTCATACATCCTCACTGCGCCACCCACTTATTTATAGGTTTCTCTCCTCTTACACACCCACAACCTTTATAAACACCTTGTTATTCTCGCCCCTTGCCCGTCAGCACTACGCTGCGCTCGTAGGAGGGAAGCCATTATGAACATCGAGTCCGTCACCAAGGCCCTGCAGGCTGCCAAGGAGCAGTCCAAGGAGCGCAAGTTCTCCCAGACCGTTGATCTTATCATCGCCCTCAAAGGCCTGAATCTGAAAAAGCCCGAGGAGCAGGTCGAGTTCTTCGTCGACCTCCCCCACGCGCCGGGCAAGCAGCGCAAGATCTGCGCGCTGGTCGGCCCTGACTTGGAGGAAAAGGCTAAGGAGTCCTGCGACCTCGTCATCACCCAGGCAGGCTTCGACAAGTACAAGGACAAGAAGGAGGTCAAGAAGCTCGCCACGACGTATGACTATTTCATCGCCCAGGCCGACCTCATGCCCAAGGTGGCGGCGGCGTTCGGCAGGGCATTAGGCCCCCGCGGCAAGATGCCCAACCCGAAGGCAGGGTGCATCCTCCCCCCGAAAGCGCCGGTGCAGCCCGTCGTGGAGCGGCTGCAGAAGCTCGCCAGGATTGCGGCGAAGAAGCAGCTCGCCATCCAGCTCGCCGTGGGCAAAGACGACATGCCGGAACGGGACGTCGCGGAGAACGTCCTCGCCGTCTACAACCACCTCGCCCATCACCTCCCCGCAGAGAAGAACAACATCAAGCACGCCTATCTCAAGTATACCATGGGCAAGCCAGTACTGCTCGACTAAAAGATGATCGCTATGCCAGGAACCTACGAAACCAAGTCGTCGCCGGTGAAACGAGAGACCGTGGCCTCATACATCAAGCTCATCAAGGAGTACCCCATCGTAGGAGCGGTCGACGTGGAGCACATGCCCGCCCTGCAGCTGAACAGGCTGCGCGCCCAGCTGCGCGGCACAGTACTTATCAAGATGGCCAAGAGGCGCATCCTCTCCCTCGCGCTGGAAAGCTCTGGGAAGGAAGGCGTCAAGGAGCTCATCCCATACCTTAAGGGCATGCCCGCGCTCATCTTCACGGAGGAATCGCCGTTCAAGCTCTACAAGACCTTGCAGAGGAACAAGTCCAATGCGCCTATCAAGCCTGGTCAAGCGGCGCCGAACAACATCGTCGTGCCCGCGGGCCCGACAGGGTTCGCGCCTGGACCGGTCATCGGCGAACTCGGCTCGCTCGGCATCAAGGCAGGCATCGAGGGTGGCAAGGTCGCTATCAAAGCGGACGCCGTGGTGGCCAAGGCGGGCGACGTGGTCAGCGCCAAGCTGGCGAGCATCCTCGGCCGGCTCGGCATTGAGCCTATGGAGATTGGCCTCAACCTCACCGCTGTGTGCGAGAAGGGGGAAATCCTCGTCAAGGAAGTCCTGGACATCGATGAGGAGGAGTACCAGAAGGACTTCAACGCCGCCGCGTCGTGGGCGTTCAACCTGGCGTTCAACGCTGGATTCCCCACCGCTGACACCGTGCGCCCATTGCTGCAAGCCGCGCATCGCGACGCGTACCTGCTGGCAGCCGCGCAGGACGTCATGACCGATGAGACCAAGGAGCGAGTGCTCGCGAAGGCGGAGGCGCAAGCAGCCGCGCTGAAACAAATGACAGGATCATAACGCAAGACCGTATGGAGGGATGAAGAATGGAATATGTCTATGCCGCAATGTTGTTGCACAAGGCTGGTAAAACGATCGATGAGGCTTCACTCAAGAAAGTGCTGGAAGCAGCAGGCGTCAAGGCTGACGACGGCCGCGCGAAGGCGCTGGTCGCCGCCCTGGACGGCGTCGATATAGAGGAAGCTGTCAAGAGCGCCGCGGTCGCCGCGGCCCCCGCCGCGGCCCCCGCCGCAGCGGCTCCCGCAGCTGCCGCCGAGGCGCCTGCTGAGGAGAAGAAAGGAGATAAGGAAGAGGAGAAGGATGAGGGACAGGCGGCTGCTGGTCTCGGCGCCCTCTTCGGATAAGATTTTTTTTCCTGTTATTATTTCATCGCGTACCATAACACCCGTGCATGCATCATGGCAGAGGACAAGGAAGATGTGGAGCAGCTCCTGCGTCAGTTGAAGCTCGTCAAGGAAGAGGTCGCCCAGATTAAGAAGCGCCTCTCAGCGGTGAGCAAGGACAAGGAGGAGTGGTTCTCCAAGAAGCGTGATATCAGCAACCAGATCCGCGAGAAGATTTCCTCTGTCAAGGAGTCCAAGACGGAGCGCAACTCGTTCACTGGGGAGGCGCGGAAGGCAAAGCAGGAGCGCGACAAGCTGAACAGGCAGATTACCGAGAGCATCCGCGAGATTAAGCGGATGAAGGATGCCTACCTGGCCGTGGCGGACAAGATGGGTATCAAAGGCAATCCTTCTGAGCTCAAGCGCATGATTGAGCGATTGGAGTACCGCTTGCAGACCGAGCCGATGAAGTTTGACCGCGAGCAGAAGGTGATGAAGGAGATCAAGGATCTCAAGAAGCAGTACAAGGAGTTCGAGGCCGTGCATCAGGAGTGGGAGGCGGTCGCCAAGAAGAGCAAGGAGATTGACGTGCTCAAGAAGAAGGCGAACGAGTTCCATCGTATCGTCCAGGACTTCGCGAAGTCATCCCAGCAGCAGCACGAGGTCTTGGTAGGGGATTCCAAGGAAATAGATGAGCTCAAGAAGGCTGAGGAGGAGGCGTATAACAAGTTCTTCGAGCACAAGACCCGTTTCAAGGAGGTCAATGACGAGCTCAAGGCCAAGCTTAAGGAATTGCAGGCCATCAAGGAAAAGCTTCAGGAGAACGACGTCGCCCTCAAGGAGGAGGAGCGGAAGAAGGAGCAGAAGACCCTGAAGGAGAAGGCTGCCGAGGTGGAGGAGAAGGTCAAGCAGAAGAAGAAATTGACGACTGAGGACCTCCTCATCATGCAGCGGACCGAGTCTAAGAGGGCTGCGTAGCCATCCTCAACCCTGAGATATACTTTTTCGTATACTGCTTCAAGCATGTTTATAAAGGGCTTTTTGCTTCTGCATCTGCAGCATGACGCTGTACATGATAGGCTTGGGCCTCTACGACATGGCGGACATCACGCTGCGGGGATTGGAGGCCATCAGGAACTGCGACGTCATCTACCTCGAGCACTATACCGCCGTCCTGCACACGGGCAAAGAGGAGCTTGAACGGTTCTTCAAGAAGCCAATCATCCTCGCCAATCGCGAGATGGTGGAAGTAGGAGGAGGCAACATCGTCGACCAAGCAAGGGACAAGGATGTCGCCTTCCTCGTCGTGGGCGACCCGTTCGGCGCCACGACGCACGCAGACCTCTTCCTCCGCGCGCGGAAGAAGGGCGTGCACATCGAGGTCATCCACAACGCGAGCATCATGTCCGCCATCGGGGTCGTGGGATTAGAGTTGTACAAGTACGGCAAGACCACGAGCATCGTCTTCCCCGATGAGAATTGGCTTCCCGACGCCCCGTACCACGCGATCAAGCGCAACCAAGAGGCGGGCATGCACACCCTCTGCCTTCTCGACATCAAGGTCGCTGAACCGAGCAAGGAAGACCTGCTTAAAGGCATCGACAAGCCGCAACCCCCTCGCTTCATGACCGTGCAGCAAGGCCTCGACGTCCTCAAACAGTTGGAGGAGAAGCACGGCCTTGGCGTCATCGGCGACGATACCATCATCGTCGGCGTCGCTCGTCTGGGCGGCGTGAACGACATCCCCCTCGTCCGCTCGGGGACCATCAAGCAGCTCATGGACGTCGACTTCGGCGAACCAATGCACTCCATCATCATTCCTTCCCCTGAACTCCATCACGTCGAGGAAGAGATGGTCGAGCAGTGGTGCGCGGGCGAGGAATGCGTCGAGGAAAAAGAGGCGAAGAGAAAAAAATAATCATTTCTTGGCAGCGGTCTTCATCGCATGCCTGAGATTCGCCGCGCTGATGTTATCCATGTTACCGATGGACTCGAACGCGCGCAGGACCTCGAGCGGCACGGCGAAGATGACCGTGTTGCTCTGGTCGCTGGAGAGGTCGTTGAGCGTCTGTAGCGTCCTGAGATGGAGCGCGCCAGGCGCCTTCGCCAGCGTCATCGCGGCCTTGCTCATGTTCGCCGCCGCCGCGGTCTCGCCCTCCGCCTTGATAATCACAGCGCGCTTCTCCCTTTCCGCTTCTGCCTGCTTGCCCATGACGCGCTTCATGTCCTGCGGCAATATCACGTCTTTCAGGTCCACTGATTCCACGAGGATGCCCCACGGGTCGGTGGCCTTATCCACAATCTGCTGTATCTTCCTGGAGATGTCATCCCTGTTGCTCAGCAGCTCATCCAATTCCACCTCACCGACGATGTTCCGCATCGTGGTCTGCGCGAGTTGCGAGACGGCGTACATGAAGTGCTCGACCTCGATGATGGCCTTCGCTGAGTCCTTCACCTTGTAGTACACGACCGCGTTGACGTTCACGCTGATGTTGTCTTTGGTCATGCAGTCCTGGTCAGGCACGTCCACCGCCTTGACCCGCATATCTACCCTCACCCAAGACTGGAAGATGGGGATGACGATGCGCCAACCAGGCTTCATGATGCCGCTGTACTTACCGAACGTGAACTTCACGCCGCGCTCATATTCATTGACGACCTTCAGCCCTGCGAGGATGAACAGGACGAGGATACCGATGAAAACCCAACCAATCATTTTATTATCACCCCTGCTCTGAGTCTTCCCTGGACTTTTTAAATATTTCTTTTTTGTCCTCGAGCGCCGTCTCCACCGGTCAAATCGAAATATTTATAAAAACGGTTTCGCTAGGGATGCCTATGCGCTCAAGGAAAGGCATGTCCCCGCTCATCGCCACCGTTCTCCTCATAGCCTTCGCCGTCGCGCTCGGCGCGATGATTATGAACTGGTCCGTGGACGGCACCACCACGACCCCTGATGACCGAGGAGGGGATGCCGGCGACCCCTGCCAGGACGTACAGTTGCAGCTCAAACAGGTGTTCGGCAAGCAGATCCTGTGCTACCAGGATGGTGCCATCAAGTTCAACGTCGTGAACACGGGCGGGCGCGAGATTACCGGCATCCAAGTGCGCACCATTGACGAGGACCTCAACGAGGTCAAGCACGACGTCCCAGGGAGCAGGTTACCGAGCGGCGGCACGTTCGAGTACTCGTTGCCCGCGGCGGCCTTGGGAAGGGTTCACGTCGAGCTCGTCCCATACGTGCTCGAGAACGGCAATCCAAAGTATTGCATCTCCCGCAAGATAGTCAATGACGCCCTGCCGAGCTGCTCGAACGAGTAAGCTTTTTATACCCTCTTCTTTTCTTCCTGCTCTCATGAGGATAGTCCTGGACATCCGGAAGTCATTGGAGGAGAACGCTGAGGCGTACTTCCTGGCGGCGAAGAAGGCGAAGGGAAAGATTGCCGGCGCTGAGCGAGCGGTGGAGAAGGCACGGGCAGCCAGGGACAACACCTCTTCAGAGGCGGTCGTCGCGGAGCGACAGGCGCCGAAGCGCATCAGGAGACGGGCGTGGTACGAGCGGTTCAAGTGGTTCTGGGCGTCGAACGGCATGCTCGTCATCGCCGGCAGGGACGCCGCGACGAACGAGGCCGTGATCAAGAAGCACGCTGATAATCCTGACATCGTGTTCCATACCGATGCGCCGGGCAGCCCGTTCGTGGTCGTCAAGACCGATGGGAAAGAGGTGCCTGACCAGGTGTTGCAGGAAGCCGCTGATTTCTGCGCCTCGCACTCAAGGGCGTGGAAGCTCGGGCTCTCTTCAGCCGAGGTGTACTGGGTCTTGCCGGAGCAGGTGACCAAGGAGGCCAGGGCTGGCGAGTACCTGCAACGAGGAGGCTTCATGGTGTATGGCAAGCGCACCTACGTGCAGCCGCGGCTAGTGCTCGTCGCCGTGCCGTTCGAGGACAAGGTCATGGTCGCGCCTGAGACGGCGGCCAAGGCGCATCATGGAGGCGTGGCTGCTCGCGTGACACAGGGCGATGACAAGAAGAGCGACGCCGCGAGGAAGATTCTGGGATTACTCGGTGTCGGGGACGTGGATGATGTCGTGCCGGGGCTGCCGACCGGCGGGTGCAAGGTCACGAGGATGGTGCTAGAGAAACATGCTGAGTAGGCCGTCGGCCGCTTCCTCATCTTTCTTCTTCGAGGAGTGCTTGCCTTCCTCTGCCTCGTCAACGTGCGAGAACGTGATGCGCATCAAAGGAGTAGTAGGCTGCCGTGCTATTTATAAGTTATGAAACCTGTTTAAATAGTGGCTTCAGACGTTTCCTTTTTTGAGGAAGAGGCGCGCCTTTTCGAGCACCGCCTTGGCATTCCCGTACCTGAGCACTTGCAGTGCCTCCCCCATGCCTGGACTGGTGTGTTGCCCGTCACGTGTTCCCTCATCTGGTTCACCCTCCAGCGCTCGTGTACTTACGCATCGCCTGCCGCCAGAGCAGGAGCGCCGCGCAGAACACCGTACCGACGGGCAGCACGACCTTGAAGAGCGCGTTGGCGAGCATGCCTTGGACGAGCGCGTCCGCCGGGTAGAAGGCGACGACGCCTATGGGGAAGACGAAAGTGAGGAAGAACCGCAATCCCCCTTCGTAGATGGTGAGTGGGTAACGCCCGAAGTCGGAGAGCTTGAACATGATGTCGTACAATGCCCAGCTCTTCACCACGAGGAATGCCATCGATGCGATGATGACAAGCATGCTGTAGATGAACAGGCAGCCCAGCGCTATCAGCGCGGCGTACAGGAGCAGCGATGGCGGCGCGACGCCTACCTTGAGCATGCTCCACGTCACGAGCGCCAGCCCGGTCATCACCTCTGCAACTCCTTCGATGTCCCATGAGGAGAGCGTGAGCTGTACGAGCGGCCTGATGGGCTTGACCAGGTACTTGTCGAAGCTGCCGTCCCGCACCGCTTCTATCACCTTAGCAGGGAACCCTGTGAAGAAGAGGTGCGCGAGCCCAAAGATGAGGATGAAGCTCCCTTGGAAGAGGATGAACTGCTCGAACGTCCACCCAGGGATTCCAGGGGTGGTGGTGTAGATGAGCAGCGCGACGAGCGGCGAGATGATGTCCGCGATGATGAAGCTCACCATCTTGAAGAACAGGTTCGCCTTGTACATCATCTCGGTCTGGAGCTCCAACGACAGGTTCTTCATCCAGAATCGCCAGTAACGCTTGAGCGAGGTCATATTCCCGCCCCGCTGAACTTCTTGAACGCGCGCTCCCACACCCATCTGGTGACGAGGTAGAGCGCGAGCACCCATGCCAGCCCTATGCATAGTCCGAGGACCGCTTCCGCGGCGGCGACCTTGCCCATGTATATCTGCACGGGCGTGAACCGCATGAACGTGAACGGGAGGAACGAGAAGACCTTCTGCATGCCCGCCGGGAAGAACGTCAAGGGGAGCATGCTCCCGCTGAGGAAGGCGACGATGACCCGCCTGCTCCTTCGCAACCCTCGTATGCGGAGGAGCCAGAACGCTGCGAGCCCGGTAAGGTAGGTGAGGAGGTGGTACAGCGCCGCGGCTATGGTGATGGCTATGATGAGCAGTGGCAGGTTGCCTGGTGACGGCGCCTTGAGTCCGAGCGCGAGCCCGACGAGCATGACGGGGATGATTTGTATGATGATGCCGAGGCTGTTCATGCCGAGCGTGTTGTACAGGTGCCATTTGAAGTAGCTGAGCGGCTTCATCATCGCGTTGACCATGTGCCCGTGCACCACCTCGTATTCTATCCATTCGTCGACCTGGCTGTACGTGATGAACCCGACGAGCATGACGATGACGTAGTACGTCACCATCTCTTGCAGGGTGTACCCGTTGATGACGTCCTGGCCGCTGTACGTGAAGATTGCTTTCCAGAGGAAGTAATAGATGAGCACGTTGACGGGCACGCCGAACAGGCTGACGAAGTAGTGGAACTTGTACGCTAGTGACTCCTTGAAGCCGAGCTTGGTCACGGCCAATCCTTTTCTCCATCCGCTTGCTTGCTGCCTTCTCATTGCCTGAACACGAGTTCGATAATCTCCTCGATGGGTGGGTCGGAAACGTTGATGTCCGCCACGTCGTAACGCTTGATGAGGAGGTTGATGACTTCCTTGATAGTGGTCTTCTTCGTGTCTATCTGTATCCGCAGCTCGTACGGCCGCTTCTCCAGCACGGTGCATCCCTTCTTGCTGAACGTGTTCCGCTCAGTCTCCATCTTGACGTCCACCACCTTGAAGCTCTGGAACTGTTGCTTGATGCCGTGGAGGGGGCCGTCGTACACGATGCCGCCATGGTTGATGATGATGACTCTTTTGCATAGCCGTTCTATCTCTTGCATGTCGTGCGTGGTGATGATGAACGTGGTCCTGTTGTGCTTGTTCGTCTCGATGATGAAGTCGCGCATGATGTTCTTGGCGATGACGTCCAAGCCGATGCTTGGCTCGTCGAGGAAGACGAGGTCTGGGTTGTGTAGCAGGCTGGCTACTAACTTGCATTTCATCCGCTCGCCGAGCGAGAGGTCTCTGACCGGCTTCTTCACTACTTCTTCCAGCGAGAGGAGCCTTATCATGCGCTTGAGGCGCGTCGCGTACTCCCGCGGAGGGATGTTGTAGACCTCCTTGTGCATCTCGAAGCTGTCCATCGCGGGGAGGTCCCAGACGAGCTGCGGCTTCTGGCCGAACACGACGCCGATGTGCTGCACGTAATCCTCGCGCTCCTCCCATGGTGTGTAGCCAAGCACTTCCACCGTCCCTGAGGTGGGGAAGAGCACTCCTGAGAGTGCCTTGATGGTGGTGGATTTGCCCGCCCCGTTCGGGCCGATGAGGCCGAGGATTTCTCCTTTCTTCACGCTGAACGTGATGCCCTTCAAGGCTTCTTTCTCCATGTACTGCCGCTTGAAGAGCGCTTTGATAGCGTTGATGAGCCCTGGGTCTCGTTTGCTGGTCTTGTAGGCCTTCTTGAGGCCGTTGACCTCGATGATGTTGCCGGGTTTCATGGTGCTGCCTCTGCTCTCTGCGTGCCTTCTGCCATCATGGCGGAGAGCTCAAGAAAAGAAGCTGGTGCTGACTCACGCATCAGGGTCTTATGCATCAAGCATCGTTGGTTCCATGGCGAGTCACGCGGCTTGGAGGACACGCATCCTATTTAAATATTTCTTTCCGTGGCCGGAAGTCTTCCGTAGGCCTTCAGTTCTTCGTCATAGCGATGATGAGCCCGCCAAGGTTTCTGAGAGTCACCTCGAACCAACCCCCATAATCCTTGAATTTGTCGTGTTGGTCGAAGTTGAAGTCGAAGCTGTGGTGTCCTGATTCCAGGACCGTTTTCGTCTTGATGTGCCGTTCAAGGACTGTTCTTATGAGGACGTCTCGTCCTTGAGGCGGAATCTTCCTTCCTGGCCATTGGATTGCGCGAGCGCGCTGACCCTCTTCACGAACTCATCCATGGATACTTTCTCTGACATGGTGCTTTTCCTCCGTTCCTAGTTGCGCTGTTTCTTCTTGCCTTCGCGCTCGTTGAGCTCGTGCAGCGCGACGATGAACAAGGACTCCGACCATCCCAACGGGTTGTTCTCGTTGGGCATGTCCGTGTTGCTGTAGTACAGCTCTGGCATCCCTTTCCTCGTCACGTTTGCCAGCATCCGTTGCAGGAACACTTCCGCCTTGGCGTGCTGGCCGAGCCGCTCGTAGATGATGGCGAGCCAGGCTAGGCCGAACGTCCACTCCGCCTCTTCAGAGTAGCCGTCGGGGTTCTTGTTGTAGTAGTAGTCATTCTTGTACCTGATCACGCCTCGCCGCCTGAGGAGGTGGTACTCCACGTTCTTCAGTATCTCCTTGCGCTGCTGCGCGTCCACCACGTCGTATGGGTAGATGAGGCTGAGCAATGCCAGGTCGACGAACTTCTTCGCCGACTCGCGCGGCAATAATCGGCGCAATGCCTCCTCGCCGCGGATAATGCTGTCGTCCGGGACGTCCACTCCTTTGAGGTGGTTCACCGCTTTCAGCCCCGCGACGCATGCCCCTATTGACGAGGCGTGCACCTCCTCGTCCTCCTCCCACATCCCGCTGTCCTGGTCGTGCCAGTACTGGATGCTGATGAGGTATTGCACGAGCTTGTTCACGATGCGGAACTGGTCTGGCGTCTTGAGGATGCTCCTGTTGTGGTGGTGCTCGAGCTCCCCTATCCGGAAGAGGATTGCGCCGATGGCGTCATTCTGCTTGTTACCCCACTCCTCCCAGAACTCGTTGAATGTCAAGGGGTGGAAGCGGGCGTGGATGTACTCGTGGCGGTACAGCGGCTTGTGCGCGATGGCATGGTCTATCTTCCACTCGTGCTTCAGGAAGATCTCGAGCAGCGCGGTGTACGTCTTCTCCACGGTATCCCAGTCACCGATGACCTCGAAGGCTAGGCACTCATAGAAGTTGTCCCTGAGCCACGACTTGTCATACCCCGTACTCACCCCTTTCTCAGAGGCGGCGAACAGGCCTGAGTCGTACTGCAGCTCTTTGAGGATGCGGAGGTGTTGTTGGAGCACTCGTTGATAGGTGAGCGGCTTCCTCGCTGCCATGACCTCTCCTTTTCAGCGTCATCATTTAAAAATATTATGCTCTGCCCGGGTTTGTAGAAAGCCTTTTTTCTAGTCGCGACCTTGGCAGCCCGGCTCTTTTTGCCTAATCGAAAAGACACACCTCATTTAAAAGCATTTAAAAGTGAATTGTTTTGTGGCATCATCCCTCACCAACTCAATGCTCATGCTCAGACATTTTCTACAAGCCTGCTCCTCCCTCCAAGACAAAAACGTTTATATACTCCCGTTGCCGGGACGAGAAGAAAAGAGGGGCGCGTGCATGGAAAGCTTGACGATAATCCTGGACATAGGCCTGATGATCATCGTCGCCACCGCGTTCGCCTACGTCCTGCGATTCTTCAAGCAACCCCTCATCCCCGCATACATCCTCACAGGCATCGTACTAGGACCGGTGCTCGGCCTCCTCCATGACCTGAGCGTGATGCGCATACTGGCAGAGATAGGCATCGCCTTCCTCTTGTTCATCGTCGGCCTCGAGCTCGACCTCAAGAAGCTCAAGGACATCGGCAACGTGGCCAGCGTGGGCGCCATCGTCCAGATAGCCGTGCTGTTCGGGCTCGGATTCCTCGTCAGCACGCTCCTCGGTTTTGGGAGACTAGCGAGCGCCTACCTAGGCCTCATCATGGCATTCAGCAGCACCATGGTGGTCATCAAGCTCCTCAGCGACAAGCACGAACTGGACACGCTGCACGGCCGCATCGTCATCGGCATCCTCCTCATGCAGGACCTCGTCGCCATCCTCGCCCTCACCGTGCTCCAGGACAAGAGCGGCTTCGCGTTCTACCCGTTCCTCGTCAGCCTCGCGAAAGGCGTCGCTCTCCTCGTCATCGCAGTCTTGTTCGGGAAGTTCATCTTCCCCGCCGTGTTCAAGTTCGCCGCGAAGCATCAAGAGCTCCTGTTCATCGCCAGCCTGGCCGTGTGCTTCTCGTTCTCCATCTTGTTCAGCCTCGCAGGATTCTCCATCGCCATCGGCGCATTCATAGCAGGCATCACCCTGGCAAACCTGCCGTACAACGTCGAGATAGCCGGCAAGGTGAAGTCGTTGCGGGACTTCTTCAGCGTGCTGTTCTTCACCTCCATCGGCGCCGAGCTCGTCCTCACCAGCATCCTCCCCCTCCTCCTCCCCCTCCTCATCCTCACCGCGTTCACCATAATCCTCCTCCCCGTCATCACCATCTTCATCACCGCCCTCTTCGGCTACAAGACGAGGACGTCGTTCATGACCGGCATCGCCCTCGCCCAAGTCTCCGAGTTCGGTTTCATCATCGCCCTACTCGGCAAGGACCACGGCATACTCGACGAACAGGCGTTCTCCCTCATCGTCCTGCTCGCCCTCGTCACCATGGCAGTCACGGCCTACTTCATCAAGTATGACGACTGGCTGTACAAGCGCGTCGGCAGGTGGTTCAAGCCGCTGGAACGGCTCGGCAAGGCTTCACGAGAACTCTCCTACGTCCGCCAGGACCGAGGCCATGACTACGTCCTCATCGGCATGGACCGCATCGGGTACAGCATCTTCCGGAAGATCCATAAGATGCACAAGGATGTCGTCGTCGTGGACTTCAACCCGGACATCATCAAGCGGCTCATCCAGCAGCACGTCCCGTGCATCTACGGCGACATCGGCGACGCGGAGATACTCGAGAAGCTCAGGCTCAAGCATGTCAAGATGGTCATCAGCACTATCCCTGACCACGCGGACAACCTGCTCCTCATTGGGGAGGCGCGCAAGGAGAACAAGGATGCCACCGTCATCGTCACGAGCTACTCGGTCGAGGACGCGCTCTCATTATATGAGGAGGGCGCGGACTACGTCATCATCCCGCACTACCTCGGCGGAGAGCACGTCTCCGTCCTCCTCGAGGACGTCTCACTGGACCTGGACAAGCTCATCACGGCCAGGCTGATGCACATCAAGGAATTGCGCCACCGGCAGCACGTCCATCCCCACCACCACTAAGCATAAGAATCCCGCGGCTCCTCCTATGTTCATGGACCCCTCGCAGAAGAAGGCCTTCGCAGGCCGCGCGAAAGCGCTGCCCGCCCTGCTCCAGATTGGCAAGAACGGCATCACCGATGCCTTCATCGCCGAGCTGGCGACCCTGGCAGAGAAACGAGGCCTGGTCAAGGTACGCCTCCTCAAGAGCTTCGCGGAGAGCAACGACGCGCGAGCAGCGGCGGACGAGCTCGCCTCAAGGGCAGGCCTCCTTCTCGTCTCAGCCATCGGCAACACTATAGTGGTGTCGTCGCGCACCAAACAATAAGCTTTATAAATCCCCTTGCTCTGTGGGAACGGTATGGCTAGGCATACCTCTCCTTCGCTGCGGCTCGTCGAGCACGGCTTCATCAAGAGCGGCGCCCGCTCACTGTACAAGCAGGACGAGGCGACCGGCAAGTTCGTCATCATAGACGCGGAGAAGCACGGCAAGCCCGCTGAGAGCCACGCAGACGAGGAAGAAGCAGAAGAGGCGAACATCTCCGCCATGGGAGCCGGCGATTTCACCGCGCTCATCAAGACTGGCTATCCAGCCCCTGTCAAGCGCTACCGCCTCGTGTACGAATCCTTCAACATGAGCTTGGAGGAATTGTACTTCTGGTTCCTCAACCACCTCCGCCAAGACCAAGGCTACCCAAGAGTCGAGAAGATAACGGATATCTTCTCCGCCTCCGAGAACAGCGCGTTCTTCGGCCAATCAGCGCAGCGACTCAGCATACAAGAGGACCGGGCGAGCAGCTTCCTCAAAGGCATCGCCGAGCTGGTCAAGCAACTCTTCCAGATCGTGCGAGAACTCCGCATCATCGACGAGCGACTCGTCCCCTACCATGACTGGGAGGTCAAAGGAGAGGACGGCAAGACCCATCACTCGAAAGCGGCTGACAGCACGCTCAAAGGCGTCTTCGCCGACTTCGCCGAGAACAAGGGCGGCCAGATGCAGCCAGGAAGCATCTATCACCTGGCGCAGACCGTCGGCTATGCCTCCCTCCCTGACCTGTTCTTCAACACGCACGTGTACAAGAAGGATGACGTCGACAAAGTCGTCGACGGCATGAAGCAGTTCAACGCGAACGTGCGCAACGTGCTCAAGCGCAAGATCTACCAATTCCTCGTGTGGCGCGAAAAGACCTATGACGAGCTCCAATCGCGCAGGCGATTCCAGATAAAATACTTGAGGCAGCACTGGGCCACTATCAAGATGTACATGTCCTGGACCAAGCCGTACCTCAAGCACATCAAGCGGCTGCACATGAACGAGCGGCAGATGGACAGCCCCGACCTCATCTCGGCTTTCGAGACGAGCATGACCGAGATTGAGATCCTGTGTGTGCGGCCGTCCAAGACCTCTTACCATCCGTGCGTGCTTGCGACGTTCGAGTTCAGCACCCGCCCTCTCATGCAGTACCGCCAGGAATACCAGCAAGGACCAGTGCACGTCGGCAAAGGCACAGCAACGCTGCGCGCGTACGCGTGGACCGAGGAGCAGATAGCGCGTTACAAGAAGCTCAAGGAGGACGAGGACCGAGAGCTACTCTACCTTGTCGATGACTCGGTCGCTGCGGCCATGGAGGAGCTCGGCGATGACCTAGAGAAGTACCTGAACGAGCACGGCAAGGACGTGTTCGACCGAGACGTGCACGCCAAGTTCGGCTCGTCGGAAGAGCCGCAGAAGAAGGGCAAGCTCAAGGCAGCCCCGTCAGCCCCTGTCTGGGAGCCGTTCGTCGCGGTTTTCTCAGGGTTGTGGGACGCGTTCAACGCGGTCATCCCTGTGGGTGGGTTGGCGCGGAAGAAGCCTTCCGGTCCTTCGGGCAAGCCTAGCGGCGCTGCCAAGATCGCCGCTGGCACGATGTGGCAGGCGTTCAAGAACTACAAGAAGGCGCATGGGTTGTTGTCATGGTGATCACTGAGGCTGACCTGGAGAACATGGCGCCAGCCGAGCGCATCAAGGCGCTGCGCCGGTTGCAGATGGAGAAGCGGAAGGAGCTCGAGGAGCTCCAGGAACAGAAGTCGAAGGAGATTGCCGAGGTGCAAAGCCGTCTCGAACGGAGCCTCGAGGACCTCGAGCTCGAGGAGGAGCGAGTCCGTGAAGAAGAGGGGTCTCGCCGTCAGCAGCGAGAGAATCGCCCTTTGGAGGAGTCAGTGGCTGAGGCTCCTGTCTCTGAGACGCCCGGGCAGGGCGCGGGGCCCGCGACGTACGGGAGCGCCTTGGAACGGCTCATGCCTGGCAACTTGCAAGACTTGTCGGATTACAACTTGTACGGCGAGCTTCGGTCGTTGGAGGAGAAGGGTTACCTCACACCTGATGAGCAGCGGCGCGTCGCCGACCTGCAGCGCCAGGCTGAGGGTATCACTGCCGCGTACTCGCGGCGTGACCGCGACCGCGTGGATGAGCAACGAGGACACTACCTGTCCCGTACAGAAAACGTGCTCAAGCGACTCCAGGACAAGATGCACGACCTTAGCGGGGGCTTGTACGACCTGAACAAGAGGGATCACGATGCAGTTTACCAATAATAACTATTATCATGCCATGGACCAGTTCGGCAGCGACCAGGTCATCGAGCCCTTGGTCAGCGAGGACGAGGGCGCGGTCAAGGACGCCTTGTCCTTCGGCACCGCTGAGCTCGGCACGACCACAAACCCGATGGGGAACACGCTCGACTCGGTCAAGTCGCGCATCATGGAGGGGGCTGGGAGGCTGGAGTTCGAGTTCATCGGCAAGGGGAAGGGGAACTCTCAGTCGCCGACGCCGGAGTCGTTCGGGGTGAGGGAGCGCCAGGACATGCGTGAATTGCTGACCATCAATGATATCAAGTCGTCCGTGCACGCCTCGGTGCACACCGAGTCGCTCGCAGGGTTCGGCCGCGACGGCTTCAGCGGTGCGCAGCGGGAGGAGGCGTTGCGCGAGATCAAGCGAGCCATCGACTTCGCCGGCGACGTCACGGACGGCGGGGCTATCGTCTTCCACCTGTCAGAGTGGCAGCGCCCCATGGTGCACGCCGGTCAGCGCAAGGAGAAGCAGTGGATGTTCAAGGGGTATGATACTGAGGAGAAGGACAGCCCCATGCTCGTCGTGGACGACCGTACCGGCAGGGTGATCAGCGGCGTGACGAGGGATACGTATGTGTACGAGCCGAAGTTTGAGACTGTCAAGGAGCGAAACCCGTCCTTGATAGGGACGCGCGTGGACGGCCGGCTCGTCACCGGCGATGAATGGGTGGATATCAAGGGCCAGCCCGTGTTCCGGGATGACAACGTCGAGCGCATGTTCGACCGCGTACCGGTGTGGAACAAGGACAAGACGAACTTCGAGGTCGAGCATCTCACATGGGAGAAATTCGTCGAGCGCGCTGACGAGTACAACAAGCTGCACCCTGACAAGCAGGTCACGCCCGAGGAGATGTTCGCGCGCACCACTATCCAGAACCGTGTCTTGCAGGCCAAAGGGTCGAGCTTGTATCACGCCCTACATTATGATGCCTTTCAGAAGCGGCAGGAGAAGCTGCGCCAAGCCTTGGAGTTGTACGAGGCGTATGAGGGTGACCTGCCGCCAGAGGCGCGTGAGCAACTCAAGGAGCTGGTAAGTGATGTTCCTGGGGTTGCAGGCCAGTTCACGAGAGGTGATTACCAGCTCCCGACCGAGATTATTAAGAGGGAGTTGGAGGACGCTGAGAATCAAATGCGCCACATCCATGAGTCCTCCGCCTCCGCGGATGCGCAGGCCATCGAGTACTTGGAGCAGATCAAGCATCTCAAGACTGCTGAGGAGTACGGCTTGGAGAAGACCGCTGACAGCATCGCCAAGGTGGGCTTGCTTGCCATGGAGGAGTCTCGCCGCAAGGGACTCAAGAACCCGTTGTACGCCGCTCCGGAGAACTATGACCAGCACTTGTACGGCTCGCACCCGTCTGAGATGCGCAAGGTAATCGAGGAGGGACGGAAGGCCATGGCGCAGCAGCTCGTCAAGGAGAAGAAGGCTGCTGACCTGAAGCAAGGGTTGGAAATCGCGAAGCAGCACATCAAGGCCACGCTGGACATCGGGCACATGAACATGTGGCGGCAGTACTTTGACCCGACGGATGAGAAAGGCAAGAGCATTTACAAGACGGCGGAGGAGCGGGAAAAGGCGTTCGAGAAATGGTTGCTCAATGAGTCAGAGCGGCTCATCAAGGATGGCATCGTCGGCCACGTCCACCTCACTGACAACTACGGCTACGGGGACGAGCACCTTACCCCTGGCCAGGGCAACGTGCCGATGAAGGAGTTCTTGAAGCGCATGGAGAAGGCTGGTATGAAGGACTTGATAGTGGAGCCTGGCTCCTATAATATTAGCACGTCGCTCTTCGACACGTTGTCCTTGGTAGGCAGCCCGGTGTATGGCGTGGGCCGCTTGCCACGGTTCAACCAGGTCCAGCACGCGCACTTCGGGTACAACGCGCCGCCGTTCTTCATCGCAGGGGCGTACGCGCCCAGCAATGATTGGCGTCCGTGGACCGAGGTTCCTTTGGAGTAGAAAGCTATATATAGGAAGGGTGCGATGCAGGAGTAGAGGTGAGGGTGAGCAGTGGATTTCTCTATCGAGAAGCGCCGGCACAGGGCCGAGGAGCAGTACGCGCACGGTGACCTTGACTTGGCGTACCGGTTCGCAAAGCGTTGCCATGACGAGTGCCGTGACCTTGTCAAGGCCGTCGTGCTGTTCGGCTCCGCCGCGAGGAAGAAGCAGGGCGCGAACGACGTGGACATCCTTGTCATCATCGATGATGTCTCCCTGGTGCTCGATTCGGAGCTCATCCAGACGTACCGGGTCATCACGGGCAAGATTATCAGGGATTTGTCCCGCCGATTGCACGTCACCACCTTGAAGCTCTCCTCGTTCTGGGAGTACGCTCGTGAGGGCGACCCGATAGCGGTGAACATCCTCAGGGATGGCTTCCCTTTGCTTGATACGGGCTTCTTCGATCCCTTGCAGCTCTTGCTTCATCAGGGGCGCATCAGGCCTAGTCCTGAGAGCATCTGGACGTACCAGGACCGAGCCTCGCAGACCTTATCCAACAGTTCTTGGCATGTCATGCAGGCCGCTGTCGACCTGTACTGGTCGGTTGTGGACGCCGCGCACGCTGCCTTGATGAGCATCGGCGAGGTTCCTCCTAGTCCTGAGCACGTGGCGGACTTGTTGCAGGACAAGATGGCCAGGCAGAAGATGATTCCTTCGTCGTTCCCGAACACGATGCGCAAGTTCTACTCGTTGTCAAAGGATATCCTGCATCGCAAGCGCCAGTCGTTGTCCGGCGCTGAGTACGACAAGCTCTACCAGGAGGCTGAGGGCTTCGTGAGGGCGATGAGGGCTTTCGTGGAGAAGCAGTGACTACTGCCGTATCTCTTTCAGTCTCTCCTCGACCTGTACCTTGTCCGCGACGTTCGCCTCATAGAACGTGGCGACTATTTTTCCCATCGCTTCGACGAGGAGGTCTTTCTCCATTCTGCCTTCCTTTCTCCATGAGGTGTAATTCCCCAATAGGCATCCTTGTATTGAGTGTTGGTGCTCACGCACGCTTTCATATCCTTTGCCTTCTTCGCTGCAGTGGTTCAGGTCGTAGAAGACGTTGTTTTGCCACGGGTTCAGCCTGAACTGCCGCATCTTCCTGTTGAATCTCCCGTAGGTGGTTTCGAATGCTCCCTTCTCTTCCAGGAGGAACAATGGTATGGAGTAGTCGTTGTCGACGTATTCGTTGAAGTACTTGATTTTGTAGTTCTTGAAGCTATGATAGAAATTGCTGTGCCTCCCTCCTTTTTGATCGTTGAGGAACGCTTGCGTGCTTTCCGGCAGCGCGGAGAACAGGGTCGTCTCGAGGTCTGTGTCCTCGAGGTTGAAGGCGGGCACGGTCTTGTTGAACAGGTAGAAGAGGGGGAGGCGGTGCGTGATTGCCATCGGCGCAGTCTCTATCGTGCCGTATTTGAGGTCGTGGTCCATGCGCATGATGACCTTGAAGGAGAAGTCATCCGCGTAGAGCCTCTCTTTCGCGTGCGCCTCTATCTCTTTCCTCGTCGCTTTCATCTCCTGGTCGAGGTCGTGCACCTTGCCCGCTACTTCTTTCGTGAGCGCTTGCTTGCTTTCCCGGACCTTCTCCATCGACGTTTTTTTCGCCGGTACCTGCTGCGAGGCCGTCAGCTCCTCGTGGTCCGTGAGCTTGTTCATGACGTTCTCCAGCACCGCGTAGGTCACTCCGTCATGCAGGTCGTGCGCCTTCTTCAGGTCTTCCTTGGCCACTTGTAGCCGGTATAGCTTGAGGTAGAGGTCGTCGATGGAGGAATCGATATTTTCCGTCTTCTTGGCGAGCACATGCTTGGGTATGATGCCGTCGATGAGGTCGTCGAAAACCATGGTGGGAGGGAATGTGATTTTCCTTTTATCTTTTTGTGTTGTCCCATGAGAACTTTTTTAAGGGGTGGCTTGTCCTCTCTTCCTATGGGCGCGTTCGACAAGGGCAAGTCCTCAACCTTGGAGGGTTTGGGCGGGCCTGACCGGAGCAAGCAGGGCTGTGTCGACGAGGCGGCTTGGCCGTTCATCCTGACGATCAACGGTCTTCCTGATTATTACACGACGTCGAGCTGCGCCGGCCGTATCAACGTGTTCAAGGAGTCTGTTTCTGGGAAGAAGCACGAGGCTGAGTGGTTGTTCGTCACGCATGATCCTGCTGATTACAAGGACGTCCTCGAGGCTTTGCGAGACCCGCCTCTGGAGACGCTCTGGTTCAGGATGGAGTGCCCTATCTTCCACGTCGCGTGCAGGGATTGCGCGGCTGCTGAGCGGTTGTTGCGAGTGTGCCAGTCGCATGGTTGGAAGCGCTCGGGCATCATCAGCACGGGCGGCAGGGCTTCTCGGCAGCGGCGTGTCATGCTCGAGATCGTCGGGAACGAGCGGATTGACACACCCATTGCTATGGGTGGGCGGTTGTTGTTCGACGAGAAGTATGTCCGGTTCTTGGTGCAGAAGGCGAACGAGAAGTTGGCCGTGACGCGGAGGCGGCTGGAGGGGTTGCGAGAGGCTGTGAATGGTTCGCTCTCTGCTCGTGCAGATCGGTGATGTCTTCAGGGGTAAAGTTCCCCTTGCTCACAGGGCTTTCTTGCAGAGGTTGTACTTTGTTGGCCGTGGTTTTGTTTGTGGCGGATGATGGCTTGTTCTATGTTGTCTTGTTGGGTGAGCTTCCTGCCGTGTTCGCGCATGATTCCCTCGTCGTGAGGGTGGGGGAGCTCCTTGTCGTAGTTTCCTTCAGGGGTTTTGAGGATGGCGACGTATTGCCTGTCTTCTTCGCCGAGCGTTTTTTATTTACCTTCGGGACTGCTTCCTCTTAGGAAAGAAGAAAAGAAAAAGATTTGTTGGTTCTCATTTCTTGCCGCCGAGCGCGCTCGCCGCCACGACGACGATGAGGATGACGAGTAGCACGACGATGAGGATGAGCAATGCCAGGTAGGTGGTGCTTCCTCGGTCGAGGAGCTTGCTCGGCGTTCCCGTGGTCGTGGCCACCACGCTGCCGGTGGTGCCGGTGCTCGGCGTCGGGGTGACGATATCGATCTCGTCTTCCTCTTCCTCCTCTTCCTCTTCTTCGTCTTCCTCATCAGTGGTGCAGGCGAGGATGACGAGGTCTGCTGAGGTGATGTCTGTCTGGTCGTCCTCGGTTGGCTCCGTGAACACTTGTATGGTGATGAAGTACTGCCCGGGGTCGAGGTTTTCGCGCAGGGGCAGGGCGACTTCCTTGGTGAGGTCATCTCCTTCCTCTATGTCCATGTCCCTGACTATGACTTCATCTTTGAGTGCCTCGCCGGTGATGAGCAGGGTGCCTCTGTCTATGTCCCTGGTGCCTGCGTTCTCGATGTTGACGCGGAGTTGAGGATTGATCGTGGTGCAGGCTTCGACGTAGCTCGGGCTGATGCTGACGCTGCGGAATTGGAGGTCATACCTCTTCTTGTCCACCTCGAGTTCGATGGCCCATTCGTCTCGGTGGTCGTTGCCGTCTTCGTCTTCTCCTGTGACGATGATGTCTATGTCGTAGGTGCCTTCGTCGATGTACTGCGCTCTCGGGACGGTGAACGTGAAGGTGATGCTGTCCCTATCGCCTCTTCTGAGGTCGTCCATGTCCTCTCGCTCGTTCCAGTCCAGGTCGTTGTCCGCGTCGATCTCGACCTCTATGTCCTCGATGTCGATGTTGTCGTCGTAGTCGTTCTCGACCCTGACGGTAATCTCGACTTCTGATTGCGGGTAGGCTTCCTCGCCGACTTTTTCGCCGTCCTCGACGCGGTCGCTGTTGCCGTCGACGACGACGGTGACCCTGTCGATGATGAGGTGGTTGCCGAGCTCGACGTCAAGTTCTATGTTGACGGTCTCGGTGCCGGTCTCGGTGCCGTTGTTCCAGGTGATGGTGATGGTGCCGGTGTAGGTGCCTGGTTCTTGGTCGTTGTCTATGTCTATCGTGACGTCGATGGTCGCGATGTCGCCGTTAGCGAGGTTGCTGATGGTTGTCGGGCTGAATGCTACGTCGCCGGCGCTGATGGTGTTGCTGCCGTCGGTGATGTCCGCTGCGCTGATGCTGAGCGAGACGTTGTCGCCGGTGTTGCTGATGCTGATGGTGCCGGTGTAGGTCTCTTTCTGCTCGACCGTGCCGCTGAGGTCGTTCGCGGTGAGGCTGACTGCTGCGTTGGCGGTGCCGAGTGCGCAGATGCTCATGATGAGCAGGAGTAGGGGTAGCGTGCGTGCTTTGTTCATGGTCTTCCTCCTCTGGTGGTTGTTTCGTCGGTCTAGGAGAGACTCCTGTTCCGTCTTTACTAGGTAGTGAAAACCATTTATATATGTTATGATAGTGGAATTGCTATGTAAGAACATATATGTTGCGAGGGTTATTTCAGTTCCTGTTCACGTTGAAGACGTCGGAGAGGTTCACCCTGGACTCTGCCATGCCCGAGGAGTCCCGCCGGGGCGGCCGGTCATGGATCTCTCGCGTCTTCTCCGGGATGTCTTCTTCCTCGACAGGCGCCGCTGTCGCTGGCGTCGGCGTTTCCAGAGGGAGCGGCCGCTCGACCACAGGCCTCGCCGCTTCCGGTGCAGGCGCCTCTGGTTCGGGCGCCGCTGCCTCCTCGACGGTCATGCGCTCCAGCTGTGGCCTTTCTTGCCGTGGGTCGGCGTGCTGCGGATCGTTGGTGAACCGCTCCTGCACGTTGCTGATGGCTTGGTTCAGTGCCTGGTTGTCGTGGGTGGGCGCAGGGGCCTGCTCGGGCGCAGGGCCCCCCTGCGCTTGCACCTCTTTTTCCCAGGGTTGTGATGGTGGCGCCGCTGGCGCTGCTTCTTGTTGTTGCGGCCGTGGGCGTTGCTGCATCGCTATCTCGCGCTCGCGCTTCTGGTCCATGTTCTCCGTGACTTTCTTCTCGGTCCCGGTCATGTTGGTGGCCATCCTGATGGCTTCGGTCTCCGAGGCTGCGAGGCCGTTGTTCTTGAGCGTCTCTGCTAGTCTTTTGATCTTGTCGTCGTGTACTTCTCGTAGATTCATAGTGCAATCACCCTAGGCAAACTAACGTATTTTGGTATACAAAAGAAGCTACTAATATATAAATATTTTGCTTTTTGGTGTGTTTCTGCCTACCCCGCACGACGGTCCAACCTACTCTCCCCGACCACCCAGGCAGCGGCGAGCACCAGCAACGCGTACAACGCGGCAGGGACCACGAACCACCGCACCCAGAAGAACGGCACGAGCTGCACCACCATGAACGGCACCAACGAGAGCAAGGCGACCTTGACCGCCTGCCGCGCACCGATACGGAACCGCAACAACCGCGTGACCGCGAGGACAAGCAACACGGCGACGACACCCAAGACCGCCGCCTCGACGAGGAACGCCAAGCAGAGCGCGAGCAGGAACGAAGGGACGAGCAAGACCACGAGCAAGAGAATCCACCCCTTGTACCGATCAGCGTTCTGCGGCACCTCGGACAACCCCTCCCAGGGCAGCGTCCGCACCCCGCGCCAGAACGGCCTGCGCACATGCACCCCCTCCTCATTCAACAGCACCCGCTCGCGCGTCAACTCCTCCCGATCGAGGTCGACCACGACCAACGGGGAATACGTCACCGTGGCAGGCGACGACATAGACACGTTGAACGACACCGTGAACGTCTCGAACGAGGAGAACGACGCCTCGAGCTTGTCCTCGAGCAGGAAGAGCTGCGGCAACCCGACGACGAGCATCACGACGACGACCAGACCGAACCACGACCAGAACAACCGCAACACCTCACGCAACGGCAACGCGACCAGCCCACGATACTCCCTAGGCGACCACGTCCTCATACCCTGCCGCAACGACTCTCGCAACCGCATACGTTCACGAGAACAACACACCTATTTAAACCCTGCGGCAGCAGAACAAGAGGTCATTTCCCTCACCAACCACCGCTTCCACCACGACGAGATCAGCCAACGCCTCTGCCACCGCCCGCACCTTGCCGCCGCTCCGCCACAAACAGGACACGAGCAACGGCCCGCCCCTGCGCAGGACGCGCACCATCTCAGAGATGCCAAGCGAGACGTCCGAGAAGTTCTGCACGGCGGTCACGCTCACCACAGCGGAGAAATAACCATCTGGGAACGGCAACTCCTCAGCCCGGCCGCTGATGAGTTCCTGGCCGCCACGATACAAGGAAGCCATGCCTGCACTTGGCTCAACCCCGACGCACGGCACCCCAGATGCCTCTGCCAAGCGATCCAGCGAGGCGCCCGTGCCGCACCCCACGTCCAGCACCGCGCCGTCGAGCTCCTCTCGTGCCAAACGCGCCATGATGATGTCGAGCTTGCGCGACTGCTCCTCCCCGTACAGCTCATCATACCCTGGTGCGAGGCGGTCGTAATACTCGTCCATACTGATGGTGGGGAACAACAATAAGTTTATAAAAATCCCTTTTTTTCCGCAAAGCATATAAAAGACACATGAATGCGCATTCATACAGGGGACTATGGCAACGAGAAAGAAGCGAGCACTGCTCGCACCGCTCATCATCATCACCATCATCGCAGCACTCGTCATCATCACCCTCACCGGCAAGAAGGACGCCGCGGGCCTCGCCACCTGCCTCGCAGAGGAAGGCTACGTCATGGCAGGCGCCGAGTCATGCGGCTACTGCCAGAGCCAGAAATCATTGTTCAAAGGAGCCTTCGAGGAATTCATCATCCCCGCAGGCGCCTACCTCGACTGCGATCGCGACCCCGAGGCATGCACCGAAGCAGGAATCATCGGCTACCCCACATGGATCACCCCCGAAGGATACACCATCACAGGAATGCAACCCCTCAAGAGGCTCGCGAGCATCAGCGGATGCACCTACTAAAAGGAAGAACGATAACACCTGAAAGGAGGACTGACCAATGACGACCCACAAGAAGAAGCACCACGGGCACGGAAAGCACCATCCCCATAAAGAAGCAGCCCATGATGCCCGCCAAGAACGAGGAGGCCCGTCAGCGCAGCACGAAAGACCGGCACCCAAGAACCGGTCCAGCGACACGCTCAAGAACGCGGCCATCGCCGTGCTCTCGCTCGCCCTCGTAGCCGTGATCATCTGGACACTCACCGACCGCCCTGACAATTCGTCGGAGAAGACAGACCTAGTGACGGGCAAGACCGATACCGGCATCCAAGTGGCCGCTGGCAACTTCGACATCGACCCCGCGATCGCGCAGGCCATGAAGACCCTAGCGGATGACGACCCATTCATAGGAGCAGAAGAAGCCCCTGTCACCATGGTCGAGTTCAGCGACTACCAATGCGGCTTCTGCGGCCGCTTCCATGACCAGACGCTCCCGCTGATAAAGGAGAACTTCGTCGACACGGGGCTCGTGAAATTCGTCTACCGCGACCTCGCGCTGTATGCCGCGGAGGCCGCGGAGGCCGCGCAGTGCGCCCATGACCAGGGAGCGTTCTGGGAGTACCACGATCTCATCTTCGCTGAATCCGGGTCGCTCGGCAAGGACACATTCCTCAAGTTCGCCGCCGACCTCGGCCTTGACGTGGCCTCCTTCGAGGAATGCTTCGATAGCGGGAAGTACGCCAATGAGGTCGTCGAGGACAGCGCGGACGCCAGGAACCAAGGATTCTCCGCGACGCCCAGCTTCGTCATCAACGGCAAGCAGGTCGTCGGCGCGCTGCCCTATGAGGAGTTCGAGCGGACCATTTGCTCATTTATCCCGCAGAGCGAGCCGTGCCAGAACGTCAAGCCACCCATGACCGTGACGGTGGTTACTGATGCTAGCTGCCCTGACTGCGATACCAGCGGCATCAAGTCGACCACGACCAACTACTTCCCCGGCACGACGTACAAGGACGTCGACGTCTCCTCAACGGAAGGCAAGGAACTCGTCGCCGCGTACGACCTCTCCTTCCTCCCGGCGTACCTCTTCCCTGAGGATGTCGCGCAGACTAGCGGTTGGAGCGACCTGAGTGACTTCTTCGAGAAGACCCAGGACGGCTACCGCCTTAAGGACACCGCTGTCGGCGCGCAGTGGCCGCTCGGCGAGGATGAGCAGGAGGCGTACCTACAGGCGTATGAGGAGATGCTGGCCAAGCTCGAGACCTACGGCGTGGACAACCTCAAGGTGCTCGGCGCCACGGGCGAGAAGCCCAGGCTCGATTACTTCGTCATGTCCTTCTGCCCCTACGGCAACCCCGCTGATGAGGCGGCCGCCAAGATCTACGGCCTGCTCGGTGACGCGGTCGAGATAGTCCCGCACTACATCATCGACCTGCGGGATGGCGAGATGTCATCGCTGCATGGCGAGGGTGAGGGTAACCAGGGCGTGCGCGAGCTCTGCGCGTTGGAGGAGTACGGCTATGACGTCTTCTTCGATTTCGTGTTGAAGACCAACGAGCAGTGCAACTCCGGTAACGTCGAGTCCTGTTGGGAAGGCGCCGCTGCTGATGCTGGTCTGACCGACGACCAGGTCGCGGGTATCGCTTCCTGCTTCGATGACCGCTGGCAGGACATCACGGCTGATGAGTCCGCGACGAACGCTGCTCTCAAGACTATCAATTCGAGGGATCCGAGCAAGCTCACCACACCTACCGCTTCGCCCACCTTCCTGATTGACGGCGAGACGTACAGGGGTAGCCGCGATGCCGAGTCCATCAAGCAAGCCCTCTGTGCCGGCTTCTCCGCGGCGGATAGGCCTGACGCTTGCGGCACCGCCTTGACGGGCGAGACCGCGCAGGTGACGGGCAGTTGCTGACACCTTCTTTTCTCTTTTTTTTCTTCTTTCCATAATCTTTTAAAGCAGGTCGTGCTCTCCCACAGCTCATGATATGCGTCCTCGCTCTCATCGTGTTCGCCGTCCTCGCCGTGTTCTCTGTCAAGTACCGCCCGTTGGCGGCAGAGGCGTTCGACTGTGTCTTCCGCAGAATCACGTTCAGGAAGTGCACCTCCCGTCTCGACGAGCGGCTCAAGGCGCAGATAGCCGGCAAGGTGATGCGACGCCACAAGAAGACCGGCAGGTTCCTGTTCAAGTACTTCGAGGTGTTCAGCTGGCTTCTCCTCGTACTCCTCTTGCTGTCATTATCGCAAGTGGTCATCAGCGCGTACAACCTCATGGTGTACGGCAACTGCAATGGCCTGGACGAGGAAGGATTCTGCATCTTCGACCCATTGGCGGGCGGCCATGACCCAGAGGTGTCGTTGTGCGGCTCGTCAGGGCCAAGCGGCGACCCCCTCATCGCCCCCTCGCTCCTCGACGTCGCAGGCCACCCACGCGTAGGCAGCTCCTCAGCCCCGGTGACCGTCATCGAGTTCGGCTGCTTCTCCTGCCCGAACACAGCAGAGCAAGCCCCTGCCGTGAAGAGGCTCATCGAGCACTTCGGCAAGGACATGCAATTCATCTACGTCGACTTCCCGTTGGAGACGCACCCCTTGGCGAAGGAGTCTACCGCCGCCGCGCACTGCGTGCACGAGCAGGATGAACAGGCTTACTGGCAGTACCACTTCACTCTCTTCCGAGAACAGGACTCGTTATCGCTCGAGAACCTCCACGCATGGGCAGCCCTGCATGGCATCGACGAGGAATCATTCGCCGCGTGCATGGAAGACTCCTCGACCATGATGGGCGTCGATGACGACATCGCCTTGGCGGAAGGGCTGGGCGTGTACGGCACCCCCACATTCTTCATCGATGGCGAGCCCGTGGTCGGCGTTAAGCCCTATAAGTTCCTCAAGGCAAAGGTGAACGAGGCGCTCAAGGCAAACAGTTAAATAATCCTTCCTCTCGCAACTTCCTCCATGAGGAAGGTCATGGTCTTCGGCTCGTTCGACGTCTTGCACGACGGCCACCGGTCATTGTTCCGCCAGGCGAAGCGGCACGGCGACTGGCTCATCGTCGTCGTCGCCAGGGACGACACCTACCGGTCGTTGCGCGGCCAGGAGCCATTGCACGGAGAGGAGGAACGGCTGCGCGGCGTGGCAGAGGAAGAACTCGTCGACCGAGCAGTGCTCGGCGACACCAAGAACCAGTACCTCGTCCTGCAGCGCTACCGACCGGACGTGGTCTGCTTAGGCTATGACCAGGAGTCATTCGTCGACGGCCTTGAAGGACGACTCCGCTCGTTCAGGCTCGACGACACGAAGGTCGTCCGGCTCGATGCGTACAGGCCCGAGGATTTCAAGAGCTCCCTGCTCAAGAAGGCATAGCCGCCGGAAGCGCTGCGGACCCCGCCGCGTAACGCTTTTATTGCGGCCGCGCCTCCCCTCCGCCACGATGGTTGCCGGCGGCGAGATCTCCAGAAGATCATTCCTCAAGCTGTCAGGCCTCGCCGCCGCCGGTGTCGTCCTCGGCGCGACGCCGCCTGAGGAGTATCTCAACATGGGCTACCGCGTCTTCTTCTCCAACCATGCGTACAGCTCGCTCCTGTTCGGGAGCCCGGGCGGCATGGAGCGGTCGCATCTCGTCTTCGACGGCACCATCCAGGAGTACTGCCGCGGATTCGAGGGGGTCTATGACCACTTGGGCGCGGACAATTTCAACAAGGTCTCGACTGGGAGGAACGGGTTCGGTGACGCCCCTGGCAGCGGCCGGACCCCGCTCGGTCTGCACGAGGTCGTCCGCGTCGTGGGGCGGGAGTACCTGCACGAGCGGTACCCCACGGTGTTCGAGGGGCTCATCCCATACAAGGATGGCCGTCGGCGGCGCTGGGACGGCCACGACACCGAGGAGGACCTCATCCTCGGGCCCGTGCTCGTGCTGCGCGGCCTCGAGGAGAGGAACGCGCATGCCTTTGAGCGCGGCATCTACGTGCACGCGACGAATCGCGTCGGCGAGCTCGGCGCCCCTGCTTCTCGCGGTTGTGTGCGCATGCCGTATGACGAGCTGCGATGGCTCGTCTTGGAGGGTGGCGTGGAGGAGTCGTCGAGGGTGTTCATCTGCGATGACTTGTTGCAGTATGAGAGCACGTGCCCGCTGTTCAAGTAGCTCAGACAAGAACGTTCCTTCCCTCGCTTCTCAGCGGCTGGGGGGGAGGAGTGGGCCCGCCCGGATTCGAACCGGGGACCCCTTCCACGTCAAGGAAGTGTCATAGCCGGGCTAGACCACGGGCCCAAGTTTTCTTTTGTTTCTCTCGTGATTATCGCTCTTCTTATATACTTATTTGTTGATGAGGGTCTCGAGAATCGTGGCGTAAGCAGGCCTCGTGATGAACACGCCGATGCTCACGCCGAGGATGGTGGTGAGCGCGAATCCTTTGAGGAGCCCTGCGCCTGCGAACCACAATGGCAGCATGGCCACGAGCGTGGTGAAGTACGCTGCCATGATGATGAAGAACGCCCGTTTCAGCTTGTCCTGCCAACTCAATGCTTCTGCTCGTTTCTTGAACGTCTCGTCCGCGATGACGATTTGGTGGTCGACCCCTGTGCCGACGGCGATGATGATGCCCGCTATCGCTGCTAGGTCTAGCCGCCATCCTATCAATGAGGCGATGCCAAGGAGGATGATGACCTCGCTGAGCATGGTGATGATCATAGGAAGGGAGATGCGCCACTCACGGTACCTGATGAACACGACCACGACGACGGCGAGCATGGCCAGCAGCGCGATGAGCATGATGTTCTTGACGAACGTCCTTCCCAGCGCGGGGCTGATGGCGTCAGTCTTGACGATGTTGAGCTTGACGGGGAGGCTGCCCGTGATGAGGACGGTCTGCAACTGCTTCATGTTGTCCAGGGTGTTCTGCATGGCCTCTTGTTGCGTGCCGCCTGAGCCGCCGCCGGTGATGCTGATCTGTGTCTGCGCGCTGCCTTTCAGGCCTGAGCTGATGCGGAGCTCGTCCACGAGTTGGTCGTCCAGGTAGAGGCTGAGGTTCTTTGACAGGTAGCCTTCGCCATCCTCTTCCATGATGACGTCGAGGTCCTTGGTCGCCGCCGCTTGCCGTTCGGCGGCGTCCGGCTCGAGGGTGATGCTGAACCTGAACGAGCAGTGCCATTGGTCGTCCGCCCCTTGCCCGCAGCCTCGCTGCGGGTCGATGCCGCTGCAATCTGCGGTGCGGCACACGTAGGCGATGTCGTTGCCGCCGAGGAACACGGTCTCCTGTCCGACCTTCGCTTCGAACTTTCCTTGCTGCGAGAGGAGTTCTCGGACCTCGTCCTTGTTCACGCCTGCTATCTCGACGCTGATGAACGCGTTGCCCTCGAGATCCCTGGTCGGCCGCACCACGATGTCGCTGACGCCGTACACGTTGAGGCGCTGCTTGATGTTCGCGATGATGATGTCGAGCTCCTCCTCGTCCACCTCCTCGTCAGGCTTGAGCAGGACGCGGGTGCCGCCTTCGAGGTCGAGCCCCTTGCGCACGTTGTTGATCGGCCGCGCGTACACGGAGAGCCCGATGTCCTCCGCGCCGATAACTTCTCTCAGGGTTTTCTGCTGTTGCACGGTGACGTTCACGGTCTCGTTCAGCGTCTCGTTATACGCTTCATGGGTGACGTTCTCGTACTCGTCCAGGTAGGTGATGTTGTAGAGCGGCTTGACCTCGACGAAGTAGGTCTTCTTGTTCGTTGTGATGGTGACTTGGTCCCCTGGCTCGAGCCCGTCGACTAGGGAGTGATAGGACTCCTCGTCCGTCACGGGCTGGTTGTCCACTTTGAGGATGACTTCCCGTTGCGTTGGGTGCACGTTCGGCCCCGGGCTCTCGAAGCCCGCGATGGCCGCCGAGCTGTTCCTCGCCACGCTCCTGATGGCGACGCCGTCGTCGTTGAGCGTCGGGTGGATGGCGATGGCCGCGAGGAGCAGCGCTACTATGAGGATGATGATGCGCGTGTTGGTGAGGAACTTCTTGAGCTTGCTCATCCGCGCACCCCTTTCTGCTCCTTTCGTTCCTTGCGCTCGAGGTACCAGCGGAGGATGCCCGTGTTCTGCAGCCAGGTGTTGATCATGTCGGCGAACAAGCCAATGAGGAGGATGGTCATGATCTGCGCGATGACCTCTGATTCGGCGAAGATGAGCGCGACGATCACGGCTGCCATGGTGGTGAGGTTCATGGTCAGCCCGGTCTTGACCGTGCCGACGATGCGGTCGTACACCGTCCCTTCGGTCCTCTTCAGGACGCGGGTGCTGAGGAGGATGTCCGTGTCCACTGAGTAGCCGATGAGCATGAGGAACGCGGCGATGCCCGCCGTGCCTACCTTTATGCCGAGGATGTTCGTGACTGCGAGCGTGATGACGATGTCGCTGAACGCCGCGAGAATGACGGCGACTGAGGGGATGCTGTACCGCGCGTAAGTCACGATGAGCCCTGCGCCGATGACGCCTGCGATGATGTTCAGCGTCCTGGACGGGCTGTACATGAGCGCGGCGGCGGTGACGGTGGCGACGGTGGTGATGACCTTGATCTTGTTCTGGTCGCCGAAGTAGAGGAACACGACCATGCCCATGAAGAGGAAGGCGATGGACAACGCCTTCGTGGTCTGCTGGAAGAACGTCGCTCCCAGGGTTGACCCGATGGTTTCCACGGAGAACTCTTCTTGCCGGACGCCGCTGGCCTTCTCAACGGCTTGGAGGAAGCGGTCGACCAGCTCATCGTCCTCGGTCACGACGTCAGCGCTGATCGTGATGGCTACTTGGGTGCCTGCCTCTTCGAGGTCCCTGCTCTCGATGTCTATCTCTGGGAACGTGGCGCGCAGTTGCTCTGCGAGGTCGTCCGCGTCCGCGTCGCTGCTGGGGATGGTGACTTGGAGTCCTCCTTTGAGGCTGACGCCCCTGTTGATGAAGTCTCCTGTGCGCGCGGTCTGTACGGCGATGCTCGCGATGGCGAGTATGAGGATGAGAAAGGGGATGATGAGGAGTTGCTTGTAGTGGGTGTCGTAGATGCCGCCCTTCTTCGCCGGCGCCGTCTTGGCGGCGCGCGCTTCTTCCTGTTGGCGCCTGCGCTTGACCGGCACGATGGGTTGTTGCTTCTTCCTGATTCGTTCAGAGCGCCGCAAGGCGTCACCCCCTGCTGGGCTGGGTTGCCAGGGGCTTAATAAAGGTTTCGGGTTCTCCCAGACCAAAGGTTTATAAATGTTCTTTTCTTGTGGGCGTCCGTGAAGAGGTGCGTTGTATGCGAGCGGTGAGAGCGCAGTCAGCGGTGGAGTACTTGTTCATCGTCGTCCTTGCCCTCACGCTCATCCTCCCCGCGAGCTTCCTCTTCTTCGATTTCTCCAAGTCGTCGGAGGACTCGATCATCAGCTCCCAGTTCAACATGGTCGGCAACGAGATACTGACGAGCGCCGAGGAGGTGTACGTCATCGGCAACACGTCGCGGGTCACGCTGGAGTTCGTCCTGCCAGACGTCATCCAGGCGGCGACGATCTATGGCGAGCAGGAGCTGGTCATCGATTACTACACCCAGGCGGGCCTGTCGCAGGTCGTGTTCTTTACGGATGTGAACATCACGAACGGCACGCATCGTTGCATCGCTGATAATTGCTCGTTGCGGCTCACGCCCGGCCAGAACGCGGTCCGTATCACGTCGAGGGGTGATCACGTATCAATCGTTCGTTCCTGAGCTGCAAGGGGCAGGCGAGCGCTGAGTTCGTCGTCCTCACAGCGTTCATGATGTTGTTCTTCATCATCATCTCTATTGGTATCCAGAACCAGATGTTGGCGGCGCAACTTGACCGTAACGAGGGGCTCGCCCGCCAGGTGGCGACCTTGATCAACGACGAGGCCGTGCTTGCGAGCAAGGTCAACCCTGGCTACACGAGGGGTTTCACCTTGCCGGCATTGGTGGACGGGTCGCCGTACACCCTCTCCTTGTATGGTGATGAGGACCTCCTCGTCTCTTTCAGGGGAGAGGATTACTTGTACTTCCTCGACGCGCCGCTCCGCAACCAGACCCCGTTGCGGCCTGGCACCGTGATCATTGCCAACTAGGGCTTCTCGACGAGCGAAACCTTTATATACACCCCTCGTCCTTTGCTTTTCTTATGATAAGCATCTTCAGGGGCTTCTTGCAGCGCTTCTTCAGGAACTGGTTCAAGAAGAAGAAGCAGATAAAGCTCGGCCTGTACGGCCCGCCGAACGGGGGCAAGACCACCCTGGCCAATCGCATTTGCATGGACTGGCTAGGCGAGGAGATGGGCTCCGTGTCGAACATTGCCCATGAGACCAGGGAGATACAGGTCAAGGAGGAGATCGTCATCAAGAACAAGCGGGGGAACGAGCTCAAGTTCAACCTCGTGGACACGCC
>JAFGNA010000007.1 GCA_016927245.1 Candidatus Woesearchaeota archaeon
AGCTCTTGAACTGGTTGATGAAAATCTGGAGAGGGGTGATGCCATGCTCTTGCTTGAGCTCGTTCGGGCCGTATCGTCCAAGACGCCGCTTCGCCTCCTGCGAGCTGATACCCTCCTCGCTCGTCCCCAGCGATGATAAGGAGTCCTTCACGCCCATGCCCGCATACTCAATCACCTCTTCAGGAATAACACCCCACCTCTTCTGCCGGTCCTGACGACGAGGACTATTTAAATGTATGTCATCACTAGCCACTAATAAAGCAAGGACACACAATATTTATATAATCGCCGATGTTGAGAAAGCGCATGGACGACGCGGCCGCGCTGGAGCAGCAGAAGCAACAGTGCATCTTCTGCAAAATCGTCAAGGGCGACGTGCCCGCGAAGAAAGTGTACGAGGATGACGTCATGCTCGCCATCATGGACATCAACCCCGCAGCGAAAGGGCACGTACTCCTCCTTCCCAAGGAGCACTACCCTATACTGCCATTAGTCCCGTTCGAGCACATGCAGCACTTGTTCGAGAAGACGAGAGCTATCGCCAAGGCGCTCAAAGAAGCGATGCTATGCCAAGGAGTCACCGTCTTCATCGCGAACGGCGCAGCCGCAGGGCAGCAGAGCCCGCACTTCCTCTACCACCTCATCCCAAGAGAGCATAACGACGCGCTCACCTGCTTTGACCTCCCAGCGACCGGTGACAAGGAGGCGAACGGCGCCCTCGAGCAAGCGCTGCGGCGACGCGTCGGCGCGTTCATGAACGCCTACCTGCCGCAAACCGAGAGGGACGACTTGCGCCTCGAACCCGCGCCTGAGGAGCGACCGCGGCGGCAAGAACAAGTCTCAGGGGACCAGCTCGACAAGCTTATCACGCTCATCAACGAGAACGACGACCTCAAGGACGCGCTCATCAACCGCGCCGACGAGGTCAAGGAAGCGGTCAGGACCAACAAGAAGTGGCAGGCATTGTTCAAAGGCGTTGATGTCGACAAGCTCAGCCAGAACCTCCAAGTCATGGCCGCGGCGCAAGCGAAGAAGCAAGACCCGAATCCTGACACCAACGAGGAACAGCAAGAATGATCATCTACGAAGACAAGCTCGTCACCGCGACCCTGCCAGAGAAGCCGGCAACGAAAGGGCACGTACACGCCCTCGCGGCCAAGACAAGCATTGAAGCATTGTCAGAACAGGAATGCGCCCACCTCCTCTCCCTCGCCTCGTTCACCGCGAACGCGCTGTTCGAACAGGTAGGCGCGAGCGGCACGAACATCATCCTCACCGACTTGGAAGGCGTACGCGCGAGCATCCTGGCCCGCACCGATGACGACGGCCTCTCCCTGCAATGGCAGCCGCAGCAGCTCAGCCAGGAAGAGATGGACAGCATCGCCGCGCGCATCAAGGACCGCTGCGACTATATAGGCCACGAGGAAGAATCACAGACGCAACCAGCACCAAAGCCCCAGCGACAAGAACGAGCAGAGGAGAAGGAAGAAGAGAAGAAGCCGGTGAAGAACTACCTCTTGAAACAACTGGACCGCACCCCTTAGAAGAGCAAGGACAGCCAGTTCCCGAACAGGACAGTGACGACGTACGCGAGGAGGAAGCTCGGCACGAACGGGATGCCTTCCTTGACCAAGACCTCCTTGACGCCGTGCCGCTTCGCCAAGGCTATCTGCTCATGCGTGATACCGAGCTCCTTCGGTCCGGTGAGGTACTTCTCATCAGGATCGTAACGGAAACGAGTCCTCAGCTCCTCGAGCAACGGCTTCCCCTCCTTCCGCGACTCCCTGTCAGCGGCGAGCAACAATGCCTTGCTGCCTCGCAACGCCTCGGCCACCACGATGCGGAGCCTTCCAGAGAACCCTTTGCACGCCAACCGCAACAACTCCTCGTCAGGCTTGACGTGGCGATGACTGAGCCGCCGCTCCCTCGCAGCAGCGCATCGCCCCCAGCCCAACTGGCGGTACAGGGAGAGCCAGGCGTCGTGCTCGCACGCCAAGGCAAGCCTCGCTTCTTGTCGCCGGCGAAGGTGTACGAGCACGCTGACGAACCGCTTCCTCGGCACCCAGACATCATCCGCCACCCAGTCACCCTCGGTCAGCCTCCCGACGGGCAGCCGCTTGAGCATGCACGCCTGCTCCAAAGCCTTGCCGAGCACCCAGAGGTGGAAGGTGAAGAAGATGATGAACGCGAACGCGACGAACGTGACGCGGAACACCAATCCCTTGACGAGGAAGGCAAGGAGCAAGGAAAGGACGCTGGCGGCGATGACAGCGGCGCGGTAAGCGACGAGCCGCCGTTGCCGGAGTATCCTCATGTACGCCTGTCGGAGCAGTCGTCCCTGGCGGAAGCCCATGATGACCGCCCAGGCCACGCCGTACAACGCGCCGATGATGACGACGTTGACGATGAAGACGATGAAGGACGGCAGTCCTTCGAAGGAGAGCGGTCTCGCCACTGAGAGGCCGAACAACGCGCCGAGGCCCATGATCATCTTGGCGTCGCCGCCGCCCCATTGGCCCGCGTAGAACATGAGGTAGCCGATGATGACCCCTAGGACGAGTCCGAACACGCTACTGATGAAGGGCTGCCACGTCCAGGAAAGGAGGGAGAAGAGGGTGCCAAGACCGAGACCCGCGCCGATGAGACCGAAGTTCAACCAGTCAGGTACCTCGCGCGTGCGCAGGTCAGTGTACGTGCCTATCACCAACCCCAGAACGATGACGAGCTGCGCGACCAGGTCCATGCACTGGCCCCCACCACCCCTCACTATATAAATATTTGGTTAACTTTATTAGATTATAGATTAGGGGCAGGCAGCTAATCAAGGCGATAAGGACGCCAGCACGCCATACCCTACATCAAAGTATCCCATCACCTCACAAGTCTTCGAACACGTGTTGCAGCCATCACCAAAGGACTTGCAGCCACTAGGAAAGATAGCCTTCTGGCAGTCCGCATCAGCAACATACACCCACCTCCTAGCAGGCCCCTGACGATCTGGAACGGCTCGTTCACCCACCCCGCGCCCAGCAAGGTAATCTCTCAGCACGGTTCGACGCCCCGTCACACTCGAAGCCATGATTGGCCCGCTTGCAAAGGCCTTCCGTCCCGAACCGCTCCAAGCACGGACCGATAACCCCGGAACGGCCCGCGAGGGCCACGAGCACGCCGACGAGGAACAAGGCCGCGAACCACCGCATCGAGCCTCGTGACCGAGAAGCGAGTAAAAACACCCATCGGTCACGAACAAACAGCAATGTTTATAAACAGGCCGTCGTTCCGCCACCCTACCGATGATTGATGAAGCGCCCCTTCAGGGACGCCGAGAGAGGTAAGCAGTTCTGCTACCACCTCATCACCGACGGAGGCACACGACCATGAGCGAAAAACTCTACGAGGCTGTCGAGCTCGCCAGGAAGACTGGCAAGATCAAGAAAGGCATCAACGAAGTCACCAAGGCTGTCGAAAGAGGAAAGGCGAAACACGTCATCTACGCCGAGGACGTCTCCCCAAAGGAGATCACCATGCACCTCCCTCTCCTGTGCAAGGAGAAAGGTATCGCTTGCTCAGCGGTGCCGAGCAAGGAAGAGCTAGGAGCGTCCGCAGGCCTCCCCGTCGGCACCGGCGCCGTCGCCATCACCGCTGAAGGAGAGGCTAAGGATGTCCTCGCCGACGCCAAGAAGGCGGAATCGCAAGAGGCTGAGTGAGGCGAACGAGCATGGCTGACGACACCAAGGGAGGCGTACAATTCTCCTACGCGGTGCCCGCGACGGTCGAGGAAATCGTAGGGAGGACCGGCACCCGAGGAGAAGCCATACAGGTCCGGTGCCGCATCCTCGACGGCAGGGACAAGAACAAGATCATCAGGCGCAACGTGCGAGGACCAATCCAGCTGGGCGACACGCTCATGCTGCGCGAGACTGAGATAGAAGCAAGGCCGCTGAACAGGTCGGGCAGAGGGTGAGACAAGATGGCATCGTGCAACTTCTGTGGCAAGCCCATACCAACAGGCACGGGCAAGCTCTACGTCCAGAAAGATGGCAAGCTGCTCCACTTCTGCTCGAACAAGTGCGAGAAGAACCTGCTCGTCCTGAAGCGCAAGCCGCGACAGACGCGCTGGACCGAGGAGCACCACCAGGTCAAGAAAGGGGTGAAGCAATGAGCGCCAAGGAACGCACCCTCGTACTCATCAAGCCGGACGGCGTGCAGCGGGGGCTCATCGGCGATATACTCTCGCGATTCGAGCGGTGCGGCCTCAAGGTCATCGGGATGAAGATGGCGTACGCCGATGAGAAGCTCGCCGGCGACCATTACATCGCGGACGAGGACTGGCTGGACACGGTCGGCGAGAAGGCCAGGAAGGCGTACGAGCAGCGAGGCGCAAAGGTGGAGAGGAAGAACCGCGAGATAGGGCTTGAGATCAGGGAGCAACTCATCAAATACCTCGTCATGAGCCCGGTCGTGGCCTTCGTGCTCGAAGGGCACAACGCGGTCAAGCACGTCCGCAAGATCGTCGGCGCGACGAGCCCTGGCGACGCAGCCCCGGGCACTATCAGAGGCGACTACAGCTTCGACAGCTACGCGCTGGCCGACAAGAGCAAGCGGCCCATCCAGAACCTCATCCACGCCTCTGGAGAGGTTGATGAGGCGGAGCGCGAGATTAATCTCTGGTTCACGGACAAGGAACTGCACAGCTGGCAGCGCACCGATGAGGCGTTGCTGTACAGGAAAGGATAATCACGCAGCGAGGAAAGAAGAACATGGCAAAGATGGTAGACAGGGTCACGGCGTTGTACAAGCAACCCATGAACATCAGGAACATCGCTATCTGCGCGCACATCGATCACGGCAAGACGACATTCTCGGACAACCTCCTGGCAGGAGCAGGCATGATGTCAGAGGAGCTCGCCGGAAAGGCCTGCGCGTTGGACTTCCATGAGGATGAGGCGGCGAGGGGCATCACGATCGACTCCGCAGCGGTGTCCATGGTGCACAAGGTAGGCGAGGAAGACTTCCTCATCAACCTTATCGACACGCCAGGGCACGTCGACTTCGGCGGCGACGTCACCAGGGCTATGCGAGCGGTCGACGGCGCCGTCGTGCTGTGCTGCGCGGTCGAGGGCATCATGCCGCAGACGGAGACCGTGCTGCGACAGGCGTTGCGCGAACGGGTCAAGCCCATCCTGTTCATCAACAAGGTTGACCGGCTCATCAAGGAGCTCAAGCTCACCCCTGAGGCGATGCAGGAACGATTCGTCAAGATCATCACCAGCGTGAACAAGCTCATCAAACAAATAGCGGAGAAGGAGTACGGCGAGCAATGGCAGGTGAACGTGAACGACGGTAGCGTGTGCTTCGGCAGCGCGTTCCACAACTGGGCGCTCTCACTCCCTTACATGCAGAAGAAAGGCATCACGTTCAAGGACGTCATTGACGCGTACGAGTCAGATGATGAGGAGAAGCGCAAGGAAATCGCGAGGCAGGCGCCGCTGCACGAGGTCATCCTCAACGCAGTCATCAAGCACCACCCCAACCCCGTCGATGCACAGGCATACAGGATTCCCAAGATATGGCACGGCGACCCGGAGAGCCCGTTCGGCAAGTCGCTCATCAACGCTGACCCGGGCGGCGAGATGGCGTTCGTGGCCATCAAGGTCGTCGTGGACCCCCAAGCGGGCGAGATTACCATGGGGCGACTGTACTCTGGGACTGCGAGGAAGGGAACCCAGGTGCACATGGCCAAGGCCAAGGCTGACGTGCGCGTCCAGCAAATCTATATTTATAACGGTGCGAAGCGCGAGATCGTGGACAACGTGCCCGCGGGGAACATCATCGGCATCGGCGGCCTCAAGAACGCGTATCCAGGCGAGACCGTGACTGAGGGCGAGCAGGAGCCGTTCGAGGCCATCACGCACATCTTTGAACCGGTGATAACGAAGGCCATTGAGGCGAAGAAAGCCGCGGACCTCCCTAAGCTCATCGACGTCCTCGTCCAGGTAGGCAAGGAGGACCCGAGCATTGTCATCGAGATTAACCAGGAGACGGGCGAGAACCTCATGCACGGCATGGGAGAACTGCACTTGGAGATCATCGAGAACCGCATCAAGACCGAGAAGCACATGGAAGTCGTGACGTCACCGCCCATCGTGGTGTTCCGTGAGACCATCAGCGGGAGGAATCCTGCACCTGCGGAGGGCAAGTCGCCGAACAAGCATAACAAGCTGTACTTCACGGTAGAGCCTGTCAACCCAAGCCTCATGGCTGCCATGAAGGAAGGGAAGATTCCTGAGGGACGAGTGAAGAAGAAGGACCAATCCTTATGGGAAGCGCTCGAGGCGGCAGGCATGGATTCCAAGTCGTCGAGGAACGTTCGCGACGTGTACAAGCACAACATCTTCATCGACGCCACGAGAGGCATCGTGCACATCGGCGAGATCATCGAGATGGTGCTCGACATGTTCGAGGACGTCATGAACCAAGGACCTTTGGCGAGGGAGCCGTGCGTCGGCGTCAAGGTCGTCCTTAACGACGTCAAGCTGCACGAGGACGCCATCCACCGCGGCCCGGCGCAGCTGTACCCCGCGGTGCGGGATGGCATCCGCCTGGCGATGATGCAGGCCAAGCCCCTGCTCTTCGAGCCGGTGCAGACCATGCAGTTCGACGCCCCTGAAGAGTACATGGGCGAGATCAGCAAGCTCATCCAGAACAAGCGAGGACAGCTCCTGGACATGCAGCAGGAAGGCGCCTTGGTGAGCGTGAAGGGGAAGCTGCCCGTCGCTGAGATGTTCGGGATGGCCTCGGATCTTCGTTCGGCGACCGGCGGCCGCGGCAGCAGCTTCTTGGTGGACCAGAACTTCGAACGGCTCCCTGACGAGCTGCAGCAGAAGTTCCTGTCACAGATCAAGGAGCGCAAGGGGCTCAAGTCCGACGAGAACGGCATCGCCCAGCCCGCCTAGGGAGAGGGGAAGGGCGCGGGGAAAACAAGCAAAAGCTTTATAAAGGCCCCTTTGTTTCCCCAAACCACAGTCCTAGAACAACACATGGGAGGAGTGTAGAAGAATGGCAAGCGAAAAACCACACATCAACCTGGTCTTCATCGGCCACGTCGACCACGGAAAGTCGACTACAGTAGGGCGATTGCTCTTCGACTCAGGCAACATCGAGGAGCAGGCGTTGCGAAAGCTCAAGGAAAGGGCGCAGGAGCTCGGCAAAGCAGGCTTCGAGTTCGCGTTCGTCATGGACAACCTGAAAGAGGAGCAGGAGCGAGGCGTCACCATCGACCTCGCACACAAGCGCTTCGACACGGACAAGTACTACTTCACCATCATCGACGCGCCGGGCCACCGTGATTTCATCAAGAACATGATCACGGGCGCTAGCCAAGCGGACGCGGCCGTGCTCGTCGTCGCCGCCAATGACGGCGTGAACGCGCAGACCAAGGAGCACGTGTTCCTTTCCCGCACGTTGGGCGTCGGCCAGCTCATCGTCGCCGTGAATAAGATGGACATCAGCGGCGTCGATTACAAGGAGGATCGCTTCAACAAGGTCAAGGACGAAGTGTCGCAACTGCTCAAAACGGTCGGTTACAAGCCTGAAAACGTGCAGTTCCTCGCGATAGCCTCGCTGAAGGGCGACAACGTCGTGAAGAAGAGCGAGAACATGCCGTGGTACAAGGGCCCGACGCTCCTCGAGGCCATCAACAACCTCCAACCGCCTGAGAAGCCCACCCAGCTGCCGCTGCGCGTGGCCATCCAGGACGTGTACAACATCACCGGCATCGGTGTCGTGCCCGTCGGGCGCGTCGAGACCGGCGTGATGAAGGTAGGGGATAAGGTCATCGCTATGCCCGGACGAGAGGGCAAGGGCGTGCCAGGCGAGGTCAAGACCATCGAGATGCACCACGAGCAACTCCAGAAGGCCGAGCCAGGGGACAACATCGGCTTCAGCGTGCGCGGCTTCGGCAAGAAGGACATCACCCGGGGCGACGTCGTGAGCCACCAGGACAACCCTGCGAGCGTCGCCTCAGAATTCACGGCGCAAATCGTCGTGCTGAACCACCCCTCCGTGATAACCGTGGGGTATACGCCGGTGTTCCACATCCACACCGCGCAAGTGGCCTGCCAGGTCACGGCCATCGAGAAGAAGCTCAACCCCGCCACGGGAGAGGTGCTCGCGGAGAACCCTGACTTCATCAAGAACGGTGATGCCGCTATCGTGAAGATCAAGCCGGTGCAGCCGCTCGTAATCGAGAAGCAGAAGGACATCCCGCAGATGAGCCGGTTCGCCATCCGCGACTCGGGATTGACCGTCGCTGCCGGCATGTGCATCGACCTGGTCAAGAAGGCGTAAGCGACCATCTTTTGTTTTTTTATTATTCCATGGTGAGCCCAGATATGCCTCATCATGACAGGCAAAGAGGAGAACAGCAATGCAGAAAGCGCGTATCAAGCTCGCAAGCACGGACATCAGCAAGATCAACCAGACGTGCGACTATATCAAGGGCATCGTCGAGAAGACGGGCGTGGTGATGCGCGGCCCCATCCCCTTGCCGACGAAGAAGCTCAAGCTCACCACTCGTAAGAGTCCTTGCGGCGACGGCACGGCCACGTGGGAGCGGTACGAGATGCGCGTGCACAAACGGTTGATAGACGTCGGGCTTGACGAGCGCACCCTGCGCCTAATCATGCGCGTGCCCATCCCCGAGGGCCTGAACATCGAGATCGAGATGATCGACGCGTAAATCCCTTTTCTTCTTAGAAACTTATTTAAACTTGTTGTGTCCTTTCGCCTATTGGAATGGCAGTTCTCGGCCACATACGTAGGCGTGGCGCGCAACTCGGCGATGACGCTTTGGGCAACGTGAAGAAGTCCTTGAGGAGGATGAGCGGCGGCATCTCCGCTCGGAGAGCGTACCAGACAGCGATCAGCAACGCGAAGAGCGGTCACTTGCACGTGGTCCACGACAAGAAAGGGGTCCGCAGGGCGCTACACATGATTCATGTGAGCCTCAAGCACGCGGACGCCATCAGTGATGGGAAGCAGCTCGGGCGTTTGCAAGAACGATATCGTGATGATGAGAAGCGGCTCAGGAGGCGTATTGACACCCTCATCAGGCCATTCCCTGGTTATTTGAGAGACTTCGCTGACGGGCTTCACCTGTTCGTGATGAGCATCAATGACCTGCTGGTGAACACGAACAAGGAGCTGGGCGTCGACAACGAGCTCGTGCTGGGATTGCTCGCGGACTACAAGAACGTGCTCGAGAAGACCGGCGTACGTGTCTTGCCGGAGACGCTGAAAGGGGTCTTGAAAGAGCTCGTCGCTCTCGAGCGCAAGGAGAAGAAGTACGCGAAGAAAGAGGAGAAATTAGACAAGAGATTCCTGAAAGAGGATGAGCGAGGACGGGCGCATCACGGGCATATCGGTGTCGGCAAGGTCTTCCGCCTGGGACTGAAGGCTGAGAAGGCGTTCCTCGATGACGCGAGAAGGAACCTGGATGAGATGCAACAAAGCCTGACACGCGGGCACGCGGACCAGGCGTTCCTCGCGAGCTATCTCAAGCACCTGAAGAACTTCAAGAAGCTTGCGAAGATACACAAGAAGATCGCGCTCGACATCCTGGAGCTCCTCGGCATGGCGGATGATTACTTCAAGCAGATAGAGGACGTCGTGGCTTCTTTCGAAACCTTCTTCAAGACCTATACGGATACGGAGAAGACGACTCGCGAACTTGAGGACATCAAGAAGAGGCATGAAGAGCTCGTCACCACCGTCAAGAACGATATCGAGTCCCAGAAGGAAGAATACTATTTGGCGAGGAAGACCCTCGCACGGTCGAAAGACCTCCTCCAGGAGATAGCGGCCGTCTCTGAGAAGAGCCTGCGGGCGGAGCAGGAGCGCATCGCAGCATAACCTTTAAAAAAGAATCTCTTTCTTGTCTTACCAAGCCAACGTCGCATAGCTCACGTCAACCCACTGGTCATGCGCCACCAAGAACGTTATAAGAGAGGTTCTCTTTCTTCACCTCATGGGATTCTCAGAAATTAATAGGTATGTGAGCGTCTCTCGTTGGCAAAAAGTATTGGAGAATGAGAAATCAAGAATAAAGGATACGCACGAATCATTATTCTGGAAAGCCACCATATGTGGACTGCTCGCGGGAGATGGCTCTGTTCACGAGAGAAGGATGAAGAATGGGATGCATCGAGAAGTGAGGCTCTACGCAGACGATCCGGTCATGGTAGCAACATACAATGAAGCGATGCAAAAAGTGTATGGTAAACATCCTTCGACACGCATTCGTGATAATGTTTGCCACGTCAGATTGACATCCAAAACAGTTGTACAAGACTTATTACGGGTCGGCAGGTTCGGCACAAAAGAGTGGCGAGTCCCCTTTCAATTGCTTGAACCCCAAGAAAGAAAAATCGCGTGGCTGAAAGGGTTTTTCTCTGGAGAAGCGTGTGTGGGCGAGAAGAATATCAGGGTACAAACCATCAATAATGCGGGCATGAAAGACGTCTCCGCTCTGTTGAATCATATAGGAATCACGCATAGAACCTATTCATATAATCCAAGACCCTTGAATCATCATGAGGTACACATAATATCCATCAACAGAAGACAGGCAAGAAAAAGGTATTGTGAAAGAATCGGTTTCTGGCATGGGAAAAAGACGGAAAAGCTGAAGAAAACAGTACGTTTATAAATAAAACCCTTCTTCACACAGCGTGTTTGCCGTGATCGCATAGCCTGGTATTGCGCGAATTCTCATGTAGGAGCAATCCTGAGGGAAGCGTAGGCCTGGAACAGGTTATGACGCTCTAGTGAGCTCGTCCCGTTAAGGGATCCCCGGTTCGAATCCGGGTCACGGCGTCTACCTCAATCAGCGATGCCGATGAACGCCAGGGTGTTCTTGCCTACCTCAAGCAGTTCCAAAGGCAGCTCGACGCGCTCGCCCCTCCTCGAAGGCTCGCCCGCGTACACCTGGTGGCCGTTGAGGAGGATGACGAGCTCGCCCTCCTGCTCCCTCGCTTCCAACTCGAGATAGAGGTCCTCAGCCACGTCCTCCTCATCGAGGGTGAAGGTCCGCTCTATGGTGTTCGTGAGAAGGACGCTGTCAAGGGTGCGGAGCGCCCGTTCGTCCTTGTCGTCCGAGGCTCGGAAGAAGAAGTCCTCTGCCGGTAACGGCTCGGACGTGCCGTCATCATAGGAGAGGGTGAGGATGGTGTCGGTGAGAACGAATATCTTGTCGACCTTGGCGTGCAGCGCGATGACGTTCTGGCCCTCGAGGAACAGGCCCGTGTCGATGGGGAAGCTCATGTCCTCGTAGCAGTCCATGTCGCCGTTGTGGACGAGCTTATCATTCACGGTGATGAGCATGCGCACGTCCTCGTCGCACTCGGGATTGAAGGCGAGCGTCGCCGCCTCGAGGGAACCGTGCTGCTCTGCTGACATGATCATGCGGAGCTCGTACACCTCGTCATCGCCGTACGCGACCTGGTAGAGGATGAGATTCCTGAGCTCGAGCAGGAGGGTGTCGATGCTTACGGGCGCGGGAAGAGGCTCCTCTTCTTTCTGCTCCTTGGGCAGCGCCGTCTCTTCCGGGGTCGTTTCGTTCGCCGCTACGGGTGGCGCCGCTGTCTCGTTGGTCTCGTTAATTCCTGCTTGGTCCTCGCCGCATCCTGTGAGGAGCGCGAGAATAATGAATGCCAGAAGGATGGAGAGTGGCGTGTTCCGCATGCGTGACCACCTGGTTGGTTATACTTCCTTTCGAGGGAGTGCTATATAATGGTTGCGGTAATGCCCAAAGAAAACGTTTTTAAAGGAACCTTGTATTCTTGGCGTGATGGGCTCGTAGCTCAGCTGGTAGAGGGGCTTAAGCAATCGTTTTCGCCCACCATAAGCATCCGGCTCTTAACCGGAAGGTCGCGGGTTCGAACCCCGTCGAGCCCAGAGGGTAAGACGATCCGAACGCAAGTGAGGATGCCGTCGAGCCCAATAACACACGCCCCGTTAGTGTAGTCCGGCCAATCATATCGCCCTCTCGAGGCAGCGGAAACCAGGGTTTCCTGGCCATTGCCGCCGCCGCAGCAAGGCGATGACTCGGGTTCAAATCCCGGACGGGGCAGTTATTTTCTCATAACTTTTTTAAAGAGACTCTGCTTGCTACGCCTTACGCCGTGGTCGCATAACCTGGTATTGCGCCGGTCTCGAAAACCGGTTCCTTACGGAATTCCCGGTTCGAAAGCACGTGGTGAGCAAGGCACACAGGACCACTCCGGTCCGAGCACAGGCTCCGGCCTGGCCTTGACGCGCTCGAAAGTCCGGGCCACGGCGTCTTTTTTCTTAGGAGCAGGAGCGGCTTTCGTCGAGCGGTTCACAGACAACGATTGGCCTGCAACCCTCATCGCACCCTCGGAAGACGGCCTGCTCCCCGCACGCGCACACGGTCCTCTTGAACTCGCACGTCCCTTCCAAGCAACACTGCTGGTCCATCTCTACGCATCGTGAAGCGACAGGCGCTCCCAACACCCCGAACGCATACCCTTGCTCCCGAGCGCAACTAATAATAGCAGGCAAGGATGCAATGGTCGCGCCCCGCTCATAAGGCCCGTCGTGCAGGTCGATGATGGCGCCGTCGTGCAGCCGTGCACACACGTGACTAATGATATCCTCTGATGAACGGCGATAATCTCTCGGGAACACCGACCAGGTCACCACGACCAATCCTTCACGAGCGGCGACGCGATGCGTCTTCCAGGTTCTGAACCCGTACGGCGGCCGGAACAACGTGACTTCCTGCCCGGTGATAATCTCCACAGCCTCCTTTCCGCGTACGATCTCTTCCTCATTCCGCGTGAGCAACAACCAGTGGGACCAAGAGTGCGTTCCTATGGCATGCCCTTCCTTGACGAGGAGTTCGACGATTTCTGGATGCTTGGCCGCTTGTGTCCCGACGAGGAAGAACGTCGCCTTGACTCCCTCCTCGCGCAGGACGCTGACAACACTTTCCGTGTCGGGTCCGGGGCCGTCATCGAACGTGAGATACACCGAGCCAGGCTCGCCACGGCTCATGATTGGTCCGGACAGCGTCGCTCGAGGATGCCAAGCGCCGTACGCCAGCGCGAGCAGCAGGAGCAAGAAGATGCCGATGATGAGCATGAGGAATCGTTTCACGAGCGGCAAGAAGGATAACCTTCATATAATACTTTCTCAAATGCTGAAAGACTGCGAGTGGAGGGAATTGAACCCTCGACCTCCACGGTGCACCACAAGTGAATGCCAATCATCGACCACGCGGTCTCATCGCTCATTGTGCTTATGAGCGTGGCGCTCTAACCGCTGAGCTACACTCGCATGTCCTTCACTCCTCAATGAACGCCCTCAAGCCCTTCAACGAGGAGACCTTGCGTTCCTCATCAGACCAGCCACGACGGTCGATGAGCACGGCGGGCACGTCAGCAGCCTCGGCAGAGATGATATCGCTCTGCGGGGAGTCACCTACCATGAGGCAGTCCTCGGGCTGAGCGTCGAAGTCACTGAGTATCTGCTTGTAACTCTCCGTGTCGCTCTTCAGCCTGCCAGTCTCACAGCTCAAGTAGACCTTGTCGAAGTATTTCTCCAAGTCATACTTGTCCATGACCTGGCGGAGGGAGAAGTTGTCCGTGTTCGACAGGATGACCAGTTTGTAGTCTTTCTTCAAGTCCTCCAACGCCTCGATGGTGTCATCGAACGGCTTGGACAAGATGGTGAACTTGTTCCACATCCCCACTAGCTTGTCATACACGAAGTCAGGGATGCGCTTGCCGAACGCCTCGACCACCGCCTCGAACCCTTCCCTGAGCGTCTCGAACTGCTTGGTCATGAACGCGTGCTCGAACGTGGTGATGAATTCCGAGAACGGCTCCTTGACGCGCAAGAAATACCTGACTTGTTTGCTCGGGCTGGGGCGCACGCCATTCTCAACTAGGGTGCCCCAAAAGTCGAAGATGATGATTTTCGTCATGTGCTCGCACCTAGGGAGGCGACCGAGAAGTCATTTTTAAATGTTTGGTTTGCTGAGGGTTTGTAGAAACTGTCTGAGCATGAGCATTGAGTTGATGAGGGGGCGGTGCCACAAAACAATTCACTTATAAATGAGGCGTGTCTTTTCAATCAAGCAAAAAGGAGCTGAGCTGCCAAGGTCGCGACCAGAAAAAGACTTTCTACAAACCCATTTGCCGAAGATATTTAAAAAACGCGGCGTTCCTGGCCGAGATGGGCTACTACGAGGCAGTACTGGACTGGATAAAAGAGGAGCGGCCGAGCAAGGAAGCACTCGCAAAGAAGAAGGTGCTGCTCTGCAAGGAGCACGGCACCAAGCGCATCCCCACAGACATCGAAATACTTCTCCACGCAGACAAGGAAGACCTCGAAACGGTCAAGCCCTACCTCAAGACCAAACCGGTACGAGCGGCGAGCGGCGTCGCCGTCGTCGCAACGATGACCAAGCCCATCGCTTGCCCGCACGGAACGTGCACGTACTGCCCTGGCGGGCCTAGCAGCGCGTTCGGAGACACCCCAAAGAGCTACACGGGCAAGGAACCGAGCACGATGCGCGGCGCTCGCCACGGGTACGACCCGTACCGCATCATCTTCAACCGCCTCGAGCAATACCTTGCCATGGGGCAACACCCCGACAAGGCCGAGCAGATCGTCATGGGCGGCACGTTCACCGCGTTCCCGAAAGACTACCAGGAAGAGTACATCAAGGGCTCCTTCAAGGCGTACAACGACTTCTCAGAATACTTCTTCAAGGAAGGAAAGCTTGACCTAGAACGATTCAAAGAGTTCTTCGAGCTGCCCGGCAAGAAGGATGATGAGGAGCGAGCGGCGCGCATCACGAAGAGGACACTCTTAATGAAAAGAAAAGGGGAACGATCACTGAGAGAAGAGCAGGAACGGAACGAGAAAGCAGCCATCAGATGCGTCGGGCTCACCATCGAGACCAGGCCTGACATGGCAGGCAAAGAGCAAGGCATCGAGCTCCTCCGGCTCGGCGCGACCAGGATAGAACTAGGGGTGCAGACCACGCACGACGACGTCCTCCAAGCAGTGCACCGAGGCCACACCACAGAGGACACAAAAAAGAGCATGGCAGATCTCCGCGACCTCGGCTTCAAGCTGAACGCGCACATGATGCCAGGCCTGCCCGGGCCTGACGGGAATCGCATCAGCAAGGAGCGAGACCTCGCATCGCTGCGAGAAGTGTTCAAGAACCCCTCATACAAGCCTGACATGCTCAAAATCTACCCCTGCCTCGTCATGCCCGGCACCGCCCTGGAGCAGGAGTACGAGCGAGGAGTCTTCAAACCGCTATCAGCGGCGGAAGCAGCAGACATCATCGTCGAAGCGAAAAGACACATTCCTGAATGGTGCCGCATCATGCGCATCCAGCGTGACATCCCCACCAACATCACGACCGCAGGCGTGGAGCACACCAACCTCCGCCAAGACGTCACGGAACTCGCAGAGCAGCGAGGCGTGCGGTGCAGGTGCATCCGCTGCCGGGAGATAGGACTAGGAACCTATAAGAACGATCCGGAACTCGTCGTGCGCTCATACGAGGCGAGCGGAGGAGAAGAGCACTTCATCAGCGCAGAAGCCGACGACAAGGTGTTGGGATTCGTCCGGCTCCGCCTCCCGCCGAGATGCCTGCACCCCGCAATCACCCCTACCACGGCGCTCATCAGGGAGCTGCACGTGTACGGCAAGGCAGCACCCATCGGCGGCCAAGGGGAGGTGCAGCACCGAGGCCTCGGCAAGCAACTCATGGCAGCGGCGGAAGCCTTGGCGAAGAAGCGCGGCAAGAGCAAGGTCGTCGTCATCAGCGGCGTCGGGGTGAGGGAGTACTATCGGCGGCTCGGCTACCGACAGGAAGGACCGTACATGACTAAGCAGTTGTAAAACGAAAGGTTTAAATAGGACGCTACGAACGCCTCATACACATCATTTTCACGGAGGGAAGTGTGGGATGAAACGATTGTTTTCGCTGCGCAAATTCAGGAAGACCAGCTTCGATGACGACGACAACCTGGAAGCGGAGGATGAGTACGTCGAGCTCAACACGGACACTGACGAGACGGGCTCCTCCAAGGTCGTGGTGCGACCGTTCGTCATGGAAGACTTCTCCGACATCAAGCCTGTGTTGGACGTGCTGCGAGAGGGCTATACCATCTGCCTCGTCAACATCAAGCCCCTCAAGGACAAAGACCTCGTCGAGTTGAAACGGGCGATCAACAAGCTCAAGAAGACGTGCGACGCGGTCGAGGGCGACATCGCAGGGTTCGGCGACGACTACATCGTCGTGACCCCAAGCTTCGCGACCATCTATCGTGCCGGCGGCGCCGCGCACAAGCTGGAAGAGCAATAACTCCTTATCTTTTTATTCCTCCTTCTCGAGCAGCCACCTCCCGAAGAACGAGACCGTAGCGTCGATGAGCTGCGCGTCGTGCCCGGTGAAGCAATGATCAGCGCCTTCTATCATCTTGATGCTCTTCGGCAGCCTGGAAACGAGGAAGAGCTGCTTGGACTCATCGAGGCTGACACGGCCATCAGCGGTGCCATGGATGAAGAGCACCGGCGCATCAAGACCCCTGACGGCATCCAAAGGATTCGTCGACACACCATCCCTGAAGAACTCCTCATCGAACAAGAACGTCCTTCCCCGTGACTCGAGGACGTACGTGCCACCAGGCCGACCGGCCAACTCTTCCCGCTTCTTCTCGACCGACCCGCCAGGATACGCGACCGCCGCGAAGGCGACCACCGCTCCGACCCGCCCGTCCCGCGCAGCAGCCATGATGGCGCTCGTGCCACCCATGCTATGGCCACAGACACCGATACCAGTCACTCGCTCCTGCTTCTCGAGAAAATCCATCGCTGCGAGGACGTCACTGACCATGGTCTTGTACGTCGGGTGGAAGCGCCCTTCGGACTTCCCGCAATGCCGGCAATCGAACCGCAACGCCGCGAAGCCCGCCGCCGTCAACGCCCGCGAAAGCAAGGGATAAAAATACAAGTCCTTGCCGCCCGTGAAGCCGTGGCAGATGACGATGCCAGGGCAAGGCTCCCTCCCTTCAGGATAAGCGAGCGTGCCGACGAGCTTGTGCTGCTCCTCGTTGCGAAAGACGACGTCGAGCTCCATGAGATACCACCCTTCATCCTTTGAGGAGCAGTCACATATATATGTTGCGGAGAAAAACTAAAAAACAACTCATCATGTGATGGACTCTGCGGGATTTGAACCCGCGGCCTCCCGATTGCCAACCGAGCGCTCTACCAGGCTGAGCTAAGAGCCCTTACTCCTCTTGAGGATACCACAAGCCATTTAAAAAGCTTATGTCTGTGGATGAAAGAGAAACCTTTAAAGCATCGTGTGTCTTCGACCAAGGCCATGGAAGCAACCATCCGCAGGCTCGCACTCGCCAACGCGGTCAAGTACGGAGGAGAAGCGAACCCCAAAGCCGTGATCGGCAACGTCGTCAAGGAATACCCAGAAGCGAAGAAAGACCTCTCCCGGACGACCAGGATCATCAACGCCATCGTAGAAGAAGTGAACGGTCTCCCCCTGGAACGGCAAGAGGAAGAACTCCTCAAGCTAGACCCAGACCACAAGGAAAAACAACAGGCAAAGCGGCTCGAGCGAAAAGAACAAGCCAACGAGCTACCGCCATTACAGAACGCGGAGCAGGGAAAGGTCGTCACGCGCATGCCCCCAGAACCCTCGAAGTACGCGCACCTCGGCCACGCCATGAGCTTCCTCATCAACTACCTCTACGCCAAGATGTACGACGGCAAAGTCATCCTGCGATTGGACGACACCAACCCAGAGAAGGCGTCACAGGAATACGTCGACGCCATGCAGGAAGACATCATCGGCTACCTCGGCGCGACGCCCGACCGTACCGTGTTCGCCTCGGACCACATGGACCAGTATTACGAGTACGCAGAAAGGCTCATCGAAGCAGGATACGCGTACGCGTGCACCTGCCCACAAGAAGAGATACGACGGCAAAGAAGGGAACAAGCAGCGTGCCCGCACCGAGACCAAACACGGGAAGAGACGAGCAGGACGTGGGAACGGATGAAAGCCGGCGAGCCCGTCGCAGGCAGCGTGGTCCTCCGCCTCAAAGTCGACATGCACCACAAGAACGCGGTGATGCGCGACCCCGTCATCTACCGCTGCTCCTACACGCCGCACTACAGGACCGGCACGGCGTACAAGGTATGGCCGATGTACGACTTCGAATCAGCCGTGGAGGAAGAGCTATGCGGGGTCACACACGTCATGCGCGGCAACGAGTTCGACACGCGCATCGAGCTCCAACGACACATCGGCGAGCTGCTAGGATTCAAGGAAGTCCACTACAAGCACTACGGACGATTCACGGTCAAAGACGCCACCACGAAAGGAAGGGAGATCAGGGAACTCATCGCTAACGGCGATTACATCGGATGGGACGACCCACGCCTCGTCACCCTGCGAGCGCTCAAAAGAAGAGGTATCGTCAAGGAAGCGTACTACGAACTCGCGAAGAAGGTCGGGATGAGCAAGCAGCTCACCACGCTCGACTTCAGCGTCATCGCCGCCATCAACCGCAACCTCCTGGACAAGCGGGCGAAGCGGTTCTTCTGCGTCAAGCAACCAGTCACCATCAAGGTCACAGGCCTGCCCGAAGACCTCAAGCGGTTCACGCTCAGCTACCATCCTGACGAGGAGAAAGGGAAGCGCATCCTGCCAGCGACAAAGGAATACTACGTGGAGCGACGAGACCACGAAGCCATCAAGCCAGGCATCATCATCCGCTTCATGGACGCGATGAACCTCAAGAAAACCGATGATGGGACGTACGCGTACGTCAGCCAAGACTACGAGGACTACACCTCGCTCCCGAGCAAAGGACCACTCATCCACTTCATCCCAAAGGACGGCAACGAGCGGCGCATCACCATATTCCTCCCTGACACCAAGACCATCGAAGCAGTAGCGGAGGCGAACATTAACACGCTCGCAGAAGGAGACATCATCCAGTTCGAGCGCTACGCGTTCTGCCGGCTCGACCGCGGCGGCGAACGACCAGTGTTCTGGTACACGCACCCATGACGATTCAAGGGTTTAGGACGTCTGGAAGCGCAAATTTTATAAATGAGCCCCTTGTTGCGAATAGGAGAAACCAATTATGAGGTGTACAGAACATGAGTGACTCAGTTGTGGTAAAAGCGAAGATCAAGGACCTTGCAGGAAACTATAATGTTGCTGGAGATTTCGCGGAGGCGCTTGACGCGAAGGTCAAGGCGCTCGTCGCCGACGCGCTCAAGAGGGCCGAGGCGAACAACCGGCGAACCGTCATGGCGAAGGACCTGTAAGTCCCGCCCTTTTTCTTTTTTCTTCTATTGCTTCTCGGAGACGCCACACTTGGTGCTGGAACGAGACGTACTCTTCAGGCGTGATGGACCCTCGGCTTCGGCACGACTCGAGCAAGTCATGCAACTCACTCACATCGCCACTGATGGCCTCTAGCTGCGCCCGATGGGCGCCGATCTCCTGCGGAACCGCAGCGGTGGCGAGGCTGGAGACGAGCAGCCTGGCGAGGCGGACGCTCATTTGAACAACCCGAACTTCTTCTTCTCAGGAGGAGGGGGAGGCACGCCGAGCGAGTCGTCAGGCGTGACGGGCTGCTGAGGAGGAGCAGGAGCGGCCCCTGGCTGCGGAGCTGGCGACGGCGCACCAGGAACAGGTGGTGATTGTTGCGGCTGCCAAGGGTCGACCGGGAGCGGCCGCGGCTCGCCAGCAGCGAACCTGTCCTGCGGTGGAGGCAGAGGGGGCGCGTCCATCTCCCCGAGAGAAAGGTCTGCGGAGCCTTCATCGGGCAACGTGGAGAACGCCGACGAAGGAGGAGGCTGAGCAGGAGGAGGCTCATCAGGAGCAGCAGAGGATGACTGCTCAACTGACGGTTGCCGGGCAAGAGAATCCTCACCTACAGGCAGATCAGGCGCTGAGAACTCGCCCGCAGCCTCGCCGGGCGGCTCATCATGAGAGGCGCTTTCGCTCTCACGGAGCATCTGCGCCAAGGCGATGATGCCGGATGCTATCTTCTTGTTCTGATCCTGAAGGTCTGCGAACTGCTCATCGACCGTCTTGACCTTGTCATACTCCCGAGCCATCTCAGTCTCGGCATCAGAGAACACCTTGATGAGCCGGTTGATCGTGCCGTTGAGCTGCTCGACAGACTCGAGCAACGTCTTACCATGCTCAGAATCGCCGAACGGGTTCGCCTTGAGGATATCTATCTCCTTGCGGAGATGCGCGAGCTCGTCAGCAGGAATGAGTTCGTACTCGTCCGTCAACCACCACACCTCTTTTTTACAAGCCTACAAAGCAACCACTCATATATAAATCTTTAGGGTTGCAGGCAGGGAGGGGGTGCGCCTGGCGGATGACTACATCTCCGGCATGCCAGGATACTGCCCCTGTGGCGGTTGCTGCTTGGACTGGTCCTCGCTGAGGATGACGTCATCGATGCGTAGGATCATCACCGCCACCTCGGCAGCGCTGCTGACCGCCTGCGTCTTAATCTTCAACGGCTCGATCACGCCCTCCTTCCACGCATCCATGACCTTGCCCGTGAAGACGTTGATGCCAGCCCACTTCCTCCCCTTGTCATGCGCCGCCTTGAGCTCGGTGAGGACGTCAATAGGGTCCAACCCCGCATTCTCCGCTAAGGTGCGCGGGATGATCTCCATGGCCTCGGCGAACGCCTTGACCGCCAACTGCTCCCGGCCAGAAAGCCCCTCGGCGAAGTGGCGCAGGTCGCGCGCCAATTCTATCTCAGGGGCACCGGCGCCGGCCACCACCTTCTGCAAGCGCAGAGAAGCGGCGATGTCGCCAAGGGCGTCGTCCAAGGCGCGCTTGACCTCATCAATGACGTGCTCCGTGCCGCCCCTGATAAGGATGGTGACGCTCCTCGGATTCTTGCACCCGCGCACGTACGTCATGCCCTCATCGCCGACCCTGACTTCCTCCACGACGCCAGCGGCGCCGAGGTCCTTTGATGAGAGATCCTTGAGATCTGAAACAATGGTAGCGCCCGTGGCCTTAGCGAGCTTTTCCATATCACTCTTCTTCACGCGGCGCACGACATAGATGCCTCGCTTGGCGAAGAAGTGCTGCGCCAGGTCATCGACGCCCTTCTGGCAGAACACGACGTTCACCTCCTTCTCAGCGATGACCTCGACCATCTTCCTGAGCATGCCCTCCTCCATGTCCAGGAACGCCTGCATCTTCTCAGGGTCGGTGATGCTAATCTTCGCATCAACCTCGGTATTCCTTATCTCCAACGCGGAGTCGATGAGGGCTATCCTCGCTGCCTTGACCTCGGTAGGCATGCTCGCGTGTACGCGCTCCTTGTCCATGACGACGCCAGGGATGAGCTCCGTCTCTTCGACGCTGCTGCCAACCTTCTTCTCGAGCTTGACATCATCGAGGTCAACTAAGTACTTGCCGTCGACCAACCGGGTGACCTGCCGGACGGCCTTGATGGCGATGTCGGAGAGCAATCCCTTCGTGTTCTCGGCGCCCTTACCCGTCATCGCGGTGGACGCTATCTTGCCGAGGAGGGGGGTGTCCTTTGGGCTGACGGGCTGCGCGAGGCTGTTGAGGATGACTTGGGCCTTCTCCGCGGCGATGCGGTAGCCCTTGGCGATGACCGTTGGGTGGATGTCCTGCTCGAGCAAGGACTCCGCGCGCTTGAGGAGCTCTCCCGCCAACACCACAGCGGTGGTGGTGCCGTCGCCGACCTCGTCCTCCTGCGTCTTTGCCACCTCGACTATCATCTTCGCCGACGGGTGCTCGATGTTCATCTCCTTGAGGATGGTGACGCCGTCGTTCGTGACAGTCACCTCTCCTAAAGAGTCGACGAGCATCTTGTCCATGCCCTTGGGGCCGAGGGTGGTGCGGACGGTCTCGGCGACGATCTTGGCCGCGTTGATGTTCATGCGCTGCGCGTCCTTGCCAGTGTTGCGCTGGCTGCCTTCCGGCAGGATGAAGATGGGTTGGTAGTTGCCATGTGGATTGCTGCTCATAAAGGTTCACCTATCAGTTCCTCAGGAGGAACAAAACGCACTTCTTAAACGTTTCTGACGGGAATGGCCAGTGAGAGGAAAAAGCTTTTAAACCAATGGCGGGGGAGGGATACTATGATCATCTCCATCTCCGGCCCGCCCGGCAGCGGGAAGAGCACCGCCGCCCAGCTCATCGCGAAGCGGCTCGGGTACAAGCGCTACTACATGGGCGGCCTCCGCCGGGAAGCGGCGAGGAAGCGCGGCATGACCATCGAGGAGTACAACAAGCTCGGCGAGACAGACCCGTCCACCGACCTCGAGGTCGATGAGTACCAGGAACGGCTCGGGCGGGAAGAAGACGACTTCGTCATCGAAGGCCGCACCTCTTTCCGCTGCATCCCGCACTCGTTCAAGGTGTACATCGATGTCAGGCCGGAAGTGGGGGCTCGGCGACTCCTTGATGACCCGTCCAAGGGCGAGCAGCGGAACCAGCAGTCGCCGTCCACGCTGCGAGAAGCGATGGAGAACGTCAAGAGCATCATGGCATCGGACAAGAAGCGCTACCAGCAGTACTACGGGACTGATTGCTATGACCACGGGCACTACGACTACGTCATCGACTCGTCAGGCCTGACGCCAGGCCAGGTCGCCGACCGCATCATCGAGGCTGCCAAGCGACACGAGAATATTTAAATAAATGAGGAGGTTCCCCTCCAGAGGTGAAACGACGCATGACCGACTATTCCTCCTACGAAGCGGTACAGGAGCTCGGCGACAAGCCAAGAGGCATCAGGGACAAGACAGCGACCGTGCTCGGGCTCGGCGCCCTAGGCAGCGCGGCGGCAGAGCTGCTCGTACGAGCAGGGATCAACCTCCGCATCATCGACAAGGACAGGGTGTACGAGCAAGACCTCCCCCTCCTCTCGCTCTACGCGTCGGAGCACGTCTCCAAGTTCAAGGCGAAAGAGGCGAAGAAACTCCTGGAGGCCATCAACCCTGACGTGAAGATCAAGGCGTTCCACGAGGAGCTCATGAAGAACAACGCCTACCTCATCGAGTCTGATGTCATCATTGACTGCTCGAATAGCATGAGCACCGCGCTGCTCGCGAACGAGGCGAGGAAGAAGACGCCCTTGGTCTATGCGCGCGCCGCGGGGGTCGAAGGCTACGTCCTCACCGCTAATGACATCAGCATCAAGGACATCCAAGGGTTCCTTGAGAAGCACACGCCAACGAGCGGGGAGCGAGGCGTGCTGAACACCACGGTCAAATGGACCGCCGCGTTGGCCGTGAACAAGGCGCTGAAACTGCTGACAGGACAACGGCACGAGAAGAACCTCCTCATCATCAATGGATGGAAGTTCACCGTGGAGAAGGTGCCGGTGCGGAAGGACAAGCGGTAAGCCACAACAACCTTTTTAAACACATTCTTATCCCCCACTACTTAAATGGCCATCCCGGAAGACCGGCTGCACGCATTCAGGAAAGCCCTCGACGAAGCAGCCAGGCCCCTCTTCTTTTTCGATGGCGACGCCGACGGCCTCACCTCCTACGCGCTCCTCTACCGGTACAAGAAGGAAGGCAAGGGCGTCATGATATCAGGCCGCCCCCAATTAAACAGCGACTTCTCGCGCAAAGTGGACGAGTACGCCCCTGACGCAGTCTTCATACTGGACACCGCGCAGCTCACCCAAGAGTTCGTCGACCACATCGCCTGCCCGATGCACTGGCTGGACCACCACGACCCAAAACACCCCGAGCTCAGGCTCCCGAAAAGGATGCACTATTACAACCCGCGATTATGGGACGACGACGACGGCAGGCCGACCGCTTACTGGGCGTACAGAATCGTGCAGCAAGACCTTTGGATAGCCATGGCCGGCATCATCGGCGACTACCACTACGACGCCTCGTTGGCGGAAGAGCTCAGGAAGTTCTTCCCGGAACTCCTCCCGAAGACTATCACGCACCAGGGAGAAGCGTTGTTCGACTCGCCGCTAGGAACGCTCATCCGCATCCTCAACTTCAACCTGAAAGGACCGGTGAGCAGCTGCCTCACCAGCGTGAAAATACTGACGAGGATAGACCACCCCGACGAGATCCTCAAGCAAGAAACAGCCAGGGGCCGCTACCTGTACAAGCGGTATGAGCGCGTCCTCAAGCACTACCGGAAGCTCCTCGACGAGGCCATGGAGGAAGCCAAGAAGGACGAGGACTACGTCATCTTCACGTACGAGGACGACACCTACTCGCTCTCAGGCGAGCTGGCGAACGAGGTCAAGTACCGCAACAAAGACAAGGCAGTCATCATCGGGCGCAAGCACGACGGCAAGGTCATCATGAGCCTCAGGGGAGAACACCACGAAGTCCTTGGGCCTCTGCGAGCAGCCCTCACAGTCACTGAAGGCTACGGCGGCGGCCACCCCAAGGCGTGCGGCGCGGTCGTGCCGGAGGAGCGCTTCGGCGAGTTCGTCGAGGAGTTCAAGAAGAAGTACCAGGAGCTGAGAAAGGATGTATAACGACACGAGACCCAAGCCGACGGTGGTGTGCAGCGCGTTCATCGAGAAGGACGGCAAGTACTTGTTCGTGTACGACCCGCGCTTCCGGGTGTGGCGCGTGCCCGGCGGCCGCGTGGAGTACGGCGAGAAATTGGAGGACACGCTGCGGCGCGAGATGAAAGAGGAGTTGCAGCTCGACATCACCGAGCCGACATTCATGGGGTTCGGCCAAGACATGCAGTACAAGCACTCCAAAGGGCACGAGACGTGCCGCTTGTTGATGTTCTTCCACGCTTCCATCACCGGCGAGCCGGTGCTCGACCCGCACGAAGCGTCACAGAGCAGATGGGTCACCTTGGAGGAGATGCGACAGGAAGAGGAGAAGGAAGGCGCGCTCGCCGACTTCTTCGAACGGCGACCTGACGCGCAGTGAACCCTGCCAGGAGGGTTACGCCCTGCAAGAATCGTCCAAGGCGGCAACCGCGACCGCCATGAATGAGAAGATTGGCATCAGGGACAGACCAAGATACGAGCGTTCGTGGGAAAGGTCGAAGACCTAACCGCGTGACTACCATCCTCTCCCTCGCTTCACAGACCCTTCTTCCTGTTGCTCCTCTTCGTGTTCTTGTGGCGGAAACGGGTTACCTCCTTCCACAGGCCGCTGTGCTCGTTCCTCCGCAAGCGGAGGTGCGGCGTCTCTCCCGCGTCGAAGACGACGAGGTCATTCCTCGTGTGCACCACCTTGCCGGTGAACGCCACGCCTCGACGATTGATGAGATCGTGCTGGAGGAACAAGTGGTCAGTCATTCGCTCCATGTCACTCCTCGACTCCCTGAACGAGAAGTAGAACGGCACCACGCCGTACTCGAGGAGCGCCTCGTGGAGGGGGATGATGTTCTTGTGCAGGACGGGGACATCCTTCTTCACGTGCGAGAAGAGCTTCCTGCCATTGGCGAAGAGCACGTAATGCAGTTGCGCGTCGGGGAAGAGCTGCCTCAAGGGCTCGAAGAGCCGCCGTTCGAGGTCATCAGGCATCAGCTTGAAGCTCTCTGACTTGCTCTCGAGGACGATGAGGTGCCGCTTCATAAAGTACTGGTAGTCGAAGAGACCGTCGAGTTCCTTGAGGTTCTGGTAGCCGAGCTTCCCTTCCTTGTCCTTCTTGAGCAGGACCATGTTCGGGTAGTGGAGTATCTTGAGGACGTAGGTGTCATTGTTGGCTATGAGGAACCCGTCACGATCACCACTGGTGGCGCCGGAGAACGAGTCGCCCACATGCCCGTGCTTGCTGAAGCGCCGCAAGAAGTATTTCATGTTCCTCCTCGCGATGCGTTCGCGCAGGTCGCCGGTGATGTTGGAGCGGTCGATGGTGTCGAACGAGTACATGCTATTGAAGTAGTCCTTGACTGTGAAGAGGTCGTGGGTCTCGCCGTTGACTGAGTAGGCGATGAGGCATTTCTCCAGGTCTCCCTTGTCATCGTTCAGCTCGTCGTTGAGGTTATGCAAGTGGTAGGCGCCTGAGAACTCGCGGCTCCGCTTGAGGACATAGTGGTCCTGCTCCTGGTACCGCCAACGGCACGGCACGTACTCCTGGAAAGGCGACGTAGCGACCGCTGGCGTGTCGTCACTCATGAAAGGTGTTCCCAGGCACGAGTATATAATTCTTTCTAGGAAGCGAGCGACGAGCAAAGAATAAAAGATCCTCTTTTATTCACTTCCATCCAGCTTGCACCCATCAAGAAATATTTATATAATATCATCTTCCTGAATGAGGATGAAACAAGAACTCTTGTTCGGACTCCTCCTCATGGGCGTCGGCCTGCTCGTTCTCGGTTGCGGGTCGTTCGAGCCCGCTGATGACAGCCTGACCACGCAGGCGGACATCGACGCCGTGGTCGCGGCGAATAACGCGTTCGCCATCGACTTCTACCAGGCGATGAAAGCAAAAGGAGAGAACCTGTTCTTCTCCCCCTACAGCATCTCGACCGCGTTGGCCGTCACCTATGAAGGCGCGAAGGGACAGACCGAGGAGGAGCTACAAGCAGTGTTCCACTACCCGGAAAGCAAGGAGCAGTTGCGGCGGGGCAGCGCCGGCGTGTACAACAGCATCAATGAGCCCGGCAAGGAGTACACGCTCAGCACGGCGAACGCTTTGTGGGCGCAGGAGTCCTACCCTTTCCTCAACGATTATCTCAGCACGGCGAAGCAGTACTACGCTGCCGAGGCGAGAAACCTGGACTTCGGCGGTGACCCTGACGGGTCTGCAAAGGTCATCAATAACTGGATTGAGCGCGAGACGAACAACAAGATCAAGGACGCAGTGGATAACATCAACACGCTGACACGGCTCATCATCACGAACGCCGTGTACTTCAAGGGTGAATGGGAGGAGACGTTCAAGAAGAAGGACACGGATGAACGGGACTTCACCAAGGACGACAATACCAAGGTCCGGGTGCCGCTCATGTCCATGACTGACGAGGACGCCGTCTTCCCGTACATCGAGGACGATGACGTGCAAGTGCTCGAGATGCCGTACAAGGGCGATGATATGTCCATGCTCGTCATCCTCCCAAAGGAGAATGACATCGGGGCCGTGGAAAGCCTGCTGACGCAAGAACGGATCGCTGATTGGCGTGCGGGGCTGGTCGAGCAGCGCGTCGACGTCTACTTCCCCCGGTTCAGGTTCGAGGATAAATATGAGCTGCGCGACGCGCTCACCGCCATGGGCATGCCGACGGCGTTCACCTTTGATGCGGACCTCACCGGGATGGCTGCGACAGAGGAGCTCTTCATCGAGCGCATAACGCACCTGACCTTCATCGAGGTTGACGAGAAAGGCACCGAGGCCGCGGCGGTGACCATAGTCAGAGGCATGGGCAAGGGCATGCCGATGCACCCCGTCTTCCGCGCCGACCACCCCTTCCTCTTCCTCATCCAGGAACGGGAGACCGGGCTCATCCTGTTCATGGGCAAGGTCGAGGACCCCACCACTTAAAAAGAAATATGCGGGGGGAGGGATTCGAACCCTCGGACCCACTCAGGGACAGGATCTTAAGTCCTGCGCATTTGACCAGGCTTTGCTACCCCCGCTTATCGTCATGGTGAGAAAGCATCATTTAAAAAGATTTAGTGGTTATCGGCGCGTGGTTAAAGAGAGCCTCTGCCGAGGATTGAACTCGGGACCTCTACCTTACCAAGGTAGCGCTCTCTAGCGAGGTTCAAGGCCTAACCGCTGAGCTACAGAGGCACAGTCAGGAGAGTTTTCCCGCTCTTTTTATAAGCTTTATGGAGGTTTTCCTCCACGCCGGAGTGAGCAAAAACATTTAAATACGCGAGGGAGGATGAGGAAGCATGGCGAACGCCTACCTGAGCGGCATCCTCGAGATAGCGAACGTGTTCATCAGCTTGTTCGTGCTCATCTACGCATGGTCATTCCTCCGTCAGACCGCTGACGTCAGGGACCGGAGGCCATGGGTGTTCCTGTTCATCGCCGCCGTGGTGTTCTTCATATTCGAGGTCGTCGGCGTCCTGAACGTGATGAACCTGTCGAACATCCCAGGGCTGCACAGCTTCCTCGAATCAGCGTTCATCGCGCTCATCCTGTTCGTGTTCATCTTCCAGTACGACCTCATCCTCAAGTCAGACCTCATCCTCATCACGCGCAAGATCGCCCGTGAGGAAGAGCTGGAAAGCAAGGACGACCTCATCAGGCAGCAATTGTCCAAGCCACTGGCCGTGGAGCAGGCAAGCCGCGAGCCGGCGAAGCAGCGGAAGGTAACGAAGAAGCGGCCGGCGAAGAAGAAAGCCGCCAAGAAGAGACGTCACTGACGCCCGCAAAGTTTTTAAAACAGGTGTTGCTCTCCAGAAGGCGTGCGGCAGTAGTATAGTGGTTAGTATACGGCCTTGCCAAGGCTGTGACCCGGGTTCAAATCCCGGCTGCCGCAGCCTCATCGCAGCCTCTCAATGACGTCAGTGACGCGACCGTCAACATAGGCAGCGACGCTGCCACGCGGCACGAACAGGACGAAGTTCTGTATCCGCTCCGCTGATTCCTCATCAATGAGCCGCAACAAGTCTGACTCTTTGAACGTATTCGCGTATAACGGGTTGTTACCCCACTTCGCCTCGAGCGTCTTGCCCCGGTCCACGATGTAGAGGTGATAGAAGTCGTGCTTGGCACCGACGCCCCTGACGCCTTTGAGAAAATCTTTGAACTCCTCACCCCTCACAGCGTCATCAAGCACGTGATAATCAGGCACGGGCCCGTCCAAGGGGATGTCATGCTCGTCGAGGTACCGCTCCCTCACCCATGAGGGTATCTGCTCGTAGGCAGGGTCGAGGTAGTGCTGGTGAATCAGGACGTTAGCGAGGATGTCCTTGTTCAGCCCTCCGCCTCTCGCGCCGTTCACGTACGACCGCTCATCTTTCGTGTCAGGGATGATGAGCACTGATTCGTAGTCCTCGCGCATGCGCATCGCGAACATCCACGCGAATCGAGGGCCTCTGTTGAGCGCGTTTCGCTCAGAGAAATAATCCTCCAGCAAAGACTCCTCACCGGTGAGGTGCACGTACTCCTCGAGGAAGTAACGCGTGCAGTCCATGGGGCGGAGGTGCGGGTGGTCACGGAGCACTGCGCGCCAATCAGGGTCGTAGCGGGCGCGGTTGTACCGCCAATGGCAGTCCTTCCACCTCGTCAGCTCCACGCCGTAATGCACGAGGTCATCAAGGAACAATCCTTCCAAGGAATCCACCTTACCCGTCCGCAACCGCAGGAGCTCGCCGTCATCGTCCACGAGGAAAGGATGGTGCACGTGCTCATCACGCTCAAGTCCGAGGTCGATTCCCGCTTCCCACTCCAAGCGCTTCAACCGATGGAGACGGACATGCCAGTGCTTCTCTACCGCTGCCCGCTCTTGTTCGAGCCGGTACCGGGCGTTGCTGACGACCTGATCGATAACTTTTCGCACATCCTCATCCACCGCTGCACGGGGAATGATGAGCGGCTCTCCCAGCCCATCGCTGAACGGGTTGACTTGGTTGTACACTTGCTGCGCGTCGTGATACGTGACGGCACGTCCAGGACTCCACAACCGCTGCTGCTCGAAGATGAGGCTGCCTGCCGCCAACCACGCTGCCCGCAAGAACTGCCGTCGCCACATGTGCTGGAAGGGCGAAGAAAACAGTCACCTTATATATGTTTCAGTCGCCGCACGACGCAATATTTAAATAACGAGGAGCGCATCCTCCTTGGACGCGGGCCCGTAGCTTAGTCTGGTGGAGCGCTGGTCTTATATGACCACCAACCGTTCATGGTTGGGACGCTTGGAAAGCCAGTGGTCACGGGTTCAAATCCCGTCGGGCCCACGCCTATTCTCCCAAGAACAGTACCCCAACAAGTGATCGTACACCTCGCAGTGATCAGCCAGCCAGATACTTTTAAAAAGGGCGTGTGCATTCACCTCGAATAAGCCCCGTTGGTGTAGTCCGGCCAATCATCCAGCCCTTTCGAGGCTGGGACTCGGGTTCGAATCCCGGACGGGGCATACCTCGCTTCTCGTGCAGCCCGAAGAGCTGCGCCTCATCAGGAATACGCCCTTCCCTCGTGGCGAGGACGTCCTCCCCGGCCGCGACCCCCGCCCAAGCAGCGCCTCGCATCCAAAAAGGCACGGGGCATGAACACGCAGCGGTGCGTGCGCGACGACGGCCAAGGACCGCCATAAAATGATACGCCCAGCCATTGCGCCCCTGCACGGCGCGGACGCGCACCCCCGTGCATAACACCACCTAAAGGTTTATAAAGGGACTCTTGTTCCTCAACCCACGCCCCCTAACACCACCAAGAGTCCTGAACCACCGTGAAAAGAAGCTCGAGACGCTGGAAAAAGAAAGGCCAGATGCGCTGGAAGTGGCAACGAAAAAGGATGAAGAAGGAGAAGCGCAAGCGGCTGAAGAAGTGAGAGCATGGCACCGGCGAAGAAGAAACAAGTCCTCAAGCAGAAGACGAAGAAGAAATGGTACCCTGTGTACGCGCCCGCCGTGTTCGGCAACCAACTCATCGGGGAGAGCCACGTCGGAGCGGCAGAACAGCTGAGAGGCAAGTTCATCAACGCCAACCTCGCCGCCATCACCAACGACATGAAGAAGCAGAACATCGCCGTCAAGCTCCGCGTCAACAAAGTCATAGAAGGCAAAGGACAGACAGAAGTGATAGGGATACACCTCGTCCAAGGATTCGTGAAGCGGCTCGTACGCCGAGGCAGGACGAAAGTGGACGACTCCTTCACTGCGAAGACCAAGGACGGCCAGCTCACCAGGATCAAACCGCTCATCCTCACCACCACGACGTGCGTCGCCAGCACGGCATCGCAGCTCAGGCTCGAGGCGCGCAAAGCCCTTGCTGAGCGCGCGAGCAAGACCGGGTTCATCAACCTCGTCCAGGACATCCTCAACCTCACCATACAGAAAAACCTCAAGGAACAGCTGAACAAGATACACCCCATCCGATCAGTGGACATCCGCTCGCTCTCACGAGAGACCGTGCGCGGACAAGTGCCCGAAGCGGACCTCGAGATCATCCCTGAAGAGGAAACCCTTAAGGAAGAGGCAGCGACGGCCGAGGAGACACCGGAAGAGCAGCCGGAAAAGGAAGAAGAGGCCGCAGAGGAACCCGAAGAAGACGCCCCGACCGACAAGGACGAGGAGAAGAAGGAGTAAGCTTTTTATTCTTGCCAAGATTATTCTCCCCCATGTACACCATCGATTACGATGCGATGATAACCACCATCAAAGAATCAGGCGCGAAGCGCGTCATGCTGCAACTCCCAGACGGGCTGAAACCGAAAGCCCTTGATATCCAGCGACAACTCGCGTCAAGGACCGATGCGGAACTGCTCTTCTGGGCGGGCAGCAACCACGGCGCGTGCGACCTCCCCGTCGGCCTAGAAAAGCTCGGCGTCGACCTCCTCATCCACCTCGGCCACACCGAGTGGGTGTACTGAACGCAAACCTTTTTAAAACATCCCCGAACCTTCCCTGCTCATGCCCCACGAACTCATCATTTCTGAGAAGCCGAGCGCCGCTAAGAAACTGGCGGAAGCCTTGGCGGACGGCAAGCCCCTGAAAGAAGGCGACAAAGGCGTGACCACCTGGAACCTAACGCACAACGGCAAGGACATCAAGGTGGCGTGCGCGGTCGGCCACCTGTACGGCGTGGCCGAGAAGGAGAAGTCATTCAAGTACCCCTCCTACGACATCGAATGGGCGCCCGCGGCGGAGATGGACAAGTCAGCGGCGCACACCAAGAAGTACCTCAATGCCATCAAGAAGGCCGCGAAAGGCGCGGACGCCTTCACGATCGCGTGCGACTACGACATCGAAGGAGAAGTGATAGGCCTGAACATCATCCGGTACGTGTGCAAGCAAGAAGACGCGAACAGGATGAAATTCAGCACGCTCACCAAGGAAGACCTCGTCAAGGCCTTCGAGAACAAGCAAGCACACCTGGATTGGGGACAAGCAAAGGCGGGCGAGACCAGGCACTTCCTCGACTGGCTGTACGGCATCAACCTCTCCCGAGCATTGATGACCGCGGTGAAAGCGGCGGGCAGCTTCAAAGTATTGTCGTCAGGCCGAGTGCAAGGACCAGCCCTCAAGATCATCGTGGACAAGGAACGAGAGATACAAGCGTTCGTGCCCGAACCGTTCTGGCAGCTGGAACTGCACACCGAGAAGGACGGGCAAAGCATCGTCGCCCTGCACGAGCAGGACAAGTTCGCCGATGAGAAGAGAGCGCAAGCGGCGTTCGACACGTGCCAGGGCAAGGAACCAGTCGTGGAGAGCATTGAGGAGAAGGAGTTCCAGCAAGCGCCGCCAACACCGTTCAGCCTCGGCGACCTGCAAGCAGAGGCGTACAAACAGTTCGGCATCTCACCCAAGCAAACCCTGCAAATAGCGCAGTCACTCTACCTGGCAGGCGCCACTTCCTACCCGCGCACCAGCTCGCAGAAGCTGCCGAGAGAGCTAGGGTACGAGAAGATCCTGGAGCAACTGGCGCAGCAGAAGGCGTATGAAGAGCTAGCGAGCATCCTCCTCAGCCAAGCGTCGCTACGGCCCAACGAGGGCAAGAAGCAAGACCCCGCGCACCCCGCCATCTATCCCACCGGCCACCGGCCCGGTAAGCTCGGGGAACGAGACCATAAAGTGTACGACCTCATCGTCAAGCGGTTCCTCGCCACGTTCGGCGAGCCAGCCACGAGGAAGACGGTCACGGCCGCGCTCGCCATCGAGGACGAGCGATTCATCGCGAAGGGCACGACGACCACGTCACCAGGGTGGCACGTGCTGTACGCGCCGTACGTCAAGCTCAAGGAGCAACAACTCCCATCGCTCTCGCAAGGAGAAGTCCTGGAGCAGAAAGACCTCGCGCTCCTCGCCAAGGAGACCACGCCGCCAAAAAGGTACACCCCCGCAGGCATCATCTCAGAATTGGAGAAGCGAGGGCTGGGCACCAAGGCGACGCGCGCGGACATCATCGAGGCATTGTACAAGCGAGGCTACATCGACGAGAAATCCATCCAGGCGACCGAATTAGGCATCAAGACCATCGCCACCTTGGAAAAATACTGCCCTGAGATCATCGACGAGGAATTGACGAGGAGCATCGAGGACGAGATGGAGCAGATCCGCGAGGACAAGACCACGCCCGAACACGTACTGGCACACGCCAAGAACGAGCTGACCAAGACCCTGGACAAGTTCAAGCAGCACGAACAGGCCATCGGCGAGGAGCTCATCGCGGCGGAGCGCGAGACCAAGGACCAACAGTCAGCCCTGGGATCATGCCCGAAGTGCAAGGACGGCACCGTGCACATCACGCAATCTCGCAAGACGAGGAAGCGCTTCGCCGGGTGCAGCAACTATCCTGATTGCGACTTCACCGCGTCGCTCCCGCAAACAGGCATTATCAAAGCTACTGGGAAGCTGTGCCCGCACGACGAGTACCCCCTCATCAGCATCAAGGCCAGAGGGAGGGCGCCGCAAGAGCTCTGCCTCAACCTGCACTGCCCGGGCAAGCAGGTCGAGGGCGCAAAGGAAGCCATCCTCGAAGCTGAGGAGTCTGCGCATGTGAAGAAGTGCCCGAAGTGCGGCAAGGACATGAAGCTCCGCAAAAGCATCTACGGCGAGTTCTGGGGCTGCTCAGGGTATCCCAAGTGCAAGCACACAGAGTCATTGGACGGGAACAGGAAGAAGAACGGACAGGAAGAGCAGAAGGATTGATACCGCCTCGCAACAAGCCTCGCCCGGGTCACGCCCGCAACGGCCGTCCCAAGAACGATTCCAAGTGAGCGATCCTCTGCTTAATCTTCTCAGCATCGTTGTTGTGAGGACAAGCCTTCGCTAAGGAATAGATTAGTTCAAGGCTTTTGAGGGAGACGAGGGGGAGCGCCAAGCCGTACGCATGGACGGTGCTCTTCTCAAGCGCGGCGGCGAGCTCCTGATTGCCGAGCCCCCACTCATCGACCTCGATGAGCGATTCGCCGTCCCGGATAAACAACCCATCACCGGAAGCCTCGAAAGGAACGCCCTTCTCTCGCAACGACGACACGAGCCGAGGACGGGCGGCCACAGGAACCATCACGTCGATGTCATTCACGGACAACGAAGCATCCTTGGTATAATAGAAAAGGGCAAAGCTCCCATACACAACGAAATCGATACCGTTAGCCTCGAAGAGCGCGAATACCTTCTTCGCGAAAGCCAGTAATCCATAGAAGTGCTCAGCATTGGCGGGCGACAGGCCAGGCATGGGAGAGCCCACCGCAAAAGAAGTATATAAGCCTTCTTGCGCCAAGACCACAACCCTTTTAAAAAGAGCTGTGTTCTCAACCGCTAAATCACGGGGTCGCTCCAAGAAGAGCATCCTCTCTAAACAACAGGTGATAACCAATGGCAAAGCAAAGCGTAGAAGCGCTCATCAACGGCGGCAAAGCATCTGCAGCCCCGCCACTAGGACCAGCCCTCGGCCCCTTAGGCGTGAACATAGGCCAGGTCGTCGCGGAGATCAACAAGAAGACCGAAGCGTTCAAGGGCATGCAGGTCCCCGTCACGGTCGAGGTGGACACGGACACCAAGGCGTTCTCCATCACGGTCGGCACCCCTCCCGCCTCCGCCCTGATCAAGCAAGAAGCAGGCATCCAGAAGGGGAGCGGCAAGCCGCAGGAGGATCTCATCGCCGACCTCAAGGTCGAGCAGCTCATCAAGATCGCGAAGATGAAGGAGGACGCGCTGTCAGGCACCACGCTCAAGGAGAAAGTCAAGGAGATAGCGGGCACGTGCCAGAGCATGGGCGTCAAGATAGAAGGCGCCAAGGCGCAAGAGTTCTTCAAGGACCTCGACGCTGGCAAGTACGACAAGGAGATCAAGGCCGAGAAGACAGAGCTCTCCGCCGAGGAACAGAAAGAACTGGAAGAGGAGCGCAAGGAGCTCCAGGCAGAAGTGGCGGAGAAGCACGCCGAGGAGGAGAAACTGGCCAAGCAAGTCCTCGACGAGATGGCTGGCAAGGACAAGGGAGCCGTCAAGGCGAGGATGGCCGAAGCGGGCATCAGCGCCGAGGTCATCGAGAAACTAGTGCCCTCTGAGCAGAAGGCGGAAGAAGCGCCCTGAGCACAAGCGCGATCCTCCGTTCCTCAGCTTTGCCAGCGTCGTGCTTCAGATGTCAGCCCCGCACTTCGGGCACACCACGTCATCAGGTGCTATCTTCGCTCCGCAGTGCGGGCACCTCGTGGCGACCTTGACGGCGTCCAGTTCTTCCATGACCCTTCCCGCAAGAATTGCTACCCCTTACCAAGACACCAGTCCTATAAATACTTTGCCCTCGAAGGACCAGCAGAAAGCTTTATAAAAAGGCTTGCGCTTCTCGAAAAGACATGGCACGCATCGGCGGCAGCAGGCGGAAACGGCTCGGCGTCTTCACCAAATCCAGCAGGGACAAAGGGAAGATTTCGCAACGAGCATACCTACAATCATTCCAGCCGGGCGACAAGGTCATCCTGCAGCTCGAGCCAGGCATACAACACGCCACGTACCCGCCCCGGCTCCACGGCAAGACAGGCATCGTCAAGAAGCGGCAAGGCGAGTGCTACGCGGTCGCAGTCAAGGACGGCGCGAAGACCAAAGAGGCCGTCGTGCACCCGGTGCACCTCCGTAAAGCATGAGGTAGAATGCGCATGACCAAACCAGACATCCTCGAGAAGACGCCGTTCTCCATCGTCGCGCTCAAATCAACCCTGAACAAGCTGAAGAAGCGAGACGAGGAACTCGGCTTCCGCGCAGGCAAGACCGAGGAGTACGTCAACCAAGCCGCGCAGCTCACCCAGAAACAAGCGAACGATCTCCAGAAGAAAATACAAGAGCTGGACATCCCCCGCCTCAAGGAAGAGCAGGTCATCAAGATACTCGACACCGTGCCGAGGAGCCTAGCAGAGCTCAAGGTCATCCTGCAAGGCTACACGCTCACGGTCTCCAACGAGAACATGGGCAAGATCGTCGCGGCCATCAACGAGGTCGTCCCTGCCAGGAAATGAGGCGTTCTGACGACGGCTGAAAGGCAAATTATTTATATCAGTATAGCTCAATGAGCAGAAAGAATGGCGCTAGCGGGGGGGAGCCGATGCAACACGATGACCGTAAGGAAGAGCGAGCTATCGTCCTGGACTTCTTGCCGAACGGCTACCCCTTCGACACCAGGCCCATCCACCTGAAAGACCCCATCGCCCAGGTCATCGGCACCAAGAACTTCACCCTGCTCGAGCTCGTGCCGAAGAAAGGCATCTCTCTCCAACCAGGAGAAGAAGCCTACATCGGCGACGGCCCCAGGGACAAGGTGCACCACATCAACGGCAAGATAGGGATGCAGAAGCTCACCCAAACAGCCAAGGCAGAGCTGGTGCACGTCGTGGAACAGCTCGTCAGCGAACACCAGGAACGGTTCGTCGCGTTCTTCAACAAGGCGCAGCCGCTCAGCACGAGGATGCACGTGCTCGAGCTATTGCCGGGCGTGGGGAAGAAGCACATGTGGGAGATCGTGGAAGAGCGGCGGGGAGAGCCGTTCACGAGCTTCGACGACATGCGCAAGCGCGTCAAGCTCATGCCCGACCCGAAGAAGGCGGTCGTGCGGCGCATCCTCGAAGAGCTCGAAGGCAAGCAGAAGCATAACCTCTTCGTGGATGTCTAGCTGCGCGTGACGCATAATCCTCGCCCTCGACGCAACAGTTAATCCTCCAGCCCGAGAGGACACTCCTTGTGAGCGAGCGACGAGCAACAGGGCGAACGACACGATGATAGCCAGCCTTACGCCGCATCACCTAAAGAACACCTTATTTCTTTTGGTTTTCGAAAAAAAAAGAGGAAGGGAAGAAAAGCGGTCAATCTTTGCTCTTCCGCCGCGCCGCCGCGGCCCTGCTCGGGCGCGCCTTCTCCGCGCCCTTGCCCTTGTTGCGCAGCCCGCGAGACTTCCTCCCAGCGGACGTCAAGCCACGCGCAGCCTTGTTACGAGCATCGTACGCCCAGCGAAGCCGCTCATCAGCCTTGATGACAGGGTGGTCCCTGTCGTACAGGATGATCTCGAACCACTTGTGCTGGCCGTCCTCCGCGGCGAGGTAGCTCCCAGCCACCTCGCAGTTCGGATACTTCTTGTTCGCACGCTGCTCGGCTATCACCTGATAGCTGACTTTGAGGGCCATGCGCCGCGTGTTCGTCTTCGGGCGGCGACCGCCCTTGATGGCGGGACGGACGTGGCCGCCCTTCGAGACGCGCTGCCGCACGACGATGACGCCTTGCTTGGCCTTGTACCCCAATGAGCGGGCGCGGTCAATCCTGGTCGGTCGCTCCACGCGGACCGTGACGGGCTCCTTGCGCCACTTGATGAGCTTGTCCTGGTACGCTTTTCCCAGGTGTTTGCGAGGGTTCTTCCACGCCTCGCGGACGTACTTGAGATATCCCATTGTTCATCGGCCTCCATTGTTCTCTTGTCAGTAACCAGTTCAGGCAAGCCGTCGCCCACATCCCGGCAAGGAAGGGAAAACCCCAGGCCGTTTATAAAGATTGTGGGTGGTGGGCGGAGAGCCGGCAACAAAGAATATTTATAGCAGGGACGCCAGTAATGATGACAGGGAGATGAAGGATGATCGAGCTCGGAGGCAACATCCGCCTGCATGGCTTTGAAGAACTGGACCACGCAGAACTCCTCATCGCCAAGAAGCTCGTCGGCAGCTATATCAGGAAGGTGTGCGACCACGCAGGGAAGTGCGAACAGGCAGACATCACGATGGAACGCGTCGCGGCGGGCTTCTCACTGCAGGCAGAGGTGAAGACTGCCGAGCGGTCAGCAGAAGCAAGCGTCACAGGCGCGAACGTGTTCATGGCCATCGACGACGCCCTGAAGGCCGTGCTGAGAGAACTCGACATACGAGTATAAGAAGAGTATCAGCCTTTCTTGGCGGTCGCTCCCGGCTCCTGAGGCTTCGGCGAGGCCTTGGCGGCCTGCTGCGCGGCAGAATCCTCCGCCGCGGGCGACCCTTGCCCTGCGGGCTGCGCCCCGTCATCCTTGGCGACGGGCGCGCCTATCTTGGAAGCGATGCGCTCCTTGAAGGATTGGGGCTCCTTCTTCTTCTGGATCTTCTTCGCCTCCTGGTACGCGAATCCTTGGAGCTCCGCCTTGGCGACGCCGTCGGCGACGATGACGTCCACGGCCACCTTGTGCGGGGGGTTCGTGATGCCCTTTGACCAGAGCAGGTCGTTCAGCCGCGCGCCTATGCGGACCTCGTCAGCCTTGCAATGCTTGATGAGGTAGGCCTTGACCGCACGGACCGCCTTGGGCGTGCGCTTGAGCGGCGCGGCTTCATGGAAGCTCTTCCTGAGCGGGATGGTGTACGTCTTCTGTGTGGCTGCCATGTGTTCATCACACCTTGTTCTTGACGCGTCGCCAGTGACGCTTCACATCGGTATGCCTGCCTGGGTGGACGCGCCTGCCAATACCGTAAATCTTCGGGACCGTCCAGAACGGCGCCCAGCGCGTCTGGCGAGAGAGCTTCCCCAACCGCTTCTTCCTCGAGAAATGGATGAACCGTGCCATTGCTGATCACTCCTGCTCCTCGTCAGCCACGGGCTTCTTCAGCACGGGCTTCTTCGCTGATTCCTTCTTCGCGACAGGCTTCTTCGCTGATCCCTCCTTCGCGACAGGCTTCTTCTGCACGGGCCGCTTCGAGGACTGCTTGGGCTTCGGCGAGATGCGCTTCGCAGCCGAGAACAGCAACGACGCGCCCTTCGGCGTGATGACGCGACCCTTGTGCACGCCCTGCTCTCCCTGCTTGACCAGCCCTGCCTGCTCCAACTCCTGGAAGACGCGCCTAATCACGCTGCCCGAGCCTTTAGCGAACACGCTCGGCTTCACGCCGCGATCCTTGCGGCCACCGTACTTGGCGCGGAGCTTGGACACCCCGACTGGTCCTCGGAGGTACACCGTTCGGAGTACGGACGCGGCGCGGAGATACCACCAGTCCTCATGAGAAGGCGGTCGTTCCTTGTGCACGCCAGTCTTGGCGTACTCAGCCCAGTCCGGCTTGCCGATTAGCTTACGGAGATCCTTGGCGACCTCCTCGATGAGTGCTTGTTGCGCTACTGCGTGCATCGTCATATGTTCACCTTCTCAATGAGAAGCTGCCTATAAACCCGGAGGAGCGAGCGCGAGGCCCTTTTTAAATGTTATGGTCCTTGCGCGAAGAACAAAGCTTTTAAACGAATAGTGACAAGACCCTGCGTGGAAGACGTCATCACAGTCCCGCACGGCTGCCCGGTGTGCAAAGGAGACGTGAAAGGCAACGACCAGGCCCTCTACTTCTGCAGCAACTGCAACCTCCTCTTCGCCAAGCACAGCCTGCGACGAGAAGAACCATAAGGTTTTTATGCGACTGCGGCACCCGCAACGCATGCTCACCCAGACCATCAGCCCGATCATCTTCAGCATCGGCCCATTGGAGGTGCGCTGGTACGGTCTCGTGTACGTCATCGGCTTCCTCCTCGCGTACTGGTGGCTGCGCAAGCTAGCACGGGAAGGGCAGATACGCAACCTGACCGAGGAGAACGCCGAGCAGTTCCTCATACTCCTCATCATCGGCGTCGTCATCGGCGGGCGGCTCTTCGAGTTCTTGTTCTACCAATGGGATGTCCTCGTCACCACACCCTTACAAGTGCTCAGGATATGGGAAGGAGGGATGAGCTTCCACGGCGGCCTCATAGGCGTCGCCCTCGTCACGTGGTGGTTCACGCGCAAGCACGGCGTGCCCCTGCTCGAGCTCGGCGACGCCCTCGCCATCCCCGCAGCGTTCTCGCTCTTCCTCGGGCGCATCGCGAACTACATCAACTCGGAACTCGTCGGCAAGGTCACCGACGCGGCGTGGTGCGTCCGCTTCCCAGAAGCGGCGGCGCCCGGCAACAACGGGTGCAGGCACCCCTCACAACTGTACGAAGCCCTCAAGAACCTCGCCATCTTCGGCACCCTCTCCTGGGCGTGGCGGCGGCGAGCCGAGAAGCCAGGGCTGATCATGTGGTTGTTCATCACGCTCTACGGCCTCCTCCGGTTCATCGTCAACTTCTGGCGGGACGACCCCGTCGCGCTGCTCGGCATCTCCACAGGCCAGGCGCTCAGCCTCCTCATGTTCCTCATCGGCGGCGCGGCGCTGGCATGGCGCTACCACCCCTGGAAGAGTGGAAAGAATTATTAAGCAGGACGTCTTCTACACCGATCATGGTGGGACCGAGGATGTGCGCAGAGCACGGCAAGGAAGCGGTGACGCACTGCGGGTGGTGCTCACGGCCCATCTGCGAAGCCTGCATCGAGGAGGCGCACGGCCACCGCCTGTGCGGGAGCTGCGCGGCCAAACTAGCCAAGGACAGGCCGCTCGAGGCGAAGCGGCGGCGGAGCGGCAGGAACGTCGATGAGACCCTGACTGATGAGCAGCTCGCAAAGGCCAAGGAGCACCTGGCCGCCAAGCGCGAGCAGGAGGGACGCAGGCCGCGCATCAGGAACGTGCCGGATTGGCCCTTGCTGAAAGAAGACCGGTGAATGGATGAGAGGCGATGACATGCTGCAGCGACCACTGCTCCTGATCAACTGCAAGAACTACGGCGACACCGGCGAGCTCGCCGAGGAAGTGGCGCGGGCGTCGGTGCGCGTGCTGGAGCGTCGAGGCGCCTCGGGGAAGCGTCGCGTCACCATCGCGCTCGCCGTGCCCGCCACTAGCCTCTACCGCGCCGCGGGGCTCGGGCTCGTCCCCGTACTGGTCGAGCACCTCGACCCGGAGCTGCCAGGGGCGACGACCGGTCACATCATCGCTGAGGACGTCATGCGCAACGGCGGCGTCGGCGCGTTGCTCAACCACTCGGAGGATCGGTACGAGGAGGAGGAGTTGCGACGAGCGGTGGCGCGCGCGCGAGAAGCAGGATTGGTGAGCGTGGTGTGCGCCAAGGACGACGAGGCAGCGGCGCTGTACGCCTCGTTCCAGCCTGACTTC
>JAFGNA010000008.1 GCA_016927245.1 Candidatus Woesearchaeota archaeon
GGCGTCAGCGACCAGAACGGCGCAGACGACATAGCAAACACGACCATCGACAACGGCGCGTGCACGTACACGACAAACACCACCAACGGCGACTACTTCAACGCCACGTACACGTGCACCGGCACCCCCTACACAACAGAAGAGATGAACATCACCTTCTGCGACTCCAACAACGACTGCGTCTCCTCCTACACCAGCAGCAACACCTACCCCAACCAAGCGCCGACAACACCAACCCTGCAATGGCCAACAAGCGGCAACCACAGCATCAAGACCAGGACGCCGACGTTCAACTGGACCGCCTCGACGGACGAGGAAGGAGACGACATCAACTACACCATCAACATCACCAACGACTACGCCCCTGACTACGACCGCGACAACCTCACCACGAACAACCACACCACCCAGGAAGAGCTCTGGACCGAGTACGAAACGTACGACCACGCGTACAACTGGTCCGTGCGCGCGTGCGACAACTGGGACTGCTCCAACTACACAGCAGTCTGGAACTTCAGCATCGACGACTACCTCTCCGTCACCATCACCAACCAAGAGGTCAACTTCGGCACGAGCCTCTCGCTCGGCAGCACGAACGACACCACCAATGACAAACCACAACCGTTCACCTTCCGCAACGACGGCATCATCCTCGCCAACCTGACCAACGTGAGCGCCACGCAACCATTATGGGCCACGGTAAGCCTCGGCACGCACTACTGGCAGTACAAGGCGAACAACGCCTCCGAACCAGGATCATTCACCTGGGCCGACTCCCTCACTGATTGGCAGAACGTCACGGTCATGCAGGCCAACCAGACCGTCATCGCCAGTCTCGACTACGCTGATGCGAGCGACGAGGCCGCCGTGGACGTCGCCATCGAAGTGCCCTGGATGGAGACGGGCGGGAGCAAGACGGGCAGGATACGATTCTCCTGGAGGTCGACGAAAGGATGAGGACGACGAAGACAGCAACGGCCATCATCATCCTACTCCTCACCCTGCAGCTCGCAGGCGCGTGGGGCATCCAGCCGGCGCGGCAACGAGCGGCATACCACTACGAGCAGCAATCCCTCAGCGTCACCATCGAGAACCCTGAACGAGCGGAAGGCTACTTCACGGTCAGCTTCGACGGGCAACTCGCGCCGTACGCGCACTACGCCTCAAAAGTCATCCACCTCGACGAGGACACGCGGAGCGCTGACGTCCCGTTCAGCCTCAAGCTGCCAGAAAGCCTCCCGCCGGGGAAGAGCACGATGAGCATCAGGATAGAGCAGATACCAGGGCCGGAGATGGGAAGCACGGTCTCCAGCCTCGTCACCCTCATCGCGGACGTCAGCGTGGACGTGCCCGTCAACGGCGACCACATCAACGCCCAGCTCAGCATCGGCGAGAGCGGCCCGACACAGCCGACGCCCATCACGATTAGCATCGTGAACAAGGGAGAAGAAGCCGTCGCCGTCTGGGCGGACATCACCATCAAGGGCCCGACGAACAAGGAACTGGCGTCGTGGCAGACCGAGAAGACCGTCATCAGCTACCTCGGCACGGGAAAGCTGGAGACGGCCTGGGAGGAGGAGAAAGAGCCGGGAGAATACGTCATCCACATCAACCTGCACTACGGGGACAAAGCGATCGGGCTGCGCGACGAGTTCACCGTCGGCCTGAAAGAGGTCGTGTCGGAAAGCATCAGCTCGTCATCGTTCGCCCTCGGCGGCATCATCCCCCTCGACGTCACGGTCAGGAACAAGTGGAACGACCTCGTCGAGGACGTCCACGCCGACGTCTACGTCCTCACCAAGGAAGGAAGCATCGTCCAAGACTTCGAGACCCTCACAGCAGACGTCAAGGCGCTGAGCAGGGCGGTCCTCACCGGCTACTGGGACACGGATAAGCTCGTCGTCGGCGCGTATGACATCAACGTCATCGTCAACTACGAAGGAAAGCAGACCCAGCAGACCTACCCCGTCGTGGTCAAGATGGACGAGCTCTACGTGGGCGGGAAGGCGACGGGAGAGGTCACCGGGGCCGAGACGGGCTTCATCGGCCAGAACGCGCTCGTCATCGCCCTCATCCTCATCGTCATCACCACCAATGTCATCATCATCGCCTACTTCAGGAGGATGAAGAAGAAGAGATGAGCAAGGCAGAGAGGACGACCACGCACGCAGCCAGCTATAAAAAGCAAGGAAAACAGTTAAAAACACCGAAGACCTCAAGACACAGCACATGATACCGCAGCAATCACTCATCATCGACGCCACGAACAAAGCCTACGAGATCACCACCATCGAGGACCCTGACATCATCGGCCCCATGGACTACGGCCTCAAGGAGTACCGGAAAGGAGAGGACTACCTCATCCTCGGCAGAGGACTATTAGCGGGGAGCAACATCCCCGGCACGCACCGCCTGATCGTCGTCGGCCGCTCAAAACTCTGGGGGCACTACTACGACAGCACCATGGGCGGCGCGGCGTACGTCATGCTCCGGCTCGGCGTGCACTACCTCCACGTCAAAGGCAAGTGCGCGGAGACCAGCATCCTCAAGCTGAACAAGAAGCAAGGACAAGACATCAGCGTCACGTTCATCCCCATGGACGTCGAGGACGCCTGGAAAGGCTACAAGGAAGAGCAAGGGTTCTACGCGTTGCAGCAGTACATCTACGACAAGTTCCACGATGACTTCAAGGAATGCCGGGTCATCGCCACAGGCCCCGCAGCCCTGCACAGCCGCGCAGGAGCCCTCGGCTCGGCGCCGACGGACAAGGACGGCATCACCCCGGTGGACTGCTGGGCGGGAAGGGGCGGGCTCGGCAGCCACCTCCTCCAGAACCACGGCATCGCAGGCATCATCTACGGCGGGGACGAGATGATCAGGGACGAAAGACTGACCGACCGGGCCAAGATCGACGCCCTGTTCGAAGAGGAGTTCAAGCTCAAGATGGTCGCGGAAGACTTAGCCGCGACGAAGAAGTACCGGTACGACGAGCACTTCCACTCAGGAGGAACGCTCGGCGTCAACTTCACCAAGCTCAAAGGAGAAATGTTCAGCTTCAACTACCGCAGCAACGGCTGGACCGAGGAGCAAAGGATAGACGTCCACCAACGGTTCGTCATCGACCACTACCTAAAACAATTCAACGAGGAATCCATCGACACCAAGCAGTTCAGGCACTGCGGCGAGCCGTGCCCCGCAGTGTGCAAGAAGATGCGCGGCAAGTACAAGAAGGACTACGAGCCGTACCAAGCCCTCGGCCCCTTGTCAGGCATCTTCGACCAACGAGCCGCCGAGCTGGCGAACCACCACGCAGACACATTAGGAGTGGACGCCATCCAGATAGGCGTCATCGTCGCGTGGATCATGGACTGCCTCGACAGCAAGGTATTCCCGAAAGAGGACTTCGGCCTCACCAAAGACCCCAAGTTCAGCCCGGAAGGCTTCGACGTCGTCCTGGACAGCATGCACAACGCCGAACTGGCGATAGAGATCATGAACATGGCCATGCGCAACGACACGTTCAAGGACGGGATGCGCGTCGCCGCGAAGCGCTTGGCAGAGAAGTACGGGGAGAAAGCACTGCACCTCGCCATGTACAACGCGCACGGAGAGCAAGGCTGCATGGCCCCTAACCAGTACTGGAGCCCGGGCATGTACAGCCCCATGCCCCTCATGGGCAAGTACTGCACGAGCTACGGCGGCGACTACGCGGAGCCGGAAGACGTGGGGAGGAAGAACGTGGAGCGCATGGTGTTCGAGCTGTACAGCGATAATGGGGGGTTGTGCAGGTTCCACCGCAAATGGATCGAGCAGATACTCCCCAAGCTCGTGAATACCCTGTACGGCGAACAAATAGACTACCAGCAACACCACGAGCAGCTGGCGAAGGGCATCAACGAGGAGAACGACGCCGTGTTCTGGGAGACGGAAAAAGTCATCGATTTGATCCACGGCTACCTCCGACGGCAAGCGAAGGACCACCCCGGCGCCCAGGCGTGGCAGGAACGGTTCGACCAGGACAAGTGGCGAGCGGCGAAAGAGTACTGGGAAGCCATCAAGCGAGGACAGGACGAGGCGTTCAGCAAGCTCGGAGGAGGATGAAGCATTGGGAGTCGTCGCCTGGGCGAAGCACCTCCTCACCATCTACGTGTGCCTCTGCCTCATCGGCGTGTGGCTCTTCCAAGCGGAGTTCACCAACCGCCTCGGCGTCCTCGTCATCATCATCCTGCTCAGCTCCCTCGTCTTCCTCCTCCAGATGATAGGCGTCCTGCCATCGCACAAAAACTAAGGAGAATGCCATGAACATCATCATCACCGGAGAGAAACGCGCCGGGAAGACCCGGGCGGCGAGGACGCTCGCCGAACTGCTCAGGCAAGGAGGCACCGCGCCGGGCGGCTTCCTGTGCGAAGGGCCGTACATCACCGACCTCGCCACGGGCGATCAGCGACGGTTCCTGCACAAGCAACCCATGGAGGACGCGCAGTACATCGGCCCGTTCGCCATCCCGAACAGCGCCATCAGGTTCGGCGAAGCAGCGGTCGAGGAAGCCCTGCGGAGAGGGCGGTACGCGTTCATCGACGAGTACGGCAAGCTCGAGCTGCAAGGACAAGGATTCCGCCCCTTACTCGAGCGGTGCCTGCCTGAGGAGCGGTGCGTCGTGCTCGTCCGCGACCTGAACCTCGACGATTTCCTCGAACGGTTCGCAGCCCACCAGCACAGGGCGTACACCGCCACGAGGGAGAACAGGGACGCCCTACCAAAGACAATTTATAAGCAGATCATCGAAGAAAAGGAAAAGGTTTAAATAAATATTTTTAAACCCATGTATGGGGAGGTGAGGACGAGCGTTCTCAGCACGGCAAGCGCAGCCCTACACCGCACCAGAGGCGAAAAACACCATGACCAAGCACAGCACCATCGACGGCAACACCGCGGCATCGACGATAGCGTACGCGTTCAGCGAGGTCGCCGCCATCTACCCCATCACGCCGAGCAGCAACATGGGAGAGCTCGCGGACGAGAACGCCGCGAAAGGCAAGCTGAACCTGTTCGGCCAGCCCGTCGAAGTGATAGAGATGCAATCAGAAGGAGGAGCGTCAGGAGCCGTGCACGGCGCGCTCAGCGCAGGCGCCCTCACCACCACCTTCACCAGCTCGCAAGGACTCATGCTCATGCTCCCCAACATGCACAAGATAGCGGGCGAGATGCTCCCCACCGTGTTCCACGTCGCCGCGCGCTCATTAGCGTGCCAAGCCCTCAGCATCTTCGCAGACCACTCGGACGTCATGGCCGCGCGCAACACCGGGTTCGCCATCATGGCGGCCGCGGACGTGCAAGAAACACAAGACCTAGCGGTCATCAGCCACTGGGCCACGGTCAAAGCGAGGATTCCCTTCCTCAACTTCTTCGACGGCTTCCGCACCAGCCACCAAGTGGAGAAGATAACGGTGGTGGACGAGGACACCATGCGAGCAGGGCTGGACGAGCAAGCCATCAAGGAATTCAAGGCAAGAGCGCTCAACCCCGAGCACCCCGTGTGCAAGGTCGGCGCGGAGAACCCCGACGTATACTTCCAAGGACGAGAGACGGTCAACAAATATTATCAGGCGTGCCCAGGCATCGTGAAAAAATGCATGCTCCTCTTCGGCGAGAAGACCGGTCGCCACTACCAGCCATTCGACTACGTCGGCAGCCCCGACGCGGAAAAAGTCATCATCGCCATGGGCAGCGCTAACAACACGCTCCACGAAGTCGTCGACTACCTCAACGCCCGCGGCGACAACGTCGGCGCCATCAAGGTCAGGCTGTACCGGCCGTTCAGCGTCGAAGACTTCCTCGCAGCCCTCCCAAAAAACGTCAAGAAGATAGCCGTATTGGACCGCACGAAAGAGCCAGGAAGCATAGGAGAACCCCTTTACTTAGATGTCATCGCAGCCCTCAAAGGCAAGGACGTCACCATCATCGGCGGCAGGTACGGGCTGAGCAGCAAGGAATTCACACCCACCATGGCCAAATCCGTCTATGACCACCTCGACAACGAGTGCTTCCACGGCTTCACCGTCGGCATCAACGACGACGTCACGCACACCAACACGAAGATCCTCGAGGAGATAGACTCAGAACCGCAAGATGACATCAAGTGCAAGTTCTGGGGGTACGGCAGCGACGGCACGGTCAGCGCGAACAAGAACAGCATCAAGATCATCGGGGAGAGCACCGACCAATACGTCCAAGCCTACTTCAGCTACGACAGCCACAAAGCGGGCGGCGTCACGGTCAGCCACCTGCGGTTCGGCAAGCACCCCATCCGCTCACAGTACTTCCTCACCAAGACGAACTTCGTAGCGCTGCACAAGACGAGCTACATCGGACGGTACGACATCCTAGAAGGCATCACCGAAGGAGGAACCTTCCTCCTCAACAGCCCGTGGCAGCCAGGAGAAGCGTTCAACAACCTCACCGAGGACATGCAACGAACCATCAAAGAAAAAAATCTCAAGTGCTACACCATCGACGCGAACAAGATCGCCGCCGACGTCGGGCTCGGCAACCGCATCAACACCGTCATGCAAGCAGCGTTCTTCAAGATCAGCGGCGTGCTCCCCGAAGAAGAAGCCCTGCAACTCATGAAGGAAGCGGTGAAGAAGCAGTTCAGCAGCAAAGGAGAAAAAATCGTGCAGATGAACTATGACGCCATCGACCGCGCACGAGAAGCACTCCAAGAAGTGGTCATCCCCGAACAACCGAGCGGCGCGACACCGCCACACCAACACGTCCCGCCAGAAGCGGGGGAATGGGAGAAAGGCGTCATCGAACCCATCATGCGACTCAAAGGGGACGACGTGCCGGTGAGCAAGATGCCACTCGACGGTTCCGTGCCGACGGGTACGAACAAGCTCGAGAAGAGAGGCATCGCGCTGACCATCCCGAAATGGCTTCCGGAGAAATGCACGCAGTGCGGCATCTGCGCCATGGTGTGCCCGCACGCGAGCATCAGGACGAAGCAGATAGACCCCAAAAGCCTGGAAGGAGCACCGGAAGGGTTCACCACGCTGGAAAGCAACACGAAGAACGATCGAGGACTACGCTTCCGAGTACAAGTATACCCGCAAGACTGCACCGGCACGAACGCGTGCGGCAACTGCGTCGACCTCTGCCCCGTCGGCGCCCTCGTCCAGCAACCGCTCGAAGAAGCGATGGCGTCAGGAGAGGCTGAACGAGCAGCGTACTTTGACTCATTACCCGACATCACGGACGGCACGCGCACCAACACCATCAAAGGAAGCCAGCTCATCACACCCCTGTTCGAGTTCTCAGGCGCATGCGCGGGGTGCGGAGAAACCCCCTACCTCAAGCTCGTCACGCAACTCTTCGGCGACCGCATGATCATCGCGAACGCGACGGGGTGCAGCAGCATCTACGGCGGCACCTTCCCCATCACGCCGTACGCGAAGAACAAGGAAGGCAGAGGGCCTGCGTGGGCGAACTCGTTGTTCGAGGACAACGCGGAGTACGGCTTCGGCTTCCGACTAGCAGTGGACGCGAACCGTCGAGAGCTCAAAGCAACCCTGGAACGGCTCCTCAAGACCGGGACGACGGAAGAGCTGCGAGGAGCGATAGAGCGGATGCTCGGCGCGTGGGAGAAGACGGACGACGAGGCGAAGCAAGCGGCGAAGGACGTGCTCGCGCACCTCCCGAAAGCGAAGGAGGAATCCTACGGCGAGAGCGCGCAACTACTCTCCAAAGCGGACGAGCTCAAGGACTTCCTCGTGGACAAGAGCGTATGGGCGATCGGCGGCGACGGCTGGGCGTACGACATCGGCTACGGCGGGCTAGACCACGTCATGGCCTCGGGCAGGAACGTGAACGTACTCGTCCTCGACACCGAGGTGTACAGCAACACCGGCGGCCAATGCAGCAAAGCAACACCGAGAGGAGCAACGGCGAAGTTCGCCGTGTCCGGGAAGAAGCAGTCCCGGAAAGACCTCGGCCGCATGCTGATGACGTACGGGAACGTGTACGTCGCCACGGTCAGCCTAGGAGCGAACATGAACCAAGTCATCAAGGCCATGACTGAGGCGGAGAGCTACGACGGGCCGAGCATCATCATCGCGTACAGCCCGTGCATCGCGCACCACATCGACATGCGGCACAGCAACAAGGAGTACAAGCTCGCCGTCGAATCAGGGTACTGGCCCCTGTACCGGTACGACCCGCGATTACGGAGCGAGGGCAAGAACCCGTTCCAGCTCGACAGCCACGAACCCAAAGTGCCCTTCACCGACTACCTGAACAACGAGGGAAGGTACAAGAGCCTCAAGATAGCGTTCCCCGAAGAAGCTGAGAGATTGTTCAAGCTCGCAGAACAGGACGCGCAGTGGCGGCTCCAAGAGCTCAAAGCACTCAAGGACACCGAAAAATAATTAAAGCACGAACCCAGGAAAGAAATCTCACAGGTGATACGCCCATGGTACGCATAGAAATCGATTATGAGAAGCTCGGAGACGACAAATCAGCGCTCGACGTCTGCCCCACCCAGGTCTTCGAGGAACAGGACGGCAAAATCGTCGCGGCGCACCCAGAGAACTGCACGGTCTGCCGAGCATGCGAAGCCTCAGCCCCTGAAGGAGCCATCAAGGTCATCGAGGAATAAGGACGAGCATCACTCCTTCTCAGAGAAGCCTAACCTCACCACGTCACGCACCTGGAAATAGTTGCCCAAAGAAGGGGCGTACAGGTCGTACGTGCCGTCATCATCGAGGAGCAGCGTCGAGCCCTCAAGATAACGCCGCTGCACCACGGCCTTGTGATCATCGCTACCGATGACCAAAGCGTCAGAGCCGCCCAGCAACGACAAAGAAACATCACCCCTCAAGCCGCGCTCCTCGAGGAGGGACTCCAATCCCCTAACGTCGTACGAGCGACCGTCACTCGCGACGAGGCCGGTATCAGACGCCAACACGGGCGCCACGCCGGTCACCTTATCGAGATAGAACGCCCCGCCGCCCACCACGGCGCCGAGCGCGTAATTATTATCATGCTTGCCATCATCGTTCTCCCGGGACATGCTGAACGCGAGCCGCGCATCGAACGGCACGACGAGGCGCAAGCCGTCAAGGGCGGTGAACGACCACGCGTCAAACCCTGCCTGGCGGGCAGCGGACTCATACCCTGACAAGACGCCGGAGAGGTCCTGGCCGCGCAACGAGATCCTGAGCCAGCCCTTGTACGGGCAGTAGAACTCCAACGGGAGGACGACGGGCTTGGCATCAGCCAACGACCCGTAGGAGAGGACGCCCTCGGCGGCGAAGGGGAACGCGACGGGCGCAGCTGCGTACACCGCCTCGGGGATGACCGAGGTGGCCTGCATCGCGGTCAAGGGGATGGGCATGTCAGCCACGGCCACTTGCTCCCGTCGCGACGTCGAGTGATGGATGCCGGTGGCGACGAGCGCCGCGGTCACCGCGCCCACCGCGACGTAATGTCTGAGGCGGTCAGCGAGACTCTCCTTGAGGGCTACGTCCATAGGGCATCACGATTGCTGCGCCTGCACCGCGGTGATGGCAGCGACCTGGACGATGTCCTCGGCGGAGCAACCACGTGAGAGGTCGTTCATCGGCCGCTTGAGCCCCTGGATGATGGGGCCTATCGCTTGGTAGCCGCCGAGCCGCTGCGCCACCTTGTAGCAGGCGTTCCCGGCGTCAAGCGACGGGAATATAAAAACGTTCGCCTCTCCTTTTAAAGGGCTGTCCGGGCACTTCTTCATCGCCACGGACGGCACGTACGCCGCGTCGAACTGCACCTCGCCGTCCACGACGATATCCGGCCGGCGCTCCTTGACCAGCCTCGTCGCCTCAGCCACCTTGTCCACCATGACATGCTTGGCAGAGCCGTGCGTGGAGAACGAGAGCAAAGCCACCCTCGGCGAGACGTCATACGTCCTGGCAGAATCATTCGTCGCGACGGCGATGTCGGCCAACTCCTCAGCGGAAGGGTCGACGACGAACGCCGAGTCGGCGAAGAACAGCTTCTCATCACCCTTAAGCATCAAGAAATAAGAACTGGATATCTTGAACCCTTCCTGCATGCCGATGACCTGCACAGCCGGCCTGATAGTCTCCGCCGTAGGATGAGTGGCGCCAGTGACGCAGCCATCGGCGTGCCCCACGTGCAGCATCATCGCGGCGAAGTACTTGACATCCTTCAATGTCTCGCGCGCCTTCGCCTCGTCCATGCCCTTGTGCGCTCGCAGCCTGACGAGTTCTTGGACGTACTCCTCGACGTGCCCGTCATGGGCAGGGTCGCGGACCTCCACACCGTCCAAAGGAACACCCAGCTCCGCGGCTTTTGATCGTATGGCATCCAAGCCACCGATAAGAAAGGGCCGCGCGAACCCTTCCCGGACAATGCTCGCGCACGCCCGCAAGACGCGCTCATCCCCTGACTCGGGAAACACGATGCGCTTCCTGTCGCTCTTCGCCTTGTCCTTAATCATCTCCATAATATCCATCATGCTCATCACCACTGGTCTACTCGTATCTCACCGCGAGGCACGCCGAGGTGCTCCAACGACTGCACCAATTGCGCCACCAACCTCGGCGGGCCATGCAGGAAGAACCTGCTACGCTCCACGTCGCAGTACTGCCGTATGAGGTCCTCATCGATGGGCCCAGGGCCGCCATCCCAATCAACCCCTCGTCCCGAGTGGTCGATGCTGTACACCAAACGCAACCCGGCGTCGCGCGCGAGCCTATTGAGCTCGTCACGGTACGCGACGTCCTCCACTGAATGATTAGTGTAGATGAGCGTCATCTCACCCTTATACCCTATGAATTCCAAGTGCCGGAGGATGCCGAGCACCGCTGACAAGCCGACGTCCCCGGCGAGGAAGACCATCTTCTCAGGCAAATCATGGTCTTCGACGAAGAACCGGCCATAAGGCATCTGCAACTCCACCTCATCACCCACTCTGAGGGCGTGCATCAACGGGCTCACCCTCCCACCAGGGTGCCGCTTCACCATGATCTCGATATTCTCCCAATGAGGGGCTGAGACGAGCGAGTACGCCCGCCTGAGCGGCCTGCCGCCGACCTGCACGGTGACGACGATGAACTGCCCAGGCTTATAAGAAGGCCTGCCAGGAACGTTGACGTGCAAGGACTTGATAGTCGGTGTCAGTTCCGTGACCTGCGTGACAACACCCTTCACCCGCTCACCTCAAGCCTTGCAGGTATACGCCGAGAATAAAAATGTTTTGGCCCCTGACACCAAGCAAGGAAAGAGACGAAGACAAGAATGTTTATATAGGGGAGGTGGAAAGGGAGAACCATGAGAAGATTCCTCTTCCTGGCACTCATCAGCATCATGCTCAGCACGCTCGTCCCAGCGTATGACGGCTACAGCGACCCCTATGAAGGTTTCCGCCTCGGCACGAGAAGCCTCCTCTTCGCCGAGGAGGAGGCGACGAAGACGCTCACCATCACCGTGGAGGACGACGCCGTCTACCAGACAGGGCACTACTCCATCAACAACCAATGGGTCCCCTTCACCTTCACCGAAGAAGCGGTGAACGGCTGGATACGGACAGGAACAGCGAGCGCGAGCATCACCATACCCAGAAGCAGCAACACCGACAACTTCGTCATCACATACAGCTGCTCGCGCACCGGCGAATCATGGGACTGCCACGGCAACCGATGGCAACTACACCAGTTCAACACCACCACCGAGGACGCACAGAGGCAATGGGACTTCGAGAATGACATCGGAGGGACGCTCCACGGAGCCAGCATCACCGAGGACGAGGAGCGCGGCAACGTCCTCCTCCTCGACGGGCAGGACGACTACCTCGACATCGGCGCGTTCAGCACCGCAGGCGACGAACTCACCATCGCTGCGTGGTTCAACCTCGAACGCCTCCCGCCCGAGAAGGACCCGCGCATCATCTGCAAAGGGGAAAGCCAAGACTACCAAGACTGGGCGCTCCTCATCCACCGCGACGGCTACCCTGAGTTCAGGTACGACTACGGGTGGCAGGCCAACCCTGAAGGAGTGGTGGCGGGCGCGACGACGAGCGTGACGACCGGCGAATGGCACCACGTCGCCGGCGTGTACGGCCAAGGACGAATGACCCTCTACTATGACGGGGTAGCGGTCGCGAGCAAGACGCTCAGCACGGGAACGGTCGGCGAGACGAGCAACCCCGTCTGGATAGGAGGACAACCCACCGACCCGACGAACAGGCCGTTCCCCGGCATGATCGATGACGTACGGGTATACGAACGAGCGCTCACCGCGGCGGAGATAGCAGGCCTGCACGCAGGCCTAGGAACGACAGGGAAAGGCGTGTACCTCGACTGCGAGGCAGTCTCAGGAACTATCGTGGCCGACGCCTCAGGAGCGGGGAATGACGGCGAGCTCCACGGGCCGGAACAAGCCACGGGCAAGCACGGCAAAGGGCTGGCATTCGCGCACGGCGACCACGTCAGGATACCAGGGCTGCTAGGGATGCCCGAGAGCATGACGCTCGCCGCGTGGGTGAACCTCGAATCGCTCGGCAGCTACGGCTCCGACATCATCTCGCTAGGGGACAACGCCCTCTTACGGCTGAGGAACGACCGGCTCGACGCGTACTTCTACGACGGCAACGACTGGCAGGAGACGTCAGGGGCAGCGACGATAACAACAGGGAAGTGGACGCACGTCGCGTACACGATCGACAACGACGCGCACGCACAACGGCTCTACCGAGACGGGATGGAGATCGCCGCCACGAACCACGCGGGAAGCATCGACTACGCCCGCAACGCCGACACGTACATCGGCATCCACGGCGACGGGCAAGGACACTTCAGCTTCGCAGGGACGCTCGACGAGATACGAGTCCACGGCAGGGCGCTCTCGGCCGGGGAGATAGCGGCGCTCGCAGGCACGTCGTGCTCATCAGACGAGGAGTGCCCGGAAAGCACGACGACGACGTACTGCTCGGGGAACGACGCGTACCGACAGATCGTCGACTGGTCCTGCGCGGACGGCGCGTGCGAAGAGGAAACAACAACGACGTTCATAGAAACGTGCACGTACGGCTGCTCTTCAGGCGCGTGCACGGCGTGCACGCCCAACGACAACGAGTGCGGCAGCGACGGCTGCGGAGGACAACACCCCGCCTGCGCGGAAGGCCATGAATGCCAGGAAGGGGTGTGCGTGCAGCGACCAGTCCCGAACAACGAATTACAACCGTTGCGGGTGAGCGATAATAACCGCTACGTGGTCAAGGAAGACGGCACCCCATTCTTCTACCTAGGAGACACGGCCTGGCGGCTACCCTACAGGGCGTACCCATCAGAGGTCGACGAGTACTTGGAAACCAGGGCGGAGCAAGGGTTCACGGTCATCATGATGGACGCGTTCGAACTCAGCCCTGACAACCAAGCGATCATCAACCTCGCGGGGGAGAAACCATTCATCAACGACGAGGTCACCCGTTTCAACGAGGCGTACTGGGGACAGGTCGACCACATCATCGACAAGGCGGACGCGCTAGGACTGTACGTCGCGCTGCTCCCGGTATGGGGGAGCACGGTCGTGAGGCATCAGTACGTCGACGCCGATAACGCCTATGACTACGGCGTCGCCATCGGGGAGCGCTACAAAGACCGTGATAACCTCGTCTGGGTGATGGGCGGCGACCACCGCCTGTACGACTACTCGACCGACTACATCCACGTCTATAACGAGATCGCCAGAGGGGTCACGCAAGGATGCACCGGCGGGCAACACCACGACGAGGTCATCATGACCCTGCACACCGCTGGATGGACGTACGACGTGCCTTACAGGAGCTCCAGCGACCACTTCCACGACGAAGCATGGCTCGATTTCAACTCGTTCCAATCAGGGCACGGCGAAGACTACCCGAACCACGACATCGTCGAGCACGACTACGCGCTCACCCCGGCGAAGCCGACGCAAGACGCAGAGCCGATCTACGAAGGGCACTGGTTCAGCTGGAACGAGGCGAACGGGATGGCGAACGACGTCGACGTCAGGCACGCCGCTTACTGGTCGGTCTTCGCAGGCAGCTTCGGGCACACGTACGGCCACTGCATGGTCTTCCAGTTCTACAAGGAAGAATTCTCTGGCAAGGACGCCACGTACCACTTCGTCTGCGGCGACGAGGAAGCATGGATGACCTCCCTGCAAGCGGCGGGGGCGAACGACATGCGGCACTTGCGCAACCTGATGGAATCACGGCCATTCCTCGAACGGGTGCCAGACCAGGCGATCATCGCGTCCTCCACAGGAACCGGCGACGACCACGCGCAGGCCACGAGGGCGAGCGACGGCTCCTACCTCATGGTCTACTACGGGTCTCCCAGGAGCCTGAGCATCGACCTGGACAAGCTCTCAGGGACGCAGGCAAAGGCGTGGTGGTACGACCCGAGGACGGGACAAGCGGCAGACGCCGGCACTCACACCAGCAGCGGCGAGAAATACTTCACGCCGCCGAGCAGCTCCGGCCCTGACTGGGTGCTCGTCATCGACGACGAGAGCAAAGGATTCCCGCAGCCGGGCACATGATTACCACAGGCAAAAGCTATATAAAAGCGCTATCATAGGAAGAGCAACATGTACGACGTCATCATCGGGAGGGGTGAGCAAGACCGCGAGAAGCTCGGCAAGCGCGGCACCATCCTCCTCGGCAAGCACTTCGTCAAGATGGGACGCATCACGTCCCTCTCCAACCCGGTGTACATGGACATGACGCGCAGCCACGTCGTGTTCGTGTGCGGCAAGCGCGGCAGTGGCAAGAGCTACTCGCTCGGCGTCATGGCAGAGGGCATGGCCGACCTGCCATCGGAGATCAAGGAGAACCTCAGCGTCATCATGCTCGATACCATGGGCATCTACTGGACGATGAAGTACCCGAACAAGAAGGACAAGGACCTCCTCCAGGAATGGGGCTTGGAGGAGAAAGGGCTCGACGTCAAGATCTACACGCCAACAGGATATTATAAGGAGTACCGGGAGAAGGGCATCCCCACCGACCACCCGTTCAGCATCAAGCCGGGAGAGCTCGGCCCGAATGACTGGCTCATGAGCTTCGGCATGCGCGAGGACGACCCCGTCGGCGTCCTCATCGCGAGGGTGGTGCACGAGCTCACCGAGCTGAAAGGCAACGACTACAGCATGGACGACCTCATCTCCACCATCATGAAGGATGAGGACGCGGAGCACAACGCCAAGCTCGCTGCGAAGAACCGGTTCCTGAACGCGAAGCAGTGGGGACTGTTTGATGAGCAGGGAACTCCTTTGTCAGAGCTCGCCAGGGGAGGGCAGGTGACCGTGCTCGACGTCTCGTGCTACGCGACGATGCCGGGGAGCTGGAACATCAAGAACCTCGTGATAGGATTAGTATCGCAGAAACTGTTCATCCAGCGCATGATCGCCAGGAAGGATGAGGAGTACCACGACGTGCACAAGTCCATCAACCCGTTCAGCGACGACACCGGCTCCGAGCAGGAATCGCCCTTGGTGTGGCTCGTCATCGACGAGGCGCACGAATTCCTCCCCGTCAAGGGAAAGACGCTCGCCACCGACCCGCTCGTCACGATCCTACGGGAAGGGCGGCAGCCGGGCATCTCGCTCGTATTGGCCTCGCAGCAGCCGGGCAAGATCCACACCGACGTGATGACGCAGAGCGACATCGTCATCAGCCACCGCATCACGGCCAAGCTCGACACGGAAGCGCTCGGCATGCTCATGCAAAGCTACATGCGAAAAGGGATGGTCGAAGAGCTCGACCAGCTGCCACGCGTCAAGGGAGCGGCGCTCATCTTCGACGACACGAACGAGCGGTTGTACCCGATGCGCGTGCGTCCTCGGTTCACCTGGCACGGCGGAGAAGCGCCGAACGCGATGAAGAACGCGAAGGAGGAATTCAAGTTCTAGGAAAAATGAGACGCGGCGCCAAGGGGTGGATGGCCCTCATACTCCTCGTCGCCGTCGGGTGCGCCGGCGCGACGCCCCACCCATACTATGAAGGGTTCAGCGCGGCAGAGCCGGGATTCACCATCAACGACGAAGTACAAATAGCTGACGACGCAGTGTATGAACAAGCATGGTACAGCATCAACGAGACCGACTGGCAACCGCTCACACTCACAGGGACGCCCTACGGGCAGAACGACTCTTGGCTCAGAGGAACAAGCACCGCGGCACTACCACCAGGACTCCGAGGACCAGGGCTCCACTACGTCATCGCCTACACGTGTACCTACGAACAGGATTGGGACTGCCACGGAGGACAATGGCAACTGCGCACCATCAACAACTCTCTTAACAACACCCTAGACAACCTCGACCAGGGATTCCTACGCACGTTCTACGTCTCCAACGACGGCGACGACGCGAACGACGGGACGACACCATCAACCCCTTGGAAGACTATTGCCCAGGTGAACGAGCAGGCGTTCCTGCCCGGCGACGCAGTCCTGTTCCGGAGAGGCGACACCTTCATCGGCTCGCTGACGCCGCCGAGTTCGGGGAACGCCACTCATTACATCACTTTCGGCGCTTATAGTGCTGGTGAGCGACCGATCATCACGCCAAACGATTACGTTGAAGGCTTGACGTGGACCGCTCACGGCAACGGGATTTACAAAACAACCGACATCCCTTTCAACCCAGGGAATGTATTGATTGACGGGACTACGAAGATCAATAAGATAAACGATAAGTTCTTCGCGACACCAAGCCCTTATTTAAATTATACTTCATTGGATTTCTTGGCCCTTCCCGACGATCACAAATGGGATGATGATCATTATATCAGCCCCTACTGTCTTGACACTCAGTTCTGGGATGGGCTAGACGCTTTATACGCGTATGATAACATGACGGGGACGACCTACATCCGTTTTCGGGGAGGGGATGACCCGAATGATTACTCCTTTGCTATTTCCCCACAAGACAGGTTTTATGCTGCGGTCACTATAAATCGTATGAATCATTTAGTCATACAGAATTTGCATATCGTTGGGGGAGAAAGAGGCGTTTATGTTCTGGGATCGAAATCCGAGTCAAATGAAAACATCATCATCGAGAACAACCTCATAGAATCGTCCAACGGAAAGATATATTTGTCCAGCTCAGAAGCGATTATTGTCAGGAACAATACGTTCAGAAACAATTATCTCAGCCCTTACAAGCCCGGGGCGTGGTCAAAGGGGAACACGTACGAGGATGGCGTGCAATTCCAATACTATCTTTTTTTCAAGGTCGTAGTGACTCCTAGTTCATCCTGCTCAGCTGACGGAGCGGTCGTGATGTCAGGAGGGTATTCTGACAACTCCGCATTTTACAATAATACTGTGTCGGGGTTGTGCTGCGGTTTCAGCACCTACGGGGATAACATCAGCATCCATGATAACTACATAGAAGGCACCTCGAGCATCGGGGTGTATCTCGGTATGCGGGGCACGTCATACGTGCATGACAATTACATCGTTGACAGCAACATCCCGTTCAGGTTCGGCTCGGTTGACAGGACCACGTTTGACAACAGGGTGCATTACGTGTACAGGAACAAGGTGTACATCCCTGACGCCGGAGAGGTCATCTACATCCATTATGACAACACAGGACCATCAGTCACAAAAGCGTACATTTATCACAATAGCTTCATAACGCGTACAGGGCCGCAGATATCCGGTTATGTCAAGAATTATCCTCCTTATGGTTCAGGATTCGTCTTCATCAACAATATCATCTCAGCAAGCCAGACAGCATTCTACACCTGGTCAACCTCAGGAGAGTACGACGATCTTTTCACCGTTGACTATAACTGGATCAGCGGACGATATTACGGCAAGGAATCCGTTCCCTGGGCGCCGGTACCGAACAATATCGCGTATCCCGACGGACCGACCTTTTGGGATCACGCCATAAACCCTCCTGATTTCACCGCCATCGAGGGCACGGAAGCCATCGACGCAGGAATCGATGTCTCCCATGATTTCGTCCTGGGTGGCGTGACGTACCCTGCCCTGCCAGGGATGGACGCCTACTATTGCAAGTCCCCGCCGGACATGGGAGCAGTGCAGCACTGCCCGTGACCGCAGGGATAACGCTTATATAATACTCTCCCCACTAACCAGAAGAAGAGGCGGCTCTCACCGATGAAACCACGAACAATCATTCTTCTGCTCGCCATGACCCTGCTCTTCGCTGGCTGCCAAGACAACCTTGCCCGCCACGCCCAAGGCTTATAAATGACCTGTTCTTCCCCCTATCCATGGACCTCGAGGAGCACCACCACCAGTTCGAAGCGATAGCGGAGCGGCACGGGCTGAAGAACGAGGAGCAAGCCGGCAGGATAGCCGACTTCTTGGTCTCGCACCCCGCAGGCAAGGTCTCAGCGCCAGAATTCTCAGAGGAGTTCGGCATGTCAGAGGAAGAAGCAGTAGTGTTCTTGTCGTTCATCGACCGGGGCTTGCGGTTCAAGGAGCGCGTCGTCGACCGGAAAGATTCCGGAAAAGAGTTCTGAACTATAATAAACATTACGGTCCTCACCAATCCCATGGTTGACGACGACAGCGTCCCCCTCCCTTTTACCCTGGAAGAGATCCGCAAGCTCACCAAGCTAGGCAGCGGCATCACGAGCGAGAACAACTTCTTCCCAAAGGACGAATGGCACCACAGCGACTGCTCAGGGAAAGGGCCTGCGCACACGCCCATCATCAGGCACGGCCACGAATGGATTCATGAGGATGTAGCCGACACGCTACGAGACCTCGGCTACAAGACCCCTGGCTTCCACGGAGACACCACGACGCGCAAGTTCGGTAAGGATTTCCTCGGCAAACCCGCAACGTACGAACACCCTTTCGACCAACTCATGGAAGTAGTAAGGCCTATCATCGATGCCGACATGTGGAACACCCCGCTCAAGGTAAAAGACCTCAACGACTACGCAAAGAGCCTCCCAGGAATAACAACCAAGACAGAATGGCCAACAATAGATGTCAACCCGCCACACCATAACATACTTGTAAAACCTGAAAAACCAATCATCTACCTTAACAAGATAACACCAACCCTGTTCGAGAACAAACACGAATGGTGGAGAAAACCAGAAGAGAAAACAAGGACATACAACCTGCCAAAGACAAGCCTCAGCAACTGGTTCACGAATGAGAAAGAAGAACCAAACTACGAACTGCCAAAAATCGACCTCGCCAGCATCCTCCAAAAGAAAAAAGAGAAATCCCCGCTCGAAAAAGCAATGGATAAACTGCCAATCTTCAACAACGAGATCCTAGGGAAAAAATACGAACCGCTCAAAATCAGCCTCAACGACTACGCAAAAAAAGCAGGACTGGACTACGGACTGCCAAGAATAGAACTCGACAAGATAACACCAACCCTGTTCGAGAACAAGACGCTCCTCCCCTTAACGGACACACCAATCATCACGGCCACGCCCGCGAACGAGCCCAGGGAGTCACTGACCTACCGGGCGAACCAGGACCACTGGTTGGGCAGGAACCAGTTTACCATGAATGAGTACAAGTCGGTGCAAGACTCCTGGACGCCCGTCGCCATGAGCAACAACTCGCCGTCCCTGCGGCCACTGTTCGAACGAGTAGACCCGTACATCAGCCAGTACGATCGGGGCAAGGCCATCGTGGACGGCCTCATCGCGCGGGAAAATACTAAGCAAGCGATGCATGATTGCAGCTTCGACCACGCGGCGTACGAACGACAGGTCGCTAGGGAAAGCTTGAGCCCCACGTTCGGCATCCGGAGTGAGCACCTCGCGTCAGGCATGCGTTTCACGCCTTCCGACACGAGCGGCCTCGTCACCAAGTATCCTAAGTTCTTCTGACTGTCGCAGGGCGTCCGGGCAGCAACGGTAAAGATTTTTATACTATCCTTGCTTCTCCTCTGCCATGGCATTCTCCAAGCCGTTCCCGAAGAGGTCTGACAAGTCGGTGTACCCGCAATGGGAAGATGTCACCCTGACGCCGGAAGAAGAAGCCAAGGCTGAGAAGGCTTGCCGCGAGGCGAACCAGAAAATCATGGCCGAGTGTCTCGAGGATGCGGAGAAATTATTGGTGGGTAAGGGGTTGAAGGGTTATGAGACGAGCATGACCCAGGTGGCGGCTTCGCTGTTCGAGAAGCGGGCTTCTCACGTGGCTTACTGGAAGGAAGAGCTCGCGCGGGAGAAGTTCGAGAAGCGGCAATGACTCACTTCTTCCTCCTGAACAGCTTCCGGAACAACACCGCGTTCACCACGAGCACGACCACCACCAACGCGACGAGGAGGTAGATGGCGCTTGATTCCCCTCCTTCCCGCCCGCTGACGACCTGTGCGGTGAATCCCGTGTCGATGCCTCGCTGCGTGACCGTGATGGGGAACACGCGTTCCTCGACGGCGTCGCCGTGGAACAGCGTGACGACCAGATCGTAGCCGCCCGTCACGACGTTCTTGGTGTCCCAGTACGCGTTCACGGCCTGTGACTGGAGCGGTTGGAGGGTGATGGTCTGCGTCGTCGAGGAGGCGAACAAGCTCTCTCCCCGGCGCACCTGGACCTCTGCGTGGACGTCCTCGATGACGCCTGACCACTCGTTCCTGAGGAGGATGTCGAACTTGGCGATGCCGCCGAGGGAGAAGTCGTCCACGCTGATGGACGACACGCGCACGCTCCTGCTCCCGATGGAGAACACCTTCTGGTCCTCGACGGAGTCGCCGTCGTACACCGCGGTGGCGACTGCCTTGTACACGCCGTTAGGCACCTCGGGCGACCAGGGGATGGTGAAGAGCTTCTTCGTGCCTTTGGGGACGCGGACGTCGTCTGAGACCAGGGAGGCGACGACGTCGTCAGTCCTCGCGTCCAGGACGTTGACGTAGACCTGCGCCGAGGCGATGTCCTCGAGCCCGAGGTTGGCGAGCTCGGCGACGAAGTTGCCTTGCTTGCCCGCTTGCAGGTCGCCGACGAACAGCTTCAGTTCAGCGTAGGTGCCCGTGTATGGGACTATGAGGTCCAGCCTGGACACCACGCTGAGCGACGCGCCGAGCTGCCCGCTGGTCAATGAGAGGTCGCGCGCGATGATGCGTCCTTGTAGCCGTCCTTGCACGGCGAGCCGTTCCGGTTGGAGCACGGTGACCGTGACGATGCGCTCCTCCTCGTCCTCAGCGAAGCTGATGAGGCTGTCTGACAGGCTGATGATGCTGGACAGCTCGCCGTCGGTGTAGAGCAGTACTTGGCGCGCGTCGCCGTCGTTGTTCACGACCTTGAGCTTGTACGTGGTCGTCTTTCCCGGCTCGAACGTCAGTTCATGGCTGCTCGGCACCACGCCGAGGCCGCTTGCCATGCTCGTGAGGAGCGCGCTGGTGAGGAGGAGAAAGGCGAGTCGTGGGGGAACGCGGTGCATGGCCTTGTTGCTCGTTGGAGAGTATAAAAAAGTAGCGGAAAAAAAAGGGTTGTTCTAGATGGTGCAGCCGGTCTCCCTGGAGAGGGCGTTCAATGACTGTTTGCCTTTGAGGGTGGTGCCGTCGCCGATGGTCCAGGTCGGCCACACGGTGATGTCCCTGCAGGCGGCTGGCGGCTGGTCGGCGTCGCAGTCCACGTAGTCTATCTCTTTGAACGCCTCGCCGAGGATCGCTATCTGTTCCTCCACGTCGGGCGCCCAGTCGACGCCGTACATCGTCGCCCCTGCTTCGTCGAGGCACTTGCCGAAGTCGCCGGTTCGGATGGGCTTGGTCTTCTCGACCTCGACTTCCAGGTCCTCTTCTTCGTCGGGGTTGAGGGGTGCGGTCGCTTCCTCAACAGGGGTCTTTTCGGGGTAGCGCTCGATGACGGCCTCGTCGCGGAGCGCTTTGAGGTACGCGGTGACCGCTGCTGACGCTTCTTCCTGGAAGAGCTGCGATGCTATGAGGTTTGAGACTTCCTCGAGGGGGAGCACGCCTGCCTCGTCGTGCGCGACCTTCAGCATGATGTGCTGGCCGAACCGTGATTGTGTGATTGTGGTCTCGTTCACGTCCATGTCGAACGCCGCTTCCTCGAACTCCTCGACGAATCGTCCGTCCTGCGCCACGACGTACTCGCCGCACGTCGCGATGCTGACGGTGTCGTTGGTGTATTCCTCGACGAGGTCGCAGAAGTTGCTGAAGTTTCCTTCTATGAGGCCGTGCACGTCCTCTGCTCGCTCCTGGAGCTCTTCGTCCGTCTCGTTCTCCCTCGGCTCGAGGAGGATGTGCCTCACCGTCGCCGTCTCGGGGATGGCGTAGGCGTCAAGGTTTTCCTCGTAGCGGGCGGCTATCTCCTCGTCGGTGATGTTGATGGTTGGGTAGACTGTCTGGTTGATGAGCTTGCTCACGAGTATCTGGTTCTTGCTGTCCTCTTCGAACGATTCCCTGGTGACGTTCTCCGCTGCGAGCAGGCTGTCGAGCTGTTCTTCGTCGATGCCGAAGTAGGCGATGAGTTCTGCGATGTACGCGTCGATCTCGTCCTCTGTGGCTTTGATGCCTTGTTTCTTCGCTTCTTGCAAGAGTAGTCGTTGCTCGATGAGCTGGTCGAGGATGGATTCCTTGTCGGTCTCTGTCTTCACGGTCGGCGAGAGGCGGTCGTAGATATCGTCTACTTCTGCGGCGTAGATGGGCTCGTTGTTGACGAGGGCGGCGATGCGCGTGTCTTCCTCGCCGTCGGTTGCGGTGATGTCTTTGAGGGAGAGGTAGATGACCGCTGCGATGACGAGGAGGCCTATGATGAGGAGCGTCGCCCATATCCAGTTGTTGTTCCTTTCTTTGGGTTGCTTCTTGGGCGTGACTGGCTTGGCGGCCTTCTTCTTCCGGGCCTTCTTCTTGGGCTTCCCTGCTTGTTTCTCCGGTTTCTTCTCTTCTTTCGGCCTTTCTTCTTGCCGTTCGGGAGCGGGTGCCTCTTGGTTTGGTATCTTGATTTCTATGTAATCCTTATCCGTGTGTTCTTTCGGGTCTTCTGCCATGCGCTTCACCTATGGTTTCTGCCCCCACCTCTCAAGGATAACAACAGCAGGTCATTATTTAAGCTTTGCGTTTGGGGCTCTTCTTCGGGGGGTGCTCCTTCGTGGTTTTTATAGGTTTCTGCGTTTGTTTTGCGGGGAAGTTGTTCGTATCAGGGGGTTGTGTGTCACGCCGAATTCATTTCACTATAGAAAAGAAAACGGGTGCACCCAGACACAAGCTTTAAATAGCGGGGTCGCTTCCCCAACGACACGCCCACATGGGACGTACGGGGAGCGGCACACGAAACGTGTACCAACAATGACCCATACACACTCGTGGGCGTACCAGCCCGGCACGAGAGTACTCGAGCGAGAAGGCAGCAATGCCTACACGATGAGCTAGGACGTGGCCGCACCTTACGGCCGACACCGTCCCCGCACGAGCGGGAGAGTTAGTGACCCGGGCGACAACCACCCACGGTCACTATTTTCAGCGACTGACAAGCTGATCACCACATTCATCATCATCACCGCCCCCCACGAAGGGGCTTGCGACGAGCAGGCCACCAAGGCCCACGCACGACACAGCTTGTTCTGAACTAGTGCCCGACACCGACAGACCAAAGAAAAACAGGAGTTGAGCACAGCATGGCAAAAATAGCACAAGTGTCAGCGAAATACATCGTCCACGCAAGCATCTTCATCGACGGCGTCGTCGACCGACCAGACGTGATAGGAGCAATATTCGGACAGACCGAAGGGCTCCTCGGAGCGGACCTCGAGCTGCGAGAACTGCAGAAATCAGGCAGGATCGGCAGGATAGAAGTCAACGTGGACACCAAAGGCGGCAAGACACAAGGAGAAATCATCATCCCCTCAAGCCTGGACAAGGCGGAGACCGCCATCGTCGCGGCGGCGCTAGAGATCATCCAACGCATCGGCCCGTGCAACGCGAAGATCAAGTCGGAGAAGATAGAGGACATCAGGATCAGCAAGCGGCAGCACGTCATTGAACGAGCGAAGGAGCTGCTCAAAAGCCTCATGGACACCAGCATGCCTGACTCGCAAGAAATAGCGGACGAGGTCGCGTACAGCGTCCGCGTGATGGAGATCCAGGAGTACGGCAAGGAACGGCTCCCCGCAGGGCCCGCCATCGACGAATCAGACGACATCATCGTCGTGGAAGGACGGGCGGACGTTCTTAACTTATTGAAGCACGGGTTCAAGAACGCCGTCGCCATCGGCGGGACGGGCGTGCCGAAAGCCGTCGCCGACCTGTGCAGGGAGAAGACCGCGACGGTCTTCGTAGATGGCGACCGCGGCGGGGACCTCATCATCCAAGAACTGCTCGCAGTCACCGAGGTCGACTTCATCACCAAGGCGCCCGACGGCAAGGAGGTCGAAGAGCTCACCAAGAAGGAGATCCACAAATCCCTCAGGGGGAAGATGGCCCTAGAGCAATGGAAGCTCGAAAGCAGCGCCAGACCGCAACGAGACAACGGCAGGCGGGAGCAACCACGGCAAGTGACGACGAGAAGGGAAGCGCCGGCGCAACGACGAGAAACGACGACGCAACGACGAGAAACGCCCATGCCAAAGGCGGAGAAGAAAGACGCCACGGACAAGGAGAAAGAAACGTTCGGCAAGATGCTCGAAGACCTCATCGGCACGAGAGGAGCCTACATCCTGGATGAGAAGCTGAACATCCTCGGCAAGGTGCCCGTCTCGGAACTGCAAAGCACGGTCAAATCGTTATCAAGCGGCATCTACGCGGTCATCTTCGACGGCTCGATAGACAAGGACATCATCGCCACGTGCGAACGAGCAGCGGTGAGCTTCCTCACCGGCATGGACGCCAAGGCCAAGACGTCGGCGAGCGTGACCGTGTTCACCGCGGAAGACCTCTGAGGAGCACAAGGAGTCTTCCCGGCGACGCCAACGATACAACCTTCTTTTTTTTCTCTCAGACCTTCTATGGCAAGGCAGGCACGGGCATGGCAGGCGACGACCCGGTCATTGAAAAAAGCCAGCAAGCATTCAAAAGAAAATCTTCCTAGGCCTCCAAAACAGCCCAAAAAAAGAAACATTTATAAAGTTTTTTCGTGATGAGCCATCACGACATTCAAACCTCGTGAGGTGCACACATCATGGCGAAAGAAGAACGAGAGAACAACTTCGCGCTGATCGCGCTCGTAGCCATCGTGGCAGTAGTCGGGCTGGTAGGCCTCGTGATGATGCAGAAAGGAGTAACGGCAGCAGAAGAACCAGTGTACATCGTGGGAACCGGAGATACAGACGGATTCACAGAGGCAGAGCTGGCAAAGATTGACGCATACTTCATGAGCCTGAGCGAAGAAGGCAACGAAGCAGGAATGGCCGTCTCAGGCGGGTGCTATAGAAGTTGCAGGGACAAAGGCAGCGGAGTACTACGCTGTTTAGAAGTATGCTTACTTTAGTTAGCGATTAACGCGCCTAGGGTAACACGTGCGCGCCCTGAAGTCGCACGATTATTTTCTTATCATATTCCACCAACAACTAGCACGAGCAGGCGACAACTAAACAGGCTCTTCATGAAAAACTAGCGGAGAAGAGCAGAAAGAGATACCGACGCGCCTTCGAATAAGCATACCGGTAACGAACCCCGCATGAAACGCGGCCAGCCTCACCGCCCCAGCCACGCCACCTCCTCCCCGTCCAGGTCGAGGTACGAGGCGACGGCCAAGGCCTGCCTCTTATCATTCACGAACAAGGACTGCAGGTAAGGGACGTCACCCATCGCCCGCCTGACCGAGCAGTGAGACTTATTCGCCAGCTTCTCCGCGACGGCCTTCCTCCTGAGACGCTTCTGGTTCGCGATCCATATCTTGAGGACGCGATCGGACTCCTCATACTCCCTCACGCCAGGATACTTCTCGTCCTTGGCCAAGGCGACGCCCGCCGTCAACAAGTCATACGCGTACACGTAGAACCGGTAGTGCTGCCACCGCCGTATCCTGCCAAGGAACACGTCAGCGGCTGACAAGGCGTCGTAGCCGCGGCAGAGGTCGAGCGGCCTCACGTACTCCAACGACAAGTTGTGGTCCGCCCAGAGCATGACCTTGTCCACGTCTTCCTGCACGTTGTCGAACGCGCCGCGCGCCACGGACGCCTGGGTCGTCTTGAACACGCGGAGCAACGCCTGCTGCATGGTCTCCCTGCGCTCACGCTCACCCAGAACACCAAGATCCTCGACCATGAGGCTGCCGCCATCGCTGAACGTCTGCGCATCATTGACGGCGGCGCGCAAATCACCGCCGGAGGCCATGGCGATCCTAGTCAACGCGGCCTCCTCGAACACGACCTTCTCCTGCGCCAAGACTTGTTTCAGATACGCGACGATGTCCTTGTAGTCCAACGGCTTATAAGCGACGAGCTCGCACGCCTTGCGCAACGAGGAGAACTTCCGATCATAAGGGTCCTGGCCGGTGAGCAAGACGGGATACGGGCTCCCCTTGACGACCCGCAAGAGCTCAGGGATGCCGCCACGGTCCTTCGTGCCTGACAAGCCGTCCACCTCATCGACGAGGATGAGCTTGCCCGTACCGAACAAGCTACCCTGAAAGACCGCGCCGCCGATAAGCGAGGAGATGGCATCCTTGTTCCTCGTGTCAGAAGCGTTCACCTCGACCAGCTCGAGGCCGAGCTCGTGAGCCAAGGCCACGGCCGTGGCGGTCTTCCCCGTGCCAGAACCACCCCATAACCAGACAGGCTTGCTCTTGCGAGACCAGCGCTGCACCAACGACCTGGCCGTGGCGACACCTGGCTGGCCGACGATAGCACCGACCGATGACGGCACGTGCTTCTTAATCCAAGGAAGGCCCATGCCCGGAAGAAAAACGCCCAAGCATAATAAACCTTTTGCAAGGACGAACCAAAAATTAATAAGCGATCTCCGCGGAGAAAAAGCGGTGATGAGAGCGGAAGAGGAGAAGGACGAGAAACTGGAAGGAAGGGCGCTCAAGGAGGAACTGGAGAGAAAAGCGACCCCGCTGCGCCTCACCAAGCATAACAACAGGGTCGTGTACGCGTTCGACCACCGCGACTCAGCAGCGCTGATGAGCACCTTGGGATTGTTGCGACAGGAGAGCTTCACCAACGCCGGCGGCGGGGTGCAGAACAAGCCGTCAGACGTGGACGAGCATGACCTGCACCCGGAGAATCCTTACCGGCAGCTCGTCGTGTGGGACCCGCAAGCGTTGGAGATCATCGGGGGCTACCGCTACCAGTTACTGCGGGACAGCCCCAAAGCGGGCGGGTTGCCCTTGCTCGCGAGCGCCAAGCTCTTCATGTTCTCGCCGCGGTTCATGAACGAGTACTACGACAAGACGATCGAGCTCGGCAGGTCGTTCATCAGCCCGAAGTACCAAGCCGCGCAGCGGCACTCAGCGTTCGCCCTGGACAACCTGTTCGACGCGCTCGGCACCCTCATCCATGACTACGAGGACATAGAACACTTCTTCGGCAAGGTCACGCTCTACCCGCTCAGGAACGAGCACTCCAAAGCGCTCATCTACGCGTTCGTAGAGCGGCACTTCCGCGACGACGAAGACCTGGTCAGCCCTCGGGACAGCCTCGTCGTGAACGACGTCGACCACGAAGGGCTCGAAACGGTGCTGAGAGACGTGCGCGGCGGGTTCGTCAAGGAATTAGGCGCGCTCAGCACGCACATCCACCAGGAGTACGGCGAGCGCGTACCGCCCTTGCTCGTCAGGTACATGAAGCTCGGGATGCGCTCGTTCGGCACCGCTGAGAACAAGGGGTTCGGGGACGTGTACGAGACCGCCATCCTCACCACGATCAACGAGATAGACGAGAAGACGCTGGACCGCTACGTGCGGTACGAGAAACTATAAGAAAAAAATAATCTTCTTTAGCACGTCGTGGAAGGCGCGTACATGCCGTCGCGCGTGGCGAACAACCAGTAGCCGGCGCCAGGGTCCATGCGTGACGACTCGTCGAAGTACAGCCACTTGTCCGTGAAGGGTTCCCAGTAGCCCAGGAGCGAACTGTACCCCTTGACATCGACGCTGGGCGAGAGCGATGACAACGCGCAAGCGGCGGTCTTGCCGTTGCCCACGTAGCCGTCGAAGGATGACTGACCATCGGTGCCGTAGTAGCCTATCATGTTCCATCCCATCTTGACATCCACGTACAGCTCTGGATGGATGCCTTGATGGCCGAACAAGGGGATATCGGTCGCTCCTGTCGTCAAGACCCAGTAGCCCGCGCCGGGCTTGAGGTGGTGCAGGTCGCTCGGCGCGTCAGGCTTCCAGATGAGCCAGGAATCGCTAGAGGCGTTGTAATACCAGGCACCAGCAACTTCTGGGTAATCGCCGAAGACGTGGCCAGGGCTGTCGTTGAGGAGGGTGAACGGCACGCTGACCAAGTTCCACTTCTTGTTCAGGTGCAGGGTGAACTCTTCACCCGTCACCTTGAAGTACTCCAGGTCCGCTGAGGCCTTGTTCACGCGGTCCTTGCACGTGATGTTGAGCTCGTGCCAGGAGTCCTCGCCGAAGCGCAGCGTGAAGGGGTCGGAGCCCACGCAGCACTTGCCGTCGACCATGGTGCCTTCGCAATAATCGGCCGTGGCGTCATCGCCGTCGAGAAGGACGGTGAAGCAGATGTCCTGCACGCCTGACGGGTAGTCGCCGAGGTCATCGCAGGAGACGAGTATGTCGGTGTCCTTAGAGACCTGCCAGCAATTGCCGGTGAACGCGCAGTAGTTCTCCCCTTCAGGGTCGATGACCGGGTAGTAATGGGCGCCGAGCGATTGCTGGTCGAGCGGCATGGGTCCTGACGGCGCGCCGACCTCCTTGGTGATGACGGGCGGGGTCTTGTCCACGAACACGCAGTCCCAACCTATCGATGAGTCGCCGTACGTCGTCCAAGAGTAATGCTCGATGACGTAGCACGCCTCTGATGGGAGGGCGAAAGGCTCGGTGTAGGGCGTCCAGCCGTCGATGCCAGGCTGCCAGGCGTCGCACGCGCCGAGGCAGTACGCGTCGTCGGCCTCGTAGTAGCGGTAGCGGTGGTCTCCTTCGAGGCACGCGTCCACCTCATTGATGATGACGAGCTCGACGCGAGAGGCGGTGTCGATCCACTGGCTGGTGCCGTTCGTGTAGTATGGGTCCTTGTAAGCGATGTCGAGGCAGTCAGGAATCCATTCCAGGGAGCACTCCTCCGTGCAGGCGTACCCTTCCGGGACTCCTGCCGTGCCGTCGCACTCCTCCTCACCATTCACGATGCCGTCGCCGCAGAACGGTCCTTCCTCTGTCTCCGGCTGGCATGAACCAGAGCAATAGGTGCAGGTCCCGCCGTAGCCGGGCGTGCAGGCAACACCATTCAACGTGCCGTTGTCGCAGGTCTCAGGAGGGTCCTGGAGGAGGCCGTCGCCGCAGAACGGTCCTTGGAGCACGACCTCCTCGCACGTCTCCGAGCAATACGTGCACGAGGAGCCATAGCCAGGAACGCAAGGAATGCCGTTATCCTCTCCCCGGTCACACTCCTCGCCGTCGTCGAGGAAGCCGTCGCCGCACCCAGGAACGTGTTCGAGAGCGTTGAACGCGATGCAGTGATAGGTCTTGCCCAACTGCAGGTCGCCCACCCAGTCATAGTTGTCGAAGTTCAGGACGTCGTTGCCGCAGTACAGCTCAGCGCTCACCGGGTCCTGAGGGTCTCCTGGGGGGTTCACGAAAGGAATGTAGCCTGCCTGGAGGTTCTCGCGTACCCATAGGTGGGGTGATTCTCGCAAGTCGTAGATTTCCGCCGTCGCGGGAACGCCGCCGGGATTGGTGGGCGTGTCGAAGTCCTTCCATTCATCATAGCCAGCCCCCGTGGTTGTTGGTCCGATGAAGCTGCCATCAAGCTTGGGGACGTCGCTGTACCCCCACTGGAAGCTCCAACCGTCCTCGAGCCAGCAGTGCTCGTTGTTCGCGGCGACGTACTCAGCAGCGGTGCCGTCGTCGAGGATTGTCGGCTCGCCAGGCTGGGTTCCTGAGAGCCCCCAGTCAGGGAGGTGCTCTTCCGCTTCGCACACCACCTTGTACGCCTTGAGGATGAGCGGTTCTATCTCGCACGTGGCCGAGCAGCCGTCACCGTCAACGTTGTTGCCGTCATCGCACTCCTCACCTTCATGGACTATGCCGTCACCGCAGTACTCGTCCACGCAGTACCCGTTGTCGTTGTTGTGCTCCCAGTCGATCTTGCGGTCGCCGTACAATTCTTGGGAGAGGTCTGTGATGGCGTCGCCGCAGAACAGGTCTATCTGGTACGCGCACTCGGGCAAGGAAACGGAGAGGTCGACGCTGCCGAACGCCGGCGCGACGTCCTCGTCAAAGTCATAGAGGACTTGGTTGGCGATGACCTCGTCAAACTTCTCGTAGACCGCGAGGCCGACCTCGTAGTCGTGCGGCGCGCCGTTGGTCACCGTGGCTGAGCCGCCCGTGATGCTTCCTGATAGCAAGCCGGCCTGCAAGGCCTCGACACAGGAGAGGTCGAGGTAGGTGCAGTCAACAGCGCAATACGATTCTCCATCGCACTCCTCGTACTCCCCGTGATCATTGGGGTGTTGCACGATGCCATCGCCGCAGTAGCTCAAGCACTCGACCGTGGTCTCTTCCTCGATGCACTGGGTGCCTAGCTGGTCTGACCACACGCACACCTCGTTGAGCAAGGTGCTGTCGCACGCAGCCTCTTCGCTGACGGTCATCTGGATGTCGATGACGTGCAAATCGCCGGGCATGACCGTGCCGAAATTCCAGTGGTCGTCGCCTGATTTAGGAGTGGGGGATGAGGAGACATAAGAGGTCATGGCGTCGTAATGCTCGGTGACCTGCACGCCGCCACCGGTGCAATACGCGGTGCCGGTGTTCTCCAGCTCGATGCGGTAGGAGAGTGAATCGCCTGGCTTCACCGGGTCCTTGTCGTCAGTTTTCTCGAAGCGGAACTCGCAATATTGTGTCTTGCAGTCGTCAGAGCACTCGTCATAGTCGACGTCGTTGCCGTCATCGCACTCCTCATCGCCCTGGACGATGCCGTCGCCGCACACCGGTGCGGGGGTGAAGACGGCGCAGAACGGGCGGACGCTGTTCGGGCTTGACGTGTCCGGGTAGTACGCGTGCTCCGCGAGGACGTTGGTGGCGTCTCTCTCTAGTGTCAAGGAGGTGTCCGTGACTTCTGAGATGGTAACGTACTCTTCGTAGTCAGGGAGGTCGGTCGTTTCTGAGGTCTTGGTGAGGGGGTCTTCGTCCGACAGGGCGAGGAACCATTGCTCGTGCTGTTGGTTCGCGTTCGACCTTCCTTCGTAGCCGTCATGGGAGACGAGCGTGACCTCGTAGTTGCCTTTCGGGATGGAAACGGAGAACGGTCCGAGCGTCGCGTCATCATGATCACGGTTGGAGACGATGAAGTCCACGCCGAGGCCTAGGTCGAGGATGATGTCATCAGGAGTCCGGGGGACGCATGGCGTGTCTATCGTGACTTCCTCGCACGTCTCGGAGCAGTACGCGCAGGAGGAGAGGCCGGGGTTGCACCACGCGGCGTTATCCTCGCCTTCATCGCACTCCTCGCCTGCGACGTTGATCAGACCGTCGCCGCAATGGCATGCTAGTGCCATCGATATAGAAAAAAGCAGTACCAGTGCCCACACGCTCGCTTTACTCATGCGTACCCCCCCACTTGTCGCGCCGACGTTCGCGGTCGGCGGAGCATTTTTTGCTGAATGAAAAAAAAAGGGATGTTCAGTCCTTGGCCTTCTTTTGCCTGATGGCGACGAGGCCGATGATGCCTGCGATGACGAGGAGGAAGGCGACGAGGAGTATCCACGAGGTCGCGCCGCCGCCGACGACCGCGCCGGTGATGCGGTTGAACACGCCTTCTTTCTGCGTTGCTGGGGGCGCGGTGAACGCTTCCATGTTCTCTATCTCGCAGGATTGACGCTCGGCGGGCATGCCGTCATCGGTGCCGCACTGGTTCTTGTCGGCGCACGTCCTGGTCTGCTGTCCGTTGGCGCACTCGCCCCACGCGGTGCACACCCAGTCAGGGGTGCACGTGACGATCTCGATGGTCTCGTTGTCGTCATCGTCGGTGGCATTGTCGTCGTCGCCTGTCGTCGTGATGATGATGTTATTGTTTGAGCTGCTGCTCGAGCTGCTGCTGGAGGAGCCGCCGCCTGAGGATCCGCCGTCGTCATCGCCGGTGTCTATCTCGACGGAGAGGTCGAGCTCCGTGCTCTGGCCGTTGTCGAACGTGTACGTAGCCGCGAGCTTGAGGTTGTCCTCGTCGGGGCCGACGTAGAACCGTATCTTGTCTCCTTGCCGGTCGTTGTTCGGGTCCTCGATGTAGAATATGGGTTCGTGGCCGTACTGGCCGTCGATGACGAACACCTGCTTGGCCACGCCATTGATGACTGCTTCGACGAGGTAGAGGTCTGGTGCTGGTTCGTCGTTGACGAGGACGTCGCCGTAGAATTGGTGCGGGACGCCCGGGGCGGCGCTCGTCGCTGCGGTCATGATGACGAGTAGGAAGGCCGCCGTGAATCCTTGGGAAACGCGCTTGTTCATAGGATCAACCCCTTTGCTTGTTCTTGTGGAGAGGAATACGCTTTCATTTATAAATATTCTGATTTGAAATCACTATAAAGTGATAAAAAAATAAAAAGAAAAAAGTTTGGCCTAGCTAGCGAAGACTGGCTTGTAGTCGAGGAAGCCGCAGCCCGTGGCAGGGGCATAGATGCCCGACACCTCACCGACCTCGCCGCCCTGGTTGTACAGCAGCCAATAGCCGGCGCCCGGGTTCATCCAGTGCACCTGGTCATCGAGCTGCTTCCACACAGCAGGGTTGTCAGGCTCCCAGTACGTCCACAACGACGGCGCCACGTTCGTGCCCCATGCAGGGTTCAACGTGTCCAGCGCGCACAACACCGGCCTGCCCTCACCCCAAAGGTTCGGGCCGCCATAGTACGGCACGTCATCGTCATCTGTCGGAGCGCCCTCGACGCCGTAATAGCCGATGAGGTTCCAGCCCTTAACGATATCCTTGCCAGGAGGCGTGACGGTCGGGCTCAGCAGGCTGCCGCCGATGGTCAGCGTGCTCGGCTCGGTCGTGAGCACCCAGTAGCCATCACCAGGCACCAGGGTATCAAGGTCGTTCACGCCGCCAGGCGTGTACACATGCCAGTCATGGCCATCAAAGCTCCACACCGACACGATGCCTGGCTGGTCGAGGAAGACCGCGTCCATGCTGTCATCCTGCAGTCGCACAGGGACGCTGATGAGGTTCCACTTCTTGTTCAAGTCAATCTTGAACGAGGTACCCTCCACCTTGAAGTACTCCACATCAGGCACACCGACGTTGCCGACATGGTCCTCGCAGTAGTACGTCAACTTGTGCCAGGTCTCCTCGGTGAAGTAGAAGCTGCTCACACCACTAGCGACATAGCAGAAGCCGTAGTGCTCGCTCTCCACATCATCGATGTACTCGCCGCCACTCACACCACTGCAATACTCGGGCGTCACGTCATCGCCGTCGAGGCTCACCTGGAAGTAGATGGCCTCGCCGTTGCTCGGATGCGGCTCAGGGTCGTTACACGCGAGGTCGATGCTCGTAAGCAAGGTGACCTCCATGCAGTTCTCCTCGCCTTCGGCGCAGAAAGCCGTCGTGAGGTTCTCGAAGTAAACCTGGCCAAGCTCGATGTTGCCCTCGCTCATCGGCGACTTCGGGATGCCGATCACCTTGGCCGTCTCCGGCGCCGTGGCATCCACATAGACGTACTGGCGGTGCAGCTTGCACTTGTCGACGTTGTCCGTCGCCATGACCTCTATCAAGTGGCAGGACTCCTCGCCAACGGTGAAGTTGAACTCGTCGTAGTCCTCAGGATCAACAGTCACCCAGTCACCCGCAGACGCCTCGTCGCAGCCGAACTCATACGCGAACTGCGGCAGCTGCTGCATCGCGGTTTCCACGTGGATGTCACCGTTGGGCACCTCCAAGTAGTACTTGCACGCGTCATCAGCGGCCAAGGAGACCTTGTACTTGACCTCCGCGATGCCTGACTGGTGCGGCCCCTCATCCCAGACGCCGGCGTAGATAGGCGCGTCAGCACTGGTGAACTTGGCGTAGTAATCACCGACCTCGTCCTTATAGACATCGCTGAACAGCCACGAGTACTCCTTCCAGATGCCCGGGGCGGTCTTGTCCACGAGGTAAACCTCGTCCTTGGTCGCGGTGTTGCCCAGCGCGTCCCAGCACTCGATGCTCAGGACGTGCTCCGACTCCTCAGGGAAGTTCACCTTGAACGGAGGCGCCAATTCCTGCTCTTCCTCCGGCAAGCCCTCCTTGGGGCCGCCGATGACGTCATAGGTGAAGTTGCACAGCACGCCCTCGACCGGGTGAGGGTCAGGGTCATACGCGTCCACGGTGATGTTCGTCACGCCGTCGATGAAGACGTGCGTGCCGTTATCGACGGACGGCCCCTCAATGCCGGTCGTGATGACCGGCGCCACGGAATCAACGATATCGATCTCGGTGAACGGCCCCGCGGTGTTGCCCAAGGCGTCGACGCACCAGTACTCGAGCTCGTGGCACGAGTCCTCAGGGAAGTAAATGGTCTTCTCCAAGCGGTACGGGTCCGCCAGTTCCAAGTCCTCAGCGGTCACGCTCTCCAAATCAGTCCATCCCTCCTCCATGCCGACCAGCTCACCGCAGGTCTCCGCAGACCTGTAATGCCAGAACAATTCGACGTGGTCGACGGGGTGGTCGTCGACGCGGTCATCGCACACCATCGTGATAGGCGTGTCCATGGTGATGTACAGGTCATCGTCCTTCGTCACGTTCGGCGCGCCGATGAGCTTGTCCACCATGGGCGGCTGGTTGTCCACGAAGACGCACTGCCACTTGATATCCTCGACGTTGCCGAGGAGGTCCGTGCTCCTATACTCGATGACGTGGCACGAGTCCTCCGGTATGCTGAACGGCTCCGCGTACGTCGACCAATCGCCCATGTCAGGCCTCAAGGCGTCCATCCATCCATCGCAGTTCGCGCACAAGCTCTCCCCGAGCGGGCGGCTCACACGGTACTCCGTGAAGTCGGTGCCGACCTTCTCATCCGACGCGCTCAAACTGATGTTCGTAGCGGAGGTGATATACTTTGCCAGGACACAGGGCTCGAAGCCGTTCCCGTTACGGACCGACATATATTCCAGCGATAAAGGCATATCATCCACGCACCCCTTAGGGTACGGGAACTCCACGTACTCATCGTACGTCTTGGTCGTGACAGGAGGCGTGCTGTCCACGAGGAACTCTTGGACGTCCTCAAGCATCTCATTGCCGAGGTCGTCCGCGCAGTTCACTATCAGGACGTGCGTCGAGTCCTCATTGAAGATCACGTCCTGCCCGGACTCCCCGAACTCTCCCCCTTCAACGAAGCACCAGCCCTTGCTGAAATCGTACAAGTGCTCTGGGCCGAGCACGTCCTGGCATTCCTCGAGAGAAGCATTCCACCACAACTCGTACGTGCACAGGGTGTTGTCAACCGCGCAGACAGCTCCGCCGTCCGCCACCGCGATGCTCACGCCGTTCTCGCCGTTATCAGCGACGTAGCACTCGTCACTGCTCGGCTCAGGCGAAGGCGGGCACGTGCCGAGGTGGTCCTCGCCGATCATCGTCTTGGTGATGCTCGGCGCGGTGTCATCCACCTTGTAGTACTGCGTGTGCACGTCAGTCTTCTTCTCCACCGCGTCGACGCAGTAATACGAGAGGCTGTGCTTCGACTCCTCATCAGCGTTGAAGGAGAACTCGAACTCCTTTTCCTCATCGACCGCGACGCAGCAGAAGCCGTCATCGGTCAAGTCACCATCGCAGTAATCGGCCGTGATGTCCGTCTCCCAAGAAGGCATGTCATACCCGACCTTGTAGCAGAGCAGCTCATCCTCTGAGGGGTGGTCCGCCTCGCCGTTCCACGTGTCATCGCACGTGAAGGTGATCGGCATGCTGCTGGTTATCCAGTGGAACGCTCCCTCAAGGTTGTCATCGGTCATGAAGGCCGACTCGCCCCTGTCCAGGATGGCGTCGCCGTTGTCCTTCTTGAGCTCAGGCGCGGTCTTGTCCACGAAGAAGCAGTTCGTCTCGACATCCTCGACGTTGCCGAGGAGGTCGACGCTGAAATACTCCATGACATGGCAGGACTCCGAGATGTCAGAGATGACCTGGCCGGGGCGGTAGAGCTTCCACTCACTACTGACCTCACAGCGCCGGTAGGACATCTGCTCGACGCAGTCGTACCAGTCATCGAACTCGCGCTCGCCGCCAGTGGCGCACTCCTTCTGCACCTCATCGATGCATCCTTCATAACGTTCCTCGTCATAAGGAGTCTCGCCGCTCACCACGCAGTAATCAGCAGGCTTCCAGCAAGCGTCCTCGGACTCGTCCAGCGAGATCCGATACCAAGTCTTGTCAACGCCGATGTCACAACCGAACCCGGTCGGATCAGGATCAGGATCCACGGCGGAGAGGGAAATCTCCGTGACAGAATCAATCCACTCGACATCGCCATCGACCTTCTTCGGGTCGCCGATGACCTTCGTCGTGACAGGAGGCGTGTCGTCCACCTTTTCTGCTTCTGTTATCGTCTCTTTGTTGCCCACGACATCATAACATTCGATAGTGACGTCGTGCATGGAATCCTCATTGAACTGGAAGTCGAAGTCGAGCGTTTCGCCGTTTTTGAACACGCACCAACCATCCTTATAGGTACCGCCGAATCCGGCGCATTCTGTCGCGAAGTCAGCGTCTGCTTTGCCATCGACAGTGTAGGTGTATTGGCAGTAGTCCAACCCAAGGTTGCATTCGTCCTGAACTGTGCTATCATTAGCGAAGATATTAATGTTCGTGCTATAGGTCATCCAACCATCGAAATCATCATCACAATATGTGGGTTGTGTCGTGCAATTGATGAATGGTGAACCGATTGTCTTATTCATCAGAGGTTTTGAGCAATCGACATATAAATTTAGGTTCTGTTTCCTCTCCTCTCCGTCATTTGATCCGCCAGCAAGTCCTTCGTTATCAAGGGTGCTTACCGTGAAAACACTTGTGCACGCGGTCGGATTCTTTAATACTGCATCAAAAGTGAAGTTTAAATGACTCCCGTTATCAATCGCGTAAGTGCCAGTAGGATCATCTGCGCGATAATGACAGAAATATGCATCGTCAACTATCTTTGTCCAACCAAGAGGAGCAAGCCCACAGGTTATAGTATCCACATTTACCTGTGTCTTCTGAATCTTAACATCATAAATATCGCCAGTGCTGCCCCCGTTATTCTCCACAATCACCGTGAACGTGTTTCCGGGCTGATCACAGTTCGCCATGTTTGGTGTTAAGGTAACTGTTGACGTGTGCGCCGCGCTCACCATGCCCACGGCAAGCAATGCTATTACTATCAGAATTCCTATGTTCTTGTTCCTCATGTTGTACCACCTTCTTTGATTATTTTCGGCGGATGGAGGGCTTGAGCGCGCAGTCTTAATTCTAGCAGGTTTCAACAATACCAGTAACATGCCACTCTAGCGGTCCCCCTACCCCCCAACAACACCATATCCAAAGGGGAAGACGAATTAATATTTAAATTTTCGTGTTTAGACACTTTTCGGGAGTGATAACAATACACAAGCAAATAATACACTAGTAGCTTTTTCCGGTCTTCCAGGAAAGAAGGCAAGGCTGCCAGACCTCATCCGGGAACCGTCCCGACACGCTCAAAAACAGACGCACGCCACCGAGCAACACTACCGGAAAGCGCTCAACGACAACGAACCACTCGCCAAAGAACTGCAGCACCACCACGTCATCCTCCACCGACCAGGACAATACATCGACCTCCTCTGGGAGGACGCACGCCGACGAGCGCAATGACCGCCTCGCATGGTACAAGCGACAGAAGACCAGCATCAGGCTCGAAAGGCCCAGCAGCCACCTCTGCGAGGCCTACCTTCGGAAAGCGAGGAGCGCGCTCCGCATGCTCGCAGCAGCAAGAGAACAGGAAGAGCATGAATGGATAGCGACGACGGCGTACTACGCCCGCTACTTCTCGGCGTACGCAGTGCTCCAGAGATGCGGCATCACATCGAAGATCCACGACTGCACCATCGCCGTCATCAGCCTCATGGCAGCAGCAGGCATCGTCGAGGAACGACACCACCAAGAGCTCGAGGAAGCGAAACACGCGCGCATCGACACCCAATACTACCTGCCACGACCAAAAGACGAAGAGAGGATGGTACGAGAAGCGACAAAAGCCCACGCGTTCGTCCTCGACATGGAAGAAGCCGCGAGCAAGCTACGCGAAGCAAGTATACGCCGCATCAGGGAACGAGCGGGCTTGACCGAAGGGAAACCCGCATCAAGATGATAAGCGTGAAGCCCTTCTACGGCTGCCGGCGAAGTCACAACGGCACTTCCAACGGCACGCGCACCTTCATGGGAAGCTCCTTCTCCATGGTTTTCGTCTTCAGCGAAAACCCTAGCATCAGCGCGTGCGGCCGCATCTGAACCTGGAAATCGGCATCGATGAGGCTGGTGAGCACCGACTTAGGAATCCTGAAGTCCTTGAAGAAAGAAGAAGCCTCAAGGATCTCCACTCCCCGGACACGGCCCTTGGTAGAGACATCCAAGATGACGTCACCGGCATCGATATTGCCCTTGAAACGCTCCTCGCGAGAAAAACCCTTATGCACCACCAAGATGTCCTGCTCCCGATCGTACGACAACGTCTTCACCACCTCATCTCCCCCTCCGCACCATGCTCTGCCATTTCCGATGACGCAAGATGTACGTCAGGACAAAAATGTTCCTCTGGCCACCCTTATCGAAGATGACGGGCAACCGCAACGTCCTCGTCGCGCTCATCTTGAAGTGCAGCACCTGCTTGTCATCTCCCTCAGGATACGCATAGACAAGTCGTTCAGGATTTAAAAGTGTATCGATGACTTCCTGCTCATCACCATCACGAAGAGCGAGCTGCTGAGAAAAATGAGGCTCATTAAAGCACACGTCAGACGCACAATACTCCTGTAGCTTTCGCCTCACGTGCTCAGTGAACGAGTCACCCATACCTGAAAGGAAAAAAAAGAATGATATAACCATTGTCCCAACATGACCAGTGGGAAAAAATACGGCTGCCGGCGGAGTCACTGGCGTTTCTGGCCAGCAGCCCAAACAGTCACCGATAACAAGCGGGCTTGACCGAAGGGAAACCCGCATCAAGATGATAAGCGTGAAGCTCTTATACGGCTGCCGGGATTCGAACCCGGGTGACGACCTCTCTCCATCGGCTTCCCGCGGGCTTGACCGAAGGGAAACCCGCTTCGGTGTCAACGGACGAAACCGTTGGGAGGGTCGTATCATAGCCACTAGATCACAGCCGTGCCCCCCGAAGAAAGCAGCAGCTCTTTAAAAAAAATTCGTTTATCGAAGGCCATAAATACGAGCGAAGCAAACGAGCACGGCATGGACCACAAATACCAAGCCATCATCGACAAAGCCATCTCAGAACTCAAACGAGAGCCGTACGTCGAAGCCATCATCCTCTTCGGCAGCCTCGCAGAACGACCAGGAGGCGACCACAACGACGTCGACCTCCACGTCATCATCAACGAGCCATGGCGGCGAAGAAGCAGCAAGGTCACCGACGGCGTCCTCGTCGAGCGCTTCTACAACCCCGCGGACAAGCTCCTCGAGTACGCGAAGAAGTACAAGGAGAGCACGTACACGGAACGCCTCATCAACGGCAAGGTCCTCTACGACCGCAACGGCACGATGCCCAAACTCAAGGAACAACTCAAGGAACAGCTACGGAAGACCATCACCTATGACGAGCGAGAGGACGCCGGCATCAAGTACGCCTGCCACGACCAGGAACAGGACATCGAGAAGGAACGAGACCGCGAGCAACGACGCTACCTCCTCGACCGCTACCTCGCCTACCTCCTCGAGCAGTGGTACCAGACGCGCTCACGCGTACGGCCCAAGCCCAACCACATCGTCAAGCAGGCCAGGAAGGACTACCCGGAACTGGCAAAGAAGATAAGCGATTTCTACGGCGGCACGAACGAGGAGAAGCTTACTATCCTCCAGGCCATCAGGCACGAGCTCATCGGCGAAGCGGACCCGGAATGGACGTCGGAGAGGCAAGTTCTCGAAGAATAGGAAAAATCTGCGGACGGCAGGATTCGAACCTGCGAAAGCACTAAGCTACGAGCCCCTGAAGCCCGCCCGTCTCGTCTGAACACGCAGAAGCAAAGCTCCGCGATACTCATTTGACCGCTCCGGCACGTCCGCACAGTTGTTGCAGCTTCCGCACCTTCTTGCGGGAGCTGAGCAGGCCAGAATCAGCCACTGTTTTTAAGTATTTTGTCCTTATACGCAATTCATAATGGATGCTGACCCGTTCTGCACCGCTGATGTGGACCCTTATAGGGTATATGGTGGATGGAATTCCTATACGCAACAGGAGTTCCTGGACACCAAGAAGGATGTTGGACGAGGCAGGTCTTTCTTCAAACAGGTCTTTGACGTGACACCAACCACAGATTCTGTAAGCGATATTCTTCATGGTATACGGTTTTCCGCGGGCGAAAAGTGCCTTGCGTAGCTGCTTGTCAGGAAAAATTCGTACAGATTGATGTACACACACCGTCTTATGCACAGACGCTTCAGCATTGAAGAAGCCACGCAAGAATGCTTTTTGCATTGCAGGAGTCACAAGGAAAGACAGAGGAAGAACCGGATTCAGCACACTCTTCTTTCCCAAAGGATAGCCAAACTCATGCAAGTATCTCGCAAAGCTCCGCCGCAACTTAATACAGAAATAACCCTTGTCGATAACCCGCGGCTCAAAACCAAATAAACGACTTGTGATGAATGCGATGCGTTCAACAACATCCCTTTCGTCAGCAGAAAATACGAGAACAGCATCATAGCAACCATGTCCAGCGTTCTTGTTCTTACTTAGAGAACCATCCCCATACATACATCCCAATAACTCAGCAAAAAGACATACTTCTTCACCAAAAAATGAAGAAGCATCCCTATACTTCACCCCTCTTCCACGTAGTGGAACACCACCTCCCTTCAAGATGATCCGAATCGACTCCCGGCCACACACACCCCCAGTGAAATCAACCACTTCTCGAATAGACATGCCCATCTCATAGGCATCGATAATCATCGCGCGATCAACAGCGTCCATGAAGAGAAGCATCAAGCAACACTATAAAACCGCTACGCACACACATGACCAGTGGAGAGAAAAATATGGGCCCGGCCGGACTCGAACCGGCGATCCTCTCCACGTGAAGGAGATATCATCTGTGGCGCCCTTCGCTGGACGTAGCCACTAGACCACGGGCCCTGGCAAGAGAGCGGAGAGGAACACCTTATTTAAAAGCGTTGCTGCTCCGGCCACCAAGATGAGCCCATCACAGCCTGCCGAGCAGGCGATCGAGGCGATCGAGCTCGGCCACGACATCCCTGATGTTCACGACCTCCTTGCGCCGCAAGAGGTTGGCCACGGCGTGCCGGTAATTGTCAACCTCCTGGCCGAGCTCACGCAAGACGTTGTTGACATCATCATAATCATCGACCAACGACAAGGCGAGGTCGACATCACGCGCCTCTAGCGCTCCCTCGAACTTCTTCTTGAGCTTATGCAGCTTTCCCATCATCGACAACCTCCTTCAAATACGCGAACGCCCGCTCCCCAAAAACCTTCACCCGCCCGTCCACAACCTTCGAGGAACGCAAACCCTCCAGGGAGAACCACTGATAATCCACCAACTCCTCCTCCCGCAAAGAGAACCGCGACACGTCATCAGCGACGGCGACGAAGTCCAGGACGAGCTCCTCGCCGTCAGGACCAGCGTGCGAAGACACGCGGAACGGCAACGGGAGCTCCTCTGACCGCTCGGTGTTCCCCACGAGCGGCGGCGAGCCCATGACATCGGCGTACAACCCCACCTCCTCGTGCACCTCACGGCGCAGCGCGTCCAGGACGTGCTCACCAAGCCCGACATGACCACCGACGGGCAGCCAGCGGTGCAGGCGCCGGTGCTGCACCAACAACAACCGCCCCTCATGAAAGACCCACGCGGCCACGACGACGACCATGCACCCACGACAACGACACGATTATAAAAACCTTTCCGGAACACAACCATTAAATATCACTTAAATATCACCTGACAAGGAGAAGAGGTGTTATCAACCATGGCAATGGACTACGGAAACCTCGGCATAGGAGCGCTATTCGGCGGCCTGGTCGTGCTAGGCATCTTCGTCATGATAGGCCTGTACGTGTACATGGCGCTCGTCTACATGACCCTGGCGAAGAAGCTCGGACAGAAAGACATCGCCTGGCTCGCCTGGATCCCCATCGCGAACCTGGCACTGATTCCCATCCTGGCAGAGAAGCACTGGACGTGGGCGTTCATGTTCCTCCTCCCCATAGCGAACCTCGTGTTCTACTTCATCTGGACGTGGAAGATCTACGAGCGACGAAAATACCCAGGAGCGCTCTGCCTCATACCCCTCGCAGGGTTCATCCCCTACCTGGGATGGCTCGCCGGCATCGCCAACCTCGTCGTGCTCGGACTCGTGGCGTGGAGCGACAAGAAATAAACAAATCCTTTTTTTCTTTCTATTAAATCACTAAAGAAACCTTTAAAAGGCATTTCTCATTCTCGCCCAGCCATGCTCATCGGCGTCGTCGGCAAGGCCAACACGGGCAAATCCACGTTCTTCAAGGCAGCCACCCTGATGGACGTCGAGATAGCCAACTACCCCTTCGCCACGATCAAGCCCAACCACGGCGTCGGCTTCTTACGGGTGCCCTGCGTGGACAAGGACTTCAACACCCAATGCAACCCCCGCACCGGTTATTGCAAAGAACACGAACGGTTCATCCCCGTCGACGTGATAGACGTCGCAGGCCTCGTGCCAGGAGCGCACGAGGGCAAGGGCATGGGCCTCGAATTCCTCAACGACCTCAACCAAGCGGACTGCCTAGTGCACGTCATCGACTGCTCAGGAAGCACGAACGAGGGCGGCGAGCCGGTCGAGCCAGGAACGCACGACCCAGCAAAAGACATCAAATTCTTAGAAGAAGAGCTCGACCACTGGTACCTCGGCATCCTCAAGAAGCCATGGGAGAAGTTCTCCCGGGCGACGGCGCAGACCAACGAGGACGTCGCGAAATCATTGCACAAGCAATTCTCAGGCCTAGGAAGCACGGAAGACATGATCAAAGACCTCCTCGAACGGACAGGCCTAGAGGACAAGAAGCTCAACACGTGGAACGAGGAAGAGCTGTTCCGCTTCGGCAAGGCCCTCAGGAAGGCCACCAAGCCGATGATCATAGCGGCGAACAAACTAGACCTCCCACAAGCGCAGGAAAACCTCGAACGATTGCGAGAAGAATTCCCAGAACACGTCATCGTCGGGTGCAGCGCGGTCTCCGAATTAGCGTTGAAAGAGGCGGACAAGCACCAAGCCATCCACTACCTGCCGGGAGACGACCACTTCACCGTGAAAGGCGAGCTGAACGAGCAACAGAAGAAAGGACTCGAATACATAAAAACCAACGTCTTAGCAAAACATGGTTCTACCGGCGTGCAAGCAGTCATCAACAAAGCAGTCCTCGAAGTGCTCGACCACATCGCCGTCTGGCCGGGAGGCGTGCACAAGCTCGCGGACAAGGACGGCAACGTCCTGCCAGACGTGTTCCTGCTACCAGCAAAAAGCACGGCGCTCGACTTCGCGTACAAGGTGCACACCGACTTCGGCAAGCACTTCATACGAGCGATACACGTACCGACCAAAAGAACAGTAGGAAAGGACTTCGAACTGCACCACCGGGACGTCATAGAGATCATCGCGGACAAATAAGAAAGAAAAAGAAAAAAAAGAGAGGCGAGGGAGGAAGGAAAGATGCCCGAAGGATACAACATCAGCATCAAGAACGATAAGGAAACAAGCCTCGACAAGGAAACCGACCACGCCTGGCAGCTCATCGGAGAACGCCACGTCAACCACTTCGGCAGGGTGTTCCCAGGCCACGACCAAGCATACCACGACCACCGAGAAGGCACCATCACCCACGAAGACCCAGAGAGAGGAGGGACGGCCATCGTGCGCCTCAACGAGGAAGAAGCCATCGCGTACTGGCGGCCGAAGCACGACGAGCACTGGTACGACCTCGGACAGCTCCAGACCTACAGCCTCCACGTCCTCCTCAACATGGGCATGCTCGAGCAACTCCTCGCGGAAGGGCCTGACCCACGGACGGTAGGGCCGCTCCAAGAGAAGCTACGCCGGCTGGAAAGCATCTATGAGCAGGTCGAGCAGACCAGGAACCACCCGGAACGGTACGACCGCATAAGCCTCCCCGACGACGCACCGGACATCAGGTACACAGGCTAAGGAAGAGCGACACCTGCAAGGAAGACAGAACGACCGAGAGGGCAAGCCATTCCTCAACCGTAGACGACGAAGCCGCCGGAACGCGTGAACGGCACCGACTTACCGTTGAGCAAGAGCGTGTCAGCGGCGGGCGCGTACAGCCTCAGAGAAGAGACGCCAAGCCCATCCACCGAAGCGACAGGCCCGGTCCGCGAACTCGACGCGGAAACAGGACCGGAACTCGTCACGGAGAACAGCGCCGTCCCGGAGAACGACAACGACTTCCCCTCCTCCAACAACAAAGCCTCCACGGTCGACCCCGTCGTCCTCACCGCGGCGAAGAGCGCGTCGGTCGCCACCCCGTTCGCGCTGTAAGACGAGGACTTGCGCTCCAGCAAGTAATCCTTCCTATCACCACCCCAATCAAGCGTCGCCCAAGTGCCCGATGCTGAGGAGCCGGACGTGATAACCGGCAAAGGCATGCCGCTCCTGCGAGGATAATGGACGGTGAAGAAGTGAGCCTCGACACCGTTCTGCACGGCGAGGGCCAAGTTATGCGTCAAGCCCGCATAGGAGGAGTAATACGTCCCGATAGTCCCAGAGAACGATTCTGGCTGGACGAAATACACGTACAAGTCAGCAGACGAGCCGTCCAGCACGAACGGATCACCGATAGCGCCCGAACCCGTCACTGTTTTGTACGTGTGCACGCGCCACTCATACTTATGCGTGGACGAATCCTTCCTGACCTGGTCAATCGTGACGAGGTACGGAGGCGCGTGCTCCCCATTGACCAAGGAGAAGATACGGTTCGCCTTCTGAAAAGGAGGATAAGGCACGCTCCTATCAGCGTACGGCACGCTCGCTTCGCCCCTCGCAACCGTGCCGCCACTACCAGAAGTGAAACCAATAATCTGCCCCTCGCTCGAATAGAAATCATTAGAAGGAACCTCAGGAGACTCATGATCATCAATAACGATAGTATTATGCTCAAGCACGTTACCGCGACCCTTCTCAGTATAGGGCTTCTGCTGCTCATCAGTATAGAACCGGTCACCATACGCGGTGAGGCTGAAACCGTTCGCGTCATAATGCATGTGCTGCGTACGCGCATACCTTGTAGTCACCCAAGCAGTAATCTCGTCCACATCATCCCAGCCCGTGCGCAACCCCAAGAACCCGCCCTTGCCTGAGTGGTCCTTGAAGAAATAACTATCCGGCAAGCGCGCAACCTCAGGGCTCACCGACGAGTAATCCTCAGGATAGAACAACACGACATAAAACTCCGGATAATACCCGTACTGAGAAGTCAACCCAGGATTGCTGAACGACCAGAACCAACGCCACACCGGATCCTCAGAGAGGGCTATAGGGACGAGCGCGTACGGAGGCATGCGCGACGTATAATAATTATCAGGGCTCTTACCAGCAGTGCCGGGCTTCTGCGTGTTATCACCATAGTTCGGCATGCCATTATCCGTGGTGTGCGCGTACGCGAAGAACAACGGGGCGTTGTACGCATAGCCGCCGGTCACGAAGTCCTTGCCGAGGTAGCGCTCGTACGCGTACGCGAAGAGGAACTCCTGAGGACCCCCATAGGTAGCGTAGCCATGGCCATCATTGTAAAAGCCGTGCGGCTCGTACGAGCTCCAAGCGGCCGTGTTGAAGAGCGTGTTGATCCGGGACACAGCAGTGGTGAAATAAGTGCCCTTGATGAGCGCGTCATCAGTCTCGTCATGCAAGACCAAGCATATCATGCCGAGCGACGCCCAGCCGCCCGACCAGAAATTGGACGTGCTCGCCTTGCCGTCATTCAAATGCTCCCAATGCCAATGCGCCATGCCCTCCAACCAGCTCTTGACCTGGGCCCGCTCAGCAGAGGTCAAATGATCATACACGAGGTCATACGCGACGGCCATGGACCAACCCCACATGTCATCACCATACATCCGATCGTCATACATGGGGACGCACGTGTCAGGATCGCAGGCATACATGATATTCTTCATGGAAGCCACCGCTGCGTCACCATACGCGCCGCTCCCGGTCAACGCGTACTTCAAGGAAAGCTCGACGAGCTCATGGTCCCAGTAATCGCCCGACGCCGACACCGTGCCGGTGTGCAGACGAGAGAACGCGGCGGCAGAAAGACTCCCTGACTTGGCCACCTTCGCCTGCAAAGAGGGCACGTCGGCCGCGGAGAAGAACAGGAAAGGATGATCGCCCGACACGGGAACCGAGCAATCATTATCATTCGAGGAAGTGCAACCGCTAGGGCAACAGCCATCGTAGGATGTGCAAGCAGTGACCGCGGCAGGAACACACACCACGTCGCAACTAGCAGGACTGCCCGTCAACGTCTCGGTCGTGCACGGATCGCCATCATTGCACGACGAGGGACAATCACCGTCGCACGTCTCCGGAGGCTCCGTCACGCCATTGCCGCACTCGGCCTCGATGCCGAACACCACGCCGACCTCCGCCGCGGTGAGCGGCCGGTCCCAGACCATCACCTCATCGATGACACCCCGGAAGCTCCGCCCCTCGCTCCCGATCTGCGAGAACGTGAACCCATCAGCACCAGCGACCGTCGACTGGGCCTGATACGCCCCGTCCAAGTAGAGAGTGAGCCTGTCGCCGTCCTTGACGAGCACGACATGGGTGAGCGTATCCGCAGGCGGCGCGTACGCAGAGCTCAGCTGCATCTCCTGGCCATTAGTGTCCGTCTCGAGCCGGAACGCGGCGTTATCCCTCCGGAGGAAAATCCTCGAATATGAGGAGTACCTTGACAGGACGAGCCGATCGTCCGAAAGGTCTGCCGAACGGGAGATCCAGAACGAGTACGTCCCGTCATCCTGGGAGTTGAGCCGGTCGAGCAGGATGAAGTCATCATCCCCGTCGAACAAGTAGCACCGCCCCGACTTGCACCCTGACGAGACCGCTGCGAGCGTGCTCGAAGGCGTGCCGTGATTGTCGCCCACCACGTCCCGGCCATCGCCGTCCAGCGGCCACCACGACACCAACCCCGAAGGCAGGTCGTCCAGGCACAGAGGGCACGAGCCGCCGCAATCAACACCCGTCTCGTCCTGGTTCTGCACGCCATCGCTACAAGTAGGAACAACCGTGACGCCCTCCTCGTACAGCAATAACACCTCCTCGTCCGTGAGCGCCGACGAGAATATGCTTACGTCATCAATCATCCCAGGAAAAGGCCTGCTCAGAGGATCAACACCCTGACCTCCCAGCCACACCGCATGACCATTCTCCTCCAAACCACCAACAATCATCCTAGAAGCCACCGGCACCCCATCAAAATAGAGCGTGGCCTCACCGCCATCAAAAACACCCGCGACATGATGCCAAACACCCGGAGAGACCTGTATCTCTTGGTTACGCACCTGACCGTCATTCACGCTGCTCCCATGATGATAACGGAACTCAGGATAACCATCACGGCTGACGAGCAACGCCCAATCCTGATAACCCGTGGAGTCCCCCTTGCTGATGACACGAGGGTCCTGGTCAGAAGGAACGCTATCAATGTTGAACCACGCAGCAACGCTCAACGCATCACCGACAACACTGAACGAGCCTGCGTCCAGATAATCATCCACGCCGTCAAGGAAGAGCACGCCTCCCCTTCCAGGATCCTGCACGACCGCCGCTCCGTGAATCGTGCCAAGACCGACACCACCATCAAAATCCCAATAATAATCGGGACCAACCGAGGAAAGACCGCTATTATTGATGATGAGCAGCTGCCACTGCCCGCCATGGCAGTCCCAAGCGCGCTCGACCAACGAACAAGAATAAACGAGCACGTAATGCTCACCACTACCAAAACTTGGCAAGGAAGCGGAAGCCTCGCCGGCAAGCCACTCATCATGACTACCCAACGAAGCACCGGACAACTCAAAAGACACCCAGCCACCACCACCAACACTATACCAACCCTGATGAAACACGGCGGTGTCAGCGATGAGCAACGAGCCATCATCAAACAAGACGTCATGCGCCTGCGAGAACCCCTGATGAACAGGGTGCTGAGCGGCGATGACCGCCGCCACGAGCAGCAAGGAGACCAAGAACCACGAAGCACACCTCATATCGAAGATTCAAAGAAGAAAATCCTTTATAAAACTACTCTTTCTTGATGAGCCCGTACTTCTCCAGCGTCGCCTTGTAGCGCTGGAAATCATCAGAACGCTTGAACGCCTGCATCTCGCCTCGCGGCAACCGCTCCAGCCAAGAATGCAAGAGCTTGAGCGTCTCCTTCACGTCCTCATCGATGACGGGCACGACCTCCTCCAACAACTCGTCCTTGAGCTCGTCCTTGGACTCCCGGCCAGGCCAGCGAAGACGGTTCATGAACCGTTCCCACAACGACTCGCGACGATCCTCCAACTCCTCTATCTCTTCAGAGACCTCTTCGAGCTCGTCCTCCATGGACTCGAGCTCGGCCGCCTCCGCGGGAGGCACGTCATCGGACAACGCCTCATCAGGGATGCGCCTCGAGAACAAGGAAGCGAGCCACTCACGAACGCCCACACCAGGCCTGGCATTGTCATACTCGACGTAGACCTCCTCCTCGGAGAGCTCAGGAACCCGCTCCTCAACGGGCCGCTTCCGCTTCTTCACCGTGTCGACGTACCGCTCCTTCTTGCCGTACACCCTCGACAAGTACTCATCCATGTCATCGTTGAAGTTCTTCGCTATCATGACCACCCGGGAATAAAACTCGTGGAGAACAAGACGAACACCGCATATTTAAAGATTATGCTTCTAGAAGAAATAGGGAAGCAGGATGAAGATAACGAGGAGGACGAGCAGGATGATGAACAAGGCCCGCCACGGTCTCCTCCTCCGGGAAACACTCCTCGCCAACCGCTGCTTATCAGCGCTGCTCAACCGCCGCAACGCCCGCTCCGAACGCGCCATGCCACCACCAACAAGAACAACCCCTTAATAAACGTTTGGCCAAGAAAAAGAAGCACTTAAATACAGCCGGCGCGGAAGGGCACTCATGACCGCAACGACGAGCCCGAACAAGCCGAGCAGCCCGGGAAGCGCGGAACAAGCAGAGAAAACGCCAGGCATCGCCATCGCAGCCCTTATCCTGGGCATCAGCTCCTTCATACCGCTCCTCGGGTTCCTCACCGGCATCACCGGCATCATCCTCGGCGTCACCGCCCTGAGAAGCACAACCCACACCCAGCAATCCGGCAAAGGACTGGCCACCGCCGGCATCATCCTCGGACTCCTCGGCATCACCCTCCACATCGTCGCCGTGGCCTTCCTCGTCAACCTCGTGCAGGACGTGCAAGAAGACCCCGCAGGCCTCATCAAGCGCATGCCAGGCGTCGAAGCAGGATGCTCGTTCGACGACCCCCTCACGTGCGACGGCTACGGCACCACCGACAACAACGTCACCATCACGCTCAGCGCGAGCAACAACGGCATCGTCACGAGCATCGAAGGAGCACTCCTCCAAGACGGGAAGAGCCTCGAAGAGCTGGCCGGAGAAGGAGAAGGGAGCAACGAGTGCTCCTGGGAAGGAGCAGTGGCGCTGACACCAGGGACGACGCGCGACGTCACCATCACCTGCGGAAGACCCGTCACGCCAGGAGACCTCATCATCCTCAGCGCCACGTACGACCAACCCTACCCGCAAGAAGTCGCCGGGTACATCATCCAAGGATGAAGTTCTAAAAAAAAAAGGAAGAGTGGGGACGTGGGGATTCGAACCCCAATTTGCTGGTATCACCATCGGCCCTCATACCAGGATGAGATCAGTCATCGGTCGTAAGACCTCGTCGCTCCAACGCTGGAGCCAGCCGTTAAGACCGCGGAAAAGCCATGCTTGACCGCTCTAGCCAGGCTGTACCCTTCGTGGGAGAGTTCCCAAGAGGTTTATACTACGCCCCCGACTCTTCAAGGCAGATGAATAGCGGATTATTTAAAAAGGTTGTGTCTAGTCAGATGCTCCTGATTCCTTGGCCTAATCAAGTCAAAGAAGCGTTCAATCTCCGCCTGCCTGGACAAATACACCTTCCACGAAGAGAAACCCGAGGAAACAGCATGTTGAATCCTCGTGGGATGAAAACCCGCCAGCTCTAGCAAGCGACGCACCGAACAAATCAATGGATAAGAGGAGAATTTGAACTGTATCTGCTGGTAAGAACCATATTTCCCGTAAACACAACCGTCAGTATCAAACAGACCTCGTAAACAAGCAATCGCAAAAGATTCTTTTCCGAATAACCAATCAGGAACAGCGACCTGATTCGCTACCTCGTTGCCGACCATTAATCCTTGCTGGACGAGAAATGAGCCAACCCGAACAGAGACATTCTTTATCTGCAACCCAGAGGGAACATTCCTTATCAGGGAACATTCCTTATCAGGAATGAATAACCGAAGAATTTCCCGAATAATCCTTGCACATACAAAGCATAGTCCTCTTCCTCGTCATGCAGCGTAATTATCGTGTGATACTTCTCCCTATAATCGAGATAGAGACAACCATCACCAAGCATGACACCAATAATCTCAGCCAAGGCAACGGTTCTTCCCCACATACAAGCAAAGAACAAACAAGAACTCATAAGTGTTACACGCAGAGATGACCAGTGCAAACATTAAAATGACACCCTTCGCGAACGAGCCAACCCCTCAGCAGTCTCTACCCAACAAAAAAAAGACATATTTAAATAACCGTTCTGCCGAGACCACACCAAGATGCGCCTCCCCCGCGCCGAGGCCGCAGGCCTCCTCATCATAGCAGTATCCGCAATAGCCCTCGCCCTGCTCGCCCCGACCAACCCCGCAGGCCTCGCAACGCACGAACACTACCCCCTCTTCAGCGAGCCGCACGGCGCCTCACTGAGCGACAACGATCTCCACGTCACCGACGACGCCGTGCACAAGACCGCGTACTACAGCGTCGCCGGCGAGGATTGGCAACCATTCACCCTGCAAGGAACGGCATACGGCACGAGCAACGACTGGTTGAGAGGACCAGTCTCGCACCCGTTACCAACCTCGCTACGAGGCGACGGCGAACACTACATCATCACGTATTCCTGCTCGCTCATCGAAGACGACTGGGACTGCCACGGCAACAACGACCACCCAGGCGGCTTCTGGCAACTCCTCATCACCAACAACACAAACGGCCAAACACTCATCAACAACATCAAAACGACGAGCGGGAAAGCCTACGAACCAGCCCGGCTCTCCCTCAACGAGCGCGCCTACCTCGACCGAGACTTCTTGTTCAGCGACATCCCCCCCTCATTAGAAGGAGAACTCTTCCTGCGCACCGCGAACAACGACAAAGGATACACAGGCGACTTCCTCACCTTCGACCTCACAAAGGACGCCACCCTCTACGTCGCGATGGACGAACGCAACACGCCACCCCCCTCCTGGCTTGACAAGTGGACGAAGACGGGACACACGGCGGCCATCGACGAAGGAACGACCTACGAGCTCTACCAGGAAGAACACGAGGCAGGAATGGTCATCCTCGGCGGCAACGAGAACTACGGCGACAACAGCATGTACGTCGTCATCATCACCGAGGAACCCGCCGAGCCCGCGACGGGCTTCCTCGCGGACGGATTCGAAACAGGGCTCAAAGCACCGTTCCTCACCATCACCAACGACGGGCTCATCGAGACGACGACCGCGCACGCCCATTCTGGCATGAGCTCACTCCACCTCAGAGGATACGGCACGCACCACTACACGCGCCCGGACAGCGGCAACGACGGCCTGGTCGCAGCGCTAAACGGCGGAGAAACAGTCACGCTCTCAGGTTACGCCCGCGGCGACAGCTCCGCGGAAGGTTACCTCATGCTCCTCTGCCTCGGCACCACGCTCAACTACTGGGAGAACGGCGGCTCGACCCGCAGCACGGTATTCACGCCGACCGACAACTGGGAACACTATTCCGTGACCGCCACGTGCGACCCCGAAGCGGTCGGAGTCGGCGTACGCGTCTCCGTGAGGCACAACGGCGACATCTGGTATGACGACCTGACCATCAGCGTCGACGGCGACGACTGCCTACCAGCGACCTGCGCCTCGCTCGACAAGGAATGCGGCGAGTGGAACGACGGCTGCACCGGCACCATCGATTGCGGCAGTTGCGAGGAAGGCATGACGTGCAGCGATGACGGGGAGTGTGTGAGCTGCACCCCCGAACCACTAGCAGAGACGTGCGGCGACGATTGCGGCTACCACACCAACAACTGCCACCAACAAGTGTACTGCGGCAGCTGCGACACCGGCACGGAACGGCTCGTCGTCATGGACAACGGCCGCTACCTGATGAAACGAGACTCCCAAGCGCCGTTCTTCTACCTCGGCGACACCGCGTGGTGGTTGTTGGGAAAGCTCACCAAAGAGGAAATCACCACGTACCTGGACGCCCGCGAAGCCCAAGGGTTCAACGTCATCATGATCATGGGGCACGCGTACGCCCTGGAACCGAACAAGTACGGCCACAAGCCTTACAATAATGATGACTTCACCGACCCGCGCGTAGTGACGGGGCCTGACAACGATTACTGGGACCTCATGGACTTCTTCCTCGACGAGGCGGAGGCGAGGGGAATGTACGTCGCCATCGTCCCGGTGTGGGGCAAGTTCTACATCCTCGGCGAGAGAGGACAAAAAGTCACGGCGAGCAACGCGTACGAGGTGGGGAGGTTCTACGGCGAGCGCTACGGCGGCCGAGAGCACATCGTCTGGATCATGGGCGGGGACATGAGGCCTGACGGCTACGAGCACGTGTTCTCCTTGATGGCCGAAGGCATCATCGACGGCTCGGGGAAGAGCGAGGAGGACGTCCTCCTCACGTATCACCCGCCCGGGTGGTACGAGGACCAAGGCTACAGGCACTCCTCATCCTACGAGCTGCACGACGAGGCCTGGCTGGACATGAACGGCATCCAATCAGGGCACTACGACAGCGACACCTACCCGTTGCCTAATTACAAGTACGTCGAGCACGACTACTTGCTTACGCCGGCGAAGCCCACCGCGGAGATGGAATCGTTGTACGAGGACATCCCCTTCAAGAACAACCCTGACAATCACCGAGGAGACGCGTACGACGTGCGGAGGAACGCTTATTGGAGCGTGTTCGCGGGCGGGTACGGCTACACGCTCGGCAACCTGCACATCTTCTCGTTCTGGGACCCGGACGCGGGCACAAATAATAATTGGTATGCGTACGAGCACTGGGAAGAGAACCTCTACACCGAAGCGTCACAAGACCTGACCCACCTCGCAGCGCTGATGAACGAGCGGCCGTTCTCAACGCTCAGGCCAGACCAAGAGCTCATCACCTCCTCCAACAGCGACGACACCAACAGGGTGCAGGCCATCAGGGCGAACGACGGCAGCTACGCCTACGTCTACGTCCCGAACAAGGACGCAAGGCCGACCGTGACCATCGACCTCGGCCGCCTATCAGGCAACACCTTAGACGCCAAGTGGTACGACCCGCGAGAAGGGACGTACGGACCGACAAGCACCATCACCAACACGGGGACGAGCCGCACGTTCACCCTCCCCACCACCTCAGGACAGGACTGGGTGCTCGTCATCGAAGAGGAGTAAGCGACGCGTCTGGGAGAACCACCGCACAAGAACGCTCTGCAAGGGAAAAAACCAAGGAGGGAATCACTTCTTCCGCTTCTTGAGCCGACGCTTCGGCATCCTCTTCGTGCCAGAAGACTTCTTCACAGGCTTCTTCTCAGGCGCTCTCCTCGCAGCACCAGCCTCCTTCAGAGCAACCTTCTTCTTCGACGGCCTCGGCGGCTCCCGCAACTCCTCCCGCTGCTGCACCGGCCTCGCCAGCAAGATGATCACCACGGCGACGACGAGCAACAAGACGAGGTTGACATGCCCGCAATACCGCACGTACAACGACCACGCATCATACTCAGGCCTGTCGACGACCTGCAAGGACATGCGCGGGCTCTCCGCCACGCCGCCGGCGCCGTCATACGCGGTGACCCGGAACCGACGGCTGCCAGACCAGTCAGGGTCAGGCGTGAACCACGCCTTGCCGTTCACCAAAGATACCGAGACGTTATCCATCTCAGACACCACGAAGGACAGCACGTCATCGTCAGGATCAGCGAAATAAGAGGAGAGGTTGAGCGAGAACGAGGTGTCCTCGGCCATGACGACCGTCAAGGGATCATCGCTCGGCGCCACCGGCTCGTACAAGGGCGGCAGGCCGTACACGAGGAGCAAGGCGATGACCGCGACGAGCCACAACAATAAGATGATGACCGCGAGCTCGGCGTTCACGCGGCGAGGCCTATCAGGCCTGGCGAGCAGGACGAGGATGCCGATGATGAGGAGGAAGAGCAACACCAAAGTGACGAGCTGGCACGGATGAGCGGAGAAGTACGCGTACAACCGCTCCGAGAACCCCCTGCTCCTCATAGTGATCTCGACCTCGTGCTCGTACACCAGGACGTGCTCGCCGTCACCGCTCCTCACGAACGCCTGGAAGAGGCCGGCGTACCGCGGCTGCGGCTCTGAATCATCCTGATAGGTGAGCAAGGAGACCGTGCGGGACTCGCCAGGGGCGAGGACGACGACCGCGTCAGAAGCGTTCAGGGCGAAGAAGGACGATCCCTCGAACCCTAGTTCGTACGACGCCGCGCGCACGCCATCGTTCCTGACCGTCAACAGCACCGCCTCGTCGCTGTACCGCGCCCTGAGACGCTGATCCAGGAGCGCGGGCCGATAACAAGCGTACTCATCCACGAGGCTCACGCCGAGGGAATCCTCGGCCGTGACTTGTTTGCCGTACACCGTCGCGGTGAGCGTGAGGGTGGTGTCCAGCGAGGAGTTCAGCGGCGCGTCCATGACGAGCATGACGAGCGCCTCCTCCCCCGGCTCGAGGAAGAGGTCTGGCGTGTCATACGAGGCGTACGGAGAGCCGCTCACCGCGAGCGAGACGTCCTCATCAACGACGCCCGTGTTCTTGACGATGACCGGGAACTCTGCGTAGCCGCTGCACCCGCGAACGTCTTCCTGGAGGTCCACGTTGACGGACACGCCATAGCACTCCTCGACCATGATAGTGGCGTTCAGGACCTGGACCACGCCGCCCACCGCGTCAGCAACGATGAGCGAGAGGGACGCCTCCCCCGGCTCGACGTCAGGGGAGATGATGATGGCCGTCTCGGCAGAGGCGTTCGGGACAAGGGTGAGGGAGGAGTCGCGCAGATAGAAGGAGGGTGATGGCGAGCGCAAGGTGAGGGTGTAGGCGTCCTCGAAAGAGGCCTCGTTCGTGATGGTGACGGGGATGACGCTCTGCTCGTCAGCGCAGACATCCCTCGGCACGACTACCACGGTGAAATCATAATGAGGAGAGACCTCGAGGACGTGCTCGAGCCCGGCGACGAGGCCGTTCTGCCTAGCGGCGACCGCGAAGGGGATGGCGAACCTGCCTGAGCGCGAGCAGTCGAGCAGTAACGAGCTGCTCGCCACGCCTGACTGGCCGGGCGGGATGATCAAGGTCTGGTACGGGGTGCCGAACGATTCCTCGTAGCCGCCGCGGCCGAACACGACGTCGTACGTCTCGGTGAACACGCCGGTGTTCTTGACGAGGACCTCGTACGTGACCGGGGTGCACGGCTTGACAGGGCCGTCGGCGTCGACGGCGAGCGTCGCCTCGAGGTTCTGGCATTGCACCACGTCATAGGTCTTCTCGAACGAGTAGGCGTTGCCGAAGAGGTCTCTGACCGTGAACGTCACTGTCTCCGACAACTCCCGATTGCACGGCGCCTGGACAAATGCATAGATGGTCTTCGCCTCGCCGGGGAGGAGTTCGAACTCCGCCTCTGAGACGGTGACGAGGTCTGAGGAGAAGGATAACGAGTACCTGCTCGCGAACCGGCCGATGTTCGTGATGACGAGCCGGTCAGCGAAGGGCTCGCACTGGCACAACGACACCGACTCAGGACCGGGCGTCACGGAGAAGCCGTCGCCGACGGAATAGGTCTCGATGTCGATGCTGGCGAGGACCAAGGGCGATGACAGGAGCAGGATACACAGGAACGCTGTTGGCCAGGCGTGTGCTCTCATCGATGTCATCATCCCCCTGCGAACTATCCAGTAAAAGGAAAAAAAGAGGAAAAAAAAGGGAAAGCTTCCTCTCAATAGTAGGTCTGGCTCTCCTCGTCGTAGTCTCCTCGGTCGCCTCGGATCTTGTTGAACCCGATGATGAGGCCGAGGATGATCAGGATGACCACTAGGATGATGAGCCCGATCTCGAGGCCGCGTCGCAGGCTGTCATACGAGGCGGTGTCGCCCTCGCCCACGTTAGCGGTGAGCACGACCTGCTTGCTCTCCTCCTCGCTCTCGACCGTCAGCTTGAAGACCTGCGCGCCCGCCTGAGCGTCCTCCTTCGCGGCGACGTACATGTACACCGTCTTCACGCTCTCCGGCTGCACGACCACCACGGCCGCGGGGTCGAAGCGCACGGTGCCCCAGGCATCGATGCCGGAAGCGGTGAGGGTGTACGTCTTCGCCGTGCTGCCGAGGTTGCTGATCATCACGGGGTAGACGCCGCCGGTCGTGCCCATCACGACCTCCTGGCTCTCAGGAACGGTCACGACGGTCTTGCTCGTCGGCTTCTTGTCATCCTCGTCAGCAGTCCCGCCGCACACATCGCCTTCGAGGACGGTGATGGTCATGGTCTGCTTGGTGACTTGGTACTCGTCGAACATGACAGTGGCCTCGACGGTGTAGGTGCCCGGGTCGACGCACTGCGGAATCCTGAGGAGGAGCTCCTCGAAGGTTTCCGTCTCGTCGGCGTTGAGCTCGTCCAGGTACTCGTCATCCGCGATGCCGAGCGCGGGGATGGCTACCTTGACTGAGATGTCGTCCAGGTCGTCATCGCCGTAGTTCTTGACCTTTACCTTGAAGCTCAGCGGCCTGCCCGCCTCGACGACGGTGCTCGGGCTCACGCTGAATTCCTTGATGACGATGGCGTCCTCCTCGTCCAGTCCTGAGACGCCGATCGGGAATAGCTCTTCCAAGACATCACCGGTCCTGCCCGTGATCTGCACGCGCAGGTCGAAGGAGTCCTTGTCCATCTTGACCGGGACTTCCAATTGGAAGGTGAACTTCCTGTTAGAGTCGTTGTTCATCTTGAACCGCTGGTAATCAGTCACGAGCTCGTGCTCATAGGCCTTGTAGCGGTAGCCGTCGATGGAGACCTCAATCTCCCCGTTATCGATGTCGCCGAGCGCGTGTAGGTACACCTCGACCTCTATCTCCTCCCCCCGATTGACGTCCTCGTAGCCAGACATGCTGGCCAGGTCGAAGCCGTTCACTTCCACCTTGGTGATCTCAACCGGTATGGCGGCGCTCGCCGCGGCGGTCGCCATGGTAGCGGTCATCAGCGCCACCAGCAATAGCACAATACTGTTCTTCTTCATGTTATTTACCCCCTAACACGTTTGTTGTTCGTTTTATCGTTGTCGGACTTTTATCGTTGGAGCAAAAAAAAGGTTTTTTGCCCGGATATGAGGGATAACAAACCCCAACAAATATATAAAGCTTTTGTTTTTAACCATTACTGAGTAAAGACGAATAGTTCTCACTCAGGAGTCCTTCCTGAGCGAGGAGCCAGTCTACTCGTCAACCACCTCCAAAGAGCGATGCAACGACCGCCGAAGGTCGCCATTAGAGACCGTGATCTCAGTATAATACTCACCTGGGATCGCGTCGTATGGCAGGTAGACAGTGATTGATCTCGTGACTCGCTGCCCAGGCTTGACATCAAAGAGGCTGCTCTTCTGCTTCACGCCCAGCTCGGGGACTGAGAAGCCGACGCGCAGGTCCTCGATGGTGGAGCCGATGGTGTTCTTGAGCACGACCTCCACCACGATGACGTCACCGGGAACGGCGCGCTCATAGCCCTCATAGCCATAAGTGCTGACGCTCACGACGTCGATGCCGTACTCCGCGCCCGAGGAGCCGAAGTTATACTCGGTCGGGTCGTACGGGTCGCTGCAGCCAGGGTCGTCCATGTCGATGAGGCCGTCGTGGTCGTTGTCCTTGCCGTCGCTGCACTGCGGCACGTACGGCGGCTCGTCCACCGTGACGGAGAGGGTGTCTGTGTCTTGGTCGCCCTCATCATCGGTGACCGTGAGCGTGACCGTATAGGCACCCTCATCATCATAAACAACAGATGCATGGGCCCCGGTGGCGGTGTCGCCGTTGCCGAAGTCCCACTCGTACAGGACTATGCTGCCGCCGTCAGGGTCATAGCTGGCAGAGCCGTCAACGCTGACCACGTCTCCCTCATGCACACGCTGATCAGGGCCCGCCACGGCGACCGGCGCTTCGGGGATGAAGTCGACGGTGACGACGACCTGCGCGGCGTCAGTAGCGGTGCTGCCGTCAGTGTCATCAGCGGTGGCGGTGAACACGCCCGAGCCGACGAAGCCAGGAACAGCTGTTATCGTGTAGACGCCGTCACCGATACTCGTCAAGAAGAGGCCCGCAGGCGCCACGACTGCGGCGTAGGTCATGTCTTCAGGCACGGTCTCCACGTCACTGACGTACTCCTTGAGGTCGATGGTGATGGAAGACTCGTCCTGCGCCACGTACTTCGCGATGGTGAGCGTCGATGGGATGTCGAGAGTGACTGGGTTGTTCAGGATGTTGACCTGCTTTGAAGCCTGACCAGCAGTATTATCACTAAAGTTGAACGTGAACGAGAACACGCGACCATCA
>JAFGNA010000009.1 GCA_016927245.1 Candidatus Woesearchaeota archaeon
CCGAAAGACCAATAATAAGAAACGACGCTGCCGTCGCTGTCAGAGGACTGGTCGGTGAACTGCACCTGCTCATCCTCGAACGGGCTCACAGGAGACCAGGTGAACGACGCGGTGGGCGTGATGGGGTTGTCCACTACCGTCAGGAGAAAGTCTTCCTCGTCGTACAGCCCTGCAGGGTCGCGAACGCCGACGCGGACGTAGAACTCTAGGTCATTGTTGACCTCTGGAGCGGTGCCGTACAACCGGCAATCATCCTTGTCGAGAGACAGCCAGTCAGGAACGTATTTGAGCTCGCTGTTGGTGACCATGAACTGGGCGTCGTAGCAGGTGAGGTCGTCGCCGTCAGGATCGGAGACTTGGAGGTCGTAGCTGAAGGGGGATCCTTCGTTGACGTCCTGGTCGGGGATGGGTGCCATCTCGGGCGGCCGGTTCTCTAGGGGCTGTTGCTGTGCCGTGATGGCGATGGTGCCGCTCTTGGTGTCGCCGTCGTCGTCGGTGGCGGTGCACGTCGCGGTGTACGTGCCGGGTGATTGGTAGACGTGCGTCGGGTGCTGCGTCCATGACTGCGCGCCGTCGCCGAACGACCAGGCGTAGGAGATGGGGGCGTCGCCGCCGATGGCGGTGCACGTGAACGACACGCTTAGGGGGGCGTAGCCGCTCGTCGGCGAGGCGCCCACGTTGATGCCGGTGATCGGGGTGTCCGGCTTGGTGACCATGATGGTTTTCTGCTCGGTGTCGGTGAGGCCGTCATCGTCTGTGACGGTGAGCCTGACCGTGTATGCGCCTGGTGAAGTGTACGTGTGCGCAGGGTTTTTCGATGAGGAGGAGGAGCCGTCGCCGAAAGACCAATAATAAGAAACGACGCTGCCGTCGCTGTCAGAGGACTGGTCGGTGAACTGCACCTGCTGGCCCGTGGTGGGGCTCGTGGGCGTCCAGGTGAACGACGCGGCAGGCGGCTTCGGGGCTGCTTCGACGATGAGGGTGAGGTCTGTGGTGTCGGTGCTGACGCAGTCCTTGCCGGTGACGGTGATGGTGTAGGTGCCTGGGTCGTAGTAGTGGGAGGGTGTGATGGTGAGGGGTCCGCCTGCGTAGCCGTCGTAGGGGGTGGCTGTGTAGAGCGTGCCGAGGTTGGTGGCGCCTTCGTAGAGCTTGACGTTCACGGTGAATCCTGTCCAGGCGCTGACGGCGTACCAGTCGAACGTGGCTGATCCGCCTGCTTGTATGGTGAGCGTCTTGGCGCCGTTGTCCTGCCAGCTGGCGTCGGTGAGCGCGGCGCTGGCTGAGCTGATGGTCATGAGGACCATGCAGAGCGCTATGAGCGCGGTGGTTGCGTGTTTCATGCGATCCCTCCGGTTGTGGTGAGAAGTGGGTTGTGCGTTGTCCATGGGAATACCTGTCAAAGTAGCGACTGTTGCTCGGAAACCTCTTTTCATTTAAATAATTTTCTTTCTGCAACCACTTCTGAGTGAATACAAAAAATAATTGATTTCTCTATAGAAAAGAATAGAAACCTAGAAAAACAAGCGCCGCCACGCCACCGAAAGACGTGCGCACCACCATCATCGGAGCAGGACCCATCGGCACCTACCTCGCCTGGCAACTCAGCAGAAGAGGCCACGACGTCACCCTCATAGAAGAGCACGAGACCATAGGAGAACCCGTCAGGTGCGCCGGCATCCTCACCGACACCATCACCAACTACCTCAACAAGAAAGACCTCGCCAGCACCACCCAGACGACGATCACAGAAACAGTGGTGCACGGCCCGCACACAGAAACCACCATACCCCTCACCACCAACCACGTCATCGACAACGCCGCCTACGCGCAACTCCTCGCAGGAAAAGCGCACGACCACGGCACGACCATCAAGACCCACACCAGGTACGAGCACAACACCGCCAAAGACGCCACCTGGAAAGACCTCCGCACCAAGAAGACCACGACCAAGACAACAGACCTCCTCATAGGAGCGGACGGCCCCACCAGCGCGGTCGCCCGCAACAACGACCTGTACGGCAAGCGAACATTCCTCGCAGGCATCCAAGCAATCATCAAAACAAAAGAAGAAGACGACCGCATCCACTTCTACCCGCACATCGGCGCCTACGCCTGGTACTGCCCAGCAGGCGACGGCCACGCGAAGATAGGCGTCGCCGCGGAACGAGACGCGAAGAGCATCCTCGACAGCTTTAGCAAATGGCACCCCGGCAGACAACTACAACTCCAAGGAGGACCCATACCCCTCCACCAACCAAGAACGAAGAACGAACGACGCTACCAAGACATGAAAGTCCAGCTCATCGGCGACGCGGCCCTCCACATCAAGAACACCACCGGCGGCGGCATCGTCCCCGGCACCCGCGCCGCGGCCATCCACGCAGATGACCCGGACAACTACGCCAAGAACCTCGCGCCCCTCAACCGCGAACTACGAGCACACTGGCGCCTCAACAACGCGCTCCGACGATGCACCACGAACGACTGGGACCGGCTCATCACCCAAGCGAACCACCCGCGAGTACAACGAGCACTCCAACGCACCGACCGAGACCACGCCACCGCACTAGCGGCCCGGCTCCTCCTCGCCAAGCCAGCGCTCGCCCTCTGGGCGAGGAAGCTCATCAAATAATAAACTATATAAACCGCGGGGAAACCCGCCAACGACGGGGGAACACCACGTGGCAAAACACCAAGAAGACAAGGTCAGCATCGACCTCAAGCCCGTCATCACCTTCTTCACCAAGCAGCCAAAAACACGCAAAGCGCTCCTCATCAGCCTCCTCATCCTCACCGCCATGGCATTCAGCATCCACTTCAGGAGCTACCCCGCCACCCTCCCCGTCACCGAGCAATGGGCAGAAGACAGCATCACGAACAGCGTCCGGAACCAGGTAGCCGCGAACGTCAACCAAGAATACCCCAACCTCCCCGCCGACAGGAAGAACGCCATCATCGAGGAACGCCTCGCAGAGGTCATCGACGGGCAGGAAGCGGCCATCCAGCAGGAGGCGAAGGCGCAAGCAGACCTCATCAGGCAAGAATACCAGAACGACGACGGCCAGACCTACCTCCTCGCCATCGACCCGTACTACTACTGGCGGCACACCAAGAACGTCCTCGACCACGGCTACGGCGCCGACATCGAAGTGGACGGCGTGCGCATCAACGACCACCAGCTCGCGCCGCTCGGCAGGGTCGAGCAGGAAACGGACTACCACTCGCAACTCTCAGCGTTCACCTACAAGGTCGTACGACTCTTCGACAAGGACGCCAAGCTCTTCAACGTGTTCTTCTGGATGCCAGTCCTCATCTCCGCATTGGCCGTCATCCCAGCGTTCTTCATCGCCAGGAAGAAAGCAGGCAACCTCGGCGGCCTCATCGCCGCCATGATCGTCGCCGTCAGCACCGTGTTCCTCGGACGAACACCAGCCGGCTTCGCGGACACCGACGCGTACAACGTGCTGTTCCCCCTCCTCATCCTCTGGGCGTTCCTCGAAGCGTTCGAGACCAAGGACAACAAGAAGAAGCTCATCCTCAGCGGGGCCACCGGCCTCCTCATCGGCATCTACGCGAAGATCTGGCAAGGATGGTGGTACCTCTTCGACTTCATGATCATCGTGATGGCCGTCTACATCATCTTCATCATCACCAAGCAACTCCTCAAAGGGAAGAAGCTAAGGAAGGCCCTCGCGTACGAGGAGACCAAGAAAGCAGGCATCAGCTTCGGCGCCATCCTCGTCAGCAGCGGGGTGTTCGTCACCCTCCTCCACTCGTTCCAGAACTTCATCAACGCGCCGCTCAACCCGATACGGTACTCTGGCATCCAGGACGCCGCGAAAGCGGACCTCTGGCCGAACGTGTTCACCACTGTCGCAGAGCTGAACAGGGCGAGCCTCGACACCATCGTCAACCAGATAGGCGGCAGCATCTACTTCTACCTCGCCTGCCTAGGGGTCATCATCACCCTCCTCCCGGTCAAGCAGTTCAAGACCAAGGACTGGGCGGTGCTCAGCGGCGGCGCCGTCATCTACCTCCTCCTCCTCACCAAGCCATTCCTCCAAGGAAACCCGTACGTCTACCTCGCGCTCCTCCTCGTCCCCGTCGCCATCGGGCTACTCCTCCACCTCAAGGACGACCGAAACATCGACATCAAGTACGCCATCTTCCTCGTCATCTGGTTCGCGGGCACCATCTACGCCAGCACCCAAGGAGTGCGGTTCATCCTCCTCCTCGTCCCCGCGTACGCCGTGGCGTTCGGCATCCTCATCGGCCAGCTCTACAAGACAGTAACGGCGTGGAGCGAGCAGCAGTTCGACACGCCGCAAGCATGGCTCAAGCTCGTCCTCATCATCCTCGCACTCGCACTCCTCATCAAACCCATCGGCGCAGCTCACCAGACAGCGCTGCACGAGGTGCCCAGCATGGACGACACGTGGTGGGCCAGCCTCGAAAAGATAGACCAAGAAGCGGCTCCTGACGCCATCATCAACAGTTGGTGGGACTTCGGCCATTGGTTCAAGGCGATAGCGGACCGCGCCGTCACGTTCGACGGCACCACGCAGAACTCACCCATGGCGCACTGGGTCGGCAAGGCCTTGTCGACGAGCGACGAGCAAGAAGCCATCGGCATCCTCCGCATGCTCGACTGCGGGAGCAGGACGGGCTTCGACCAGCTCGCCAAAGAGCTCCAAGGAACCGACGACCTCAAAGCCATCACGCCGGAAACCACGCTGGAAGCGAAAGCCATCATGGACGGGCTCATCAACATCTGGGACGAGGAAGACGCGAAGGACTACCTCCTCGACAAAGCAGGCCTCGACGACGACGCAGCGGAGCGCGTCCTGGCACTAACGCACTGCGACCCCCCTGAGAACTACTTCATCACCAGCGAGGACATGGTCGGCAAGGCGAGCGTGTGGGGGCACTTCGGCAACTGGGACTTCAGGAAGGCGTACGTGTACAACGAGCTCAGGAAACAACGGGTGAGCGAGGCGACACCCATCATCAGCAGGCTCTTCAACACCACCGAGCAGGAAGCAGGACAACTATACTACGACGCCCTCACCCTCACAGACCAACAACAGGCGAACGCGTGGATCAGCCCGTGGCCGAGCTACCTCCTGACAGAAGCGGCGAGGTGCGCCGAGGACAACGGGACCGTGACGTGCAGCATCAACAGGAACGTGGGCAGCCAACAAGGACAGACTATCAGGATAGAACAAGCCATCATACCGCTCGGCACCCCTGAGGAAGCGGTCTTCAAGACAGGGTTCTACAACCAGCAGACCGGGCAGCGCATCGGCGAGGCCATGGTCAAGCCGCAAGCAGTCATCATCGGTGACGACGACGGGCTGGAACGAACCCCTATCGAGGACCCTGGATTCACGTTCGACCTCCTCGTCGCCGAGCAAGAAGACACCTACCGAGCGGTCGTCGCCTCTGAAGAGCTCGCCGACTCGTTGTTCACCAAGCTATTCTACCTCGAAGGCGCGTACACCGACCGCTTCGAGAAGTTCAGCGATCTGACCAGCCCGGTCACCGGGCAGCGAGTCATCATCTGGAAAGTCCTCTGGGAAGCACCATGAAGCGCGGCGAACGCACCCACGCCTGGGCCATACTCCTCATGCTCCTCGCCACGCTCCTCAACTCAGCGGCGCAGCTCCTATACAAGCACGCCATCGACCAGCAAGGACTCGACATCATCGCCCTCATCAGCCAAGGCACCGTCATCCTCGGCCTGCTCAGCTACGCCACGAGCGGGGTCTGCCTGTTAGCAGCCCTGAGAGGAGGCCAGGCGAGCGTGCTCTACCCGGTGTACACGCTCAGCTTCATCTGGATAAGCATCGGTGCGCACCTCCTCTTCGGCGAGGCCATCACCACCACCGCCGCGGCAGGCATGACAGGCATCATCGCCGGCATCATCCTCATCAACCAGCAACCAGGAGGCGAGGCCGCGTGATAGCAGGGATCGCCCTCCTCCTCGTCCTCCTCGCAACCCTCACCGGGGCTGGCGGCATCGTGCTCATGAAGCAAGGCATAAGGGGGTTCACCTGGCAGGTGCACAAGAACAAGGCATTGCGGGCAGGGATAGGGCTGTTCATCGTGTCGACGCTGTTCTTCATAACCGCTATCAACTACGGAGAGCTCCACCTCCTCTACTCATTGACAGGGCTCACCTACGTGTGGCTCCTCATCCTCTCCCACCGCCGCCTAGGAGAACCAGTCACCAAGACCAAGATCATAGGCACGGCGTGCATCATTATGGGCGTCGCGCTCATCACCTTGGGATGAACAACATGGCAACACCGTTCAGGAAAGGAGTCGCGGTCGTCATCCCCGCGAAAGACGAGGAAGCCCACATCGCGGGCGTCGTGCAGCGAACAATCAAGCAAGGGTTCACGCCCGTCGTCGTGGACGACGGGAGCGATGACCGCACCGAGGAGCTCGCCGAGAAGGCAGGGGCCATCACGCTCCGGCACGTCGTCAACCTCGGCAAAGGAGCAGGGGCGAAAACAGGATGCGACTGGGCGGTCAAGCAAGGAGCAGAGGCCGTCGTGCTCATGGACGCCGACGGCCAGCACCGGCCAGAGGACATCAAGCGATTGCTCGCGGCGCTGCGCGGCGTGGATATCGTGTTCGGCTACCGCAAACGAGACAAGCGCATGCCCTCGCTCATGCGATTCGGTAACTGGCTCCTCAACGCTGCCAGCGAGGCGGTGAACGGGATAGCGCTCAAGGACACGCAATCAGGCTTCCGCGCCATGACGGCGAGCACGTACAAGAAGGTGCGGTGGCAGAGCAACGACTACGGCATGGAATCGGAGATGATCGCCAAGGCGGCGAAGAAACGGCTCAAGTATCGTCAAATCCCCATCGACACCATCTACCATGACAAGTTCAAAGGCACGACGGTGTTCGACGGCGTGAAGATCACGATCCGGCTCCTCAAATGGAAAATGCTATAAACAAGAAGGAGATGAACAACCCATGATGGCAGGAATACAGCTCATCGGCATGCTCTTCGGCATCGGCATGCTCTACCTCACATACGTGCACTACCAGAAGAAGGACTTCACGTGGCGGTCAGCGCTGGTGTGGACGGCGGTGTGGCTCGCGTTCATCGTCATCATCATCCTGCCTGAGAGCGTGTACGGCATCATGCAAGCGCTGCGCATCGAGCGGACCGCTGACTTCTTCGTCATGACCGGTTTCGTCCTGTTCGCCGTCATCATATTCTACCTCTTCATCACCGTGAAGCGGAACGAGCGCAAGGTCGAAGGCATGGTGCGGGCCCTCGCGTTCGAACGAGAGGCCACCAAGGGGGGAGCTCGTGGCAGCAAGAAGAAAGACAAGAGGAAGCGATAGCTGGCCCGAAAGGCTCGTCGAGCGGGCCAAAGCGCACCCGTTGGAGACGGTCCTCGTAGCAGTGCTGCTCGCCATCAGCATCGTCATCCGGGTGCACCTATCCCTCACCACCCCTCTCTATCCGGGCAACACGGACCCCGTGGCGTACGACCGAATGGCGACGCAAGCCCTCGACGACGACCCCGACACCGGGATCAAGAGCATCTACTGGCCGCCAGGCTACCCCTTCTTCGTCGTGCCCTTCTACCTCTTGTTCGGCAAGACCTTCGTCACCGCGAAAATACTCAACACTGCTATCTCGCTCCTCAACGCGGGCATCATCTACTACCTCGGCCGCAAATTGTTCAACCACGCCATCGGATTGATGGGGTTCGCGTGGATGCTGTTCGACCCGCTCATGACCTTCTACGCCACGAACATGTACACCGAGCCTTTGTTCATCGCGCTCAGCGCCGGGTCGATGGCGCTGATGCTCTGGCAACAGGAAGAGTCGCGGTGGTGGAAGCCAGCCGCGACGGGCGTCATGATCGGCTACGCAGCCCTAATCAAGCCGTGGGTGCTCGCCCTAGCAGGCATCATCGTCGCTTGGTGGCTGCTCAACGACGAGCGATGGAAGCAACACCTCAAAACCATCATGACCTGGACCGGCATCTTGGCCGCGGGCATCGTCCTGGCACTGACGCCGTGGACCATCCACAACGCGCGCACCGTAGGGGAGTTCGTCCCCGTCCCGGTGAACGGCCCGCTCAACGTCTACCTCGGCAACCACGAGCACGGCACCCTCGCGTTCACGAGCGACTGGCCGGAGGAGAGCACGGCGCCCTTCGAAGGCATGGGCGAGTACGAGAAGGCGCAAGCGGCGAAGAGACTGGCCAGGGAGTACATCAAGGCGGACGTCGGCGGCTTCATCAGCAGGGTGTCGCAGCGATTCTTCAAGTACTGGAGCCATCCCAGCCCTGAGTGGTTCCAACGCCTCATCCCGCACCAGGACAGGCTCATGGCCTACCTCTGGGTGAAAGCGGGACTGGCGATCATCGGCGTCATCTACAGCCTCAAGGCGTGGCGGAAGCACAGCGCGTCCTACCTGTGGTACGGCCTCATGGCAGGCGTCTTCACGATGAGCCTGTACCTCGCGCGGCACAAGGTGCCCCTGTACCCTTTGCAGTTCCTCTACGCAGCGGCGGGCATCCTGGTCCTGTACAACGCTGCCAAGCAGCTCTTCACCAACACGCAGGGTGAGGCGTCATGAACAAGTACGTCGCGCTGCTCAGGCCTTGGCAATGGTACAAGAACCTCATCATCGGCCTCGCGCTGCTGTTCTCGGGGCAATTGTTCCAGGCAGAGCACTACCTGCCGTTGCTCCTCGGCTTCCTCGCACTCTGCCTCGTCTCCTCGGCCAACTATGTCATCAACGACCTCAAGGACGAAGAGCAGGACCGGCACAACCCGGAGAAGAAAGACAAGCCACTGGCATCAGGGAAGATAGGCACGAAGACGGCCCTCGTCATCGCCGCGGGATTGCTGGTGGCAGGCATCGGGAGTAGCTACCTCCTCTCGCCAGCCTTCGCGCTCATCACCGGGTCGTTGTTCTTGGTCACCACCGTATACACGTTCCTGCTCAAGCAGGAGGCCTTCGTGGACATCCTCGCCATCGCGACGAACTTCGTGTTGCGGGCGGTCGGCGGCGCAGTGGTGATAGGCGTGGCCATCAGCCCTTGGCTCATCATCGGCACGTTCTTCTTCGCGCTCTTCCTCGCCGTCGGAAAAAGAGCGGGGGAGGCATTACTGCTCAAGTCGCGCGCGGGCAAGCACCGCAAGAACCTCGCTTCCTACACGCCCGAGACGACCAGGTTCCTCATGGTCATCAGCACCACCCTACTCATCATGAGCTACGCGTTGTTCGCGTTCCTCAGCAAGCACAGCGACACCTTGATAGTGACGCTGCCGTTCATGCTCTACCCTATCCTCAGGTACTTCTCCTTAGTGGAAGAGGGGCATGAGATCGCGAGGCACCCCCACCTCGCGTTCAAGGACAAGCGATTGCTCATCGGCGCGGCGATCTTCGTCCTCGTCACCATGCTGTCCCTGTACGTGTTCTGAAAGGGAAAGTATAAAAGAAGTCCATAATTACTTCCGTAGTGATTAGTGATGAAGCCGCCTGTAGTGAGCGTCGTGAAGACGACGCCGAGGACCGTCCTGGATGACTATGGGAAACTGATGCGCCTCGCACAGTACCGGAAAGAGCTCAAGAAGCGCCATGAGACCCTGCTCAAGCTCAACCTGTCCTGGAGCCTGTACTACCCTGCCTGCAGCACGGAGCCGTGGCAGCTCGAAGGCGTGCTCAAGACGCTCAAGGAAGATGGTTACAAGCGGTTACACCCGGTCGAGAACCGCACCGTGGTGACGGACGTGTGGAAAGGCGCTACGGGCAACAAGTGGCTGCCCATCCTCGAGAAATACGGCTTGGCGTACGAGCCGCTGACCGAGACCAAGTGGGTGCGGTACAAGGCCAAGGCTGATCTGCCGGCGCTCACAGAGCTGTTCGGCGAGCGGCACACCATCCCCGAATCCTTCATCGGGAAGAACGTGCTGCACCTGCCCACGCTGAAGACGCACGGGCACACCAAGATGACCGGGGCGATGAAGAACGCGTTCGGAGGGCTCATCACCACTATGCGGCACCACAGCCACAAGATCATCGACGAAGTATTGGTTGATTTATTGAAGTTGCAACAGGAGATCCACCCAGGCATCTTCGCCGTGATGGACGGCGCAGTCGCCGGTGACGGGGCCGGTCCTCGCACCATGAAGCCGAAGACGAAGAACATCTTATTGGCGAGCAGCGACCAAGTGGCTATCGACGCGACCGCGGCGCACCTCATGGGGTACGACCCGTTACGGATAAAATTTATCAGGATGGCGCACGACCAAGGGCTCGGCATAGGAGACGTCGACCAGATAGACTACGCAGGGATGAGCAAGAAAGACGTCTTGAAAACCAATTACGGCTTCACCACGAAGAAGAGCCCGGTCATCTTCTGGGACCAGACGCTCAGGAAGAACTATCCCTTGTTCGAACGCCTCGTGTTCCACACCTCACTCTTCAAACTGCCGATATTCCTCTCCTACTTCTACCACGACAAGGTCTGGTACCCTATGGTGGGGAAGAGCAGAATCAGGAAGTTCAACAAGACTCCTTGGGGCAAGCTGTGGAAGACGTATTGAAAAGAGAGTTTGATAAAATATAAAAACACTTCTCGAGCACAGGAGAACATGCGAGTGAGCATCATCGTCGCGGCGAGGAACGAGGAAGACCACCTCACAGCCTGCCTTGACAGCCTGCTCAAGCAGACCTACAAGGACTTCGAGATACTCGTCATCGACGGCAGGAGCGACGATCACACCAAGGCAGTGGCTGAGCGGTACGCCAAGCGGCACAAGCGCATCAAGGTGTACGACAACCCGCGGAAACGGGCAGCGGAAGCGAGGAACATCGGCATCAAGCACGCTAAAGGGCGCTACATCGGGTACATCGACGCGCACACCACTGCCTCGAAGGATTGGTTGCGGACGCTCGTCAAGACGCTCGAGAAGCACCCTGCCTGGAAAGGAAAGAAGGTCGGAGGCGTGGGGAGCGTGCACGAGGACACGGACAGGGACACGTTCAGCGCGGCGGTCACGGCGGCGTTCCAGAACCCTCTCGGCGGCGGGACGAGCAGTTACGGCAAAGGAAGCAAGGTCAAGGCCGTGGACACCGCGTACGCCTGCCTGTACCGACGGGAAGCGCTCGACGCCATCAAGGAGAAGGACTACTACGACCCCTCCTTCGTCAAGGGACAGGACGCAGACCTCAACTGGCGCCTCAACAAGGCAGGCCACGTCTTGCTCCGGCAGCCCAAAGCCATCACCTACTACGAGAAGCGCAAGGGCTACGGCGCGTTCTGGCGGCAGATGTACGTCGCAGGGTACTGGCGGGCGAAGCTCACCCTGAAGCACAAAGACTTGCTGCGACCATACCTCTTCGCGCCCCTCGTCATCTACCTGCCCATCATCGCACTGCTCATTATCGGCATCTGGTACCCATTGGCACTGGCCACGGCAGCGGCATATCTCCTGCTCTACGTGGTCGGGACGTTCACCAGCGCGCTGCTCACCACGCCAAGGATGGCGGTGCGCGTCACCGCGTTGCTGCTCATCATGCACCTCGGCTACTCATCAGGGCTCACCAAGGGGTTTGTCAGCGACAAGATAAGGACGAAGGACCGGGTCTGAACTATGGACAAGATAAAACTAGTCATCTGGGATCTCGACGAGACATTCTGGAAAGGGACCATCTCTGAAGAGGGTGTCAAGATACCGAAGCGGCATATCGGCATCGTCAAGGAGTTGACAGCAAGAGGTATCGTCAACAGCATTTGCAGCAAGAACGATGAGAAGAATGTCAATCTGGCGCTAGAGAAAGCAGGCATCAAGGACTATTTCGTGTTCAACAGCGTCAACTGGGAAGCTAAAGGCCAGCGGCTGAAAGGCATGATTGACGAAATGAATCTTAGACCAGTAAACGTGCTCTTCTTGGATGACAATCCTTCCAACCTCAAGGAAGCAGAGTTCTACGCGAAGGGCATTCATGCGAGACTCCCTGATTTCATATCAGGAATGCTCGATCACCCATCGCTGAAAGGCAAGGACGATCACGAGCATAGCAGGCTCAAGCAGTATAAGTTGCTCGAGCAGAAGAGAACCGAGGCCAAGACCTACTCGAGCAACGAAGAGTTCCTTCGGCAATCAGCGATACGCATCGTGTTCGAGGATCCTTCAAGCCATTTAGAGAGGCTCGCCGAACTCTCGGAAAGGACAAACCAGCTCAATTACACAAAAAAGAGGAGTGGAGAGAAGGATTTCAAACGCTATATCGAGAGCGAAGAGTATGAAGTCAAGTGCTTCAGGGTTCTCGACAATTATGGGGATTATGGTATCGCAGGGACCTATATCATCAAGGGCGACGAATATGTCGAATTCATCTTCTCCTGCCGAATACTGGGCATGGGCGTGCCAGGGTTCATCTACTCTTTCACGGGGAAGAAGAAGCTCCAGGCAGAAGGAGAGGTCTCTGAGGAGTACGACAGAGAAGTGGATTGGATAACCATCAAGGAGGGGGGGACAGGAGAGGATGAGGAATTGGGTGAAAGGAAGAAGCTCCTCATCATCGGTAGCTGCGACCTCGAGCAAGCATCCTACTACATGAGTAGGACGCACGACATCGATAAGGAGTTCAACTACCCCAAGATGAATGTCATGGTCCATGGGGACCACACTTACTGGCTCGCAAAGCAGGACCTGAAACAGCGATACCTCAAGAACAAAGCCATCATGCGGATGCCATTCATGGATAGGAGCATCTTCGAGACCAAGATGTTCTCAAAAGACTACGACACCATCGTGTACTCGCCCTCGATGGATTACATCCAAGGATTATACGCGCACAAGAGGGATAAACGACTCATCATCCCATATGGGTTCTTCTGGAAGAATATGACTGAGAAAAAGAACTGGAAAGAGTACCAGGACGAGAAACGTCTTACCAGGAAGTTCCTCAAATGGTTCAGCGATAACTTCACTTTCCTCGGGCCAAACACCTCAGGACAATTCAGAAAGAACCTCGAAGCAATCTGTTCCGATAAAAAGAAGCGCTACATCCTCCTCAACCAGCCAGAGTTCAGCATGAAGGAGGAAAGGCGAAGGCATCACAAGAAGCTCAACAAAGTCCTGGACGATTTCAGCAAAGCCAATGGAAACGTCACGCTCATCGATGTCAGGGAGATCGTGAAGGGAGAAAAGGACGTGACCGACGACCCGACACATTACACGAGGGAAGCGTACTACCTCTTAGTGCAAATGCTCGTCAAGGCTGCTGGGAAAGAAATAACGACGAACAAGCGGATATGGTCGTGGAATCGTTGGGTCGCAAGAGCGAAGAAGCTTGTGAGAATGCTGAGAAGATAATGCGAAAACGTCTTCAAACATACCAAGACAGCAAGCATTTATAAAACCCTCGCAGAATCTTCTAAGAGGGCATGGAACTAGGATTCGTTACCTTTAAAACGTCCTTTGGGTACCAGTCATAGCTATGTTCAAGACGCTCCTCGCATCGCTCGGCCTCTCCGTCATCACGTCATGGCACGCGCTGCTCAACCGGTTCGGCAAGAGCACGAAGAGGAAGGGGGTGCTGTACGCGACCTACGACGGCAACAAGGTGCTCGAGCCGGTACAGGAAAAGCTACCAGGCACCCTTCTGCTGACACCCAGCATCTACCGGAAAAGCTCGTTCCTCCGACGGCAGTCAGGAGAGGTCATGCGGTTCGCCAATATAATCACCAAGCCCTTCCTAGGAGTTTATATGGATGAGAAGCGCTTCCGGGCACGGCTCGCACGGTTCCTGGAAGAGAGCTATCGCACGTGGCTGGGAAGGAACGATTTCGACAAGGTCGTCATGATAGACGAGTACAGCATGCCGCACACCGCGCTGACGAAGGCGGCGAAGGGAACAGAGATGGCGACTATAGGGGTGCAGCACGGTGTCATGTTCACGGACGATCGTCACTACCGCGCGGACGAGGGTTACAAGGAGTACAAGCGCAGGAAGGACGCTTCTCGGGTGGTGGATTGGTTCATCGCGTACTCGGACGTGGAGAAGAGTTATCTCATGAAGGACAGCCCACACCTCAAGGCGGTGGCCTTGGGGTGTCCTCGCTACGACCATCTTGCGAAGCGGATGAGCGCGAAGGAGAAGGAGAAGATAGTGCGGCGGCTGGGCGTGGACCCGAAGAAGCGCACCGTGGTGTGGGCGACGCAGACGCACAACCTCGACCTGTACGGCAAGACCGAGAACCGGGCGAACGCGGAAGCGCTGTTCACATATTTTGCTAAGCACCGCGACAAGTACAATTTCATCATCAAGCTGCACCCGAACGAGGATCAGAATGCGCCCCTGTACCACGAGTACAACGACCGCTTCGGAAACGTCGCAATCATCCTGGGAAAAGAACATAACACCGAAGAACTGGTGCGTGCGTGCGACGCGCTCATCATCAAGCACTCCACCGTCGGCGCGGAGGCAGTGCTCCTCGGAAAACCCATCATCATGCTCGAACTCAGGAAGAGCGCAGACCTCTCTATCTACACCGATGAAGGGTTCGACAACGTGATACGGAAGAAAGATGACGTGGGGAAAGTGCTCGAGCACGCGTTTAGCAAGGAAGGACAAGAATCTTTCAAGAAGAAAAGGGAAGCGTACATCAAGCGACGATTCAAGAACTTCGGGAACGCGACGGAGAGAGTGGCGAGGTTCATAATTCAAACCTCATTCAAGAAATAATGGAATAATAAAATAATATCATCACTGTTGATCCAACTCAAAAATATGTGCGAGTATCTTATATCTCTTGGGAACTTCTTTATTCCAAGGAATGAAAAGGCGCCTGTATACATTGATTGAGAAAAGACGGAAAGGACGAGGCAGGAGCGAGAGTACACGTTGCAAGAAACGTCTTCTCCTGAACCGTCGCATTATAACGGCCATTGATTGATCAACAATCTTATTCGCCTCATTTAAGGGAAATTCTAAAAATTTGGAGATGGACGCTCGGAACTCCTTATAACCAATAGGGTAAGATGCATTGGTAAAACGCAAGGAATATTTGGGCAAACGATAAATCCTAAGGGTTTCCGCATCTCTCAAATTGCATAGAAGGGGTAAGAACTTTAGCTTTCCTTGCGCAACAGCAATTCCGGAAATCGCCAATTCTTTGAAATCAACAGGACCTGTTACAAGACCAACCAGTTCCTTATAAGCCCTCTTCAGATTCGCTGTGCGGTGCATTGCATATTGCGTCGGCACGTAGTTTCTGAAGTGTTTCTGCAACCGTGAAGAAGGAAGCATATCGGATATTGTTATAGGATTATATGTATCCCGCCAATTTATTCTTCCCCTTTGGATACTGAAAGAAATAGTATTACCTTGCACCACACCGTAAGAAGGATTACTGTCGAGGAACCGTATCGCCCTTTCCAAAAAAGGAAGGTGTAGGAAATCATCATCAGCACAAAAGATGCAATAAGGAGTGGTCACTTCATTAACTAAATCTACGAACTTCTTGTATGGGTCAAGACGAGGATTCTTCTCTATGTATCTCACGACGACACTTTTCATGAGGTGAACTAATTGCTTGTTCTTCTGTTTAGATTCATTATGGCTAGAGTCACTAATAATAATAGGGAAATGTGAATTCAGAGATTCATAATAACGTATTTGCCTTGAAAGATAAGATGAACGATTATACGTAGGAATTATTATGGTGCAACGAGGTTCACGTTCAGACATCTTACTTTATCCTCTTAAGATAACCGTCTGGACTAGTGCCAACCACAAGTTTGTTAAACTTCTTGTCTATGACGAATGAATCGTTCTCTTTGAGGAACACTTCGACACCTTCCTTTGGGCCGTTCTTTATGTACATCTTCTCGCAACTACCCATTTCTGCAAGCTTTGAAGTGGCTGTGTCGAATATCACTATGTACCCGCCAACTTTGATTAAACTATGATAAAGCCGTAGTTCATTGAGCACGTGATTCTTTGTGTGATTTGAGTCAAGGCAGAGCAAGACGCTTGCGTCATCAGGTATGAGCGCCTTCACTTTCGAGAACATATCAGGAGATGATGAGTCACCTTGTAAGAGTTTAATTCTCTTGAAAAGAGGATGATCTTCCAAAACCTCTCTGTTGTGCTCTCGGATATCAATATCTACACCTATTACTTCACCTTTCCCTATGAGTTCTAACAAGGAAGCATAATAGACGAGCGATCCGCCATGCGCAATACCTATATCAATTATTACATCTGGCTTCAAGTCATAAATCAACTCTTGCATGAGCACGATGTCCTCAGGAGATTGTATTATAGGCACTCCCAGCCAATCAATCTCATAATCTAGTTTGTTCTTCGTAGCGACATGGAGCCATTCAAGACCGGCTCGTTCAAGCTCATCAACGTTCTTGTTTTTCTCAGTGAGCACATATTTTCTCAAAGAAGAGGTCATTATAAAATCACCTTTTTCTTCTTATTCGAGGGAGCGTCCCTTGAAGAATTCACCGAACAAGGTTCTTTTCTCAACCACAATTCAGGACGAGGGCCACCAGCAAATGAGTATATAGTGAATCCTGACTTCAGTGCACTTATCAAGCTCGGCTTATTCTCGGGAACGATACCAAGGACCGCAGGGACATCAAAGCATATATTTTCAAGATAGCGCCGCAAAATACCTTTACCTGCATGTCGTGGAAACAACAAGTAACCCACAACGACACATCCCCGCATACGTACATGAGTGGTGGTACCGACGTACGAACCATCAACATATAAAGCGTAGAAATCCTTATGAGGGGGCAGCTCCCTCAAATACTGCAAGACATCTTCACGAGACCACTTCGATGGAAGAGCCATATATTTCATGTGCTCTTCGTTATTCATCGCCTCAAGGTACTCAGGAGTTATGTGTTTTTCGGTGAACTTCTCAAGTCGAACCATCTCACAACCTCATCTTTTCTTCGATACAGGTTTCAAAGCATCATCAAACTCTTTTACGTGCTTGATGACGTACTCTATCTCTTCATCAGTCATATCAACGTAGAACGGCAAGATGACATATTGTTCCCATATCCTGTCCGCGACGGGGGTATCTGCTTTGAATTGACGATAGTAGGAAAAATGCGGTACAGGCATAGTGTGTACGCCTGTCGCTATGTTATGCGTCTGCAAATAGACAATGAACTGGTCGCGCACTTCCCTGCTTGAAAGACGTACCATGAAGTCATAGTACGCAAGTGTCATATCATAGGGCATTGCTGGTTTAATATGATTCAATCCCTCAATACCTTTAAGGAGTTTATTAAGAGTGTCGATACGATTCTTTACAATGTAATCGACCTTTCTGAGTTGAGCCAGCCCAATTGCAGCAATTACGTCACACATATTATACTTGTAGCCGAGCGCTTTGACATCATATGCCCAGTGCAAAGGGTCACCAATACTCTCGCCTCTTTCTTGCTGCTGGAATCGCAAAAAAGTATCTTTACTCATCCCAACTTCCTTAATAGAACGCAAAGACTCTATTAGTTCCGGATCGTTAGAAGAAATCATCCCACCATCACCAGTTACAAGAATCTTCTTCTCCTGGAAGCTAAAACAACTAATATCAGCCCACGTTCCAAGCCTTTTCCCTTTATACATTCCGCCCACAACATGAGCACAATCAGAAATAACTTTCAATCCCTGCTCATGCGCCCAAGGAACTATTTCTTCCATCTTCGCTGGGTGACCACCGAAGTGCACAGGGATGACCGCGACGCAATCCTTATCGTACTTGCGCTTCATATCCTCTATGTCGATGGACAATGTCTCTTCATCAACATCGACGAAAACAGGTTCTAACCCACAGTAAATGGGTGCGTTCGCCGTAGAACAGAATGTCATGGCAGGAACCAAGACTTTTTTACCTGCGGGAAAATTATAAGCCTTGAGCGCCAAATGCAATGCGGCGGTGCCTGAATTAACTGCGGTTGAAGCCTTGACCCCGAGAAACTCATTCCACTTGTCCTCGAATTCTTTGCATAATGGACCTCTACCTAACCAAGCTCTTTGCATGACTCCTTCCAAGTTTTTTAATTCGTCATCGCCAACATAAGGTTTTACTAAACGTATTTTCATGAAAAATCACCTTTCGTCAACTATCTTTTCAAGTTATTGTCTCAAGTATACATCAATACCTTCTTTGGTCTCTTTGAATTTCTTAAAGCTCTGAGCGTTGTCATCTCTCTCAGAGATGACTGCCGCTTCCTTCACCGGCCATTCAATTCCAATATCAGGATCATTCCACTTAATATTATCCTCATTCTCTTTAGAGTAATAATTATCGACTTTGTAAGCTAGATGGACATCATCTGTAAGTGTGCACATACCAGGAGTACAACCTCGAGGAACATATAACATGTTCTTCTTGTTCCCTGAAAGGATGACGCTAGTCCACTTACCGAAAGTCTTACTTCCTTTACGCAAATCAACAACAGCGAAAAATACCTCCCCCGTCACTACACGCAAGAGTTTTGTTTCAGCACGAGGAGGATACTGGAAATGCAGCCCCCTGACCGTACCTTTAATCCTGCTCAATGAATGATTTTCATGCACCCAGTCCTTATGAAGACCTTTCTCCTCAAAGATTTTCTTGTCATAGGTCCTCATAAAGAACCCTCTTTCATCCTCAAAAGGGGATAACTGTATCTCGTACACCCCCTCTATCTCTTTAGTGAAGAATTCCATAAATCCACCCTCCGTTAATTCTTGAAAAATCTTATGCCTTATAAAAAGTTTGTGCAAATGATGTTCGCATAACGCTCCGTTCGCTTTATAAAGGGTACTTCTTCGGCCTCTCGTTCCTCAAACACCTTGCGCGCAGCCTGTTCAGAGAGCCCTTTGCTTTTGTAGAACTTGATGACACGTCGTTTGCGCTCGTCATCAGGCATGTCAACGTAGATCGAGACGTCCGCATGCTCCCGCAGGAACGGCACATCCAGGGCGACCACGCCCTCGACGATGAGCACTCCCCGCAATGACACTTCCTGACGCTCACCGGTCAGGCTCCTGGATTGCGGGTCATAACGGTCTATAAGCACAACACTTCCTTGTAAGAGCCCTTCTACTGCTGCTCGGATGTCATCGTAGCGGTAGCGGTCCCTCACCGTCATCCAAGGCTTGCGATCCTCGATACCGATAAGGAAGTCGTCCAACAGGAGCACTGTTGCAGGTATCTTGGCGGCGATACTGGCTGCAAGGGTCGATTTCCCCGACCTACTGCAGCCCCCGATAATGACAAGACGAGCGTTCCTGGCAGCCTCGATGGCCGCTGCGCAATCACTAATCCCCATCATAACCCCTTGACGACGTCCAGTAAGCTCATGTTCTCGCTCACCAGCACGGTCCGCATGCTCGCAGCGTCCCCTGCTTGCTTGTCGCGCTCATCATCACCTACAAAAAGACTTGTGGTGAGGTCTATGAAGTGTTCCTTGCTCGCTCGCTGAAGCATGCCAGGCTTGGGCTTGCGGCATCCGCACCTGTCATCCCAGCCGTGCGGGCAATAATAGATAGCCTCGACATGGCCCCCGGCAGCCTCTATCTCGGCAAGCATGCGCTCATGGATGGCGGTCAAATCCTGCTCGGTCATCATCCCCCTCGCTATGCCTGCCTGATTGCTAATGATGAAAACCTCGTATCCCTTCTTCTTGAGGAGTGCCAGCGCTTCGAGCACGCCTGGCAAGAACTCGAATTCGCCCCAGTTCTTGACATACTCCGCCTTGGGCGCCTTCTTGTTGATGACCCCATCCCGGTCGAGGAAGATGGCCTTCTTGGGAACGAGGAAGCGCTTGGTCGCGTCCAAACGCTCGAGTTTGCCGACGCCGTAGTAACGTTGCCCAGTCACGAACGCCCCGAGCTGCCCGTCACGTATGAGCGCGGGCACGACCGTGTCCTGGAACGCCTCGTTCCCCTCACCCAAGTAGCGCAACGCGCGCCTCTTGACGATGAAATACCCTGCGTCGACGCCACCTAATCCAGGAGCGGTCCTTGATCGGTCGTAGCGGACCACCTTGCCGTCACGCACCTCTACGTTGTCCTTGGTGAAATGGTCTTTGTTGTCATAGATCGTCATCTGCGCCTCAAGCCCGTTCTCCTTGAAAGCAGCATATAGCAACCTGATATCAACGGGCAGGTAATTGTCGCAGTAAAGAGCGAGGAACTCGTCCTGCAACTGGTCCTTGACCGAGCGCAAACGCTTGCCGGTCTGGTCCTCCACAGCACCTATACCGTAGGTGATCTTGAGGCCGTGCTTCTCGCCATCACCATAGTAATCAATAACCTGGTCATGCAAGTAGCCTACGAGCAAGATGACTTCTTCGATGCCATTGCGCTTGAGATGTCCCAGAATGTAGTCCAGGAAGGGCTTTCCATTGATATCGATGAGCGGTTTCGGCGTATGCTTGGTGAGCGGGAGCAGTCGCGTCCCTTTCCCTCCAGCGAAGATGACTGCTTGCCTTATCATGTCCAGCGCAACTCCTTGGAAATATCACCACTCTCGATGAGCTGCTTTAGCCGGGGCAAACGGTTGCACGCAGGCCCCCTGAACATCTCCTCATCAAACCCCGTCTTATCGAAGAACTCCACAAGCTCCTTCCCACCTTTTTCCAGATCCCATTCTGGCTTGTAATATCCTTTGAGGACAGAAAGAATTTTCTTAAAGCTGACTTTATAGGTGCGGGCGTCACTACCATGCTCGCCGGTAAAGACTAGATTGCACCCTGGAACTGACCTCTGGGCCGCTTCGGCGAGCTGCCTGACGGTGTAGTTGCCATCCTTAATGCCGATGTTGAAGCTCTCGCCGGACACGAGCTCCTCCGGCGCCTCTAAGCCAGCGATGAGAGCCGAGCAGACATCCTTGACATGGATGACTGGCCGCCACGGCGTGCCATCGCTCTTTATCTCTATCTTGCCAGTGGTATAGGCGCACGCGACGAGATTGTTGTAGACGATATCGCACCGCAGCCGAGGGCTCGCGCCGAACACGGTCGAAGGACGGAAGCACACTACAACGAAATCGTCGGTCGCCATTCCCTTGAGCGCGACCTCCGCTTCCCACTTCGTCTTCGCATACATGGTCAACGGACGCTTCTCACTATTATCCTCGTCAAGTTCCTCGTCAGTATTAGCGATGCCATACATGCTCTGAGAAGAGACATAGACGAACCGTCGTATGCCGACGTCCTTGGAGAGGGAGGCAAGGCCTAGAGTGCCTTGTAGATTGATATCCCTCGTCAACTCAGGATTGAACTCGCCGAGCGGATCGTTGGAAAGAGCGGCGAGATGAATGACCGCGTCTACCCCTTCAAGATCCTTCTGCGTGACATCCCTGATGTCTTTGGTCAACTGTTTCACAACCGTATCCTTATAAGGGGTAAGCGGCTCATAGAAACCTGTATCGAGCCCAATGACCTCATAACCCCTATCGTTCAAGACCCCCACCAGCACTGTGCCAACATACCCTTGGTTTCCTGTGACAAGGACTCGCATCTTACACATCACCGTTCTGCTTGAGGTACATCGCGAGGAACTGTCCGAAGGCGTCATGGATGTTCTCGCATATCTCGTAGTCGTCATGGTTGACATGCGCAGAATAGTGCGCCAGCTCCTTGAGCCTACCGCCCGTAAACCCTGTTATCCCGATGACGACGAGCCCGTTCTTCCTCCCCCACTCAGCAGCCTTCACCACGTTCGTGCTGTTCCCGCTCGAGCTGATGAGTATGAGGATGTCATTCGGTTTCGCAAGGTTGATGAGCTGCTGCTTGAACACCTCGTCGTAGTGCTCGTCATTGCTGATAGCAGTGATGTAGCCGAGATTGCTCGAAAGGCATATCGCCCGGTAGCGCTTGTTGTTGCTGAGCCAGTCCTTATTCGCTCCTTTCGAAAGGTCGCATACGTAGTGTTGCGCCATGGCCGCGCTGCCGCCATTGCCGCCCACGAATATCGTCTGGCCATTCTTGATACTGTTGCGCAACACAGACAATATCTCCTTGTCGAACGTGAACTCGTCGAGCTTTTCCTTAGTGAGTTCCTTGTAGGATTCCCAATCCATCATCGTCACCCAGTCAATCGCTCACATAGATTATCTTGCTCCCTTCGGGCTCGAACCTGAACCGCGCTTCCCGCAAGCTCGAAAGAGCGTTCCTCACCGCCTCTTGCTTGTCCTCCTCGCAGTAGAAGAGCAGGAATCCCCCACCCCCTGAACCGAGAATCTTTCCGCCAATCGCCCCTGCGGACCTTGCCTTCATATAATAATCATCGATGCTGCTGCTGGACACCTTGGTCGCGAGGCTCTTCTTGTGTTTCCATCCCTCGTGGAGGAGCTCGCCGAAGCTGTCAATATCGCCGTTACGGAGCCGCTTGCGCAGGTCCTCGGCCATGGAGACCATACGGTGCAACGTGTCGGCTTTCGCCTTCGTGTTCTGCTTCTGCTCGGGGAGGATGTCTTGAGAGTTCGTCGAGACGCCAGTGTGGAAGAGGAGAAGCCGCTTGTTGAGCTTCTTCTTCAGGCCGGGCCTCATGATGATGGGATCGACCGTCACGCTCTCATCCGCATTAAACCTGATGAAGTTGAGGCCTCCATACGCGGCAGCATACTGGTCCTGCTTGCCGATAGGGTTGCCCAGGATGTCTATCTCTATCTTGCATGCTTCCTCGGCGAGCCTCCTCGCAGACGCAGGCCTTCCCATGAACGCGTGGAGCGCGTTGAGCGTGCCCACGGTGAGGCTGCTGGAGCTGCCTAGTCCTGACCCTTCATGGGCAGGGAGCAAGTCCGAGACGTAGGAGACATCAACGCCTTTCACGATGCCGGTCATGAGCAACGACTCCCTTACCAGGTTGTGCTTGATCATGCTTACCTTCTCCACGTCTTCAACGGATGAGTAGGCGACCCTGATGTTATGAGAGAAACGCTTGTTGACGGTGATGTAGACATACTTGTCGATGGTCGTACTCACCACCGCCCCGTACCCTGACTCGTAATATTCCTTGAGGTCGGAACCCCCGCCAAGGAAGCTCATGCGCAAGGGCGTCTTGGAGATAATCATCAGGTTTTGAGGAACAAGAGACTATTTAAGAAGTTTATGAATATGGTTTTGTAGGCAAACGAACATCAAGAACAGGCCAGGAGCACGCTAAAAAGAAGTAAAAAATCATAAATTATATAAACAAGACCTTTTTTATCGAAATTATGCCTATTCTAGACGAAAAAACAGGGAAAATACTCAATATCCTCCAAAAAAACTGTCGGGCGTCCCTGACCGCCATCGCCCAAGAGACAGGGCTCACCGTCGACGTCGTCAAGAAACGGCTGGAACGCCTCCTCGAAGAGAAAATAATCCTTCCCAAAATCCACATCAGGCCGCGAACATTGGGATTCACGCACGTCATCGACGTCAAGATCAAGATTAAGAACTACGACCAAGAGACAGTCGACCAATTCATAGACTACTGCAAGGGCCACCCGCGCATCACCGAATTCTTCGCCATCAGCGGCAACTGGGACTACACGATAGTCATCATCGCCAAGAGCCACGAAGACCTCGGAAAGACGACAAGAGCCATAAAAACAACATTCCCGAACCTGTTCAGCGAATGGGCGGAATCGCTCACCACGAAAGGCTACAAGTTCGAAGACTACGACATCGAGAAGCTCATTAATGAGGAACAAGAATGACCACGCTCAAAGAAGCCATGACAGACCAGACCAAACCCTACCTCATCGGCGAGACCGCGTACAACCATGAGGGAGATTACACCTATCTACAACAGATGGTGGACGAACTCGCAGCAATAGGAGTTCATGCCGTCAAATTCCATCTCCTCCTCGATATTGACAGCTATATACAAAAAGACCATCCATTGAAAAAGAAACTAAAAGAATGGATTTTCAGCGAGAAACAATGGAAAGAAATCATAAACTATGCGAACGAACGAGGGCTTGAAGTCATAGCCCTATGCGACGACGTCAAGAGCATAAGATTCCTTAAGCAAGAAGCACTACAAATAGCAGGTATAGAGCTGCATGCAGCCTGCATTAACGATCATTACATGCTCGAGGAGATGGCAAAGACCAAAGTGACAACCATACTCGGTATTGGGGGAACCAACATCGAAGAGATAGACTACGCGATAAGATTCCTCAAGGAAAGAGGAAAAGCCACACAAGAGTTCCTCATGATGCATGGCTTCCAGAGCTACCCGACCGACTATCGGCAAATCAACATAGCAAAAGCGAAAAAGCTCGAAATGCTCTTCGGAATAAAGACGGGATACGCAGACCACACATCCTATGAAGACGAGAACAACCTTCTCATCAGCGTCCTCGGCGCCGCTAATGGAATGAATATACTTGAAAAGCATTACACACCAGAAGAAGGAAAAGAGCGAATCGATTACCACGCTGCGACAGGGAAAGAAGGGTTCAAGAAAATCCTGCTCCTTATGGACAGCGTGCTGCGGGCTCATGGAACAGGAGATATAGGCATGTCACCTGCCGAAAAAAAGTATGGGAATGTTGGTCCTATGAAGAAAGCTATCGTCGCCAGAAAAAATATCAAGAAAGGCGAAGAGCTCTCGATTGACAATCTCTGGTTCAAGAGGACTATCGAGGAGAGCCCTATTGACCAGACTGAATTCAGCAAGCTTCTCGGAGCAAAGGCAAGAAGAGACATACAAGAGGATAAGCCCATCACCTACGAAGACGTCCATTTCCATTTTAAGGAGAGCAACCTCAATAGTTTTACCCACAAGAGGTCAGACAAATGAAGGTAGGATTTATCATCACAGCACGTCTGAAATCAACCAGGCTGCGGAAAAAGCTCCTGCTAACACTCCAAGGAGCCACAGTGATTGAGCAGATGGTGCGACGGTTCCAAGAATCCCAAGCAGTAGATGAAATAATCATCGCTACGTCAAGCAATCGAGAAGACGACAAGCTCAAAGATATAGCTGAAGAACTCGGTATAACTTGCTTCCGAGGAAGCGAAGACGACGTCATCAAAAGGCTGCACGACACGAGCGAGAACAGTAAACTCGATTACATCATCAATATCACCGCAGACTGCCCGCTCGCAGCATACGACTATATCCCCACAGTAATAGAAAAATACCACGAGACTGACGCAGACCTCATCACCAGCTTCGAGCTTCCGCACGGCCTCTTCATCTACGGCATCAAACCATCCGCGCTCGCAAAGATAATCGAGATAAAGGATCAACAGGACACAGAAGTGTGGGGGAAATACTTCACCGAGACCGGCATATTCAAGGTCGTCACCCTGGAAATCCCGGAGAAACACAGGCGGAAGTATAGGCTGACACTCGACTATCCAGAAGACTACGACTTCTTCAAACAAGTATACGCTGGCCTCGGGAAAGAGACCTATAAGGCAAGTACCGACGAGATAATCACATTTCTAGACCAACACCCCGAAATTGTCGCCATCAACAAAGAGTGTGAAGAACGGTATCGAAAGCGATGGGAACAACAAAACAAGAAGATGAAACTAAAATGATGATCGGCATCATAGGGCTCGGATCGATAGGACAAAGGCACGCTAAGGCGTTGCTTAGGAAGGGAGTGGACGTACATGCGCTACGCACCCTCAAAGGTGCGAAAGCATTACCAGAAGAGCTGTCAGGAATCATCCAACACTTCGAAGAGAAGGAATTCTATGACTTGCCGTTAGACGGCATCATAATTGCCAACCCTACAAGTCTCCACGCAAAAACCCTACGGAAGGCAGCCGCAATAAGCAAGCCCATATTTATCGAAAAGCCGCTGGCGAGCAGCATGGCAGAAATCGAAGATATCAAAACGACGGCACAAGTCATGGTAGGCTACAATCTACGACATCACCCACTCATCGTATCAGTCAAACGACACCTGCCAGATATAGGCACCATATACAAAGCAAACCTATACTGCGGACAATACCTTCCATCTTGGCATCCCTACACAGATTACAGGAAAGAGTACTATGCGCAAAAAAAGCTCAGAGGAGGGGCTCTCAGGACGATGTCTCATGACATAGATCTCGCTATACATTTGTTCGGGAAGCCAAACGAGATTATCGCGACCGTAGACAAGATTAGCGATTTGGAAATAGATGTTGATGATCATGCGCAAATCCTTTTGAAGACAGGAAATACAATCATCAACATAGAAGATAATTATCTCGATCCGACAGGCGAACGGAAAGGAACTATAATCGGTAGGGAAGGTATGATAACCTACTCATTTGCTACAGGCAAAGCACATCTAATCTCGCTTGATAAGAAGAAAGAGACAATACATGAACCGGATGGTACAGACAGCTACGAAGAGCAGATGAGGGCATTCCGAGAAATAGTGAAAGGAAAGGAAGCATCTTATTGCACTATTGAAGAAGGGAAAGAAACGCTCAAAATCATCGAGGCCGCGGAACGGCAACAAGCATGGAAGAATATAGAGGGATAGTATGAAAATGTTTGACTTGACGGGAAAAATCAGTATCATATTCGGCGGTAACGGCAGATTAGGTAGACAATTCTGCAAGGCACTTCTCGAGCAAGGATCAAAAGTCTATTGTTGTGACATCAACGAACAGAAAAACGAAGAGATAATTCGCATGGAAAAAGACCATCCGGATTCCTTCCTGATGAAGAGAGTTGACTCAACAAACAAGCAAGAACTCATCTCGCTCAGGGAAGAAATAAGAAAAAAAGAAGGACGCGTTGACGTTATCATTAACGCAACCACTATCAAGAGCGATGATTTCTACCTTCCCTTCGAAGAGGTTTCTGAAGAAGGATGGGATATCGGAATCAAAGGCAACCTCACAGCACCCTTTCTTGCCATCCAGGCATTCGTGCCGTTAATGAAGCAACAAAGATATGGGAGCATCATCAACATATCATCTCACTACGGTATAGTGGGCAACGACCAACGAATATACGAAGGAACAGAACTTCATAAAGTATATGTGAAGAAATCGCCGAATATCAAAAGAATCTATTCGCATGGAGTCTACAATGCCGCCAAGGCAGGACTCATCAACTTCACCCGTTACCTGGCAGCATACTACGGAGAGTACAATATCAGATGTAACTGCATCTCACCAGGAGGGATATACCACAAGGATGAGGACAAGAGGTTCCTCAAAAAATATTCATTAAAAGTACCACTCGGAAGAAAAGCAAACATCAATGAGATGGACGGGGCACTCATATACCTGGCGTCAGATGCCTCTAGCTACATGACAGGACACAACCTCGTCGTCGACGGCGGCTATACTATCTGGTGATACGAATGAACGAAAGGACAACAGATATTATAACGGACGAGACCATCAGCAGAATCATCGAAGAAATGAAGGAAAAAGGGAAAATGTCCATCATCTATAAAGATGAGCCAAAAATAATCCTTCTCGACCTCCCAGCAAGATACAAGGGTGATGAAGAGCTCCACGAGGAAGAAGATGATTTCTATGTCATCCTCGAAGGGGAAGCAACGCTCACCATAGCGGACGAAGACAACAGCATAAGGAAGGGAGACATGATTCATATCCCAGCAGGAACCACCCACACTCTCAAAGAGACAGTGGAAGGAATCCGTTATATCGTAGTCAAGGTGAAGAATTGCATATAGCCAATAAACCAGTTGAAAAGGGAAAAAACTGCTTCATCATAGCGGAAGCGGGCGTCAACCACAACGGCGACATAGCGCTCGCGAGGAAGCTCGTGGACGCAGCAAAAGAAGCGGGAGCAGACGCCGTCAAGTTCCAGACGTACAAGACAGAAGAACTCGTGACAGAAGAAGCCGACCAAGCAGAGTACCAGGTCGAGAACATCGGGAAGAGCGAGAGCCAGTATGCCATGCTCAAACGTCTAGAGCTGACCGAAAAGGACTTCAAAGACCTCAAGGACTACTGTGACGAGCGCGGCATCATCTTCATGAGCACACCGCACACGCAATCAGCGGTCGACATGCTTGAACCGCTCGTTCCTGCCTACAAGATAGGATCAGGGGACCTCAACAATACCCCATTATTGCGGTACGCCGCGAGCAAAGGGAAACCTCTGATAATCAGCACGGGCATGAGCACGCTCGAAGAGATACAGAAGGCAGTAGCAGCAATCAAAGAGGTGAACGAGGACCTCGTCGTCCTCCACTGCACGACGAGCTACCCTTGCCCGTACGACCAGGTCAACCTCGCAGCCATGCAGACCATTAAGGAAGCGACCGGCTGCGTCATCGGCTACTCAGACCACACGGAAGGCATTGATGTCTCCCTCATGGCCGCCGCAGAAGGGGCCTACGTCATCGAGAAGCACTTCACTCTCGACAAGAACATGCCAGGGCCAGACCACAAAGCATCTTTAGAGCCAGATGAGCTCAAAAAACTCGTTGATAGGATACGCGCGGAAGACTACCCCCCAGTCACGCAAGAAGTCCTCGGCAGCGAGGAGAAGAAACCTACCGCTGCAGAGAGCAAGATAGCCCGAGTGGCGAGGAAGAGCGTCATCACGCAGCGGGACATACCCGCAGGGAACGTCATCACCCACGACGACCTTGTCATCAAGCGACCGGGGACAGGCATCGCCCCGGAAGAGATAGAGAAGATAGTCGGTAAAAAAGCAAGGCAAGATATCAAGAAAGATACCTTACTCGGATGGAGCCACATCAAATGAGAAAGATAACCTATATCACAGGGACGAGAGCCGACTACGGCCTTATGAGGAAGACCTTGAAAGCCATAGAAGCACATCCCGACCTGCAACTCACCATTATCGCGACGGGGATGCACCTCATGCCCACGTTCGGCAAGACCATCAAGGACATAATAGACGACGGATTCAACCCAGTCACCATAGACGTCAAGCACGAACAAGGAACGAGGGAAAGTCTCGCACTTTTCTTCGGCGACTTCTTCCAGGGACTCATCAAGCAATTACAGAAAAGCAAGCCAGACATACTCCTCCTGCTCGGTGACCGTGCAGAGATGCTCGCAGGAGCAGTGGCAGGAACCTACCTCAGCATACCGGTGGCGCACCTGCATGGCGGCGAGAAGAGTGGCCACGTCGATGACAGCGTACGGCACGCAATAACGAAGCTCGCAAGAATCCACCTGCCGGCGACGCAAGAAAGCGCCGAACGCATCATAAGTATGGGAGAACAGAAGAAGGATGTGCACGTCGTCGGAGCACCAGGACTCGTCGGCATCACTGAAGATCTCATGCCCAAAGAAGAAATAGCGAAGCATTTCGGGATGGAACCCAAGAACGACTACCTGCTCATCATCCACCACCCAGTCAGCATCAGCCAGGACGAGTCAGGACGACAAATAGAAGCTATCATCACCGCCGCCAAGAAGACAGGACTAGACATCCTAATAGGACTCCCCAATGCGGATCCTGGCAACGAGCACATCATCAAAATCATCAAAGAGCAAGAGGAGGAAACGGACGTGCACACGTACACGAGCTTACCGCACAAGACGTTCAGCAGTCTTATGAGCCACGCGCAGGTAATGATAGGTAACAGCAGCGCCGGCATCATCGAGGCGGCGAGCTTCAAATTGCCAGTGGTCAACGTCGGCGAGCGGCAAACAGGAAGAGAACGATCCGGCAACGTCATCGACACCGACACGGATGAGAAGAGCATCGCAGAAGGCATCAAGAAGGCACTCAGCAAGGAATTCAAGGAACGGGTGAGAGGAGTCAAGAACGTGTACGGCGACGGCAAGACGGACAAAAGAGTAGCGGAAATACTCTCGACTATCGAACTATAGGTGAATGGGTATGACAGAACGATTCGACGATTGGCAACCGCCAACGATAGAAGAAAGGAAGCTCACGAAATGGAATTGGATGGTACAGGGAGTGGAAATGCTGAAATTGGGTAAGAAGACCGATATCGGTGCATTCACCTATATCAACGCGAGCAACGGCGTCACCATAGAGGATGAGGTCCAGGTAGCGAGCCACTGCTCCATCTACAGCAAGAGCACCATCGACGGCAAACAAGGACCGGTAATCCTCAAGAAGAACTCCAGGATAGGCAGCCACAGCGTGATCATGCCAGGAGTCACCGTGGGCGAGAACAGCATCGTGGGAGCGTTCAGCTTCGTGAACAAGGATATCCCTGCGAACGTCATCGCAGTGGGCGTGCCGGCGAAAATCATCAGGGAACTCAAGGAGGGAGAGAGATGATCTGGAAATTGCCGCTCTTCAAGACACACGTCACGGACACGGACGTGCAAGCAGTCAAAGAAGTCATCGAACGGGGGACGTACTGGGCGGCAGGACCGGAAGTGCAAGCGTTCGAGGACGCGCTGGCGAAATACATGGGCACGAAGCACGTGATCGTCTTCAACAGCGGCACGTCAGCGCTGCACGCGCTCCTGCTCGCATACGACGTCAAGGGAAAAGAAGTCATCGTGCCGTCATTCACGTTCGTCAGCACTGCGACGAGTGTCATCATGGCAGGCGGCACACCTGTCTTCGCGGAGACGGAAGAGAAGACGCTCGGACTGGACACGGAAGACGTCAAGAACAAGATAACTGAAAACACCAAGGCAGTCATCGCCCTCCACTACGGCGGTACACCGGCAAGAGAGATACTGCAACTCAAGGAACTGTGCGAAGAGAAAAAGCTCATCCTCATAGAAGACAACGCAGAAAGCATGGGAGCGGAAATCAAGGGGAAGAAAGCGGGAACATTCGGTCACGCAGGCATGCTCAGCTTCTGCCAGAGCAAGATAATAACTACTGGAGAAGGAGGGGCCATCACCACCGACGACAGAAGAGTATATGAGAAGCTCAAGCTCATACGATCACACGGCCGAGAAGAAGGAAAAGAAGACTACTTCACCAGCACGGGAGACAACGACTACATCACCATCGGCTACAACTGGCGCATGCCCACCATGAACGCGGCGCTCGGGCTGTCACAGCTCAATCACATAGAAGAGCTCATATCCTTGCGACGAGAGAAAGCAGCACGGTACAAGGAATCACTCAAGGACATCAAGGAGATAACCTTCCCAGAGGAACGAGAGAACAAGGCAGTCCACCAACTGTTCACCATCATGCTCCCTGATAAGACGACAAGAGATGGATTGCAACGACACCTCACAGAAGCAGGCGTAATGAGCAAGGTGTACTTCCCACCAGCACACCTCAAGACCCTCTACAAGAAGAGATACGGTTACAAGAGAGGAGACCTGCCACGGACAGAAGCGATCAGCGACAGGGTTCTCAGCCTGCCGTTCTACCCCGATATTGGCGAGCAGGGAATGAAGACAGTCACGGAAATCATCAAATCATACTTCCAGGAGGAATAACCTATGAAAAAAATCTTTGAAAACAAGACAATACTCATCACAGGAGGTTGCGGCAGCATAGGATCAGAGATCGTCAGGCAGCTACTCAAGCACGAGCCCAAACAAGTGCGCGTGTTCGACAATCGGGAAACCGAGCTCTTCCATCTGAAAGAAGAGCTCAAGCAGCACGGAAACCTCCGTCTGTTACTGGGAGATATAAGAGATGTTGAAAGGCTAAAATTCGGGATGCAGGGGGTCGACATCGTCTTCCACGCGGCAGCATTGAAGCATGTCCCCTTATGCGAGTACAACCCGTTCGAGGCCATGAAGACGAACGTGCAAGGCACACAGAACGTCATAGAGGCATGCTTCGACGCAAATGTCGACAAACTCATCAATATCAGCACGGACAAGGTGACCAACGCGATCAACACCCTCGGGGCCACAAAACTTCTCGCTGAGAAGCTTGTCAACAACGCCGAATTCTACAAGGGAGACAAACGAACAAAGTTCGCCTCCGTGCGCTTCGGCAACGTCCTCGGAAGCAGGGGTTCTGTCATCGACCTGTTCAGGAAGCAGATAGAACGCAAGCAACCCATCACCATAACTGATCCAAAGATGACTAGGTTCATCATGTCGATACCGGAGGCTGTGCATCTCGTGCTCAAGGCAACGGAGATGACACAAGGAGGAGAAGTGTTCATTCTCAAGATGCCCTCATTCAAGCTGCAAGACCTCATCACCATCATCAATGACCATTACGGTAACGATCACGAGAACAACATACACATAGGCTTGCGGCAAGGCGAGAAGATGTACGAGGAGCTCATGACAGAGGAAGAATCAGGCAACGCTTTGGAAACTGATGACCTGTTCATCTTACCCACATTAGTCAATACGCCTCATCACACCAACTGGAAACAAAGGAACTATGCGGGAGCGAAAAAAGCCACGACCAAGACCTATTCTACCAAGACACAAAAGTCGTTAAGCAAGGAAGAACTCCACAAAACACTCCTAGAGAAAGGCATCATTGATTAATGACGGAAGCCGCTGCCCTCAGGCGCAAGACCAAGATGACTATGACACCATACACTACCATAAATAGCAGGATATTGATTAAGACATGCATCGGTGGAAGCCAGCACGTGCCAAGAATCGCAACCAAAGTGGCAACGATGGGCAATACCATATACTTCCAGAATGAGAATGGCAACAACCGCTTCGCGATATAGCGATGCATAACCACATACATGAAAATATACGTCACTAAGGTCGCGACCCCTGCACCGTATAGTGACCACTTCGGGATAAGGAGAAAATTAAGGAGGATATTCAAGGCAGCGCCTGACCCCGCAATTCTCGCAAACACTTTCGGACGGTCAGTCGCGGCAATGAGATGACCCATAATAGCAGTCAGGAACACGAAAACCTCGACCAATATCAATATCTTGAATGCCAGGAATGCCTCAACCGCATCAAAACCATAGATGAAGCGTATAATCCTATCACCGAACAACAACACGCCGCCGACAGCAGGAACGGCGATAAGCAAACTGATGTGGAGCAATCCTTCAAAAAGGTTACGCAATCGTCGCTTCTGGCCCTTAAACCATCGCGAGAATAAAGGGAAACCGAAAATAAGGAGTAACCCAGGCACCAAAGTAAGTAAGTTTATAAGCTTGTAGCCAGCGTTGTACCATCCTACTACCTCGCTCCCTTTCAAGAAAGCGAGCAGGACCGTATCTAATCGAACATATATGATACTAAATAGGCCAATAAGCAGGAACGGTAAAGAGGACGCCAAGATATCCCTATACTTCTTGACGGCAAAAGTGAACTTGAAAGAGAAATATTTTCCAGCAAATAAATACATCAAGATTGATTTAACAATAAGAGATATAAGGAGCACCAGAATGAATAATGTCAACGAATGAAATATACTAATGGCAATGATAGCCCCGACAAGGCTGAGGAGTCGTTCCACAATGTTGAAGATGGCAATTTTCAAACCTTCTTGACGTGCACGTAACACAGAGTAGGGCACTAATTGTATAGTATTAACAAATCCATACATGCCCATAATCAACAAGGCAACCAGCAAGTCATCAAAGGCAAAGAACACAATAAGGGTGTAGACGACCAAAGACGCCACGCTCAACAGCATGCTCAAAGACAATGAAAGCGAGATATATGAGGAGATATCCCGCCTCATTTTTACGACATCCTTAGTCAGCAATGATGATATCCCAAAATCAGCAAAGATGAAGAATAACCCTACAAAGCTGAACAGGAAGCTGTACTGTCCGAGTCCTTCCGCGCCAAGGTAGCGGGAGATAAGAACTACAATGACGTACGAAATGAGTGATTCTAGGACCTTCGCGGCGGTAATCCAACCAGTGTTCTTGAGATAGGAAAAGCCAGTCCCTTTAGCTGGAAGGCCGAATGCCATCAGCTGTTTTTGCAGAAAATTCATATTTTTAAATGGAAAGGATAAAAATATGGTTTAAAAAGTTTCTGAAACCATCGTCAAGACACAACAACACTGCGCACAACAGATATAGCAGCACCTCACCTGGGTAATATCATGCGTATCAATCATCATATTTCGGGCATAAAAAGCCAGTCTCAGACCAGTCTCAGAATAGTCTCAGCCTCAAACATTTTTTAACCCCCTTATTTCTGATAAAACAACATTTTCAGAGGTTTTCCTAAGGTTTTCCGAAATTCTCAGTCTCAGCCTTTTTCGTGTGGAAATAGTCTCAGCTGAGAATTTTACTTATAAATAGTCTCTGTTTTCTGAGAATTTTCTCAGTTTCTGAGAATTTTCTCACAGGTGAGAAAGGCATAAATAGCGCGGCGAGTTTCCTGGAAACCATGTGGCGAGTCGTATGGGTTGACAAGGACAAACTACTTAGGGAGAGCTTCTCTCGCTTGAAATCTGATATTGAGGCCATCAAGGAAGAGATCTCTTCCCTGCAAGAGCAACTCGCGGCATGCCAACAAGCGCCGGAAGACATTCCGAAAAACCCCCCTGAAACCCGGAATCTTTCCGAGTCTCAGCCGAGTCTCAGCCCTGAGAATCTGAGACTACTTATAAAGGAAGTCATCCAGGAAGAACTTGCAGAAGCCCTGAGACAACAAGATACAAAAGCAGCAGCCGTTTTCTCAGCTGAGACTGATTCTGAGACTGAGCCCGAACCAAAACCCACGAGGAAACGGGCAGAGGACCACTTCAAGGAAGATCTCATCAAGAATTACGAGCGGAACAAGCGTGCCATCATCAAGCAGCAGATCCTCGGAGAGGCGAGCAAAGGCAGTTTCACCAAGATCGCCTTGCGCGACATCGTCGTCAACCAGAAGCAGTACTGCTCAAAAGCGTCATTCTACCGTTACATGGACGAGCTGGAACTGGAGGGCCTCGTCACCTACCAAAGAAAGAAAGGTAAGGACCTCATCCAGATCAAGCTCCAAGGACCCATAGCTTTATAAATGAATCTGCGTTCTCCGTCGCTGGACGGCCATAGCGGCGTGGTTCCACCCGTTCCCATTTCGAACACGGATAGTTAAGAACGCCCACGTTCCGGCCGGTACTGCACTTACGTGCGGGAGAACCGGAAAGCTGTCCTCCTTTCTTTTTTCTCAAGACATATTCTTCATCAGGAAAAAAAGATCTTGACATCGCCTGAAGAACATCACTCCTGCCAAGACATCAACAAGGTTATCATTTTTGTAACGATTGTTAAAATAAGTATAACAAACACACCCTTTCACCTGCCAGACAATCACAAAAATACGCCACAAAAAATAATCCTCGAACCCCACAGAGAGCCCGCCCTGCTTAAGCAGCACAAGCGATTGAAACCCTTCCGAAGAGACCGGAAAAAAACAAGAAAAAATACCGGAAAACCCTCTACACAAAAGCAGGAAGCCCTCTAACGACATTCAAGCCGAAGACTCCGCCACGTCCGGCATGTCCTCGACCTCGACCTGCTCCGCGTCCTCGAGCACGGCCTTGTAATACGCGACCGGCCGCACATGCGTAATCACGGTGCGGTGTATCAAGTACTTGCCATCCTTGCTCTTGCTCAGCCGGGACTCGATGACCGGCATCTTCCGCAACTGCTCTTCCTTCCTATTGCTCAATCCCATGGTATATCACCGAAACACCCAGAACCACCATTAATTTAACACGATTGCTGCGGCAAACCTGGAACACAGCCAAAGACCACGGAAATCATTCAACCACGAGCACGGCCGAAACAGGGATAAACCACCACTGCAACGAAGGAGAAAGCCACCACGACACCAACCCCAACACAATACCAAGAACAGCGCCCCCGACGATGTCACGCCAAGAATGCCTCCTGAGACGGACGCGAGACCACGACACGAGCAGGAAGAACACCGCGCCGACGAGCGCCCCGACGACGCCGGAGAACAAGCCGAGCAAGACCGCCAACCCGGCGGCGCGCGCGGCGTGAGCGCTCGGAAACGATCCTTGATCAACGTACAACCACAGGTTGCGCAACGTGCACCTGCCCAACGGGCGCAACCGCTTCGCATCAGGCCGCAGCCGCGGGAACAAGAACTTGACCAAGTACACGACCACCGTCGAAAAGACTATGAGAAGGACCAAAGGCAGGAAGAACCAGCCAGGGCTGAACAAGAACAATAGCACCGCGAAGAAGAAGAACACGGGCAGCGTCCCCAACGCGCCCACCGTCCGCCAGAACGAAGCACCCAACCATTTGTTCATCTCGCCTTCACCATCCTCGCGATGAAGAATCCCTGCGTGCCCGTCTTATGCGGCCACAACCGCCTGCACAAGCGCAGGGAAGCGTCGAGCTCCCGCCCGAACACCGCCGTCAACCCGGGATCACCCATCACGAGCCCGGTCTCGGACAACGACGCATCACCGTACTTGTTGATGAACCAATCAATGACCAATTCATCCTCCTCAGGCTCCAACGAGCACGTGCTGTACACCAGCACGCCGCCAGGACGCAAGACCTTGTACGCAGATTTCAGCAACTCCTTCTGCAGACGCGCACGTCCCCGCACATCCTCCAACGACCGCTCAGCAAAATAACCAGGCTCGATGCAGAAGTTACCCGAGCAAGGAGCGTCCAGCAAGACCTTGTCGAACAACAAGCCCAAGTCAGCAGCGAACCGAGCGTCCTTCTTGTAACAAGCGACGCACGACACGCCCATACGCTCAACATTGTTCCGCAACGAGCCCAACCGAACAGCATCGCTGTCCAGCGCGACGACGACACCGTCGTCCCGCATCAGCTGCGCGAGCTGCGTCGTCTTCGAACCAGGGGCTGCGGCCATGTCCAGCACGACATCACCAGGCGCAGGGTCCAATGCCAGCACGGGGAGTTGGCTCGCCGCTTCCTGCAAGTAATAAGCGCCCTGCAAGTAGGCGGGCGTCGCGCCCAACGAGAACGGCGCATCATAAAAATAGGCGGCGGGCACGCCAGGGACGCGCTCCAAACGCACCCCTTTCTCCCTGAGCATCCTCACAACCTCCCGCTCCGGACGCTTCAAGGTGTTGATGCGCAATGACTGCCTGACGGAGACATCGGCGGGAGAGAAACGCTCGCCCAGCTCCTCGTAACGCGACAGGAAGGACATAGTATACACAAACATGACTTTGCTTAAATAAGTAGCGATAACCATGGCATCAGTCGCCGAAAACGCCACGCAGCCCCGCCGGAAATTTTATTAAGGGGGACGTCATCGTCAACTACATATTCTTTCCAGGAGGAGGGTGGCACACAACATGGACCTAGGCGCACTGCAAGAAAAAGCGAACTACGAGATCAAGCGATTCGAAGCGGCGATCGGCAGCAAGGACTACGACGAGGTGCTCTTCCTGTACATGAGCAAGATCAGCGAGGAGATAGGCAACCTCGCGGCCTCCGTGCTCGGCAGGGAAGGCATCAAGGCGGAGCAGCCCGTCACCGACACCGAAGTCTCCGCAGTGTTCGCCGACACGATGTACAGCATCATCATCCTCGCGCAGAAGATGGGCATCAACCTCGACAAGGCCATGCAGGAGAAGATGCAGAAGCTGGACGAAGAGGGCTACCAGAACGAGGAAGGATTCACTCCTTGACGTCCACGGCAACGACGCCCCGCTCCGCGTCCACGACTACCGGCAACGACTTCTCCTTGACGTACGCCTCGACCGCGCCCCAACCGCCCCGCTCGTGCAAAGACCGCAGCTCCTCGAACAACGATGAGAGCTCCTGGTACCGCTCATAGATGAACTCTCCTTTTCGCCGGTTCTCCTCGGCCGACGCGCGATAGCCTCCTAGTTTCAGCGACTGCTCGTCGATGATGCGCTGGTGCTTGTCCTTCCTGCTCGCCGTCACGCCAGCGACGGAGGCATCGATCGCGCCGGCCTTCTCGGCTACCACGAGCTGCTCGACAGCGGCGGAGAACGACGGTTGCGCCTCGCCATCCCATCCCTTGAGCGGGAACGGGGCCGCATCGCCATCCTCGACGACGGGCGACGGCTCCACCTCCAACAACTCCTTGAATCCTTCGTGCAAGAGGGAGAGCTCGCGCACATCAAGGTCTTTCCTGCCCTTCTCGAACCCTAGCCTCGACACGAGCTCCTCTGCGTACTTGCCGCCCAGTCCGAGCGTGGCGGCGCAGAACTTCACGACCTCTTTACCGGCATCGGCAAACAAGGAGGAGAACTCCCCCTGTGTGAGGTCGAGCGGGTTCTCCTTCCCGGGAGGGTACTCATAAGGGGCGTTGACGCGCAGCGTGCGGTCCTTCCACCGCTGCAAGTCCATGACGCCGCGGATGACGCCTTCCTCGTTGACCAGGACGACGTTGCCCTTGCTGAACAGCTCGATGACCAGCCTCCAAGCCTTGTCCCCCTTCAAGAAAACGAGTTCGACGATGCGGTCGAAGCCGTGCTGCTCGGCGCCCTTGAGCTGCGCGTTCGTGAGGTGCTTGCGGAGCTGCATGCAGAACCCGCCGGGCTGCCGTGGCCAGGGGAACCGGTGCTCCGTCAGGAACAAGGCATCTGGCACCTTGATGTAGAGCTGCTGCTTCCCCGTCTTGGGAGAGCGCATCCTGATGAGGAAATCTTCCTTGTCCTGATACACCTTGTCGACGTAGGCGTCTTGGATGAGGGGCCGCAACTCTCTGATGAGGTAGTGCACGTCCAGGCTTGAGAGGGAGAACGGCATGGCTGGGGAAGAATGAGCGGTGATTAATAAAGTGAACGGTCAGGGGGTTGCCGGGCAGCTGATAGGCGCTCCTGCTCGAGCGGGAATGCACGAAACATTCAAATACTCGATTATGCATTAGAATAGCATGCACGAGCCTGACAAGGAACCGGAAGCCAAGCTGGTCGGCACAGACCCGTTCTCGGCGCAGATCATCGCGAACGTCTCGCTGGTGTGCGGCGCGCTGACCATCATCGGCCTGCTCCTCGCGTTCGCCTCCGGCAGGGGCATCTTCCTCGGGCTCGCCGTCATTGGCATCGCGCTGGCCGTCATCGCCGAGAGGAGGGGGAAGGAGAACCGGGACGAGCGCGCCAGGACCACGGCAGTCATCGCCATCATCCTGAACGTTGCGTTGTTCCTCGCGCTTCTCTTCGTCTTCCTGTTCTTCAAGGAGGCCTCGATGGCGGTGTAGGCGATGGTCCAAGCGAACAAGCCCTCATTCTTCGGCGGAGTGCGCGGAGGCAGCCCTGAGGAGCATGGGCGCCCCTCGCCGCATGAGGGGAAACCGGCAGCGAGGCCTGTCGAGCAGCAGGCAGGAAGGGTGAACGACGACGCCCGTAGCACCACCAAGGGGGTCATTGCCCTCATCGTGACTTTCTTCGCGCCGGTAATCATCGACTTCATCATCATCGCCGCCATCAGCAGGGATGTCGGGCGCGACGCCGCCAAGGCGCGTCAGCTCATCAAGATAGCGTACATCATCTCAGGGGTGAAGCTGTTCCTCTTCTTCGCCACACTGGCGCTCATCCTCACCTTCTAGCCTCGCATCTCGCGGAGGATGGCGCAGTCCTTGCAGCTCTCCGGGTCGGCGCAGGGCGTTGTGTGCTCCTTCTCCAGGTCGATGGAGCAGATGAACTCCTTGGCCATGGTGACCACGACGTCGATTTCGATGTCGCTCACCTTGGGGCTTGATCTGAGGTACTGGTTGACGATGTGCTCTATCTTTCGGAGGTCCTCGCCGACGAGGAACGCGGAGGCGTTGCGGGTGCCGCTCATCACGAAGCCGTTGATGAAGAATGAGCAGTGCTGCAGCACGCCGAGGACGCGCTCGGCGTCGGAGCACGTGAAGTCCACCCTTGCGAGGGTGATGCCCGCTCGTTTCGCGTCGAGGCCGACGGCGTGCGCCACCACGCCGCGATCCTTGAGCTTCCTGAGCCTGGCGTTCACGGACGGCTGGGAGAGGCGTAGCCGCTGCGCGAGCTCGTGCTGCGAGATGTCGGGGTCGCGCATGAGGAGGGTGAGGAGCTTGGCGTCCTTGTCGTCGACGCCTAATTTGTCTTTGAGCACGGTGCGGAGAGGCGTAACACCTATAAAAAAGTTTCTATAAAGTATAACAATATTTATAAATAAAGCTATTTTCTATCGTGAGAATATTAATAAAATATCAATGAATCGTCGAGACACCACCAACCAAACACACAAAAAAAAATGAACGCGTACGACAAACTCAGAATAGGCACGGCAGGGTCGCCGATGAGCACGACCGGCAAAGGCAGGAGCGCAGGCGTAGCGAGGAGCATCGAGCTCGGCTTCGAAGCGCAAGAACTAGAATTCGTGCACGGCGTCAACATCAACGAGGAAGAAACAGAGAAGATCAAAGCGCTCGTCAAGAGAACAAGCATCGCCCTCACCGCGCACGGCCCGTACTACATCAACCTCAACGCGCAAGAACCGGCAAAGAAGCACGCCAGCACCAGCCGCGTCCTCAACACGGCAAGGGCACTGCACGCCTGCGGCGGCACCAGCGCGACCTTCCACGCAGGGTTCTACCTCCAACAACCGCCGGAAACAGCATATGAAACCATCAAGGAACAACTCAAACACATCACGAAAACACTCCAAGAAGAAGGCAACCCCATCACCATCAGCCCCGAGACCACAGGCAAACCAACCCAATTCGGCTCGCTCCAAGAACTCATCAGGCTCGCGCAAGACGTCGAAGGGCTCGGCATCTGCATCGACTTCGCACACCTCCACGCGAGGAGCAACGGCCGCTACAACACCAAAAAAGAATTCAAAGAAGCACTAGAAGCGGTCGAACGAGGACTCGGCAAAGAACACCTCAAGCGCATGCACCTCCACCTCAGCGGCATCAACTACGGCGAGAAAGGAGAGAAGAACCACCTCTTCCTCGAACAAAGCGACCTCCGATGGAAGGAACTCCTCCAACAGCTCAAAGAGTTCAAAGTGAGAGGAGCACTCATCTGCGAAAGCCCCGACCCGGAAGCGGACGCCAAGCTCATCAAGAAAACCTACGAAGCACCATGACCGACGACATAGCCATCGACAGGACCAAGTACGACCAAGCGAGCGAGGAACGCCTCACATACAAGGCGAGCCCAGGCATCACCGAAGAACTCGTCAGACGAATAAGCCAGCGAAAGGACGAGCCCGCATGGATGCTCGACCTCCGCCTGAAAAGCCTGAAACGATACCAGGAAAAACCCCTACCGACATGGGGGCCAAGCCTCAAAGGCCTCGAACTGGACAAGATCCACTACTACCTCCAACCAGACGCGAAGAAGAACAGCACACGATGGGAAGACGTGCCCGAAGACATCAAGCAGACGTTCGAACAGCTCGGCATACCAGAAGCGGAACGGAGAGCGCTGGCAGGGACAGGAGCGCAGTACGAGAGCGAGATGATCTACCACAAGCTCAAAGAAGAACTAAAGAAGCAAGGAGTCATCTTCCTCGACATGGACGTCGCCCTCAAAGAACAAGAAGCACTCGTGAAAGAACACTTCAACAAATGCGTCCCGTACAACGACCACAAGTTCGCCATGCTCCACTACGCAACCTGGTCAGGAGGCACGTTCATCCACGTACCCAAAGGAGTGAAAGCGGAGCAGCCACTGCAAGCGTACTTCCGCATGAACGCCGAACGAGGAGGACAGTTCGAGCACACCCTCATCATCATCGAAGAAGGAGCGGAAGCAAGCTACATCGAAGGCTGCTCCGCCCCTCGCTATGACACCTCCTCATTGCACGCCGGCTGCGTCGAGCTCTTCGTCAAGAAAGGCGCGCAGCTGCGCTACAGCAGCGTGGAGAACTGGAGCGGCAACACGTACAACCTCAACACAAAACGAGCCATCGTCGACGAAGACGGCATCATCGAATGGGTGTCCGGCAACCTAGGAAGCGGCACGACCATGCTCTACCCCACCAGCATCCTCAAAGGAAACAGGAGCAAGGCAGAGCACCTCAGCATCTCCTTCGCCGCCGAAGGGCAGCACCAAGACACCGGCGCGAAAGCATACCACCTCGGAAAGAACACGAGCAGCACCATCACCGCCAAGAGCATCAGCAAGACAGGAGGAACAGTCACCTACCGAGGAGTCGTCAAAGTCAACAAGGGATCGACGAACGCGAGGAGCAACGTCGAGTGCGACAGCCTCATGATAGGGAACAACAGCGTCAGCAACACCATCCCACTCATCGACGTCAAGGACAAAACAGCAAAGGTAGGGCACGAAGCCCGCGTAGGCAGGATAGGAGAAGAGCAGCTCTTCTACCTCCAGAGCAGGGGCCTGGACGAGGAAGCAGCCATCAAGATGATCGTCTCCGGGTTCATCGAGCCCATCACCAAGGAGCTCCCGCTCGAATACGCCATGGAACTCAACAAGCTCATCGAGCTCGAGATGGAAGGGACAATAGGATGATCAACAAGGACCACGCAAAGCTCCCCGACAAGCGCCCAGAGCAAGCGCGAAGACGGCTCGAAGCCATCGGCAAGATCCACAACCTCCCACTACCACTGCTCAAGGAAGGCCTCTCCACCGCCATCGACAGCGACCGCATACCAAAAGAGCTGCACAACAAGAGCTACCACCAGACAACCACGCACCTCATCACCAACGAAAGCGAGGCGACCGCGAAGCCGTTCGACGAAGCAAACGAGCAAGAAAGAGCCCTTATCAAGCGCCACCGCTACAGCCTCATCGACCCGCACAAGGACAGGCTCATCGCACTCCAGCAAGCAGCGAGCGACAACGGCATCCTCATCACCATACCCCCGCGCACCAAGCTGGAAAAGCCCATCAATATCCTCAGCGAGTACGACACCAACGGCTTCACCCACATCCTCATCATCGCCAGGAACGGGAGCGAAGCCACCATCACCAGGAACATCAAAGAGCGACGAGGAGGAGACGAAACAGGACTCATCTGCGAAGCGGTCGAAATCATCGCTGAAGAACACGCACGCATCACCTACAACGAGGCGCAAGACGTCTCGCGAAGGACTGCCTGGTACAGCCAGAAGAAAGCGCGCGCAGGCCCAAGAGCAGAGGTGCGATGGTACAGCCACGTCACCGGCGGCAGCCTGACCAAGCAGGACACCACCACCCTACTAGAAGGAAAAGACGCGAAAAGCGCAAGCCTCGCCACCATGCTGCTCGCAGGAGAACAGCACGAGAACAGCACGACCAACGCTCACCACGCCGCCGCGAACACGACGACGCGGATGCACGCCAAAGCCATCATCGGCGGCAGCGCACGGATGCTCCACAGAGGGCTCATCGACATCAGCGAGGAGTCACCAGGAGCAGAAGGATACCAGCAAGGAGACGCGCTGCTCACCGGCACGGAAGCGGAAGCGGACATCATACCACAACTCGAGATCAAGAACGCCGACGTCGCGTGCAGCCACGGCGCCACCGTCGGGAACATCGAGGAAGAGGACTTGTTCTACCTCCAGAGCAGGGGCCTAGATGAGGAACGGGCGCGCGACGTCATCGCCGAGGCATTCCTCATAAGCATCACGGCACACGCGGAAGAAGACGAGCAATGGAAAGAAGAGATACTCTCAATCATCAAGGCGCAGAGGGGAACGACATGACAGACAAGCTCATCATCAAGAATCTCCACGTCAAGGCAGAAGACAAGGAACTGCTCAAAGGCGTCAACCTCGAAGTAGCGCAAGGAGAAATAGTCGCACTAATGGGCCCGAACGGCTCAGGAAAGACCACCCTGGCCAACGCAGTCATGGGAAGACCAGGATACACCATCACGAAAGGCAGCATCACATACAGAGGAAAAGACCTCGAAGGACTCCCCCCTGACGAGCGCGCAAGGCTCGGGCTCTTCCTCTCATTCCAGCACCCCGCAGAGATACCCGGGCTGCGCGTCGACGACTTCCTCCGAGAGCTACGAGAGCGCAAGAAGGGCAAGAAGCAAGGAATCGCCGCGTTCCGCTCATACGTCAAAAGCCTCATGGACAAGCTAGACATCGACCAAGGATTCCTCGAACGCTACCTCAACCAAGGGTTCTCCGGCGGAGAGAAGAAACGCATGGAGATACTCCAGATGGCCTTGCTCGAGCCCAGCATGGCAATCCTGGACGAGACAGACTCAGGGCTGGACATCGACGCGCTCAAGGCCGTCGCCGCGGGCGTGGAAGCACTCAGGAGCCCCACGGTCGGCACGCTCATCATCACCCACTACAAACGCATCCTCGACTACCTCAAGCCGGACAAGGTCGCCGTCCTCATCGACGGACGAATAGTGCGGGAAGGAGGGCCGGAACTCGTGGACAAGCTAGAAGCAGAAGGGTACGCCTGGGCCGGGAAACAATAACCATAAAAACAAGTTCTTATCCATACCACATCATGAACGAGGCCCTCGAAGAGGTGTACAGCTTCCAGAAAGAGATATCTCTCCTCTCAGGCGTCAGCGAACTACTCTGGTGGGACATGAGCACGAACATGCCGAAAGCAGGAGAGGACGCGAGAACGAAACAGATAGTGTTCGTCGACGACCTCATGAAGAAAAGGCTCGGGTCAACAGAACTCGCGCAGGCGATAGCCGAGGCGAAAAAAAGCTCCTTGACGAAGAAGGACAAGATAATTCTCGCAAGGCTGGAAGAGAAAGCGAGAAAGGAACGGAAAATCCCCGAAGCGCACCGACGGACGCTGAAGAAAAAGGTCGTCGAGGCGAACGCCGCATGGAGGCGCGCGAAAGAGCAGAACAACTACGACCTCTTCGCGAACCATTTCGAGAGGTTAATAAGGCTGAAACGGGAAGAAGCCCACCACATAGACCAGCGAAAAGACCCATACGAGACGCTCATGCAAGAATACAACCCCTCACTCACAACGCAGCAGATGGACCACGTATGCGCCACGCTCAAGGAACCGCTCATCACGCTCCTGAAAGATATCCGTAAAAAGAAGACAGGGGAGAACGTTATCAAGACGAAGCCCGCGGAGATGAGAAGGATGACAAGGGACTTCATCGAGAACAACATGTCATTGCCCATAAAGAAGTACAGCCTATCAGAATCAGCCCACCCCTTCACCACCATCATCTCCAGGAATGACGTCAGGATAACCACGAGGGCGAAGCCGAGGATCGAGACGTTCTACGACTCGGTGCACGAGGCAGGCCACGCGCTCTACGACCTCAACCTGCCCAAGGAATACCAGAACACGAGCGTCTACGAGGCGCCGTCGCTCGGCATGCACGAGTCGCAAGCGCTCTACTGGGAATTCATCGTGTGCAGGGGCAAGGATTTCATAGAAGGGCAGTACCACCGGTTCAAGGACTGCCTCGAGGAGGACGTCGGCCCACAAGCGCTCTACCGATGGGTGAACAGGATAAGCGACTCCCAAATACGCATCAACGCTGACGAGGTGAGCTACTGCCTGCACATCATCCTCCGCTACGAGTTCGAGAGAGACCTCATCAAAGGGACCGCCAAGCCGAGAAAGGCAAAAGAGGAATGGAACCAGCGGGCGAGCCAACTCTTCGGCAGGCCGCCGAAAGACGACAAAGAAGGAATACTTCAAGACGCCCACTGGGCTGACGGCGACTTCGGCTACTTCCCATCATACCTGACAGGTTTCATCTACGCGGTGCAGCTGCACGAGAAGATGAGGAGGAGCCAACAAGGATACGAGGACAACATCAGAAGAGGAGAATTCAAAGATATCATCAACTGGCTCAGGAGAAGAGTGCACCAGAAAGGGGCGACGATCACGAGCGAAGAGATACTGATGAGGGCAACGGGCAAGCCCGCGAACCCCGAGAAGCTACTGCAGTACCTGCAAGGAAAATACGGAGATCTCTACGGAGCAAGAACATGAAGTGAGAAGATGGACAACGGACAAAAAGAGAAAGACAACGAACAGAAACCGAAAGAGACGAACGGCGGAATGGACAGGAAGCGATTCCTGTTCGTCTCGTACGACGCCCTCATCAGCGACGTCGCCTGGAACGTCCTCAAAGAAGGGAACGAGGTCAAGTACTACATCCAGAGCGACGAGGACAAAGACATCGCCGACGGGTTCGTCCCGAAGACCGACGACTGGGAACGAGAGCTGCCATGGGCGGACATCGTCGTGTTCGACGACGTCCTCGGAC
>JAFGNA010000010.1 GCA_016927245.1 Candidatus Woesearchaeota archaeon
GGTGCGGCCGGTCTTCCGGATGACGTTGAGGAATGTCGGTGACGGCCAGGTCGTGCGGGGTCGCGAGTTCGACCAGCGGTCGTCGTGCCTGCGCTCCTCGGAGCAGGACTTGGAGAGCAACACCGCCGTGGTGTATGCCATCCTCGGCAACAAGGCGTTGGAGTGCCTCCCCTCGTTGCCGCGCCTCGAGGGCGTGGCGGGGGCCAAGCCTGCGCTGGTGAAGTTCTATGACGGCGAGGCGGAGGTCATGTGCCGCATCCCAGAGGGGGAGGATATCATGACCTCGTACAATTATGAGTCCATGCTCCAAGTCTTTGTTGATTACGTGTACCAGGTCCGCGAGTCGGTCACGGTGCAGATTGACGACTCGTCGAAGGCGTACGTGCCGCCTGACATCAGCGAGCTCCGGTGCTCTGACTTCGATGCTGATTACGCTTCTTGCCGGCAGTTCAGCGAGAAGCACGGGGACTACTTCTCCAACATGAATTGCTTCTATTGCGACGAGCTGAAGAAGTGCTTGTCAGGGGGGTGCGCTCAGTGCCCGGGGAGCACGGACGAGTACGTGTCGACGAGGATGTGCGTGCATGACTGCCCGCGCGGGGACCCGGTGGTGTCAGTGTCGAAGACCGCTGATGGGCGGAGGCTCAAGTTCTCGTGCGATGACCCCTTGGGCACCAAGGCGAACGAGCACGGCCGTTGCGGGTGCGGCGAGTTCTTGTATTACTTGGTGTACTCGCCGGAGGAGTGCACGGAGGAGACGTTCCAGGTGGCTAAGGCGATGACGGAGAAGGGAACGTTCAACCCTGCTGATGAGAAAACGCGCGCGGAGGTCATGATTCCTGGCGAGTGGTTCGTGGAGCTGCCTGATGGGGATTTGCAGGAGGCGTACGTGTGCGTCGCTGGGAGGACGGCTGCTGACGAGTCGGGTGACTGGAAGCTCTCGAAGCCGAAACACGAGCCGTTGCATTCATAAAAAGCAGCATAACATTTAAATAGTCCTGTTCTTGAGGTGAATGCATGCGGCGCGTAACCATCGCTCTCACGGCCATCCTGCTCGGCGGGCTCCTCATCGGCGCTTCGGGCTGCGGCACCACGAACCCTTACCCGTGGCAGGACCCTGAGCACGAGCAGTACTATCGCGGCTCGGAGGGTGTGTATATGCAGTTCCTGCCGAGGAGCCCTCCTCCCATCGTGTACTACTACGGCAATGCGGGGTATGAGAACAGCTTCGACGTCTCGGTGGAACTGCATAACATGGGCGCTTCTGACGCGTACGGCGCGTTGTTCATCAGGGGGTATGACCCGAACATCATCCGCGTCGAGGGGACTGACTTGTATTCGGGCATGGCGGCGCCCGGCGCGTGCTCGTTCAGCTTGTTCAACAGCGATGGGGGCTTGTTCGGGAGCATGGGCGTGGTCATGAATTGCCCTACGACCCGGCTCGCTTATTTCAATGACAACAACGTGCACGCCCAGTTCAACACGCTCGGAGAGCTCATCGGTTTGCCAGGCCTCCAGTACGCGGATTTCAGCCTCACTGGTGATAACTTGCAGGTTAACACGGTCGTGAACGCCGACAACCAGGACCAGTGGGACCAGTACAATCACGGCCGGTTGTTCTCGATGATGATGGGCTCGCTCTACGGCGACTTCAGCGGGGTGTTCGGCTATCCGTTCAATGATGTCGGGTACATGCGCGGCGACAATTATTTTTATCCTGGTGGCGAGTTCGGCTATGAGGATTTCACCGTGCACATCAATAATTGGCCGCTCGGCCTTGATTATTACGATGTTGATTGGAAGGTGGATGCGTGCTACGCCTACACCACGTACGCCTCGCCGATGATCTGCATCGATCCGCAGCCGTACGAGTACAATGAGGGCGACTGCATCCCGCATGAGTACACGTGGTCGGGGAGCCAGGGCGCGCCCGTGGCCATCACGAGCCTGAAGCAGGACCCGTCGCCGAGGAGCACCATGCTCACGTTCACTATCAAGAACGTCGGCACCGGCGAGGTCATCCACCCCGGCTATCTCGAGTGGTGCAGCCCGTACCACCTCGGGAACATGAATGAGCGCCACAAGAACGTGGTGTTCGTCGGTGATGTCAGGATCGGTATGCAGCGCCTGCACTGCCCGACCGGGTATGAGGTCCGCCTCAACAATGGGGTGGGCACGTTCACGTGCGAGTACTTCTACGACACGTTCACGTCGGCGTACGAGACGCCGGTCGTCGTGGAGTTGTGGTACGGCTATCGCGATACCATTTATGCTACGACGCGCATCAAGCGCGGAGGCTGAGGAGGAAGAGGAGGAGATACACATGGGAAAGAACATGACCATTATCCTGGCCGTCATGGGCGCCTTGCTGCTCATCGGGGCCGTTGGCTGTACTGAAAATAAGGGCCCTAATAACAATTGGCAGCCGTTCATCGGCGGCACGCAGGGCGTGACGATGCAGTTCAATGAGTACTCGCCGCCCGCGGAGGTGAACATCGACGAGGAGTTCAAGGTCACGGTCATCCTGGAGAACCTGGGCGAGCACACCGTCCCCGCAGGTGACTACTTCGTGCGCGTCGGGGGGTTCAGCCCGAAGGACTTCAACGTGCATGACGTGGCGAGTGACCTTACCGTGTCGCCTGATGAGCCGTTGCAGGGGAACGAGATGAACCCTGACACGGGGGAGACCATCGGGTCCTACCCTGTGTATGTCGAGGTGCCGAGCGATTACTACCTCTCGTTCACCCGCGGCATCCCAGGGAACCTGCCGTACCCGTTCTGGGCGGAGGTGTGCTACACGTACGTGACGAACGCCTCTGCGCAGCTGTGCATCAAGGAGGAGTTGACGAAGACGTCTGACACGGCGGTGTGCACGCTGAGCGGTCCGCAGCCCATCACGAACAGCGGCGGCCCGGTGCAGATCACCGAGTTCAAGGAGTATAGTGGCGGCAAGGACGCGGTTCGTTTCAGCTTCATCGTGCTCGCGGCGAACGCGGGCGGCAAGCTCTCCGCCCGCCATTCAGGGTGCAACGATGGGAAGTCTTACAGCGATGAGAACTTGGTGTACGTGACCGTGGATACCGGCCTGGACGGGTTGTCCTGCTCGGGGTTCACGACCAGCGAGGACCGCGTCGATGAGGGCAGCCGCATGGCGGGGTACGTCAAGCTGAACGGCGGGAGCCGCACGGTGACGTGCACGCAGGACCTCTCGGGCCAGCATGACTCCAACCACGTCGAGTACATCGACATCTCGGCCGAGTACGATTACTTGCAGACGTTGGAGACGAGCGTCCTGGTCAAGAACGTCTAGAATGATTTTTTTTGTTCTTCTTTTTTGCTTTTCCTTCAGTCGGTGAGGCCTCATCACGCCTCGCTAGCAAAAATTCTAGTGCTTCGAGGTCGTCGTAGTAGCTGATGTCACGTAGTTGTTCCTCGAAACTTCTTGGTAGTCGTCGTTCGATGCATCGTTCGTCTATGAGGAGCTTGATGTCCTTCCCTGCGTATTTCTGGTGGTATTTGATGTAGGAGAGTTCTATGAGCGTTCCTGGTGAGAAGCCGAGGCAGATGACGATGGGCGCCTGCTTGGTCAGGTCGGCGTTGAGTGTGTACCAGTCCCCTCTTATCGGTCTTGCGTCGTACTTCAAGAGGTGGAGGTGGCCGTAGCCGTACGTGGTGTCTTTGTCGGGGTAATAGGCGATGGGCTTCTTGTGTTTGATCTTGCCGTACGCGTCGGCGATGTCGGTGTAGACGCCGTCGTCGGGGGTGACGATGACGTTGTCGAAGTGTTTCGCCAGGAGCCGTGCGTATGCCTGTACGAACGAAGGGTAATCCTTTTCCTGGAGGGAGCCGTGCCTCCAGAGGGATGTCCTGTCCGAGACGCCGATGAGCACTACGTCCATGCTCTGCCTCTGTAGTTATCTTATTTAGATAAGCGTTTCGGTATGCCGCCTCTAAGGAGTTGCGATGAGGATGAACGTCGCTAGGAGTGATTCGAGTTGGACGAACTCGTCAGCCCCTTCGATCATGTGGAACTCGGTCTCGCCGCACGCCTTGCTCATCTCGAGCTTTTTCCGGTCGTCGACGCCTTCGAGTTTCCACACGGCTTGCTGGAGTTGCTTGATGATGTCGAGTCCTGCGAGGCCGTAGTCGAGCATGGTCTTGAGGAGCTGTTCTTTGGCCTTCTTGAAGTCTTGTTTCGTGCAGCTCTCGAGTATCTGCTTGACCTCTCCTGGCCGGGCGTGGCTGGCTATGCTGTAGATGATCTTGCTCGTGATGTGCTTGTCGATGGCCGCGGACGATTGGAGGACGTTCTCTAACCTGCGGACATCGCCTCCGCTGACGTCGAACAACGCCTTCTTGGCCTCGTCGTCTATCTTGAGGTTTTCCTTCTTGGCGATGATGCTGATGATGTCCTCGATGTCCTCTTGCTTGAGGGGTTTGAAGCGGAAGACGGTGCACCGGCTCTGGATAGGGTCTATGATCTTGGATGAGTAGTTGCAGCTGAGGATGAACCGGCACGTCTGGGTGTAGTTCTCCATCGTTCTGCGGAGGGCTTGTTGTGCTTCCTTGGTGAGAGCGTCGCACTCGTCCAGGTAGATGATCTTGAACGGGACGTCTCCTAGCGCTCTGGTGCGTGCGAAGTCTTTCACTTTGACGCGGACGACGTCTATCCCTCTTTCGTCACTCGCGTTGAGCTCGAGGAAGTTCTCCCGCCATTCCTCGCCGAAGAGCGTCCTGGCGACGACGAGTGACAGGGTGGTCTTGCCGATGCCTGCGGGTCCTGCGAAGAGGAGGTGGGGCATGTTCTTTTGTTCGACGAATGCTTGGACGCGCTTGACGATGTCGTGTTGGCCTTTCACTTCCTTGAAGGTCTTCGGTCGGAACTTCTCCGTCCAGATGGCTGCTTCTTCACCCATGGTGGCTTTGTGGAAAGAAGGGTTGTTTATAAGGGTTTTGCGTCGATGGGTTTAAATATTCATTTTTGTTTTGGGAGGCGTATGGGTGTGTATCGTTTCAATCAATATGTCAGGCGTCGGGCGTATGTCGTTTCCGTCATCGTTGCTGCCATCTTCGCGGTTATCCCGTACGCGTCAGGGGTTCCGGATGAGGCGTTCTCCTGGTTGATGCGAGGTATCGCCGCGGCTTCGATAATCATTGGTGTCCTACACGCTTCCATGATTCTCGAGATAACCCCTGAAGGTTTTTGCTGGCGTCATCTCTTCTTCAAGCGGCGTCTACCTTTCTCTTCAGTGAGGCGTATCGGCATCCGTAAGCCAGGCAGGTATTTTGAGCGTTCGTACAACGGGCCGAGGGCGACGGTCTATAAGACGACGGATATAGAGTTGTTGCGTGAGTGCACCAAGGATGCTGGCGGGTCTTCCGGCAGCCAGTGGATGCGTACTCGTTGGTTAGAGCCTGTCGAGCGTTTCGAGAATGGTCCGTCGTTGCTGGCTGAGATTGAGAAGCACGGCGGCAAGAGAGTGTACTATTTCAAGGAAGATAAGCTAGCATGATACGCAAAAAAAAATTCTTTATACGATGTCTTCTTCTGCCACGACGAGGAAGTCTCCCATCGCGATGACTGCTGAGAAGGGGATGAGCGGGTCTCCTTCCTTGGTCTTCTCGAGCTCGAGCTTCCTGGCGTACTGGGTGGGGTTGACGAGGATGATATGGATTAACTCGCCGCTGCTAGTCTCGAAGACGAGGTCTCCTACTTCGCCGAACCGTTTCCCTGTCTTGCTGACGACGGTCTTGCCGATGAGCTGTTTCGAGAATTTCTTGTCATCTTCTGCCATGGAACCACCACCTTGTCCTCGTAGGAATGCGCTGTTTCTGATGAGCACGGACAGGTATTTAAAGGTTTCGCTATCGTGCAGGGAAGAATTCTCCTCCGTCGAGAACCAAGCCTTTGTTTAAAAGGTGACTTGGCCTGTGTGCTCGTGCTTCTTGGCTTGCATGTACTGGTCGTCGTAGCACTGCTCTTTGTGCGGGCAGCGGTCGCATTTGCGCGGGTTGTCGACTCGTGGCGGGGGGTCTTTGCTCTTGAGGGTCTCTCGTATGCGCCGCACGAGTTCTTGGGCGTGGTCGTGGAGGTCCGCAGTCATCTCCAGCCGCCGTTCCGTGGTGCCGTTGGCGTAGTCCACGACGCCTTCCTGGACTATGAGTCCTTGTTCTGCGAGGAGGAGCATGGCGAGGGCGAGCTCGGTGCGGTGGTTCTGCCATACGCCTCGTTCCGGCGGGTCTTGGCGGGTGATGAGGTGGGGGACGGCGCTGTGCGGGTAGTTATCCACGCGGTAGATAGTCATCTCCACGCCGTACTTCTCTGAGGAGAGCTTGAGGTTGAAGGTGATCTTGGGGATGAGCTGCCACCATAGTTCGTTGCCGTACACCCTGTTCTTGGCCATGAACTCGTACGTGCTCCGTACGCGCGCCTTGGTGGCGTGTCGGAGGTCGTACCAGAGCTGTTTGTGCGTGTCGATGATGCTCATGCCTTCTTTTGCCAGTGCTTCTTTGTTGTTGATGATAGCTTCTTGTAATGATCGTCGGTTGCTGTCGTAGTACTTGTCAGCGACGCGGTGCTCGGTCGTCGGGGCGTTGATGCTCTTGACCACGCCGGGCTCGGCGCGGTTGGTGTACTTGAGGGCTTCGTCGAGGATGGCGCGCTTGAGGTCTCCTTTGGTCCTGGGCGGCCGCATCCGGTAGTTTTCTTCGAGGTAGAGCTTTCGCGGGCAGAAGTGGTAGGTCTGGAGGAAGTGCGCGGGGAGGAGCCGTTCCATGGCGTGTGAGAAGGGAGCGGTGGTATTTATGGCTGCCGTCCCTTGAAGAGGTCGAGGTAGTCCCTGTAGCCTCTTTGTTCGAGGTCTGCTGTGGGGATGAAGCGGAGGGAGGCTGAGTTGATGCAGTAGCGTTGGTTGCCGTCCGGCCCGTCGTCGAAGACGTGCCCGAGGTGAGAGCCCGCTTCGGAGCTCTTCACTTCGGTCCTGGCCGTGCCGTTGTCGGTGTCCTCGTGCTCGGTCACGGCCGCTCCGTCGAGGGGTCTTGTGAAGGAGGGCCAGCCCGTGCCGCTGTCGTACTTGTCCTTGCTGCTGAACAATGGCTGGCCGGAGACGATGTCGACGTAGATGCCTTCTTCCTTGTTGTCCCAGTACTCGTTGTTGAAGGGCGGCTCGGTGCCGTTTCTTTGAGTGACTTTGTATTGGAGCGGTGTGAGGCGTCCCTCAGGGTCTTTTTTCCATGTTTGCTCGAGGTATGCCGCCCTGCCGCTACCTTGCTTGTACGCTTCGTAGCTGCTGGCGCGTTTCTTGTGGTAGTCTTGGTGCTCTTCTTCCGCGGGCCAGAAAGCTCTTGCTGGGAGGATGGCGGTGGCTATGGGCTCGGCGAACTTCCTTGATGATTCCAGTGCTTGCTTGCTCGCTTCTGCTTTCGCTCGTTGCTCCTCGTCGTGGTAGAGGATGGCGGTGCGGTATTGGCTGCCGCGGTCGGCGAACTGCCCTTGCTTGTCGGTCGGGTCTATCTGTCGCCAGTACGTGTCGAGGAGCTCGTCGTACGTTATCAGTTCTGGGTCGTAGCGCATCGTGACGGCTTCGTAGTGGCCTGTGGTGCCTGTCGAGACTTGGTCGTACGTGGGGTTGGTGGCGTGGCCGCCGGTGTAGCCGGCGGTGACGTCGGTGACTCCTTCTAGCTGCTCGAATGGTGGTTCCATGCACCAGAAGCAGCCGCCTGCGAAGGTTGCTTGTCTGAGGTGTTCCTTTTCGTTCATGGTCGTGGCCTGGTGATCGTCGCGGCGATGAGGGGTGCGAGCAGGACGAGCACCTAACTTATGAACAGTCTTTCATTTTAATAGGTTGCGGAAGAGCGTTCTAGCCGAGCAGGGACGCTTTGAGCTGGCGGTAGTGCTCGGTGACCGCTGGGTCGCACGGCGTCCCGTCATGGGTGACGCAGCTGAACCCTTGCTGGGTGTCCACGACCATGCAGCCTTCGAGGTGGGTGAAGTAGGCCTCGTGGCAGCGCATGCCTCTGTGTTGCTGGTAGGTGCAGTAGACGATGCCCGTTGCGATGTCCATGACGTGCTCGTCGCCGTTGCTCATCGTGAACCGGATGTCGGTCTCGTTCCTCGTCGCGTTGATGACGTCTCCTGAGAGGTAGTCTCCGAGCTGCTCGATGCTCTCGAGTATCTCTTGTCGTTGCTCGATGACGCTGTCTTGTGGAGGGGTTGGGCGTTCGAGCTGTTGTGGCGCTGGCTGCGGCGTGCAAGCGACGATGAGGATGAGAATGAGCGGCAGGTAACGCTTCATGCCTTGCTGTGTGAGTGGAGGGTATAAATACGTGTCGTTTTCTCAGACGGGCTTGTCGGAGAGGATCATCCATATCTCGAGGGCGAGGACGGCGATGAGGAAGCCGCCGAACACGGCTACACGGGTGTAGTCGTGCGCGCGTACCGCTTGGAGGATGAGGAGGGCGATGACTGCGGCGAAGGCCGTCCTTGCGGCGTGGTGGTGTTTGCGGTGCTTGCGGCGGTGGTGTTCGTGCGGGTCGGGGTGGCGCTTCGCCATGGGCGTGAAGAACGCGCAGGAGTATAAAAAGGTATCAGCGCTTGAACGCTTTCCTGACGGGTGCGAAGATGTCGTCGACGTATTTCGCCACTGCTCCTTTGAGGTCTGCTGGGTGGAGCCCGTCGGCGAACGCTCTTTCGAGTGCGTCGTAGGTGTGGTATTCTAGTGTCCCTCCGAACTTCTCCGGCCGGTCGATGGTGAACGCTTTGCCTTCTAGCCTCGGGAAGATGACGAGCTGCGCGAGCATGAGGACGGGGTTCTCGTTCACTTCGCCTGCGGGGCAGTAGGCCTTGTTGAGCTTTTTCTGGATTGCCTTGGCGTCGTCCCGGATGCTGATGAGCGATCCTTCGTCGGAGCTGCTCATCTTTCCCGCTGCTGGTCCTGCGAGTGATGGTATGAGGGGTGTGTGGACGAACACGGGCTTCTTGTAGCCTAGGACTGGTTCGAAGACTTCTTGTCCGAGCATGTGGATCTTTCGTTGCTCGATGCCTGATTGCACGATGTCTACGTGCAGGTATTTGATGTCGAGTATCTGCATCAATGGGTAGAGTACTTGGCTGGTGTGGGCGTGCTCGATGTCGCGCGCGACTTGTTGCATGCTCCTCAGCGCTCTGTTGAGCGTGGTTGCTTGCGCGAGCTTGAGGAGCTCGTCGATGTAGTCGAGGTTTCTCTGGAAGGTGGTGCCGAGGACGAACTCGGGGTTCTTGAGGCCGAGTGCTTTGAATCCTTGTTGCCACATCGTTACTTGTTTTTTGACCCAGTCCCAGTCGCCTTTCTGGTTGAGCCAGGTGTGCCAGTCTGCGAAGAGTACTTTGACCTTGACGCCTGCTTTTTCGAGGTCCATGAGCTTGGTGACCGTGACGGCGTGGCCGAGGTGGATTTCTCCTGAGGTCTCGTAGCCGCAGTAGGTGATGATTTCTTGTTGGTCCAGCAGTTCTTCTAGCTGTTCTTCTCCTATGATTTCGGCGGCGTTGCGCGTGATGAGCTTGATGCGTTCTTCCTTGTCCATGGGGCTTGTCAGTGTTCCTGGTTTTATATGGGTTTTCTTTCGCGGAGAATCATGCTTCTATATAGAAAAAAATGTTATAACTACTAATAAATAGTAACGTATTTAAGCTTGTGGTGCCTCCCTTGATAAGAACCAGAGGGAAGCCCATGCCACGAACCAAGAACTTCGACCGATCGAACGAGCACTTCATATCACTAGAAGAGAAAAGGATAATCCTGGAAGGATACCTCGACGAAAAGAAAACCAGGCAAATCCTGGAAGAGGTGAACGAGAAAGCCAAGAAAGAACGCAGCATCTCCACCATCGGCAACCAGAAACGCAAGATGATGGAAGAGCACGACACCGAAGACCTCCAGAAGATCTACGGCATCATGTTCGGCAGAACATACTCCGGACAGGAACAAGCGACACACGACAACGCCAGCCTGAAAAGCCTCGACGTCACGAACCCGCTCAGCTACAACGAACGCATCGCGCAACTCACCACTGACAAGGAAGAAGCAGTATACCAGCACCTCCTCCTCCAAGCAGACAACATGATGAAAATGGACCTCGGCGGCCTCACCGCGCTCGAAGCGCGCAAGCTCGACCCGGAGCAGAAAGCTATATTCGACAGCATCGCCAACGGCGAAGACATCGACGCCATAGTCATCAAGGGAGCAGACATCTACCTGTTCAGCAACCACAGGAAGACCCACCTCCTCCTCCCCGTGCACTACCAAGAAGACCCCGCCCCTGCGAAGACGCGGCAGTCCATCATCCTCGACGGCACCACCGCCACTATCTATGAGGACATCCTCAAGAGGAAAGGAGGAAGAGTAGAGCAGGACAGGTTCCACGACCTGACCAGGATAAACTTCGAGCAGCAGGACACCGACGCGAAGACAGCCAAGAAACTGCAGCGAAGCCTCGACAACATCATGCGGGACAGCCAGTACAAGACCGAGATCCGCGTCCGGGTCGACAACAAGCCGATGTACAGCTTCCTCCACCTGTAGAAAGATGGACGCGCACGAGTTCTACCGGATACGCGACGCGTGCATGCAGGAAGGCATCACGCTGCGGGAGCACTACGACCGCGAACGCTCGCGGCCGCCGGCGCAAGAAGAGCCAGCCCCGGCAGCCACGCAGAAGAAGCGGCGACCGCAACCCGCAGTCCACGGCAAGACGAAGCAGCCGGCGAAGACGCCGGATGCCATCATGCACAACATCGTGGAGTCCCTGCGCGAGCGGAAGGCAGAGGCCGACCTCGAGACCATCACTGCCCGGTTCGAGCGCGAGCTACGCGAGCGGAAAGTGGAGTCGCCGGCCGGTCCGCTCATGGGCTACGTGAGCAACGCCTTGTACCGGGAGGCGCAGCGGGCGAAGGACCGGTCTTTACAGGGGGAGAAGTACAAGCAGCCCGTCACCGAGGACGAACTTGCCGAACGCCTCGAGATCCGGCTCGACGACACGAGCGTGGCGCACGTCATGGGAAGGCTCTCCCCCGCGTACGTGCGGGAGCACTACCCACTAACCAGGGGAAAGCTACAGGACGAGCATGGCCGGCCCTATAGCATCGAGGGCTCGCGGTCCTGGGATGGCAAGCACAAGGCGGAGACGCGAGAGCGCCTGGTGTCATTCATCGAGGGGAGCCTCCTCAAGGGTTACTTGGAACGTAAGGAAGAGCTGGAGCGAGAACTCGATATGGCGAAGGAATCGCTCGCGAGCGAGAAGCGCGGCAACGGCAAGGAACTCGTCGGATACGTGCTCAGGCAAGACGAGAAGGGCGCGTTCATGAAGTTCAAGAATCAGAGGAACAGCAACTCGTTGTACCAGCGATTACTCTCGGTGGACTGCGCGAGGGTGCGCACGGGCGCGTGTGACATCAGAATCACGTGGGAGAACGAGAAGGCGCGAGCGGCGGTCGAGAGGATTATCAAGGACATCCGCGAGGCGCAGAAGCGCGGCACGCCGCAGTACCTGGGTGCCGCGTTCAGGGTCGAGAAGAAGGAGGAAAGGCTCGAGAGCGGGTGTGAGCAGAGTGATCTCGAAGTGAAGGTCGCTGAGCTGAAGCGGTCGTTGGGAGAACTGACGGGGACGCCGTTGCGCTACCTCGGGTTGGAAGGGCCGTGCTTCGGCAGCTTCCTCGAAGTCAAGGAAGCGGTCGAGGGATATGGCTTCAAGCTCGTGGCGGTGCTCCCTGAATACCTGCCTCGTGAGGCGAACCTTATGCGGAGCGTCATCGCCGCTTATCCCGAGGCTTTCGCTGGCGTGGAGGTGATTGATCGCAACGTGAACGATGCCATCCTGCTCGATTTCATCAAGGACCCGGCCGTGGGCGTCGGGTACGTGAAGGGGAGGCGTGGCGAGTGGGTGACGTGCCATGGCGAGGCGGTGATGCCGTTGCGCCAGTACCAGGAGATGGTGGAGTTGTTGGGTGGGGGGGCGAGCCCGGAGGTGTACGCGCGCGAGCACGGCGTGGATGAGGATTTCGTGGAGCGCGCGATGGAGCGGTATGAGGGACAGTTCGATGTCGTGTTCTTGGATTATTTCTGCGGCGAGAGCTATAGGCGGAGCAAGGGGGTGAGGCAGTTGGTGAGGCGCCTCGGTGACGGTGCGGTCGTGGCCATCACGACGAATCTTGCTGGGCGCGTGAATTTCGGCAAGGACACGTCTGACGTGTTGTATCAGCAGCTTGAGCGCTTCCTCGCGGATGAGCGCATCGTGGTGGAGGATTTTGTCGGCATGCCGAAGTATTCTGATGGGAAGGAGCCGATGGGGTTCGTGGCGTATCATGTCAAGCGCCGGTCGTGATTCTTGGCCTGCGTGCTAGTGGTGAGCACCAATTCACTTCCTTATAGAAAATAACTTATGGCGGGACATATTTAAAAAGACAACGCGCTTTCAGGAGGAGAAGATGGCGAAACAGGAGACCAAGAATGAGGACTACGAGAACGCCACATTCACCTATGTCACGCCGGGCACGGACCTGGAACGCGAGAACATGATCCTCAAGCAGACCGTCTCGCAATTGCGGACAGAGCTCGACCGTTACCGCTCACCCGCCCTGATGGTGGCCGAGGTCGTCGACGTCATGGGAGACAATGCCATCATCCGCGTCCCGAACGGGAACAAGTTCTACGTGGACGTCTCGTTGTCGGTGAAGGGCATCAAGCCGGGCAACACCATACTCGTCGAGCAGAAGAACCTCACCATCGTGGACAAGCTGGAGCGGAACCGCAAGCTCGAGGCAGAGCAGTTCGTCATCATCGAGAAACCTATCGTCACCTGGGACGACATCGGCGGCCTCAAGGAGCAGATACGGGAAATACAGGAAGTCATAGAGCTCCCCTTGAAGAAGCCGGAACTGTTCAGGAAGGTGGGCATCAAGCCGCCGAAAGGAATACTGCTGCACGGCCCGCCCGGCACAGGGAAGACCTTGCTCGCCAAGGCAGTCGCAGCGTCTACTGATTCCGTGTTCATCGAGATCGTCGCTTCCGAGCTGGTGCAGAAGTTCATCGGAGAAGGCGCCAAATTGGTGAAGGACATCTTCAACCTCGCTAGGGAGAAGGCGCCCGCCATCATCTTCATCGATGAGATGGACGCGCTGGCCGCGAAGCGCATCGACCTGGGCACGTCCGGCGAGCGCGAGGTGCAGCGCACGTTCATGCAGTTCCTCGCCGAGATCGACGGGTTCAAGAACCTGGACAACGTGAAGGTCATCGGGTGCACGAACAGGAAGGACATCCTCGACCCCGCGGTGCTCCGGCCGGGCAGGCTGGATCGCCTCATCGAGGTCCCGAACCCTGACCGGGAGGGGCTCGAGCAGATATTCAAAATCCACACCAAGGAAATGACTCTGGACAAGGACGTCGACGTCAAGCGCTTGCTCAAGCTCATGGACGGCTTTTCAGGCGCTGAGGTCAAGGCCACTGTGACCGAGGCTGGCTATTTTGCCATCCGGAAGAATCGGCGCAAGGTGATACAGAAGGACCTCGAAAAGGCCGCTGATAAGGTGCGTCGCGGCGAGGAGGATGGCCCGGGCGATTACACAGGGATGTTCGGCTAGAGCAACTTCTCGTATTCCTCAGCGATCTCCTCTATGATTTCAAAGTGCTTCTTGAGCTGCTCGTCAAGGGTGAGTTCGTGGTTGACGAGGACGCGGAAGGCGGCGGCGTTCTGGAGTATGTTGAACAGGATGGTCTTGAGCTGGAGGGGCTTCTTCTTGCTGAGGAGGAGGTCGAGGAATATCTCCAGTTGTTCGGCGTGGTGGTCGATGCGCTGGTTGTAGCGGTGATGCTTGGCGAACTCTTCTGCTTGTTCTTCCGAGACTGTTTCTTCAATCTCTTTCAGCGCTCGTTCCTCTTTCAGGTCGTACTTGAGGAGTTCCTTGTCCAGGTAGAAGATGTCCTGTATCCATTTCTTGACGCTTTGGACGTGGTCGTAGATGCTGGTCGGTGCGTCGTCGAGGTCCATGCCGTCGGTGACGCGGTCATCCTTGATGAGGACGTCGCACGCGGCGATGATCCTGGTGAGGAGGTCCTTGAACTGCTTGTGGAGCTTGTGCTCGTCCATGGGCGGCTTGTGGGGCTCAGGGTATTTAACGGTTTCGGAAAGAGAGGATGACCCCTCGATAGTTACTCCAATCATCATCCTGTGACGTCAGTCGGTGTTCACCATGTCATCGGGGCGGCTGTTGGTAAGTGGAGGGGGTTTATAGGCATATTTATTTACTATATAGAAAATTATTTTGGTAAAAAAAAGCCTCTACAAAGAGAGGCTTTCATAAGAGAGTATCGCCACGTCGCCGAGACAAAAGAGGCAGCGACAAGCGCCATCATCACCAGAGAAGACGAAGAACGCTCCGACCCTCAAGGCGCTAATGCCTCGCGAAGCTCTTATCAGGCATCACCAGGAACCTCTCTTTCAAGGATCCCTTGACGTTGCCGTCATAAGAGCGCACCTCGACGCGCAATGCCGGCGCCTTGCCCTCCGCGAAGAGGAACTCATCCCTCCTGTCAGCCAACCAGCCCAGATCATCGACAGTGCCAGGCACATCAAAAAAGAACCAGCCCCAACCGAGGTCCCAGCCAATGATGTAACCACCCAACAGCAGTCTCGAATCGTTAAGGTCAAGCACGAGCGGCACGGGCGCAGGGTTCGGGACCGCGCTGGCTTCCAACAAGTATTTTTCCCTCGGCGCCCCGCTACGCTCAATCTTGCACCCGTTGACCATCATCGCGTTCGCAGGGGGGAACTTCGGCGCAACAATCCTCGGCAAGGTCACCGTGCCTTCACGGATGGTGTCCTGGTACCAGTAATCCAGATCCTGGCCCTTGGCGTAGACGTAGACCTGCATCTCGCCTCCCGCCAATCCTTTCGTAGAGAGGTAGTAGCCCACCCAATCAGCACAGGAGGCGCCGAGCGTGGCCTGGTTGTCATCATAGATTGCCTGCTGCCGCGCCTGCTCCTTCCTGAGCGCCTCTGCAGCTTCTCGTTCTTTCTTCTTGCCGCAACCAGTCCCTAGGACCAGCAACGCAGCCATCAAGAATGATAATAGTCGTTTCATAAAGCAAAAGGTTTTTGAAAAGTGAAAAACTAATCCGTTAAACTCATTCAGAGAAAAAAAAAGCCTGGAAGAGATGATTCTCAGAAGAACATCACTCAGGGCATCGGCTGTGAAAAGATTGCAAAACCAAAAAAGATAGCCGCCGCTCCGAGGCCGAGAGCAAGGAGGTCGATCATCACCGATAAGAAGAAGAAAAATTTCCCCTCTGCCGTCGGCCTTCCGGTACGGGAAAAAAAAGAGTAGCACAACACGAAGCCGAGCAGCATGATAACGAAGCCGAGCAGCTTGTTCGCGAAGAATATTTCATCCATTGAGTATTGCAGTGATTCCATAAGAAAGATTTTTTTGTCGATGTAACAATAAAAAAAAAGAGAATCCCTCTCAAGAGGAATCGTTCCCGGTGAGAGGGCGCGCGATCACTCGCGTTGCAGCTCAAGCTTGTCCACAAGGAGCCGGTCCAGCCGCTTGTGCACGACGCCTTCGTCATCGCAGTACGTAGCGTTCAGGTGCGCGCAGTACGCGTACGACGAATCGAAAGGGTCGAGCCCGACGAACGTGTAGACCAATCCTCCCCAACACCGTACCTTATCGCCGTTCTTGAACGGCAATTCCCGCTTATTTCCCATGACACAAGGTTTTTCTCAGTAGTCCGGGTTGTGGTGTTTCCGTAACTCCTTCTCGAGGAGGCCGCGCATCCCCTCATGACTGGTGAAGAGACAGACAGTATGGATGTTGCGGTGCACGCCCTCGAGGGGTGTGCCGATGGAGTAGTCGAGGATGCCTTGCACGGTATCCAGAACGACTTGTCCGAGGCGTTCGTCACTAAATGACTCCCATTCAGGGCGCTTGAAGACGGGCATGACGGCCATCTCGACCCGAGAATCCCTTCCCGCCTTAGAGAGTGCCTTATGGACGAGTTGCCGGGCGTCCAACTCTTCAGAATTCACGAGGAGGAACCGCCTCATCTTCTTCATGACAGCGAGGTCTTCCACGCCTTCCTTTTCGGTGATGACACCTATCTCTCGCCCTTCCCTGCTGAACAAGAACCCTTCATCAGGATTCACGAGCAGGACGAACAATGATGGTTTGATATCGAATCGTTGCATAACTAGAACTTTTTTTGTTTTTCTGATTATTGATTATTGTCTTGCTTGAATCGTTCTCCTCGAAAGAAGAAGACGGTGCGCTAGCACCTGCCCTACAGGGCTTTTTGGAGGGGGATGGTCTGACGCTCATGATCGATGGGGACGAGGAGCAAGCAACCGTTCCCGGCCCCGAAGACCACCAGGTCAGCACGTGGCTTCTTGCCCGCTCGTTCGACGCGCCCCACCGGCCAGAGGTCAATGACGTGCCGCGGACCGACGAAATAGCTGCTGCGCCTGCACTTCTCCAATTCGCTGATGTTCGTCCGCCAACCGTGGTAGAGGTTCCGCGAGACGCGGGAACGCCGGTGGTTGCGCAGATAGGCGTCGATGCTCGTCGAGAGGACCGCCGAACAGTCTGAGCGCCAGAGAAAACTCCTTAATACCCCCTCGTACTTCCCGCTCATCCTGCTCATAAGACACCTCAACTGCTTCTTGGAAGAGGCATGGGAGATTATCACCCCGGAAGAGTAGGTGTTCCAGTAGACATGGAACCGCTTGCTCCGAAAGGAATCGATGATTTCCTGCCTGGTGAATGTAGGACCGCAATGGCGCTCGTAGTGCTCGTCATGATTTTTTTTGAGCATCCAATCGTATGGTGAGAAAGGCGTGAGGGATTGGCAACAGTCACCGCCCATCACCCATTCGTCATCGACATAGTCCTCGTACCACATGAGTGGCGGCCCGATAACGCCATCGACGGCCTTCTGGACCCCGACGACACGTCTGACATTCCTCGTTACCGGGTTGATGATGACATCGCCGTGCTTGAGACCGGTGAACTCCTCGCAGGCATAGTCTGAGACGTCGATATCGACAGCCTTTTTGGTGCCGGCGATGCTGTACGTTCTCATGTTCGTGTTTGTTCGCATAGCTCCATTATTTTTGATGATCATATTTGTGCGTCATATCTCATCTCGCGGTTCTCAGGCGCTCATGGACACCTCAAGGTCTCGCATGAAGAACTCGCCCGTCTCCATCGATCGCCGCAGCTTGTCGATGAACAGGCCAAACCGCTGCTCGGCGAGCCCCATCTTGTCCTGGTCTGCCAGGCAGCACAGGTGGACGTTGAACGTCACCCTGAGCAGGAAGGTGTCCCCTGCTGAGAGGACGCGGTCGCCACGCACCATGACCGAGCGCTCGAGATAGTCGTTGAGGGTGAGCGGGTACTCTGCCACCAACGGATAGATGAGCATCCCTGCTGATTCCATCCTCCTCGTCACGCCGTCAGGGAAGTAGAGGTCTGCGTCGTTGATGACGCGGAGCACCCCGTTCCTGAAAGATTTCAAGGTAATCCTCCCAGCTACTGCCGAGCCGTGCTCGACGGTGATGAGTCGGAAATGGTCGTCGAAGAAGACTTCTCGAGCTCCAAGGGTCCACGGCTTCCTGCACACCGAGCACCGTTCGTGCTTGCCCGCGAGGTACGCGGCCCGGAATAGGGGGAACAACCGGTTTTCCGGGAGTGAGACGTCAATCCCTTTCCCTTCTAGGAATGACTTGTAGTCATTGAACGTCATGACAGGCGCGACGGGTTCCTCCCCTGCCAACGCGTGCGTCGGTAGTTCGAGGGTGCGCATGAGCAGCCTGCCATGATGGGTGAGGCAGAGGTTGCCGAACAGGACCCATCGCCTGATATCGCTCTGCGACAACCCATAGAGGAGCCGCTGTCCTAAGGTGAGGAGCCGGAGCTCTTCCTCGTCCTCCAGTAAGGAGAGGATGCCGTCACTGTCGGTGAACACCCTGACGAGGTTCTCGCTGTCCTCGCTGATCGTCTCTGCGCGCGCGATGGCTCGCAAGGCCGATTCGAGCTTGTTATGGTGTGAGAATGGATTGTTCATGTCTTGTCTGTTTTTTGTTATGTGTGACAATAAGTAGTGGTTCTCATAGCGTCCTGAGGAGAGGTGATCGGCCGCCGCCCACCATCCTCCTTTCTGATGGTCTTCTGCCGCGTCCTCATAGCTCCGCCTCCTCGCCAGTGCGTTGCGTGAATGACCGATAGAACGTTGCGAGCACGTCGGCCTTTCTTTGGGGATCCTCGATGGTCACGTAGCCGTCGGGGAACGATGAGCATCGCCCATCGTCGACGGTCGAAGAGGGGAGGAGGTCTGCGACGGAGGGATCGATGTACTCTTGGAGTATGGCCTTGGCGTCTTCGCCGAGCGATTCTCCCCAGACCAGTATGTGCTTCACGAGCAGCCTCGGATTGACCGACACCTCGAAGTTGTCGACGTAGTAGCAGAACAAGAGGTTAACGACATCGTCGCGGCGGTCTCTGATGAACCGCTGGAGCTCTTCAATGAAAGAGCTATGCTCATCGGGGCGCATGAAGCTCTTGATGCGCAGCATGCCGTCGTGCTCATAGGAGCCTTTCCTGGACAGCAGGGTGATGAAGCAGAAGGCGAGCCTCAACAAGGAGCAGATTTGTCCTTCTATTAATCGTGTGTTATTGGTCTTCATGGTGATTGCTATTGTTATTGGTGTGTGGATGTGTGATAATCATTGGTGGTGAAGAACCGAGGAGCGTGAGCGCGGCTCATCTCCCCGGTTCTGGCCTTTCGGCGGGAAAGCCTAGGACGTAGCAGCGAACAGCCTTTTCGAGAGGAACCTGTTATCACTGCAGAAATCCTTGATTGCCCGCTTGAACGATTCTCGCTCAGCGGTCGCGGCTCGCTGCGGGAAACGATCGTCCAGGTACCTTGCGAAACGCTTGACTTTCCTTGCGTACGTCTTGCACTTCCGCTTGACCTTGTACTTCGTGACGTTTTCTTCGTAGACGCGGCTGATGCAGTTGTCCGCGGGGCCGGTGACGAGCTCGTTGAACTGACCGGTCATGCCATGGGACAGCGACTTGTTCTTGTCGGTCTCTCGCTCCACCCCTTCCAGCAATGGTCCGTAGTACGCCGTTGCTTCTTCCGCCAAGGCCATGACCCTCGCCTCGACGTTCGCACGCTCCTCGCAGGTGATCGGGCAAAGGTGCCAGTTCGGGATGAGGATCCATGCTATGACGCCGCCGATGATGAATGCTCCGACAGCGATAATGATGACATAGGTTTTTTTCATGATGATAGCTTTTTATTGTTGTTGATGATACGATGCGATATGCATGGAGGAAAACGAGGTGCCGACAGGTGCCGGCACGCTCGTGCCCTAAAAGAGGTAGCTTATCGTGAAGGAGATACCGCTGAGGCCGAACCGCTGGTCAACGCCGAGGGCTTCCCCTTGCAGTGCGGGTGCTCCGTGCGAGTTCCCGACGTACTGCCACCCTTTAGGGTAACGCGTCAGGTAGGCCTCCACACCGAGGTGCAGCCATTCGGTGATGCCGAACTGCAACCCGGGGGCGATGGTGAGCCCGGTGAGCCTTGCGTCCAGGACGAGGTCAGGGTCATCCGCTCCCTCAGGATAGGTCGCCGTGATCGTGGTGCCGTCCATCGTGTTCGTGATGGTCTCAACCACTATCTCCTCGAACCCGAAGTAATAGTCAGGCCCGAAGCCGAGGCTCGCGAGCAACCGCCTGAACCCAAGGTATCCTTTGGCACGGAAGCCGAGCATCTCGCCATCGCTACGCGTGTAAGAAACCTCATCGCTGAAGTAAGGCCCTATCTGCGGCATGCGCAGGACACGGTAGTAATCCACTCCTCGCAGGTAGCTGACGCCGACGCCGATGCCCGCGGTGAAGCTTCCTCGCTCGTTGAACAGAAGCCCGAAACCCGTCTCATACGAGGGGAAATACCACGTGTTCTCAAGGTCTTCGTCGAGCGGTCCGCCGGTGAGCATGCACCTCGTCCCGAGGCCGACGTAGACCATCCTTGCAGGATGGGTTCTCGGCAGCGTGTCCTTTGAGGGCAGGTACACTGTGTCGGGATCGTCGACAGGGCATGGGGGGAGGTAGATGGTGTCCGGGCAGCACGTGTCGTTTTCCAGGCGCTTGACGGCTTCGAGGATTTCCTCGTACCCTTTGTCGTCATGGCTGTAGCCTTCCAGTGCTTCCTTGACCCAGTTCGTCAGCTCTTCCTTGGTGAAGGATTCTTGCGGAGTGTGAGGTGTCGCTTGGAGTCTTGGCGTCTCCGCTTCTTTCCTTGAAGGACTCGCGGCCTCTTTGCAGTGGCAGATGTTGACGAACGCCATTCCTCCTTCGTGCATGACGAGGTACCATCCTTGGTCTATCGATCGCAGTTGCTCCTCGGTCAGCACCCAGGGGGAGCGCCAGTACCTTTGGAGCCTTGCGCAGGACTCGGGTGAGACCTTGCTTGAGGGTCCGTTGAGGCATCGCTCGAGCTCGTCGAGTATCCTTTCCTTCTCGGCTTCCCGGTGGTTCGCGAGCATCCCGTTGAAGAATTCTTCGGCGTACAAGGAGCTCAGGTAGGCCTTGATTCCTTCTTCCCTGTCGAGTACTGCCTGCGCTCCTTTGCGTATCCTTTTCGGGATGGTGTAGCTTCCGTCGGCTTTTGGGCGCACCCGTACGAAGGGGTCGTTGGCCAGAGGTCCGAGGGTGGTGTTGTTGGTGTACACTTGCTCCGGGCAGTTGCAGTCTTCCTTTCCTTCCGTGCCGCTTTTGGGGAGCACCAGCTTGGCGAACTCGCCTTCTGCACAGATGAAGGTCTCTTCCCTTATGAGTTCCCTGACATCTCCTTCGCTGACGGCGATGCTGTCAGCCATGACTTTTCCGTTCTCTTTCTCGGGCTTGACGGCCCAGTAGCCGTTGATGTCAGCGTAGAGGTTTATCCGGGAGATGTCCTGGTAGTCTTTTGAGGACAGCTGTTCCTGGAAATGGTGGCCGGTCAGTGCCTTAAGGGCTTCTTCCAGCCGCTCGGTGAACTCCCACGAGCCGCATTGGCGTTGCTGCGCGCGGGTCACTACCGCCGTGCTCAGGAGCAGGGCGGTGATGGTTGCGATGATGGTTGTCTTCTTCATGTGGTCTTATTGTTTGATTATTGTTGTTTTGTTGTCGCGGTATGAGGAGGATCTCTCCATCCTCATTCCTCTTCTTCGCCTTCGAGGAGCTCGTCCTCGATGGGAGGCGCATCGTCGCCGAGGATCTCTTCAGGGTAATCGATGTCCTCGATGTCCTTATCTATGGGGAGCGATGGCTGGACGCCTTCGTCCTCGCCGATGAGGGCTTTGAGGAGGGGGTATGATTCTGGGTGGCGTTTGGCGATGGTCGCTAGGCGCCTCACCGTGCTCTCCGTGAACGATCGCATCTCTTCATCGTATGCGTCGAAGTTATGGCAGCTCAGGTACGATTCGAGCTTGTCGAGCAATGATGATATCTTTGGCTTGCCGCCGTTCCCTTGCTCATTCATGGCGTGTATGATTCTATGGAGAGCGTCGGCCAGCCTGGCTTGTATTCGATTCCGCCAGGGTCCTTGTCCACGAGGATCGCCCATGTTTGGTGGGGCATGCCTTTCTGCAAGTTTTTCGCGCGGACGAGGTAGAGGTCTTCCCCGTAAGGTTTCTTCTTATCGTCGGCTGCTCGCTCGAGTCTTCTGGTGACTTCCTCGAACGGCGCGATAAGGAGGAGGGATGTCTCCTGGAATGTCCGCTGAGTCCTCAAGCCGACGAAGTAGTGCAGCCTGTAGACTCGCCCGTTGCTGACGAGGTGCGCTTCCTGGAATTGGTTCCCGTGCTTGCGGCGCAGCTCCTTGATGGTCTCCACAAGGGTTGCCAGTTCATCCGTCTGCGCTGGGACCAGCAGTCCCTTGAACGAGGTAGTGGTCAGTTCCAAGACTGCCTCGAGGGAGTAGCCGTAGCGGAGGCATTCCTCTGACACTCTTCGTCTCAGTTCCTTGTTGTCCAGACCATCATGCTCTGGGCGTTGCCTTGCTCTTTCTTCCTCGTTGCTTGGCGCCCGTGCTATTTCGATGAGATAGTGGCCTTCTTGGTGCTCGCCGTCGATGAGCAAGCTCCCTATGGTGAGGAGGTAGCCCTCGTCAGCGGTGAAACGGGCGGTGATGAAGAGGCTTTCCGTGGTGAACTCGCTTTTTCTGATGCCCTTGAGGCAGTCTTCAGTGGTCTTTTTTTCTGTTCTTCGTTCCATTGCGTTTGATTATTTTGTGTGTTTAAGTTGTTCTTTTCTTTCTCTTCTGGCATCCTTCTTCCTGGTTTCAGCAAGGGGCCTTCGGCGTGGTCTTCCCTTTCTCATCGGTGCGCCTCTCGGTAAGCGGTCCTCGCTTGTTCCATCATGCGCTCCAAGGCCAATAATGCCTTCCTGATCTCTCTTTCAGCCTCTTGTTCGGGCGAGGTAGTGAACGCGATGGTGTCAGGGGTGAGAATGAGTTCGTTCCCGAGCCGCTCTGAGGCGTAGGCGATGTAGGTCCATGCGAGGAGTTGGTCTATCGTCTCGTCGTCGTAGAACCTGTCGAACGCTTGTTCTGCGGGGTGCGTGATTCGCTGCAGCCTCGGCGTCTTTGCGTGGGTGACGAGGTGTTGCCAGAACAGGCAGGAGACCTCGCTCGCCGTTTCTTCCTCGTTGATGGTCTCTGCGAATCTCTTGAATTCCTTGTAGACGAACTCATTGACATCGTAGACTGTGGTCTTGTTCTTGTCGTCGCTGCTGGCCACTATGAGGAGGAGCAGGGTGATGATGACTGCGGTGATGATGAGCTGCGCGCTCGTAGTGGAGCGCTGGGCGTTCCGTTGAAAGCTTGTTTTTGTTGGTGTGTCTGTGTGTTCGTTCATGGTGATGTGTGCTTGTTAATGGTTTTTGGGTGCTTCATCGGTATTCCTTGGGTGTCTCATGTTAAGGAGTGGTTGTTCAGCCAATCCTTGACTTCTCCCTGAACCACCTCTTGAGGGCCATCCCTATTTTGGTCTTTGCCAGGTAGAGGAGTGAGAGCGCGATGCCGAGGCTTGTCGTCCAGCCTGCTGCTCTAAAGAATAGTTGCGTCTCGTCCTGCGGTCCTCCTGTGGACATGAAGAAGAAGAACGCGGCTGCTAATACCAGTATGGTCTTGATGACAAGGAAGATTATGGGGACGCCGAGGATGACGACGACCCGTTGTTTTTCCTCTTTGAGCTCTTCCTCGTCCTCGGGGATGAACCCAGTGAGTACGACTCCGCCGAGGCCGAAAAGCCAGAGTAGCCCTCCGTGCATCCAGTCGAGTTGGAGCGATTGTTCTTCCTTTCCTGAGAGGGTGACGAGCACGATGGTGAGTGCGGTGATGAGCATGAGGATGACCCATTGATAGGTTGATTTTTTCATGACAGTCTTTTTTAGTTCGCGATTATTGTTTATCATTATCATTGAGGGGGGTGTCGTTCGTTTAGAACGCTTCGACGAGCCCGAAGCCCATCTCCTGATAGCCTTCATCGTTGATGCGTATGCCGCCGCAACGGTCCAGCCATTCCATGAGGTCGACGGGTCTCGAGAAGTCGAAGAACTCGAGGGGGACTTCGTAGTGGTTCTTGGTCACCACCGGTCGTGGGAGGGACCTCGTCTCTATTTTGGTCTTGATGGTGACGGCCCATCGTTCAGGTCTTCTTCTTATGCGGATGTCTGCGTCTATCACAGCGCAGTCGTCCTTCGCGACGATGTGGCTGACGACGCGGTACTCCACTCCCAAGGGGTTGTGCACGCGGTAAAGGCACATGGTCTCGTCAGCGAGGTCATCAGTGAATTCGATGTGATGGATGAGGGTCATCTCGTGCTGTGCTGATAACGATGTGGTGGTGAGGATGAGCAGGAAGATGAGCTTTGTCTTGTTCCTCTGTCGCTGCTTGCGATTCTTCTCTTCCTCTTTAGTCTTCTTGTGCTGTTCCGATAGTGCGAGGAGTGATTCGGAAAACGCGAAGAGTGCCGTGGTGAGGATGATGGTGATGAGTGCTGTTGCGATGAGCCCTGCTGAGACATTGAGTATTCCCGTCTTGAACATGAAGTTAGGGAAGAGTATGCCGAGTGTCGTGTAGGCGATTGCGTACTCGGTGGTGAAGAGGATGAATGCTCTCGCGTTGGGTTGCTTCTCGTGCTTCATTGGACTGCCTTTCAGGTTCTTGGTGAAGACGATGAATGCTGCTATGTAGATGGCCAGTCCGATAATGGCGATGATGATTGGTTTCATGATGTAAATTTTTTTGGTTTTCTCCTTTTTTATGCTTGGTTTGCTCTGGTCTGGGCGTAGTCATGCTCTGCCTCGTCGCCGCACCTGCACGCCATGAATTCTTTCATGCCGGTGCCGTAGTGGTCTTTCCCTTCCAGGAGGTCGTCGGTGACGTCCCTTCCGTACCATCGTGAGAGGGCGGCGAAGGTTATTTCCTGCTTGTTGTCGCGAGGCGCGTAGAGGCAGGGGCAGTCATCTTCGCACTCGTGGAACAGTTCGTGTACACCTTGTGAGATAGCATCGTATTCCTCTGCCTGGGGGTCCTCCTCGGAGGAGTCTTGGAGAGAGGGTAATCCTGAATGCCCATAGGGGTCTGGGGCTGCGGCGTACGCTCCCTTTGGCTTCTTGTGAACGATAAGGATGTCATGGGGAGAAGTTGTGAGTTTTTCGAACGATTCTTCCTCTTGCTCTGGTATAGCTTGCCTGTTGGTCTTCACGGGCTGGGGGTCTCCGCGGTCGCGGTCACCGTTGCGCCTCCTCCTGAACTCTCTCGTCTTTGTCTCCTTGAGGTACTTGGTGTTCTTGCGGCGCTTCTTGGAATTCAGTTCGATCATGGTTTGGTGGTCGCCGTTGCTCCTGGAGAGCAGCGCTTCGTCGTTATTCTTCACGGCTATGGCGAACGCTCGTTTCAGGTCTTCTTCGGTGTTGGTTTCTCCTTCGTAGATGGTATCGCCGAGAAGGTTCTTGATGGTCAGGGTGTTGTTCCGCAAAGAGTGGGTGTAGCTGATAATGATGAACTCGTTGATGTCGTAGCGGTATTCGCCTTTGCCGGTGAGTCGGTCGTCGGTTTCTTGGTGCTTTCCTTGCATGATGGCGCGGAAATCGTCGGTCGTGATTGTTGCTGTTCTCATGGTGATGCCAATGTTTTTTGATGATGAAAATATTGCGTTTGATGCTTTCAGATGATATCGCCGTTCTTGATGCCGCGGCACCTTGAGGCGATGGTCTTCTGCACGTCGTTCTCTGCGAGCTTCTCGTCTGTTATTTCCTGTAAGGTCTCTTCGTCGAGCTCTCGCATGAGCGCTTCGAGGTGTTGTTTGAATAGCAGGAAGCAGCCTGTTTCCTTGAGATGTCTTTCCTCTGCTCTGCGAGGAATGTTTCTTGGGTGCTCTTCTTTGTCTCGCTTTTAGGTTATTCTCTGCGCTTCCTTTCCTTATCTTTCAGAATAAGATGAGGGATCTTGATGAAGACGTAGTGCGGTAGCCGTTTGTGGTAGTGGTCCGCCTGCCTCTCTATCGCTTCGTCGTCTTCTTCGTAGTGCCAGTAGATGAGTTGCTCCTTCTCTTCCTTGATGAGCTTTCTGAGGAGCTTGGCCAGGCTTTCCCTTGCTGAACTGTCGATGTACTCCATCTTGACGTGTATGGTTGAGAAGTCAAGCGATTCGAGCCGTTCGCTGAGGTTGTTGAAGAAGTCGTTGTCGATTTCTCCTTCCGGTACGAGCAGTCGTCCTTTGATGATAAGCTTGGTGAATGGCGGTTCTTCTTGGACGATCACTTCAGGAGTGTTCTTGGTCGCTGTTCTGATGATGATTGTTTCCATGTTTTTCTCTTTTTTTGCTGTTCTTCTGTCCTTTTGTTGTTCTTCAGTCGGTCGTCGTCCTTTTGCGGTCTTCTTCTTTCCCTGCGAGGTCGCTGATCCTGTTGGCGATGAAGACGCCGACGAAGAAAATCGCGATCGCTGCGATGATGAGTATCCTTACGTGCACTGGCTTTGCGAGGCAGGGAACGGTGAGTACGAGGAGCAGGTAGAGGAGCCATGCGATGATGAGGATGTTGCCTGTGGTCACCAGCTTTTTCTGATTGTTCCAGAGCTTTTTCATGGGCGTGGTTGTTTTTTGGTGGATGATGATGTTTCTCTCATAAAAAAAGAGGAGCGGGCGCTCGCCTCCTTTTCAGGGCGGTCCGCGCTCGCTTCTTATCAGTAATTAGCGTCTTTTTCCTGTTGGCAGTAGTGCCAGGGCAGCTCTTCGTGGACGCCTTCGTAGTAGATGGCGCTCATCGCCTCGTCAGGTGTCAACCGGAGGTTGTTCAGGTCATAGCGGTATTCGTGCGTCCCGTGCTCGTGGTTGATGATGATGTAGAACATCTTCGCGTCCTTTTTCCCGGTCGGGCTGTAGGTCGCCACTTCTGCGGTGATGTTGTCGCTGTAAGCGCCTTCGTTGATGTTGTGGGCTTTCCTGAGCTTCTTCTCGTTGAAGAAGTACTCCTCGTCGTGCTTGTTGATCGGTATTGGTTTGTCCTTCTCGTAGACGAAGACGTCGAAGAAGTTGTGCTTCTTCCGGTCCGTCACGTAGGTCTTGAACGCTACTTGGTATTGGTTGTCAGGCGTTGCTAGTTCTTGGGTGAGCACGACGTACTCGTCCCCGGCGATGGTGGTGAAGTCGACGTCCTGCGCGGCTAGCCTCGTGGCTGCTATGAGGACGATGATGATGCTCCACCTGGATTTGACGTTGTTGTGATTGTCTTTTTTCATGATTATTACTTTTTTTCGTGGATACTTGCTTGGTCGTTCTTTTGATGGGTTGGAATCAACGCGTCTCGATGCCGTGCTCGTGCTGGTGGTCCTTCACGAACCGTGCGAGGAAGCGCGTTGCGTGCATGATGAACCAGAGGCTTGCCGTGACCATCCATACTGAGGCGAGGTAGAGCGGTATGGTTCCTCTGACGCACAGGGCGAAGGCGAGGAGTGAGAGGAGCGAGTAGAGCGCGTAGCCGTTCTCCCTTTGCAGGTATGCCTTGGTGACTTCGTCTTCTTCGAGGAAGAGGTTTCTGCAGACATAGAAGCTTATCTTTATGAACCCTGCGAGGAAGAGGGTGATGAACGCGTAGTACCACAGGATCTTGGCGTCGAGCTCGTCGTATTGGTGGAAGAAGTACGTGATGAGTGCGATGACGAGGAGGAGGTAGGTGATGAGGATGATGGTGTCAAGCAGTCCTTTGGACGGCTGGGCGTGATTAATGGTTTTTTGCTTTTTCATGATGATTGCGTTTTTGATGAGACATAGTGTTATTTTAGCGCTTCCGCCAGGTTTCGAGCCTGGAGATGACTGGTTTAGTCATCCACGCCTATTCGTGTAGGAAGCGGGGAGGAAAGAAGCGCCTGTAGGGGCTTGCTCCTTTCCTGTAATGAGAGGTTTTCTCAGAGCGCGGCTTTCAGCTTGCGTTCTTCCTCTAGTCGCGCTAAGAGTTCTTTTGAGGTGAACGGGAGCCTGAGGTAGTGTCGGTGCTCGTTGACACTGGGCTTCATGAATCCTGCGACGAAGATTACTTGCCAGGGCTTTGCCACGCCTTGCAGCTTGGTGTATGGTCCTGTCTTGTCGAAATTCGACTGCTTCGCCTCTCCTGCTATCTCTCCCAGGATGATTGCGCATTCGGGGTTGGAGATGATGAACTGCTTGGCTATCTCCTCATCTGATAGGTCGTCGTTCACGTACATGAGTTGCATCCCTATCTCCTCGGCTATCGCTTCCGCCCATTTCTTGTTCGCAGGCTCGTTCAGCTTCCCCCCTACAACGAACAGTCCTCCTCTGCGTTCCTTGGGCTCCTTCTCTATCACTTCTTCCTTGAACCAGAAGTCGTATACTTCTTTCCAGTCCTTTTCCTTTCCTGTTTCGAAGCAGTTCGCCTTCTGGTAATCTTCTCTCTTGAGCTGGTCGAGCGCCCAGGCTATTGGACCGCTGTGGTGGCCGAGGTCGGTCACGAGAGAAACGGCCTCTATTCCTTTGTTGATCGCTATCAGTGCTATGATGAGCCCGTAGGGGACTTCCTTGCCGATTTCGGGGTGGTTCATGCTGACTCCTTCCGCTTCTGCTGGTAGCATGACGTCTGTGAAGACGGCGTCGATGTCATCATGGGTGGAGAGTTGGATTATGGCTCCTGTGTAGGAGTTCGCGAATAGGAGGTTGCAGATATTTCCGAGTTGTTCCTGTGCTCGTTTGACATTGGCTGTTTTGTCATCTACTACTAGTATTGTCTTGTGCATGGCTGGTAAAGGTTTAAATTGTTAATAATCATTTTTTTGGCGCTCTTGGTGGTAGTCGAACCTTGGTCAAAACTTACACCTTGATGGTCTTGCCGCTTTGCCGTCGCGGTGTGCAAGAGATGTATTTGGTTCTGTGCTTCTCCTGGAGTCCCATGGATGAATGCTCAGGCAGGGATCGTTGGGATCGCTGGGGTTCAGATGGTGGGATTGAGTTCTTCTACTTACATGCTTTGACGGTCGTCGCCGACGATGGTCTTTACTGACGCGGCCAACGCTTCGTCGTCGGGCATCCTCGTCGAGTTCTTGCACAAGTGGATGCCTTGGACTTCGTAGTCTTTGATCTCGGTGGCGATGGTGCTTATTAGGACTGTCCTCATGTCGGCGCTGAACCAGACGCGGTTGAGGGCCGTGATGTCTTGGGTGATGAGATTCGCGAGGCGTTTCTCCCACTTGTTGATGCCGATGAGGATGCCTGCTGGGATGAGGAGCAGGGGGGCAAAGATGCTCATGAATTCTGCGGCGCTTGGGAAGATGAGCGGGGCGATGATGAATGATACTCCTAGGATGAGGAGGAGGGTGGCGGTGATGGTTCTGCTGAACCTTTTCTGAATGATAGCTGAGAGTTTCATGATGATTTTGGTTTTTGGTTTGTAATGTTTCTGTTAGTTTCACGTGTTTTTCCGGAGCTTTTCCGAGACTTGTGGTTTTGGTGTATAGCTCTCGCTAAGAAGCGGGTGTGTTCCAGAGCGTCTCTGAGCGGGTTTTTCGCCTTTGGTGCTCGTTGACGTTTCGTGGTCTCTGGTGCGCGGCAATCAGTGTTCGTCGGGGTGGTCTCGCAGATCAGGCACGTGCCGGTGGTTGGTGTGTGGTGTTCCTGTCTGTTCTGGCGACCTTCGATGCTGTGTGCAAAAAGCGGTTATTCCTGTTTTTTTGGGAATGGTTGTTTTTGCTGCTGTGTGGTTGTCGCGTCTTGGTAGTGTTTGGTAGTTGGGTGTGTCGTCGGAAGAAGCACAACTAATATATAAATCTTTCGAAAATTTATCACTCTTTAGTGGTTAAAATTTTGTCGAGTTGGTCGGAGCGGTGGGTGATGACATGCTTAGACCAGCCCTTCGGCGACCGGGACTCCTCGATAGAGATGACGCCCCCGTCCTCCAAGGACCGCTTGACCTCGTTGCCCTTGCGCGGCGACAGCGAGGCCTCCTTGTACAGAGCGGACACCGACAGCTCCGGATGGGCGCGGGCGGCGACCAGGAACGAGACCTCATCCCGGGAGAGCGAGAGCTCTGCAGGCGCTCCTGCTTTTGCAGACGCCTTCCTCAAGAGCTTGACATCCAATCCCTTGCGCTCGAGGTAGCGGAACACGTGCAGCACGTCCACCCGGTTGTACCCCGCAGCGAGGAACCATTGCTTCAGGTCCTGCGCAGACTCGCCGTCCAGCAGGCGCTTCTTCGCGTCCTCAAGAATCTTCTGCTGGAGGTGGTTGCGGATGCCGATACCCCCCTTGCCGTCCTTGCGCGACTGCTGGTGCGCGTCCTGCGCCGCCTGCGCCGCTTTGCGCGCCTCGTCGAACGCGACGTGCTCTCTCAGGACGTCCCGGTCCGGCTTGGTCCCGCTCTTGATGAACACGTATTCCAGGTCGTCCAGCTTCCTGGCCAATTCCTCCTCGCGCACGCTCTTCGCGAACACCTCCTTGCGCTTCTCCTGCTTGAGCAGGGAGCGCATGCGCTCGCGCAGCTCGGGCTCGTCGATGGCGTGCGCCTTGAGCCTGACGAGGGGCGCCTTGATTATGAAAGGGTCATGATGACGCTCGACGAGGCGCACGATGCCAACGCCGACGGGGAGCTTGGTGAAGAAGGCCTTGTGGTCTTGGAGCTGCATGAGACGGGAGATGGCCTCGATGTCAGCAGGGAGCATCTGCTGGAACGCGATGTTCGTCGCGGCGTTGCCGGACACCACATCTGACAGCTTGCTCACGTGCTGGTCCAGGGCGATGAGGGAGATGCCGTACTCCCTTATCTCGCGGAAGATGACGTCAGCAACGCTCTCCGAGATGAACGTGGGGCGCTCCTTGAGGAAGATGTTGTGCGCCTCGTCCACGAGGATGGCGTACTTGAACTCCTCCGTCGCGTTGACATTGCCTGCCTTGGCGTACTTGTAGATGTAGGAGAGCACGAACTGGGTGAAGAACCGTTTCTCGGTGTTGGAGAGCGATGCCAGTTCCATGACGACCTCCTTGTCAAAGAGCTCCTCGATGCTGTTGCCTTCAGGCCCCTTGTAGCACAGGGCCTTGCCGAAGTTGCCGAAGGTGAGGGCGTACGCGATCCTCAGCGATGATTCGAGCCATTCGCCTTCCCTGCTCCTCCCTGCTGATTGCGCCTTGGTCTCCAACCTGTCCGTGACCTGGTACCATGTCGGATAGTTCCCGGAACCGGCGTACACGCCGAAGTCGGTGAACGCCTGGTCCATGGTCTGGACGAGCATCTTGTGCACGCCGAAGCTGGCGCTGTAGCTTTCTGTGATGATATCTGCGAGGAGGTTGATCCATTCCTTTGGGTCCACTCCTCGCGGCGGCTTGCAGATGTTGAGCTTGAAGTTGGCGACGTTGTCGTTGCCGACGGTGTAGATGCGTAGCTTGTCATTGAGCTTGATGAGTGGCCTGAAGGATTTCTTCCAGTCAAAGACGAGGAATGGTTTCTTGTTGAAGATGAAGTTGCCGAGTATCTGGAACGCGAACGTGGTCTTGCCCGAGCCGCTCATGCCCGTGACGCAGACGTGTCGTATCCAGTCCCGCTCGCGCAGGCTGAACGGGTAGAGCTCTTTCTTGCCGTATATGACCGTGCCGAGGGGGTAGGGTCCCTTGATGGCTTCTTTCTTTGGCGGCTCGAGGAGGAGTTCCTCGTTGAGGAGGCTCTCGGTGAGGTGTTTTTGGTAGAGCGCTTGGAGCGCTTGCTCTATCTCTGCCTTGCTTTGCCGGTCGCTGGTCATAACATATTTGAGGTAGAGGTGGTCTATCTTCTTGCCGAAGATGGGCCTGAGCCGCTTGCAGATATCCTCTACCGTCATGGTCTTGCTGTACATGGTCAGTCACGCAGGAGGTGCTCTATCATGCCCGCGCTGTGTTCTTGTTCGCGGTACTCGTGCATCCGGTCGCGTAGCTCTTTCTTGAGGGCGGCGATGTCTCGGAACGCGTTGATCTTCTCGTTGAGCTTGAAGGCCTCGATGTCGAGGAGCTTCTCGCGCAGCTCTGCTTGTTTCACGGTGTCTATCTTGTCTCCGGCCGCGGCGAGGAAGTTGTTCATTTGCATCATGATCTTGTCGATGTCCCCGAAGACCTCTTGCTGGAGGGATTGCCGTTCCGCGATGAGGATCTCGATGTCCTCGATGACCTCTTTGATGTTCATGATCTTGGCGCCTTGGAGGTCTTGGAGGAGGTCGTCCATGCTGGTGTTGGTGTAGTTGTCCTTGATGTCCTTGATGGTGGGCGTGAGGGTGTAGTCTGGTTTGGGGTCTTCGTTGCGGAGGAAGCCGTCGAGGAGTTCGTGGTCGATGGTGGCCATGGGTGCGCGCCTCTTTTTTCTTGTTTTTCAGATGGAAAACCCTGGAAAACCAAGGGAAAGCTGTTTAGTATCTACGAGTGGTGGTTAAGAGAATATATAAATCTTTCTATTTTTGACACGGGATGGTGACGAAAAACTACTTGGAGAGCGCGAAGTCGACGCAGAAGCGGCACACGCGCGGCGCCTGCTGCCCGCACCGCACCGTGCCGAGCACCTTGCAAGGCCGCCCCGACCGCTGGCAGGCGTCCCTAATCCAGCCGTGCGCCTCCCCAGACGCATCCTCAGGGAGGAACGCGTAGAAGTGGATGGTCGCGCCGTCGTTCGCCGCTGCCAACGCGACGTCGAGGAAGGTCTCCGCTGCCTTGGGCAATGGCATGACGACCCGGTCGAACGCGCCCAGGCAGGGCACGACCTCCCGGACGTCACCGCAATACGCAGTCGCGTTCAGGAGCTTGTTGCGGGCGATGTTCTGCAAGGCCAGCTCGTGGCCGCGAGGGTTGATCTCCACGCCTACCACCTCCCGCGCCGCGGTGTTCTTGGCCAGGACGCACGTGTACGGCCCGCAGCCGCTGAACATGACGAGGACGCGCTCCCCTGGCTGCACGAGGCCGGCGATGCGCTTCCGCTCGGTGGAGAGCCTGGTGGAGAAGTACACCTCCTCGACATCCACCGCCAGCACGACCCCGTTCTCCTTGTGCTCGGCGAGCCGCGTGTCCTCGCCCGCGAGGAGGCGCATCTGCTGGGTTCGGAACGTTCCTTCGTGCCTTGAGTCCTTGGCCAGGACCGTCTTGGTCTTGGGGTTGGTGAGGAGGAGGGTCTTGCCTATCAGGGCGTCGTACTGCCTGTAGTCCTCGTCTATCTCGAGGATGGCGATGCTGCCGACCTGGTCGTACGCGGTCTTCAGCTTGTCGAGGGCGTCTGTCGGGAGCTTGCCTGCCAGCGCTTCCTTGAGCGTGCCGGGCTGTCCCGGCCGCTCGTCCAGGTCTCGCTCGACGAAGTCGTATGGTGCGTCGAAGCGTTCCTTGACGGGGAAGTAGAGGTGCTCGCTCTCTTTGGGGACGCCGTAGCCGGGCACGAAGAGTCCTCGTCTGATGAGGTCTTGCTTGGCTTGCTCTGCTGCTCGCAGGGGCACTTTCATGGTGAGCATGGCTGTGCGGGAAGGCGAGGATGTTTATAAGGGTATCTTTGATTATTTTCTATATAGCAATCATTTTGGCTAGAAACCTGTGAAACAGCAAGATACAAAAGCAGCAGCCTTTCTAGAGGAAGACGTTCCAGTAGTTCCTCACGTACTCCTCAGCAGTGAAGCTGACGAGGGGCGCGTATGCCTCCCTGTCGTCATCCCCCAGCCCAACCCTATCGGCCTTGCCCAGCGCGCGCAGGTAGGCGTCCCGCCGCTTCTTGGTGATGATGAGGGGTGGGTACGTGTGCCGCAGCAGGATGAGATTGGCCAGCATGCGGCCGGTGCGACCGTTGCCGTCCATGAATGGGTGGATCTTCTCGAACTTGTGGTGGAACAGCGTTGCCGAGACCAAGGGGTGCAGCTTGCCGTCATGCTCTTCGTGCCAGCGCAGCAGCGATTCCATGTCCGTCCGGACGTACGGCCCGGGCGTGGCGTCGAAGTGCGACCGGTACACCCTGATGTCCTGCGCGCGGTACCCTACACGGCCGTCCACGCCTGCCAGGAGTCGTCGGTGCACGTCCTGTATGAGCTCGTGCGTGAGCGCGGGCTTGCCGTCGTACAGCCAGTTGAAGACTGCGCTGGTGTTCTGCACGTCGTGCACTTCCCTGAGCGTCTTGTTCTTGGGCGTGCGTTGCTCGAGGAGGAGCCTGCTCGCTTCTTGGAGGGTGATGGTGTTTCCTTCCAGCGAGGTGGTGTTGAAGCTGAACTCGATGATGAAGTTCTGGAGGATTTCGTCCTTGGTCCGCTCGTCCAGCCGGGAGAAGGCGTGTTGGAAGTGGTAGCGGCAGGCCTCGACGTCAAGGGTGGTTTCCTTGCCGAGGTAGTCATCCGTGCGTGGCTTCTCTTGCTTTGCTTGCTCTTGCGCGTAGTTTGCCTGGAGGAACCGTTCGATGGTCTTATAGCTCTTCCTGATGTCGTCGGCGTATCGTGCTGGCAAGTCTTCCAGCCGTTCCCTGATCCGTGAGGGGTCGTCTCCGAGGTAGGCGATGTCTTTTGTCTGCTGCTTGCCGTTTTTCTTGACCGATGCGCGGAGGTAGTAGTAGGACTTTCCGCCCTTGTCCTTGCGGTAGAGGTAGACCATAGGAGGGGTAGGTGGGAGAGGTATAAATAATTTACCCTTTTTCTGAAAATATCAGATAATAAAGGGCAAATTTACCCTTCAAAAAAATATTTTTATAAATAAAGGGTATTTTGCTGAGATGACCATATACAAAAGCAGCAGCCACCCTAGAGCACGACCAGCACCACGCCGACCAGCATCACCGCGCACGCCAGGAGCTTGACCCCGAGCCGACGCTCATGGAACAGCCGACCGCCGACAAGAGCAGTCATGAACGTGCTCGTCCGCTTGATAGGGATGACCAAGCCAACCAGCGCCCCGGGCATCGCCATGGCCAAGAACAAGGAGACATCCGAAAGGAGGCCTGCCATGAAAGAGAGGAATATCCGCTTCCCATCCCGCTTAAGGTCCCAGAACACCTCCTCGTAGCCGTGCTTCATCGACTCCAGGAACACATAGTTGACGCCCATGAAGAACAGGAGGAGGACGGACAGCGACACCGGGTCGACCCCAAAGGAGATAACTGCTTTGATAAAGGCGGCGGTGAAACTGTAGATAATGATGGCAAAGATCATGTATAAGGAGTAACGAGAGGCGGCCAAGGCCCTGAACGGCGCGAGCAGCCCTTTCCTGCCCGACGCAGAGCCACTCTGGAGGAAATACGTCCCTGTCACGAGGAGGAGGACGCCGACGACAGAGACAGGCCCAGGCCGCTCCCCCAACAGGACGTACGCGATGATGAGGAGGAAGAGCGGGCTGAGGTTCATCAAAGGAATGCTACTGCTCAGCTCCGAGTGCCGTACGCTCTTCAAGTAGTACTGACCCCCTGCGAGGAGGAGGATGCTGAGCGCGTAGATCGCGACGAAGGCAGTCCAATGGTAGCCGAGGTCGAGGAAAGGGAAAGCGAACACGAGGAAGAGCGCGAAGAACCCCTTGGCGGCGCCGTACTCCAGCGCGTGCTCATGCTGCAGTACCTGCTTGTCGATGATGGACGTGGCCGCTTGCATGACCGCCGCGGCGAACGCGTAGAGGGCCCAGAGCATGGCAGCACCCCGGCAACACCCCATTTATAAATATTCTTTTTTTTGTTGGCGACGCGTCAGAAGAAGTCGCCGAGGCCTTTCTGCGCTCGGACCTTGCCCTGCTTCTCCAGCCTTTCCAGCACCGCGTCCACCCTGGCAGCGGAGAAGTCATGCTTCTCCACGAGGAGCGAGCGCACCGCGTCCGGCTCGGCCCCCCGCCACCGCAGCTCATAATCATCCGTCACGGGCATCTCCTTGAACAAGTTGAACGCGTCCTCCCAAGAGAAGGGGAATTCCCATCCCACCGCGGCGAACACCGCGCTGAGGTCGTCGTGCCCCTTGATGAGCCCGAGCCCTTTCTTGGGTCCTATGCCGTGCACCCCGCCGATGTTGAAGTCAGTGCCTACGAGGAGCCCCAGGGCGATCAATTGGTCATGGGTCACGTCGAGCTCGCGCAGCACGTCCTCTAAGACCACCAGTTCGGGCTCCACCATGGTCGTGGCGAACGCGCCTGGCTTCTTCTTGCGCTGCGTGATGCTCAAGTTCTTCACCATCCTGGGCGTGCCGAACAGCAAGCAGTCGTAGTCCTGGCTGATGAGCGCCCATGCGTCGCCGCGCTTGACCATGTGCGCCGCCTGCGCCTCCCCTTCTGAGGGCGCTTGCACGATGGGCACGCCGAGTGCTCGCAGCAGTTCCTTCGCCTCCTCCGCTATCTCCCGCGTCAGCCTCGCCGTCCTGCCCGCGTACTTCTTCATGCCCTCGACGTCCTCTGCTTTTGCAGCAGCGTCGTAGGAGGCTTGCGCTTCATTTTTCAGCCGTTGCCGCCGCTCGCGCTCCGCTCGCTTGAGGTCGGGTGCCTTGCCGTCGAAGACGAACACGAGCTTGAGCCCTTCCTGTTGGAGCTTGGTCACGCGCGAGAAGAGCCCCATGAGGTGCGAGGTTACGTTGCCGTTGCGGTCGGTGAGCGGCGCGCCGTCAGGCCCCCTGATGGTGGTGAGGAATTGGTAGAGCGTGTTGTACGCGTCGACGACGAACACCTTGCCTGCGAGTTCCTTGATGGTGATGGTCTTGCCTGCGACCATGCCGGTGAGTGAGACGCCCATCTTATCGTTGGATGCGGTTCCCTACATAAATATTCTGATTCAAGAAAAAAAAAAGAAATAATCTTGACTATTATGTATGAAAATAAACGAAATAAAAAAAAATTAAAACAAAAAAATATAAAAAACCACCATGTATGAAATTAAAGTACAAAAAGAATAAAAAAAACTATTAAAAAAAATAAAAAACTATTATGTATGAAAAAAGCAAGCACCTAGACAAAAAAACAAGCACGACAACGAACATATATGAAAACATATATAAATAACCTTGATAAAAAACAACACCAACAACCACTATGTACGACAATGAAAGCCTGACGACGACAGCCAACGCTAGGCCACGCCCGATCCCCATCACCGTCTTCTCCGACAAGCTAAGCCCCCTCGAAACCATCGTCAAGTACCTCAAGGAAAACGAAGGATTAACAGCGACCGCCATCGCAGCCCTCCTCAACCGCAGCCCGAGCACGATCACCACCACCTACGCCAACGCCACGCAGAAACACCCGCACCCCTTCACAGCAACAACGACCAGCCTCACCATCCCCCTCGCCGTCATCAAGTACCGCAAGCTCTCCACCTCAGAAGCGATCGTCATGTACCTCCACCACTACGAACAACTCTCATTCGCCACCATCGCAACGCACCTCCACCGCGACAACCGCGTCATCTGGACCGTGCACAAACGCGCAAGCACAAAAACCACCAAGGAACGATTCCTCAACGACCTCACCACCAGGATAGAACGGGAACGGAAACAACTCACCCCCGAAGACAAGAAAAAACTCTTCGACCTCAAGCAACGACTCCAAGAGAAATACGGCTTCTCAGAAGAAGAGCTCAAACACATCCTCACCAAAACCGCGAGCACCCACCTCCCCATCACCATCTTCACCCAAGGACTACCGCCGCTTCAAGCAATCACGAGATACCTCCACGACGAGCAAGTCCCCACCAAGAAAATAGCAAAACTCCTCCGCCGGCCAGCAGCGCAGATCAGCAACGCCTACCACCACGCGAAGAAACAAGAATTCAAACCACAAAAAACCCCCTACCACGTCAGCACCACCTGCATCACCCAAGACAAGACCATCATGGAAGCAATCACCCACGAGCTCAAACAACAATACAAGCTCACCAACGACCAACTAGCAACACTCCTGAAGAAGAAACAACACAGCATCGACCGCTGGCTACGCAACCACGAGAAAAAGAGGTAGAGCATGAAGAAGAAGCAACCGAGCAACAAACGCGCGGCAAGAAGAGCCGCCACGCTGCTCAGCGCCAGCCTCATACTCCTGCTCACCGCCATCATCGTCGCCGCGGCGCCACCAATCACCATCGACATCGACGCCCCCGAACACGCCACCACTGGCGAGACCATCACGGTCAACATAAAAGCGACAGTCCAAGGCATCCCCATCATCAGCTACCACGCCAACGCCACCCTCGCCCACCCAGACGGCGCCGTGACCAGGCCGGAACTACGAGACCTCAGGAACGGCACGAAACAACTCAACATCACCCTAACGCAACCAGGAGACCACATCCTCATCATCGAGGCGAGCATAGGCGGCACGGCCCAGGAACGAACACTCACCATCACCGCCGAGGAACAAGCAACAGGGAGCATCGACGTGACGTACGAGGACTACGCCCTCGGCATCCTCAGCGGCACCATCATCATCCACGACGCGCACCAACACATCATCACCCTCACCAGCGCCGACACCGCAACAGGCCAAGAAGCCACTATCTGCGGCGTGGAGAACTGCCGTCACCACTGCACGTTCAGCTGCGCCGCCGACCTCGACGCGAACAAGCCCTACCGGCTCACCGCCAACGCGCCCATCACCGGCGCCACCACCACGACAGTCCTCCTCCCAGCACAGCTCCAGAACAGGCCAACACTCCTCCCGCAAGAGCAGGAAGCGATAACCGCGAGCACCGACAACGAGACCGCCACCGCCCTCAACATCACAGGGAACGAGAAGGCCTACTTGTTCGACAACGAACGAACACACCCCATAACCATCAACAAAGGAAGCGTCACGCTCCCGCCGCTCCCAGCAGGCAAATACACCCTCATCCTCACCGACGGCACCGCCCTCAGCGCCATCACCGTCATCGCAGGCAGCGGCACACCCTCACAAGAACAACCAGTCACGGACCCGACGAGGCTCACCCTCACCAAGGACGAACTCACCAAGGCCTACGACCCCTACTACGGACAAGCATGGTACACCGCCACCATCACCATCAACGAAGAGCACGACACCCTCGTCCTCGAGAACGAGACGGGCTGCGCGGCCAGGAACGCCGCGCTCTGGCACGGCAACAAGCGCACCACCCTCGAACAACGCAACGACACCTGCACGTGGAAGCTGCCAGGAACGACGGGCCAGGCACGGATAGAAGTGCAGGCGAGCATCGCCCAAGCAAGCATCACCCACGAGCAACTCCAGACCAGCATCATCCACGAACAGCTACCACGAGCGTTCGACGACCACCTCATCAGCGTCTCGCTCAACAACCAAGCAGCAGGCACGTACCGCTACGTCACACCCCTACCGGGAGCAGCGACGCCCAACGACCACCCCTACGACTACGCTATCGAGGACCAACACCTCATCTGGTACGCGAGCAACGAGCAAGCCACGATACCGCTCAGCCACGGACGAGAAGCAACGATCCCCCTCCAACGCGTAGCGCGGCAGAACGACACCTACCAGTACCGCGCCATCACGAACACCACCACAGCCCACCTCATCATACCCGCACCCTACAAGGAAGCCACCATCACCGCCGACCACGACTACAAACTCCCCGAAGAATCCTACCACTACCCCTACCTCATCGCCCTTGACCAGCCCACCGCCAAGCAAATACTCCTCACCACGACGACCAACCACACCAACGACACCATCACCGCCATCAGCAAAGCGCCGACCATGGCAATAGAGGGGCTGCCCTCGCAACTGCGCAAACAAGACCGCGCCAACCTCACCCTCACCACCCCGAGCAAGGAGTGGAACGCCACCCCCAACGCCACGATACGGCTCCTCGACCGGGAAGCAGGGACGGTCATGGCCGTGCACCAAGCGCTCGCCCACGAAGAGAACGGCACCTACCACGACCAGGTAGCCCTGGACCTCGCAGCGGTCACCCCCGGCGCCTACACCCTCATCGCGACGTTCAGGCAAGGAGCCGCATACGCCACCACCACCGAAGAAGTCCTCATAACAGGCGAGGCGGGCGGCTTCAGCATCACCCCGGGCAAGCACGTCACGGCCGCGAAAGGAGAAGACGTGAACCTACAGCACGCCATCACCAACCTCGAAAGCGAGCGAAGCCTCATCATCAACCTCGACCTCCTCTACGAGCTCGAGAACGTGACGGCAACCATCAAGGACGACGAAGGCGTGAAGGCATTAACGGACAACGACAAAGACGGCAGGCCAGATACCGGCATACTCCTACCAGGAGAGACCGTCATCATCACCATCAACGGCCGCGTGCCGGCATGGGCTGAGAACGAGACAAAAGTCATCATCAAGGCGTCCGCAGCAAGCCAGGCACGCAGCATCGAGGATGACATCACCATCACATCACAAGAAGACATCATCATCCCCGCCTACCACGACCTCGCCATCACCGGCATCGAGGAAGAAGACGGAACGGTGCTCATCACTATCATTAACAACGACGAAAATGACAGGACTGCGATGGTGGAGGTAACCCTCAAGGACAAGAACTTCACGGACACCATAACCGTGCCTGTCAGCGTTCGAGCAAGAGATGAATCGGTCATCCCCGTCCAGAGGCGCGGCATAAGGCAGCCGTACGAGTGCGCCGCAACGCTCCTGGACGAGGAAGGATTACCGTACGCCGATGACAAGCAAGCCAACGACCGGCGCGTACGCCTGTTCAATGACGAGTGGACCGAGCCGTACACGCGACGCGCAGCGGTAGCCATCAAGGAGGTGCGCGGCGCCGACCACGACGCCTACGCCATCAAGGCGACGATCGACCTGCCTGACGACGCCGACATGGCAACGATGACAGCGGTCAAGCCGGCAAGGGAAGGAGGCGCGTTCACGACGAAGACCCTCAGCATCACCTACCTGTCGTTCGACGACCAGGAGAAACGGGGCGAGCTACTCATCGACGCAGGACTCGTCAAGGCCAGCACTGAGAGCCTCATTTACTTGTACCTCAACGCCACGGGGGAGAACTCCACGGTCACCGTCGATGAAGCGGCAGGCATCATCATCGACAACAACGACCGGCTCGTCAGCACGGACGGCACCTGGGCCTCGGACTACCAGGTGCCCGGCCACTACAAAGCGGACTACCTCCACGACCTCGGCATCGGCAAGGGCAACAAAGCGGTCACCGTCAAGCCAGGAGACCACCCGTCCTTCACCCCGTCGACGTACGAGGTGTACGCGTACCGGCCGGCGGACCGAGCGTTCTCGAGCAACGCCAAGACCGTCATCGCGCACGAGGACGGCGAGGAGACCATCACGCAGAACCAGCGCGTCAACGGGGAAGAGTGGCGCTACCTCGGCCTGTACCGCCTCGGCGACAGCAGCACTATCATCACCGACAACGAGCACACCAACGGCCTCGTCGTCTTCGACGCGCTCAGGCTGCTCCGCGTAGACCAGTACGCAACCACAGGCAAGGCAGAGACGAGAGCCGCGCACGACAACCGCTCAATAACCCTTGAAGAAGACGGTGATGAGAGGAACTACACGTTCACCCTCGACATGACGATACGCGCGCATGCCAACGTGACCGACGTGCTCGTCACGAGCAGCCACGGCAATGAGACCGTCGCCCTCAACACGACGAGGATCGACGACGCCTTCATGACGGCGTACCGGGCAATCGGCAGCGAGCAGCGCTACACCGCGAGCGTCGTCGCCTATGACGGGAACGAGACGGTCGACCTCACCTACCTGGAATTCCCGTTCAGAGATGAACGGGAGCACGCCGTCACGAAGAACACCACCCTGCTCCTGCTCCAAGCAACCTATCACTACGGCGATGAGGAGGCAGCGGAGGACGAGGGGAACGCCACCGTAAACAGGACGGGGGAGGCAGAGAACAAGACAATCAAGGGCTGGACCACGATTGTCAGCGGAAAGAGCACGACGATACGCCTCCCTGACACGTTTGAAGGCAACGCGACTAACGCGACGTACGGCGTGTACTTCCTCATGCCATGGGGCAACGCGTCAGGATTGAACATCAGCATCAAGGGAGAGAACGCCACGCTCAGCGCCAACGATGAAGGAGAAGGGGACTTCACCGCGCAGTTCAACAGGACCTGGCATGACAGGACTGAGAGGAGCGCGTACGTGAACATCACCATCCTGCCCGCAGAGAACATCACGAACACTACTGAGGCGGAAGGGGAACCAGTAGAGGCGGTGCGGCAGGAGCCCGCGACCGTGGGCGAGCCCGTGCGGTGGACCAAGTACGTCCAGGGAGAATGGACCACGAGGATTCCTGTGAGTGCCGAGAACGTCGCGCTCGAGGCGGATGGGGAGCTTGTGGAGGAGGAAGAGACCGCCGTCATCATAGCAGGAAAACGCCTCGGACTCGCTGATTTCAGGGAACTTAGGCGAGCGGAGCTGCTGGAACGAGAAGCTGACGAGCTGGAGTTGGAGAAGGAGGACGCCAAGCTGGTCCGGAAGACGGCCATCGCGCTCGATCAGCAAGACCTGCGCGGCCAGGCCGAGAGCATCAAGGAATCATTAGGGGTGGACCTCGACGATGAGGAGAACGTCACGCTCGTCATCGATCGGCCTCACGATAAGAAGGCCATTGCCAAGATCACCTATGAGACCGAGGCGCCACTGCAAGAAGAGGAGCACGTCGGCAGGCCAGGCCTGCTCAAACGCGTCAAGGTGCACTCGAGCGCGAGCGTGCACTACCAGGACGTCAAGACCATGACCTGGCTGCCGGAGACCCCGATAACGCCCCGGCTCTACCACGTCATCGATGGACGACGAGTCGACGTCACCGACAACAAGGATTACAGAGTCTCGTTCAACGACGCTGACGGTGACGGCATGGCTGACAGCGCGTCGTGGACCGTGCCGATGCTCTCAGAACAGTACTTCGAGTTCGGCCTCGCCACCATCAACACCCGGAAATCATTGTACCGCCCTGGCGAGACGGCAGAGGTCGTCATCGTCGTGCTGGACAACGAAGGACACCTCGTCAGCGGCGCTGACGTCGAGGTCAACGTGACCGAGCCTGACAACACCACGACGAGGTACACCACCGGCAGTGGTCACATCACCGAGACCGAGCCTGGCATCTACGATCTCAGTCACGGAAGCACGGCGAACGAGGGCCGGTACGGGCTCTCCGTCAAGGCCACAAAACCAGGCGTGGAGAACGACATGCAATCCCACTTCGACGTCCAGGCGTGGTACCCGTTCGACATCCTCCGCGACGTCCCTGTCACTGTTGACCCGTGGCGGGAAGAGCTCGAGGCGAGCATCACCGTCGTCGCATATAACCACACCGACTCCTTCTCCTTAAAGGAGCACGTCCCGACGAGCTTCCTCATCAGCGACGCGGGCGGAGCAGTAGTGAGCGAGAACGGGAGCAGGAAGACCTTGACGTGGACCGGGCTCACGAACGGCTCCGTCGCCTCCTACACGGCGTCCCTGCCGCTCATCACCCCGACCATGTATGATCTCGGAGAGGCAAAGATAACGTATGGCAATAGCTCGTTCACCGAAGGCCGGCCATGGTACCTCGCCGTCGACCCCATCGAGCAGTTCACCAAGACGTGCCTCAACCTGGTCACCGAGGGAGCGGTGGCGGGGGACAACACCGGCACGTGCGCGCAAGTCGCGACGAGCAACAATACTCGGCCTGCGGGCGGGGACAACGCGCTCACTGCGGCTGATAACTGGTTCGGCACCGACGCCCCTGCCGTGCTGACCGAGACGTTCGACGCCAATACTCCGACGGACGCCAACGTGTCCTATGCCTACCTCACTATCGAGTGGGGCACCCAGGATTGCGGCTCGCCCGCCTACATCACCATGGAGGTGAACAACGGCACGGGGTGGTACACGTTCGCCAACACGTGCTACACCACGCCCGAGGCGACGAGGCACTATGACCTCAGCGGCTACGTCACCACGGGAGACGCCGCGAACGAGCTGCAAATAAGGATTACCTACGGCGCTGACAGGGACGGCGGGGACACCACGGACGACCTCTACGTCGACTACATCGACCTCGTCATCAACTACACCGTCGCCCCGCATTACAACACGTGGAGCCTGAACGTGAGCAACGGCGCCGTCGTTCGGCGGGGAACGCCGGTCAAGGCGTACGCGTACTGGAACTACAGCGACGGCATCGCCGAGTCGTACATCAAGCACAACGCGAACGGCACCTACCACAACTATACTATCATGCCTTCAGGTGATTGGACGAACTACACGTTCAACACGCCGAACACGACGATGTTCAACCGCGTCGGCATCATCACCGCTCAGACCATCTACGCGCGCGACTACGACGTGTGGAACCAGACGGCGCCGACGAAGAACTTCAAGCTCTATGACGACGCGAACGTCTCTGATTCCACGTTGACGCCGAGCATCATCAACCAGTCTGACAACGCGACTCTCATCTGCAAGGTCATGGACTACCACCTTAACTCCCCAATAGAGGACTTCACCGTGTATTTCTACCGTGACGGCGCGTACAAGGCGAGCGCGAAGACGAACGCGACGGGGTGGGCATCGTACGACGCGGCGTACACGACTCCCGGCACGTACAACGTCTCGTGCCGCATCAAGGACAGCGGGTATTACTACGCCCTCGCAGGCGCCAACAGTTCCTACGGGGAGCTGACCGTGCTGGACAGCTCATCTCCGAGCGTCAGTTTGGTCTCGCCTGCGGACAGCAGCCAATCAACAAATCAGAACGTCACGTTCACCTACACTGTTTCTGACACCTACTCGGGCATCCAGAACTGCTCGCTCTACCTCAACAGCACCAGGAACGCGAGCAACAGCACCGTCATCACCGAGTCAGGGAGCAACCAGATCAACGTCACCTTGCCGTACGGCACGTACGTCTGGGCGGTGGGTTGCTATGACAACAGCACGAACAGGAACTTCAAGCTCTCCGCGAACAGGACCATCGTCGTCGCGCCGGACTCAGAGGGACCTGTTATCACGCACTATCTGCCGCCGAACACGGGGATGACGTACGAGAACGTCACGTTCCTGTTCAACGTGGAGGACGCTCTGAGCGGGGTCAAGAACTGCACGCTCATCCTTGACGGCCTCGACAACGTGAGCAACGCTTCCATCAGCAACGGCGATAACGTCTCGTTCGACGCGTACCTGCTCGATGACGGCCTGCACAGCTGGAAGGTGCGGTGCTATGATGACTCTCCCGCGGAGAACGTGCGCACGAGCATCATCTGGACGTTCACGGTCGGCGAGGACGAGGACGGCCCTATCATCACGGTCATCTCGCCGCTGAACAACACGGTGGACACCGACGGAAAGGTGAACATCACGTTCATCGCGGATGACTTCCTCTCAGGAGTGGAGAACTGCTCGCTCTATATCAATGACACGCTTAATCAGACATACTACGCCAAGACGGTTCTTACCATGCCATTTGGAGCCGGAAGCAACAGCACCTTTACAGCAGATGAGTCAGGAAATGGAAACGATGGCACGGTCATCAATGCCACATGGGGATCCTCCACAGGCTACAATGGTGAAGGATCATATTATTTTGACGGTGCCAGCGCATATATTGACATCCCTTCCTTGGCTATAAGCAACTCACCTGGCTTTACCATCATGATGTGGGTGAAGGGACCTCCCAATCAGAACGATATGCGAATATTCTCTGAAGGCAGCACCATAGACCATGATCCATTATTCAATCTGGGGACCAACATAGGGGGTGGTGAGCTAGATATTTACATCCGAGATGATGACGGGACCGAACGCATGAGCCACGTGCTGTCAAGCGCCGACGTCTTTGACAATACCTGGCATCATATTGCTTGGGTGGATGTCGGAGGGAATTATCAGCTGTATGTGGACGGCGAACCCGATATCTCAGGCTCCTACACGAAGACCGCGAAGTCATTGGACACCACCACTCTTGGCGCGATAAGACGCGCGGCTGTCAGCCATTACTTCACGGGCTACATAGATGAGGTGGAACTATTCAATCAATCACTCTCCGCGGAACAGATCCGGGCGGAGTATGCGAACGTCTCCTTAGTGGAGGGAGAAGAAACCATCTTTTCTGAAGACAGCTTTTCAGAAGGAACTTATGCCTGGCATATCTCCTGCGTCGACGACTCAATCAACAGCAATGTCAGGAACACGTCCATACGAATACTCTATGTCAATTACGACTTCGACTCCCCTGACATCACGCTGGTATGGCCTGACAACCTCTACCAGGACCTCGACGGTGAACTCGACCTGGAATACAACGTGACGGACGAGAATGGCATCAGTAACTGCTCGCTGTACATTAACGGCTCTTATAACCGGTCGGACACCAGCGTCACTAAAGGGGTTAGCCAGTACTTCAGCCTGACAGGGCTCGCCGACAACACTTACCTCTGGTACGTGAACTGCACGGACGACGCGGACGGTGAGAACTGGAACTATTCAGAGACGAGGAACTTCAGCGTCGGCCCGGACACCATCGGGCCTGCCATCACGCTCTTCGCCCCTTCCAACAGCACCACCGACTCCGACGGTGACATATTGTTCACCTACCAGGTCGACGACGTCTCCTCGGGCGTGGACAGCTGTCGCCTCTACGTCGACGGCGTCGAGGAGGACAGCGACGGCAGCATCACCGAAAGTATAGAGCAGGAGTTCTCGTTCAGCCTGGCCAATGGTGACTATGAGTGGTATATCAACTGCACTGATGACTCGCCGCAGCAGAACATCGGCGTCAGCGAGACGCGCGACCTGACGGTGAGCATCTCGTACGAGTCCGAGTACGACTTCTACCTGCCGAAGAGCACGTACGCCGCGGGCTCGGTTATCGAGCCGGTCGCGCACCTCGAGGACCCGGGAAGCGCCCCTATCGCCTCGGCGACGGCGTACGCGTACATCATCGAGAACCTCGGCGCTGACAACCAGACATTGTCCTGGTTCAACTCGTCATGGGAGCGGCGGATTGAGCAGCTGGTGACGAACGACGACGCGTCGTACGCGCTCGAGGGATTCCCCATCAACATCACATTGGACACCGAGACGCTCATCAACGACGGACTCCTTAACGCCGATTGCAGCGACCTCCGCTTCGCAGACCAAGAAGGCACCGAGCTCGATCACTACTTCTACGATGCGGATAACGCGTGCGATGATACCGGTTCCAAGGTGCTCGTCTACCTTGACCGGTTGTGGAAGGGCCGCACGCACGCCATCGGCATCTACTTCAACAACTCCGCCGCGACGGCGGACGTCACGACGAGGAGCGCCTCGCAAGCAGTCGACAACTTCGATGACGGCGACACCTTCCCCTCGGGAAGCGGGTATTGGAGCACCTCTTACACGAACGGCGCCGACGAGTGGTACCAGGACACCGCGCAAGTGTACGACGGCACGAACGCTGCGCATTCCTACATCAGCTGCAACATCTTCTGCTCATTCGGCGGCGGCCGGCGCTCGTCGTTCAGCAAGGTCATCGAGATCAACGAGGAGAGCACCATCCATTGGCGTTGGTACGTGACGGGCGGCAGTGCCATCAGGTTCTCGATCGACAGCGCGCAGCAGACGAGTACCACCGCCGCGTCGTGGAACGCCGCCTCTGCCACCATCAGCCCAGGCACGCACACCATCGAGTGGGAATTCGAGGTCACCACCAACGCTAACAGGAACGCCTATGTCGACCAGATATTCCTCGTGGGCAGCAACGCCACGGTCGGCGACCAGACGTCACAATCCACGTACGTCGCAACGCTACCCTCCAAGACCACGGACGCGAACGGCAACGCGACGTTCTCATGGGACAGCATCGGCCAGTCCTACGGCAACTACTCGGTCACCGGGCACGCCCTGAAAGGCGCGTATTGGGGCGACAACGGGTCCATCTCGTTCTCCCTCGGCCCCGACACCGAGGAGCCTACGTATACGTCGTGGGGATTGAACGTGAGCGATGGCGCGGCCGTGACGCGCGGCGAGTCCGTCAAGGCGTACGCGTACTGGTCTGACGACGTCCAGCTGGATGATGCTTTGCTCGAGCACAACGGTTCCGGAAGCTTCACCAATTATTCAATAACGGGGTTCGGCGGCGCTAAAGGCGACTGGGCGAACTATACCCTGAACACCTCTGACACGACTGATTTCGCTAGCATCGGCCTCGTCAACGTCAGCAAGATGTATGCGAATGACACGACGGGGAACACGAACAAGACGACTCCTTATCATTACTTCTTCCTCTACTCGACAGCGGAAATCAATGATTCTTCCTTGAACGCCACGGCCGTCGACGAGGGAAGTTCCTTCACGGCGAAGTGCCGCGTCCGTGACGAGTACACCTTTTCGTCGTTGAGCGGCTACACCGTCACCTTCTATTTCGACGGCGTGTCCAAGGGCTCGGTGGACACGGACAGCGGCGGATGGGCGAACAAGAGCATCCAGAGCGACGTCCCGGGCGACAACGTCGAGGTGGTGTGCGTCATCGGGAACGAGACGTCCATGTATTATTACAGGGGCTCTCCGTATTCCTTGACGCAGCATATCAACATCACGGACATCTATCCTCCTGACGTGACCATCTTCACCCCTGCAAACAAGAGCACGAAGACGACGCCGACGCACGCCTTGAGCTTCACCGCTGATGACACGGGCACGCTCGACCGTTGCTGGTTGTACGGCGATTGGAACGGCGGCTGGCACCGCAACCAGACGATGATGGACCCTGACAACGGCGGCTTCCCCTTCGTGAACTACTTCGACCCGGTCACGTTCGAAGCCGGCAACTACACCTGGAATGTGTACTGCAATGACACTGCAGGTAACATGGGCGTGATGGGTGATGCTTGGTTCATCATCGACCTGCAGCAGCCTAATGTCCAGATAACCAGTCCTGCCTTCCATGAGTTGCGGTCGCCCGGCACCCATTTAGTGAATTACACGGTGCAGCTGCCCGACCCGATCATCGGCATCGACAACTGCACCTTGTACGTCGACGGCGCGTACAACCAGACCGACCCCGGGCCTATTGAGAAGGTGGTGAACCAGAACTTCACCATCGGCTACCTCGGCTACGGGAAGTATCTCATCAACATCTCGTGCACCGCGAACAACACGCTCTCAGGATATGATACCGAGTTCATCTACATCCCGAGGATACGGACGTACGCGCCGGTGAACGGCTCGGCGGCGGAGCGAGACCCGTTGTCAGCCATGCCTGACGACCTCACTTTCATGGTCGAGGAGCTCAGCGGCGGGAGCGACATCTCCATCACGTTCAAGGCGAACCACACCTCTCCTTCGTTGGGGGTGTTGCAGAACGAGTCCATGGGCGTGTCGCTCACGAACGCGACTGGCATCGCTTCCTCGACGTTCAATCCGGGCGCGGCATGGTTCGCGGGCAACTACACGTGGTGGGGGATGTTCACGTGGTGGCCGTCCAACGTCACGGTGGATTACCGGTGGTTCTTGCTGTACGGCTACGCGGACGTGGTGTTCAGGGAAGCGGCCTCGGGTCCTGGCGCGTCATACGTCTACCGGGAGGAGGTCACGGTGCAGGCCTTGGTGGACAGCACGGGCCCGGAGAGCGCGTCGGTGATGAACCAGAGCTATGGCGCCAGGGCGAACGCGACGTTCCGGTCGCCGCGCAAGGAGAGCAACCTGACCTATGAGCTCGTGTTTAACGGCACGTCCTGGACGGTGACGCAGAACTCTTCCTTGTTCCGGCGCCATGGGTTCTGGAACGTCTCGTTGGAGGGTAACGTCTCGTCGCCGTTCATCAGCATCAACGACACCTCTTGGCGGACGTTCTTCCTCAACCTGACCGGGTACGGCATCCCGACCGTGCAGCTGCACGACCCTGATAATGATTCCACGTTGTTCTTCGCCGACCGCGACAAGAACTGGACGCTCATCTCGTTCAACTGGACCGCGAATGACACCATCGAGGATTTCACTTACTGCAACCTCACGCTCGACGGCTCGGTGAACGTCTCTGATGTCAAGTCCTTGAATGCGACGTGGACGGACAGGAACATCAATTTCACCGGTGGAGGGTATCATTATTGGAACGTCTCTTGCTCTGACGACGCCAACGCGGTCGCATCGGACACGTACATGTTCAAGATTGTGCCTCCTGACTCGCGAGTGCAGTTGATGAACTACACGCTCGGTGGCGGCAATGCGACGGTGTATGAGCAGGTGAACTTCACCGCTAACTACACAAACTATTACAACGAGTCTATCATCGGTAATTGCACCATCAGGTTCAATGACGGCTTGTCGGATAGCATGACGTATAACATTACATCTGAGCTGTATGAGTACGAGCGGAACATGACGTACGGCGGCTGGATATATTGGAACGTGTCGTGCAACCACACGACGTATTATGACACCGCGGTCGCGAACGCTTCCTACTACACGCATCGCACCAAGGTGAACGTCACCGCTCCTTCCAACGGCACGGCCTTGGACCGGGACGGCACTGATGGTGGCGTGCCGGACAGCGCCGTCATCTACACGCTGCTCGCCAAGCAGTACCCTGGCGTGAACATCTCGTTCTGGGCGAACAGGACATACCCTGATTCGTGGTCCGTGGAGTATCTCGGCATGAACCAGACGAACGCGACAGGCCATACTTCCTTGGTGTTCGATCCGAACAGCACGTTCTGGGCTGGTAATTACACGTTGTTCACGAACAGCAGCCTGGCCGATCCTATGATGACCAAGTATGCTTACGTGAAGGGCACGTTGAACGTCACGTTCAGCTATGCCGGCGCGTATCCGAACGCGTCGTACTACCGCAACTCTACGGTCGAGGCAAGGTTCAACGTCACTTCGATGGGTGCTGAGAACAGTTCCTTGTTGGATTCGTATTACCTGGATGACTCTACGTTGCGGGCGTATTACGTGTCGCCGTCGGGCACGGATGTGCGGTCGTTGAACCTCTCCTTGGTATCGGGCGATGTGTTCAATGCGAGCAGCTTCATGAACACGACCGCTGAGCTCGACTTGTGGAACGTGTCGGCCAACTACACTGAGACAGAGTATTTCTTCTTCAACCAGAGCCCGACGCGGCAGTTCAACCTGACGAAGATTCCGACGACGCTCACGGCGTGGGACCAGTACGGCCCCGAGGAAGGCTACGTTCCTGCGTACAGGGCCGAGAACGTCTCGTTCTATGCGAACTTCACGAATAACATCACCGGTGCGCCTATCAGTATTTCTCAGAGCTGCAACTTCTCGTTCGGTGATGGCATGTGGGCGTGGGGTGCTTGGAACGCGACTTCTGGGTTGCATGAGGTGCGTAACAAGTCGTTCGACCCGCATGGCTTGTACGCGTGGAACGTGACGTGCGGCAACTGGTTGTACCAGTACCGGTCGTGGACGGACAGCATCAGGGTGTATGCGCGCACGAACCTTTCGCTCACGGGGTCTTTGTCGTGGGTCGGTGATGACCGGCTGCGCATGGATATCTCCATCGTGAACTACGCCGTGTATGACGAGTGGGTGAACGCGTATGGGTTCATCCCGTTGAACTTCTCGTGGTACGGGTTTTCGCCGTTCGGCCCTGACGCGACGACGGCGGTCTCTGGCTTGTTCGTCGGCAACGCTTCTGAGACGAACCTGACCGTGCCCGCGGCTGGCTCGTTGCCGTTCTCGTTCCTCATCAATCGGACGGCGCCGTATAACACGCGAGGCCTGTTCATGTTCGGCGGCGGTTAGATCTGGACGAGGAGTAGCCCTTTGTATTCGTGCTTGAGCTTGTCCTTGGCTTTCTTGGCCACGTCGCCGGTGGTGATGAAGAGCACTGGTAGTTTTTTTCCTTGCCCTTGGAGGTAGGCTGAGCTGAGGTCGCCGTCGTTGCATTTCTTCTTGTTCTTCGCCTTGCAGAAGTAGTCCACCCTGCCGACCGCGGTGGGGAGGGTGATCTCGAACTCGATGTCTGAGTCTTTTCGCTTGACGTCTTTCTTGGTGACGTGGATGCGTTTCTCCGTGAAGTATGCCAGGACTCGTCTGAGGAAGGGGTCGCCGGTGTCGTCTTGTTCTTTGAGGGCTTTCGTCGTGGGGGTTGGTCGCGGCTCTGCTGGTCGCTCGGTGGGGGTGTGCTGGGGGGTCGTTGCGGGCGTTGCTGCTTGAGCAGGGGGGTTTCTTGGCTGTTCCTTGGCTTGTTCGGGCGTGATGCCGAGCGCTTGTTTGACTTGGTTCTCTGCTTCGTCGTTGGGGAGGAGGTACCATTTCCAGAAGAGTTCTGCGCCGTCCTTGGTCTTGGCCTCGACGGGGATGGCGAAGTCTTTTATCTGGCGGAGGCACACCCTGGTGAGCGGTTCTTGTTCTTTGTCTCTGAGGACTTTCCGCTCTTTGAGGAGTTGCGCTGCTCGTCGTTCTTTCTCTCCGAGGTCGTCGAGGTGCTCTGCCATCCGGTAGGCGTGTTCTGGCACGTAGTAGAACGGGCTGCCTCCTCGTTTGGTGTTGCTGATCTTGAGCTTGCCGGCTTCTCGTAGCTCGGTGAGGAGGGCGCCGATGGTGAAGGTGTCTCCTTCGCCGAGTGCTTGTTTGATGTGGACGGGGAGGCAGGGTCCTTTTCGTTGGAGGACGCTGAGGACTGCTTCTCTGGTGAGCATGGTTTTCTGTGAACTCGGCGGAGTATTTAATCCTTGTTGCTGTTCCTGAACAACATATTTTTTCTATAAGGAAAATAAATTGGTCAAAAAAAATTCGCCAGATCATGGCCTCATCCATTTAATCTCCCAGTAGCTGACGTCCCCTTCGTCATCAACGACACCGATGAGCAGCCGTTTCTTGGTGCTGTGCGCCACCCTGTTCTTCGCGGCGAACTCGTACCAGGTCAACGTGCTACCTTCGTGCACGGGGTAGACGACCCAGCGCGCGTGGTCCTCGCCTGGCTTGACGCCGCGGTCGTACACCCTGAAGTCCGCGCCGAACTTCAGCGCCGTCTTGACGATGTAGCCCCTGTTCCTCATGTCCTTGAAGACGGCGTACCTGATCCAGAATTCCGGCTCTATCCGTTTCGCCTTGGCGAGGAAGCTGGTGAAATCCAATTCTTTGTTGCGGTAGTCCTTCACGCGTAGCCGCCCTTTTTCCAGGAGGTACAGGGACTCGTGCAGCGACAGCTGGACCTTCCCGTCTTCCAGCACGACGCCGAAACGGCTCTGGGCGTAGAGGTCTCTGGCGAGGTCGGAGCTCTCCGTGATGACGCGTTCCTTGGCGAAGAGTGCGTGCACTTTCTCTTTGCGTTTCCCGTTGCTTACTGCTTTGGGGATGAGCTTGTTGAGGTCTTCCTCGTCCAGCGGTGAGGGGAGGGTGAATTCTTCTGTGTGGATGGATTCTGGTGCTTGTTTTTTCACCATGGACGGTGGAAAGAGGCGGGTTGTTTATAAAGATTTGCGGACGTACTTAATTACTATATAGAAAATATTTTGTCCAAAAAAAAGAGAAAAAGAGCGCGAGGACGACAGCCAAGACCAGAGAACATAAAAGAACGCAAAAAAGCCAGCATAAACGCACTAGGTAGTGATACGCAACCTCCCAATATGATCAGCAGTCATCGCCCGCTCCCATTCACATAAGCCCCTGCGCGCAGGAGACGCGCCCGACAAAGACCCGACCCGCACAAAAAAAAGGAAGCGAGAATCCCCGCGCAAGACAGCAGTCTCCACGCACGCTCACAGGCAATCCTGCTGGGACTCCCGCTTCCGCTCGCGCTCGCGGCTGAAAGCAAGAGAGAAAAGAACGAAAAACACTAAACAAACATCCATGCCGGAACGCGAAGCACAGCACTGCAAGCGCAGCAAAAGGGAGAGGGCCGATCGACACACCGACTAACCCTTAAATCAAAAAGAACGATGGATTCCTAAAAGCGCAAGGAATCCACGACCGGCCCTCAAGACCATGAAACCAGAAGCAAAAAAAAGAGCAGGGACGCCCGTCTCGATGCCATCCTCGCAGCACGCGCCACCTGCTCCTGAGAAGACCCGCAAGCCAGAAGCCGCACAAAACCAACCATAAAACAAATATCCAAACAATGCCACTACGAAAAAAAAACTGGCGAGAAAGAGAGTAGCCTACGGGCCATATGCGAGACGAGGCAAGAAGAAACGGTAAAGGAAGGTTTTCCTCCGCGGGGCACAGCTCACGCTAGCAGTCGAGGGCGCGCCACGATCGGTCTCCGATGGTTTTTTCACCGTCTTCGGCTACCGTTCCACCTCGTGGTTGTCGGTCCACCTTGGAAGGCGCCAGGAACACAAGCCGTGGTGCGGTCATGCAGTCCTCGCGGGCAAGGTGCCGGGCGTTCGGGCACGAAACGATTGAAGGATTCCTTCTTATTCGCTCGGCGCTGAACGCAGTACACTATCGTATGGTTATTGGGAGGGGAAGAGAAGAGAAGGAGGCTTATAAATCTTTTCACAAAATAATTTCTATAAAGAAAATAAATGGTGCGCGCACAGCCGCAAACCCCCAAGAAAGAGAACACGAAAAACAACGGAAAACCCTCCCTGCTCAAGCAGCAAGCGCCCTAACAGCACCAGAGCAGGAGGAAGCACGCCACCAACATAGACACCACCAACCCAAAAAAAACCCACAAGCAATGAACAACACAGAGGAAACAGCGAGCAAGAGAGCCAAGAACAACAGCCTATTTAAACAACAACTGGTTTCTTAATAAACCATGCAGCTCACCTTCCTCGGCACAGGAGCAATGGTCCCCACCAAGGACCGGAACGTCCAAGGCATCTACCTGGACTACGAAGGAGAAGGCATCCTCATCGACTGCGGCGAAGGCACGCAACGACAGATGAGCATCGCAGGCATCAACCGCCTCAAAATCAAGAAAATCCTCATCACGCACTGGCACGGAGACCACGTCGCAGGCCTCATCGGCCTCATACAGACCCTCGGCAACACCGACGAGCCCGGCACGGTACGCCTCTACGGACCAGAAGGCACCAAGCACTACCTCGGCCACCTCCTCAACAGCTGCTCGTTCGATCTCCGACTCGACCTCGAAGTCAAGGAAGTCATCCCTAAAAGCGACACACCCCTCATCTTCTACGAGAACGACCGCTACGCCCTGCAAGCCGTCAACCTCAAGCACACCATCCCCTGCCTCGGCTACGCCTTCGTGGAGAAAGACCAACGAAAAGTGAACATGGCCAAGGCCAAGAAGCTCGGCCTCAAAGAAGGACCGCTCATCGGCAGGCTGCAAAGAGGAGAAGCCGTGCTGCACGAGCAGAAACGCATCACGCCCAGCATGGTCACCACCACCAGGCACGGGAAGAAGATAGCGTTCGTCCTCGACACAGAGCCATGCGCAGGGATGCACACCATCGCGCGAGAAGCGGACCTCCTCATCGCGGAAGCGACCTACGAATCGTCGCTGGACGAGAAAGCCGAGCAGTACAAGCACCTCACCGCACAAATCGTCGCGCAAGTAGCAGGCCAAGAAGGCGTCAAGAAGCTCATCCTCACCCACTTCTCACAACGGTACAAAACAGCAGAGGACATAGAAGCGGACGCAAAGAAAATCTTCCCGGAGACGACGTGCGCGCACGACTTCCTCCAAGTGAAACTATAGGTGCAAGAACATGTCCCACAAGAGCAGAGGCATCAACGCCGAGCGAGACCTCATCCACCGCTTCTGGGGAGCTAGCTGGGCAGCCCTCCGCGCTGCGGGCAGCGGCAGCAGCCAGTTCCCCGCCCCTGACGTCGTGGCGAGCAACAACGTGCGCAAACTCGCCCTCGAAGTCAAGCTCACCACCGAGCAAAAGAAGTACTTCACCGGCAAGGAGATCCGCGAGCTGCGATACTTCGCAGAGAAGTTCGGCGCGGAGGCATGGGTCGCTGTCAAGTTCTACCACGAGCAATGGCGGTTCCTCACCGTCGAGGACCTCGAGGAGACAGGCAAGTCCTACAGCGTCAACAAGGCGTTGGCAGAGCGACGAGGCCTCACCTTCGAAGACCTCATAGGATTATGAACAATGACGAGTCACTTCTTAACCTTCTTCCCAGAGGATTTATGCTTCGAAGGGCTCTTCTCCTTCTTCGGCGGCTTCGACTGACGCTTGCTCAAGAACATCGCCACGCCGAGGATGATGAGGAGCACGATGGCCACTATCATAACCAGGAGCCCCGCCGCTTGTCGGCCCTCATCCTCCCCGCCGCCCGTCACGGGAGAAGAACCATCCTCCTCGGCCGCCCCAACCACGCCCTCATCGGCCTCGCCGCGTTCCTCCTCAGCCCCAGCAGCATCGCGCTCCGCACCCACCTCTACCTCCCTGTCGGACTCGATGACGAGCGCGTACGGCATGCCGCCTTCAATGCCGAAGAACACCCGCTGCTTGACCCGAGAACTGTACACCGCCTTGAGCTCCTTGTCATCCAGTTGCGACTGGATGTCCAAGCGCGTGGTGAGCGTGCTGTCTACCAAGATGAAGCGGAGGACTGTCTTGTCAGCAGGGGTGATGGAGAAGTACACGGTCTCGTCCTGCTCCAGGTCCAAGGCATAATAGTCTATGAGGTCACCGCCGCCGAGGAACCCCTCATACACCCCTGGGTTGATGAGGAAACCATCCCTGAAGCTCTTCGGAGCGTCAGCGCCCATCCCCGCGTCGTCCTGGTCCTCCGCGGTCACAGTCAACGCGTAAGCAGCGCCAGGGGTGCCGTGATCAACGACCACAGCGTAGATCTCCTGGGGCTGACCCTTGACGAGGCCGTTCGTATAGCTGAACGAGAGCGTGTCGCCGGCGCCACCGTGCTCCTGGAAGATGAATGCCTCCGCGGAGGGGTCATAGACGTAGAGCATCGGGGAATAGCCGGGCGAGCCCTGCAGCGTCACGGTGACGTGCTTGAAACCAGGAGGCGCGATGGCGTAGACGAAGTCATCCCCGGAATCCTTGATGGTGCCGTTCACGGCGAAGACGTCGCCCGTCACCTCAAAGTCGGGCACGTACAGCCCAGCGGCAACGGCCGCGAAGGAGAGCAGGAAGGAAAGGAGGTAAGAGGAGGTCCGTCGCATCCCGGACACCTCACCTCTTCTTGTGCTTCTTGAGCATGCTCTCAATCTCTTCCTCGTCCTTGAGGATGCTCTTCGCCATGAGCTCGATGTGCATGTCGATACGCGCGATCCGCCGCTCCAGGAGTATCAGGACGCGCAACGCGTACACGATCGCGAACAAGGTGCCGATGATGACCGCCAAGATGACCGCTGCTTGTTGTTCCCATGCCATTGGAGTATCCACCTCTTATATGTGTTTGAACCAGTGATTCAAAGGAAATCCCCACTATATAAAGCTTTTGTTGTGGGGCGTCGCCCTTCAGAAGAGGTAAAAAAAAGAAAGGTTTATATAACACCCTGTGTTATGCAAAAACGTCCTTATCACGGCAAGCAAGGGTAGGTGGAAGACATGCTGAAGATGAAAAAAATCACGGAAACGTTCGACATGAAAGTATTCACGGACAACGGCGAATATTTCGGCGACGTCGAGGAAGCCATCGTCACGAGCACCAAGATATTCGGGTGGAAGGTGCGCGCGACCAAGAGCAGCTTCCTGAACAAGGTCCTCGGCAGCGCGAAAGGGGTCATCGTGCCGCACCAGCTCGTGAAGAGCATGGGCGACATCATGATCATCAGCAAGCAAGCCATGCCGTCCTACAACCCCGACGAGGACGAATAAGCAGTTCTTCTCCGCTCTCCCCCAGCGGCCTACCCGCAGGCAGCAACCTTTAAGAAGCACGAGACGGTACTCTCGACCATGGCGCAACCCCCCGGAAAGACGCGGGAACAGGGGTGGACGACCGCCCTCCTCATCGCGCTCTTCATCGCGGTAGCGGCGCTGCGCATCATCCTCGCCTACCAGTCACCGCACCCAGACTACGAAGCCTATGGCATGCTGCGCCGCGTAGAGCACGTCCAAGAGACCGGCAAGCCATTACTCCACGATAACCTCGGCTTCGGTGGGCGCGACCAGGTGTTCTCGCCCCTCTACGACTACCTCCTCGCAGCCCTGGGACTCATCCTCCCGGCAGGATGGCTGGTCAAAGTAGTCCCTAACCTCTTCGCCGCGAGCATGGTCTTCCCCGCGTACGCCCTCGCCAAATACATGCTGAAACGGCGAGGGCTCTCACTCATCACCGCAGGCATGGCCGCGCTGGTGCCGAGCGTGCTCGGCAACGGCATCAACGACGCCTCATCACTGCCTCTGAGCATGACACTCCTCGTCGCCGCCATGTACCTCTTCCTCAAGAGTAGGAAGAGCGGGAAGCATCTCAACTACCTCCTCATCGTCCTCGTCGCCTCCTCCCTCCTCAGCCCCATCAGCATCGTGTTCCTCGTCGCGCTCCTCATCTACCTTGGCCTCCTCAAGCTCCAACAGGTCCGCGTCGCGCCGAAGGAGATCGAGATACTCTTCTTCCTCCTCTTCTTCGACGCTTGGTTCTACCTCGTCGTGTACAAGCGCGCGTTCGCGGCGCACGGCGCGGCCGTCATCTGGCAGAACATCCCAGCAGCGGAGCTGATGAGCGTGTTCTCACGCATCACCCTCCTCCAAGCGTTGTCCAGCGTAGGCATCGTCACCCTCGTCCTCGGCGTCTTCGCCCTGTACGCGGCCATGACGCAGACCCGGAAGAAGTCACTAGCCTTACTCTCAGGCACGCTCATCGCCGTGCTCCTCCTGCTTTGGTTCAGGCTCGTCGCGCTCGAGACAGGACTGGCGCTACTCGGCCTCATCCTCGCGCTCGCCAGCGGGTACGCGCTCTCGCTCCTTGTGGATTACCTCCAACAGACCAAGGCTGCACGGGGCGCTTGGTGGGCGGTTGCGGGGATAGCCATCCTCTTCATCGCCACCGCGCTGCCGACGATTGCCACCGCGGACCTCACCGACGCGCCGTCAACAAATGACCTCAAGGTACTCTCATGGGCGAAGGAGTTCACCGACGAGGACGCCGTCATCCTCGCTTCCCCGAAGGAGGGGGCAGTGGTGGCAGCGGTCGCGCAGCGACGCACCGTAGCCGACCAATACTACCTGCTCGTACCCCGGATGGACGAGCGCTACGAGGACATACGCTCGACGTACGCCGCATTCTTCATCACGGACGCGGTGAGCAAGATGCAGAAGTACGGCGCTACCCACCTCCTCGTCTCGTCGCAGACCGCGGCGTTCTCAGGCGTCGAGCAGCCGGCGTTCCTTAAGGAAGGGGACAAGTGCTTCGAGCTCATCACCGAGGCGGGGCCGCCCGGCGAGGAGACCAAGCTGTATGAGCGCCGCTGCAGCATCAGGGAGGTGTCCTGATGCGCGAGGAGGTGAAGAAGTGGTTCGTGTTGGGTGTCATGCTCGTCCTTTGCTTGTCATTCCTCTTGACGCCTTTCGTGATCAGGTCGTTGCAAGGCAACCACTCATTGCTGGGGGAAGAGAGCTACGCCCACCTTGCCATCGCGCAGAACATCCTCTCGCCGGGCAGCTACCCGTTGCCGGAGGTGGAGGAGACGCTGTACGACGGCTTCCTCGCGATCCTCTTCACCATTGCCAAGCCGTTGCTCATCGGCAAGCTCCTCCCCGTGGCTCTCGGCGTTCTCGCGGTCATCCTCTTCTTCCTCAGAGCAGGCTCCATCATAGGGGATGAGGATGAGCGGCCGCTCGCAGGGCTCCTGCTGCTCATCTCACCGTTGTTCCTCGTGGTGTTCACCTCGTTGTCGCCCTTGTCATTGGTCCTCGTGCTGTCGCTCGGCGCGTGGTTCTGGTACGACCGGCGTCGCTGGGTGAGTTTCTCGTTGCTCTCTCTGCTCCTCCTCGTCGACGCGAAGGGCTTCGTCGTCGCGACGCTCCTCCTCATCGCATACGGGCTCATAAGCGGCGAGTGGAAGGGGTTGGCCGTCGCAGGCGGCGCCGGGCTCGTCGTCCTCGTGCTGCTAGAAAAGTTGTTCGGGTTCGTCGCCAAGGACGTGTTGCTGCGCGACACCTCGAGCATCTTCGTCTCGCTCGGCGCGCACTTCGGGTACTCATTCTTCATCCTGTTCCTCGCGCTGATGGGCGCCCTCGCGTCGTGGTCGAGGAAGGGAGAGGACGTGGCGGCGAGCATCATCATCATCGGCGTGCTCTTGTTCTCGTTCTCTGACGTCACGGCAAGGGTGTTGCTCCTGCCTGTGGCCGCGCTGTTCGCGGCGAGGGGCTTCTTGCTCCTCCTCCGCCGCTCGTGGGCGGTGCAGAGCATCAGGAACATCACCCTCTTCCTGGCTGGGCTGAGCTTGTTGTTCACCTTCGTCCTCGCGGTGTCATCGCTGGCTGAGGAGGAGCCTTCGCTCGCAACGATGGAGGCGATGCAGTTCCTCCGTGCTGTCCCTGGCGAAGAGGTCGTGCTATCAGGCCTCGACAACGGCGTGTTCATCGAGCGCATCGGCCGCCAACCCGCCTTCATGGACAATCTCGTTGGAGGCGTCGATGCCGAGGCGCGCGCGGCGGTAGCGGAGGGCATCTTCTTCTCCCAGCGATTGGAGGACGCCTCGTCGTTGCTGCGCGCGTACAACATCAGCCACATCCTCATCGATGAGGGGATGCGGAACGGCGGGGTGTGGACTGCTGATGATCAGGGCTTGTTGTTCCTGGTCGAGAACTGCCCGTCGTTCATCAAGGTGTACGATAAGGATGGCGTGAGCGTGTACCGCTTCATGGAGGGGGAGGTGTAGCTCTTGTCGTTCGGCGTCGTCCTCATCTACGTGGCCACGTTCTTCGGCCTGTTCACCTCGTTCTATTTCTTCCTGACACTCCTGGAGCGCAGGGATGATCTGAACTTCGGCGAGTGCGCCTCCTTCCCAAAGGTGTCGGTGTGCGTGCCGTGCTATAACGAGGAAGGCACTGTGGTGAAGACGCTGCGCTCGTTGCGCAACCTCGACTACCCTAGAGACCGGTTGGAGGTCATCGTGGTTGATGACGGGAGCGATGATCGTACGTTCGAGCGGGCTTCGGCTTTCGCGAGGCGCTTCTCGGACACTGACATCAAGGTGCTGCGTAAGGAGAACGGCGGCAAGTATACTGCCTTGAACCTTGCCATAAAGCGGGCGTCGGGGAGCATCTTCGGCGCCTTGGACGCTGATTCGTTCGTGGACCGAAAGGCGTTGCGCCGCATCGTTAAGGTGTTTGAGAACAAGGGGGTAACCGCGGTCACGCCTTCCATGAAGGTGTACGATCCCCGGAACATCCTGCAGCACTTGCAGTACGCCGAGTACTTGTTCGGCATCTTCTTGCGCAAGGTGTTCGCCGGCCTCGGCGCCATCCATGTCACGCCGGGCCCGTTCAGCTTCTACCGCATGTCTTTTCTGAGGCGGAGCGGGGGGTTCCGCAAGGCGTATCACACCGAGGACATCGAGCTCGCTTTGCGTGCGCAGCAGCAGCACCGCGTCATCGACAACGCCGTCGACGCTTATGTCTATACCGTTGCGCCGCGCGATTTCAGGACGTTGTGGAAGCAGCGCGTCAGGTGGTATTACGGCTTCCTTAAGAACGTGTTCGAGAAGCGCGACTTGTTCTCGGTGAGGCATGGGAATCTCGGTCTCATCATGCTCCCTTCCTCGCTGATTAGCATCGGCATCACCGTGCTCATCCTATTCTACACTTCCTTCGTCTTCTTCAGCAATGTCGTCACGAGGGTGCTGAACTGGATCGCGATCAACTTCAATTTCTTCGAGCTCAAGTGGAACTTCGACGCTTTCTACATCAATACGTCGCCGACCGCTATCCTCGGTCTCATCGGCCTCGTCATCAGCATCACCATGTTCGCCGTGGCGAAGCGCATCAGCGGCGAGAAGCGCTCCATCGTGTGGCCGTATCTCACGTTCATTTTCCTGTACCCCCTCCTGTACCCTGTCTGGTGGCTCGCGGCGATCTGGAAGATCGTTGGTCGCCGGCGGGTGGAGTGGGGGCACAAGTCTGAAGTCACGAGGAGGAAGGGTGGTATCAATGGATAGGAAGAATTTCTCTGGTAGGAAGACGTTGCTGGTCTTGGCCATGACGTTGTTCGTGTTCTTGTTCGGCATCCTCGTCGGCACCGTGCTGAACGAGAAGAAGACTGATGAGGTCTTTCAGCTCAGCCAGGAGTTGCAGATGAAGACGCTCGGCGTCGAGGTGATGTATTCCATCTTGGAGGGGAGCGTGTGCGAGGACGCGGACATCCTCAGTATTGCTGATGACCTGTACGAGGTCTCTCAGCGGGCGGAGTACATGGAGAACTTGTTGGGGTACGACGACCCGCGCATCGTCGATTTGAAGTCGTATTACTTCATCTTGGAGGCGAAGCATTGGTTGCTGGCGAAGCAGCGGTATGAGCAGTGCCGTCGCGTCATGGAGCCTATGCACCCATTGAACCAGTCGGCGGCGTTGTTCTTCTATTCGAACAAGGGTGATTGTCCGCGGTGCGATCAGCAGGGCACCGTGCTGAGCTATACTAAGGAGTTGTACCCGGGGTTGATGGTGTATTCCTTCGACATCAACTTCGAGTCGCCCGTGGTGGACACGCTGTGTCGCCTGTACGGGGTGGATTCGGCGCCGACCGTCGTGGTGAATGGCAAGGTGCATGAGGGGTACATCGACGTGGATGACCTCATCGCGTGGTCTGAGCGCGAGTTCGGGTATGTGCGATGACTCGTTGTGGTGAGTGGTTGCGGCATCAGTGGCCGTTGCTGGCTATTGTCGTCATGTTCATCATCTTAGAGGTTTTTTTCCTCGCGCGTAACCCGTTGTTGTTGTGGGATGAGCCGGTCTACTTGTCGAACGCGCGCGGCCATCTCGAGGATTCTCATTTCGGGGAGGATTTCCGTTTCCCGTTGCTGGAGTTCGCGATTGCGGGGGTGTGGGTGTTCACGGGGGTCTCGGTGTTGGCGGCGCAGCTGCTCATCGTCGGTTTCTCTGTCGCTGCTGTCGTGCTGTTCTGGGTGGCGGCCGGCATGGTGGTGTCTGGTCGTTGGTTCCGGGTCGGCGCCACCGCTGCTTTCGCGTTCAGCAACTTGTTGTTGTATTGGGGTTTCCGCGTCTATACTGACGTGCCCGCGGCCGCGTTGCTGCTCGGTTCGGTGGTGTTGTTCTTGCGGTATGAGGAGCTTGGTGATTGCCGTTTGTTGCTGTTCTCCGGCGTGTTCATGGGGTTGTCGTTCCTTATGCGGTTCCCGAATGCCTTGTTGGTGTTCGCGTTCCTGCCGTTTTTGGTGGGGGGGCAGCGCTGGCGCGGGTTGTTGTCGTTTGTCGTAGGGGGGGCAGTGGTGGTGGCGCCTTGGATGGTGGCTAATTGGGCGCGGTACGGCGACCCGTTCTGGGACGTGTTCGCGCAGGCAGGTGTCATCGGCGCGTACGTCGCGCGGCAGCCGGTTGGGTTGTTCTTCGGCCATGTCGCTTTCTCGTTGGGCTTGCTCCTCTTATTCCTCGTCCCGTTCGCGTGGTCGTTGCGCCGTCGGCCTTCGAGGAATCATGTCTTCGTCGGGTTGTTGGTGTTGGCGGCGTTCGTCTTGGGCTTGGCGAACCCGTTGAAGTTGCCGCGTTACCTCGTCCTGACCGTGCCGTTGTTGTTGTTGGCTTGCGCGGTCGGCGCCGAGGCGGGTTGGAGGGCTGTGGGGGTTGGGTGGCGCCGTGTGGCAGCGGTTGTTATGGTTTCCTTGGTGGTGGTACAGGTCGCTTTTGGCTTCGTCGATGCCGTGGCGGTGTTGTCCGGGCGGCGTGCGTGTTATGCTGGCGGGGCGGCCGCTCAGGCCATCTCGTTCGCTGAGGAGAACATCCCTGAGGGGGATTTGATCATTTCTAACTCGTGGCCTTGGTACGGGTTCTATGGCAACCATAGGGCGAGGAGTACGTGGAGCGATGATGTCTCTTTGGTGTTGGGGGAGGATGAGGAGGGGTGGTTGTTCGTGCATTCGCGTGGCGGGTTGGATCCTTCTGGGTTGGTGTTCGACGGCTCGTTGGTGTCATCGTTCAACGGGTCGTGTGACGGCACGGTGGACGCGTACTTCGTGCGGAAGTCATCGTCGGTTGATGAGGTCGGCGATGGTGAGCGGCCCTGATGCTTTCTTGTTTTCGCTTAGTGGCTTGAGTTCTTGCTGTTCTACGAGTTGGATGTGCAGCGCTTTCTCGAGCTTGCGGGCCATGTCGATTCTTGGTTTTCTTCGGCTGCTCTCCCAGGTGTGCAGTTCGCTCTCCTTGACGGCGAGCCGCTTGGCGAGGACTGCTTGCTTGAGTTGTTGCCGTTCTCGTGCTTTCTTGATGCGGTCGCCGTAGTCGTCGACGATGACTTGGACGAGTTCTCCTCTTTCAGGTTGTGCCTGCGTTCTTTGCTTTGCTTGTTGTGGTCGTTGCGGTTGGTTCTTTGGCTCTTCGGGGAGCGTTTCTTTGATGAGCCATGCTTCCTTGGCGTATGATTTGCAGTGCGTGCAGACGCGGATGGCGCTGCCTTCGAGCTTGGCGTTGTAGAAGGGGCCTTTGGATGTGCCGCAGAGGTCGCAGGTCGTCATGCTCCCACCTTTCTTCTTGTCGGAGGGGGTGTGATGATATAAAATCGATTATTTTCCTTATTGAAAATAAAAAGTATTATGTAACCGCCGCCACTCCCCTGCCGCATGCCCCTCGACTACCTGCAACAAGACACCGACGCATGGGTGCGGCTGCACAGGACAGGCTACTTCCCACCCCTCGAAATCCTTGCACGGCTCACGGAGGAGACCGGCGAGCTCGCGAATGAGTTGAGAGAAAACAAGGACTGCGCAGGCCAGGAGCTGTCCGACATCCTCTTCACCATGGCATGCATGGCCAACGCGCACGAGATGGACCTCGATGAGGAGTGGTGGCGGCTCATGCGGGAGAAGTACGCGGCGAACGGGTACAACAGGAAGATAGCGTTCCCGCGGACGCTAGAAGACATCCGCCAAGATGTCCATGGCGCCTCGAGAGGATACGCCGAGCCCTACGAGGCGCTGGCCATGATGGCCGAGGCGCAGGGAGAGCTCGGGCGAGAGGTCAACCACCTATACGGGCACAAGCGCAAGAAGGACGACGAGCAGCGCAACTCCCTAGGAAGGGCGGTGGCGAACGTCCTCTTCTCCACAGTATACTTAGCGAACGCGATGGGCATCGACCTCCACAAGGAATGGGAGCGCATGAAAGAAGAGAAACTGTATAGGCGGGACCGGGACCGATACGCTCGGGCCGACGACTGATGACTCAGCGCTTCCGTGCGAACGAGAGGATCCACCGCGGCAGCTTGCCCGTGAACACCCGCTCCTTCTCCCGGACGGAGAACCCGTACAGCTGCGCCGCCCGCTCCAAGTCGTCGGGCCGCTGGCACAAGAAAGTGAGCGTGCCGTCCTCCGAGAGGACGAAGTCCGCCTGGTAGAAGAGGTGCTTATGAAGCTGCACCGCCTTCTGCTCCTGCACGTGCTTGCTCGCCTCGACCGGCTGCGTGACGATGCGCTTGACAGACTTCGCCTCGAGCTTGGTGTCCAGCCACTCCACGTCGAGTTTGGAGAACTGCACGTACTTGTCCACGCCCGCTATCTTGGCGTTCTTCTTCGCCGCGGAGACGTTGCGGAGCTGGGCGTCGAACGAGCTGACCAGCTTCGGGTCGATGATCCTCCTTTCCTGGTCGAGACGCCCGACGACCTCCATGAACACGTCCTTGCACAAAGGGTGCTGTTTGCACTGCAGGTCCTTGCCGTAATAGTGGATGGACTGGCCTGAGGCCATCAGAGACGCCTCGATGGGGATGACGCCGTCGCTCGCGTACGGGTCGAGCAACGATTCGCCCGGACGCCAGCCAGAGGCCATGACGAGGCTTGCCGCCGTCGGCCCCTTGATGCTGTGCGGGTTGTTGAACACCTTGTACGCTCTCTTCGCGGCGTCCTTGCCGACGAGGTCGAGGCTGAGCCAGGCGTGCGTGCCGTCGATGTGCAGGTGCAAGAGCACGTCCGGCTTCTTGAGATGGACGCTGAGCAACTCGCCGCGTTCCTCCTTGACGTGGCGCTTGATGAGCCTGCCCGCTTCCTGGGACATGTCGATGCTGTTGTACTCGTGCTCCCCTTCGCGGTCGCATGCCACCAGGAAGGTCTTGCCAGGCGGGAGGATGTCATTGAAGTCGATGGTGCCGATGAGGGTCTCCAATTGTACCACGGACTCCTCGAGGTCTGGGGTGACGTCAGTGTCGCCGAGGAGGAGACCGATGCGCACCGGTGATTGCAGGAGGTAGGCCGCCTTGACGAGGTCCTCCTTCGTGACGTCCTTGACGACGATGGTCGTCTCGGTCGTCTTGACCTCTCCGCCGAGGCCCTTGATGGCGAGCTCGCGCTCCGCGTAGGGCGCTGCTCCGCGTTCGCATGCGAGGAAGAGGTCGTGGGACATGAGGAGAGGAAGAGGACGGTTGTTTTTAAAGGTTCGTGCAGGAAAGCTTATATAGTTTCAGAGTGGTGAGAAAAGACATGAGTTTGCTCGTTACCAGCATCATCGTCCTCTTGCTGGCCGTCCCGCTCAGCGCGCTCCTGCTCTGGGCTGCGAGCAACATCGCCAAGCTGAAAGAGCATCGGTTCACGACCGCGCTGCTCGTCGCGGCTATCGTGGAGACCGTGATGTTCTCCATCAAGATGGTAGTGGCGTCCATCATTGGGACCTCCTTGAAGGGCATGGCATGGCTGCTCGTGTTCGCGGGCCTCGCCTCGGCGCTCGTGCACAAGTTCTACAAGGTGCGTTGGGAAGAGAGTCATAAGACAGTAGGGTTTTGGGTGGCGATGCGCATCGGGCTGGAACTCATCATTACCGTTGCTATCATAGCGCTAATCATCGCTGCCATGACGTGAAATAGCCATGAGGGGAAGACTGCCTACAACGGCTTGACCGCTATCCTTGCCGCGAGCTCCTTTATTGCTATCGCGGCCGGCCGTTTCGGATAGGCTTGCAGGTAGGCGACTTTCCGCGACAAGGCCTGCGGCACCTTGTCGTCGTGCGGGATGCTGGCGATGATGGGCACGCCGAGGAAGGTCTCTGCCTGTGCTTCCGTGATGCCCGTGCCTGCCTTGTTCAGCACGACGCCGACGAGGGTTTTCTGGCGGTCTTGTGCTTGGTTGACGAGCCGGTGCGCGTCCGCGAGCGAGTGGTGATCAGGGTTGGTGACGATGAGGACTTGTTGCGCGGCGTCGAGGACGTGGTCGTGGTGGCCAGGCGGGCCGTCGTACAGGACGTAGTCGGCGAGGCGCGAGAACTTGTTGAGGTGTTCGTGGGCGAGTCCTCGCTTGGGCGTGACGCTGCCCGGCACAATCTTGAGGCCGGAGTCATGGTAGTGTACTGCTTGCGTGGCGGCGATGCGGTCGAGGAGGACGTCGTGCACGGTGTGGAGGTAGTGCCCGGTGCCGAGCGAGGTGCCGACGTGCGGGTTGTCGAGGTTAGCGTCGACGAGGAGGGTGTTCTCTCCTAGGTTGTGGAGTGCCGCTGCTAGGTTGATGGCTAGTGTGGTCTTCCCCGTCCCTCCTTTCCCTGACAGGATGCCGATGGTCTTGCTCATTCCTTCTCTTTGGGGGCGTGCTGCTTTATAAGCTCTTCGACTTTTTGGTAGAACTCGAGCATGAAGTGGTAGTAGTTCGTGATGATGTCGATGGTGACGAGCTCTTCGCGCCCTTCGATGACGGTGCGCATGGTGACGTTGCGGCGGTACTCGTTCTCGCGTACGGGGTTGCTCCTGAAGAGCTTCCTGAGGAGGAAGAACAGGTTGATGTTATCGATGATGAGCTCGTCTTCGTCGTAGAGCTGCTTGACGAGGCTGCCTCGCTCGATGGGCGAGTGCGGGACCTGCTCTGCCTTGCCGTCCTCGATGGCGACCTTGATGAGGCCTTCGATGAGGAATTCGTAGCCGTCGATCATGCGGCTGATGATGTTGAGCAGGACGTCCACCGTCCTCGTGTATTTCAGGCTGACGTAGATCTGGTGGTCTACGCGTTTCAGTTCTTCTTTAGCGTCTTCCAAACATTGCATCATTCTTGCTCACCAGTTGCAGTAAGAGGTGGACGAGCTCCTTGGTCTTGCTAAGGTGTTGCTTGAGCAGCCGTTCGTCCAGCGCTTTCATGCGGTAGTTGTGGTCTGCCATGATGAACTTGTCCTTTCTCGGGAACTCGGTCGTGCTTTCTTTGTGCTCTTGCACGTATTCCTTCACTTCCGCGATGAACCGCACCCATTTCAGGTCGATCTTGTGGCGGGGCACGATTTTCGTCTTGAACAGGTTGAACTTGCTCTCGAACGTGTCGTGGAACGGGGGTACTCGCTTGAAGATTCGTTCGTAGTACAGGACTGCTGCCATGCTGTTCGTGATGGCCATGAACAGGTTTTCTAGGACTGCGAGGAGCAGCTTGGGGTCCTTGACTAGGGGGTAGGTCATGGTGAGCATGTGGTCTGCCACGCGGATGTTCTGCCTGGACCGGTCCCGGTACTCCATGAATTTCTCCATGCGAGAGGGGTATTACTCGTCGGGGATATAAATAGGTTTGGGCACCAGAAATTATTTACTAGTCAGTGAATAATCACAGGAAGTTTTTTAAACTCAGGGTGGTTTCATGCACGCATGACATACTACGGACTCATCGAAGGGGCACGGCCAGCCCCAGACAACCCAGAAGAGGCCATCCTCGCCGACGGCAGCAGGACGTTCAGGGCCTGCGCCGTGAGGATGCACGGAACGCCCGTCGACATCGACGCGGCGAAGCGGTACTGGACGGAAACGCGGGAAAGATACGAACGGAGAGTGAAGAACCTGTCCTCGCTCGTCGAGGACTCGCCTGACGATGAGGGGTTGCGGTCACGGCTCCACCACGCCAGCGCCATCTACAAGGGGATGACGCAGCAAGGGCTAGGAACGTGCGCGAAGGAAGAGCAAGAACTCCTGCGAAAAGCAGGATACACACCTAGGATATTCTGAATCACTCGTCGCGCAACTTCATGATGGCTTCCGCGAGGTCGCCGTTGCACAGCTCAATCGCGGCCTTGGCCTCTTCAGGGGTGACGCCGGCCTGCTCCACCACGGTCTGGACATCCTCATCAGAGATGTCAGGCGCGGTGTCCAGCGCCCGCTCGGTTGCTTCGCCGACGACCTGCCACGTGGCCTGACCCATCATGTTAACCTTGGAGACTTGCGGGTCGGCGATGACGATCTCCTTCTCAGGGGTGCGGATGATGACTTCCGTAGCAGGGACTTCTTCCTGCTGGATGCCCATGCGCTTCATGGCCTGCTTCATTATCCGAGGGTTCATGCCTGGCATCATCGTCTCAGAAACCTATCCAGAGGAGGATTTCGATGAGGATGACCACGATCGCGAAGATGACGATGTGGACGGGCTGGAACTCTATCTTGCTCTTGTAATCGTCGAAGTACTGCGTGATGCCGGCTCCTGAGCTGGGCATACGTATCTTGTCGTTCCGCGCCATGGAGTCGTGGAAGCCAGCATCATTTAAAAATGTAGTGGGTGTAGCGACGAGGAACATTTATATAGTGAGTGGTCTTGTGAAGAAGCATGGCCGCCGCTCCTGAACTGGTCGCCTACTTACGGAAAGAGGTAGAAAAAGGCATCACGGAGGCGCAGCTCCGCCCCTTCCTCAAGAGCAAGGGGTACACTGACCAATCGCTGGACGAGGCGTTCGCGGAACTAGCGGGCAGGCCGCTGCCGGTAAGGCCTGAGAGCCCCGCAGCGATGACTCCTGACAAGCATGAGGGGCCCGCCGCCTCTGCGAGGTCCGGCAAGATGAGCAAGAAAGCGGTAGCAGCGTTCATCGTGGCGCTACTGCCCTATCTGTCCGGCATCCTCTTCCCTCTTGCCAGTGGCACGCTCTTCCTCACGGCGTTCTGGGTGCTGCCCGCCATGGGCGTTATAGGCCTGCTCTGCCCCGTCATCGGACTCATCCTAGGCATCGGCGCGGTGAAGCGCGTCAAGCGCCTCGGCGAGCGGGGCAAGGCCTTCGCGATCATCGCGATCGTGCTCGCAGGCCTGAGCTTGCTCCTCATCATCCTAGGCGTAATCGGCGTGCTCTTGCTCGGCATGGCGTTGTTCTCTGTCGGCAACACGGTCGAAGACGCGGGCAGCGTCATGGAGGAGGCTGGGGAGCTAAGAGCGATTGGGGAGAACGCGACGTGCAGGGACGCGGGCGGGTCCTGCCTGGACCCGTCGCAGGTGCGGGAGAACGCGACGACGTGCGCTGACCTCGGCTATTCCTCGCTGGCGGCGTATGACGGCACGTGCCCTGAGGGGGGCGTGTGCTGCGAGGCGTGAACGTCGCGGCCATGCCGTTTAGGAGGTGGTGTCGGGCCGCGATAAGCTGCCTTCTGTCGGTCCCGAAGCACCAGCTCGTGGTGCCGATGGACCGTGACGACATTCAACTGAGCGCCGTTGCGGCTTGCACAAGGAGGGGCTCGCCGTTTCATCCATTCTCCAGGAGACGTCCGCAGGTCAGTCTCGGGTTCGTTGCCGTTCCCTTCGCGTGCTTCATCCCATTCCTGGAGGGGTCCCGTTTCGGGGCGGTTGCCACGAATTTCTCCGTCCGGCCACGACAGCCGGCTCCTGTTGTCCAGTGGCCAGCAGCGCGTTGAAGCGTTGGTGGCCGCGTTGTGTGGGCAGACTTTCCTCAGCATGGATAGCCGTGAGTCGTCTCGCGACCCTACACCGAGAGAGGGAAAGACGCGCTTGCTTATAAAATAAGGCTATTTTCGTGGGGAAACATGATTATCGGGGCAGAAATAAGGGGCTGACGCGAGAGAACGAGCGGCTATTCACCGCGGATACACCTTGATGTTCCTGAACCTGGCCACGGCGCCGTCAGCCCATAGGTAGTCATCAGCGCCGTCATGCACCTGCAACGCTATCTTGCCCGTTGAGGACAGCCTCGTCTGGGTGTCCTGGTACTCGTGCACTTTCCAGCCGTTGATCCATGTAGTAATCTTTACAGGATTGCCCTCTACTCGTACGCGGAACTGGTTCCAGTCATGCTCCTTCCAGATGTACGACCACGCGTCCATGTCAAATGCTGGTGTGTCGCCCCACCTGCTCGGCTGTATCTCGTCCTCGTCCTTGATCTCGAAGTCCCACACACCGGTGTCGCCGATGCCGGAAAGCCAGATGCCGCCTATCGGGTTGTTCGGTTGGTAGTCGATGGTGACTTGGTACCCTTTGCCGTCGTCAGTCGCCCGTACGTACAGGCCCGTGTCCACGCTGTAGTCAGGCCAGGCATCAAAGACGACTTCGTAGTCGCTAAATGATTGCGTGCTGATGAGCTCTCCGCCGTTGCCTCCTTGTTGGCGAGCCACTATCATATCCCCTCTCGTCTCCCAGTACGCGCCTCCTCGTTGCGTCCAACCATTGTTGATGTTGGAGGAGAGCCTGATGCCTGCTGATGGTTGGGTGATTGCTTGGTTCTCGTAGTAGTCTGCGTGCGCGACCCCTCCGAGGATGTTGTGGCCTGCCTCAGGGTTCCATACCTTGCTGATGATGTCGATGTCCCCATCCTGGTCGACGTCCTTGAAGATGGAATCATGCCCGCCGAGCCCGATGTCGAAGAGGAGGTGTTCCTCCCACCCGCTTCCGGTGTTCGTCCAGACGTACCACGCCGTGCTTCCCACGTTCAGGTCCTCTTGCTCAGCGGTGACTATCTCGAGGCTGCCGTCCATGTTCAGGTCACCGACGAAGAGGCTGTGCAACGAGCCCCGCCTGCCAATAAGAGTTTTCGGCAATAGTTCCAGCGTGAAGTCGCCGTTGCCGTTGTTCTTGAGTATGCCTCCTCTGCTGTCCACGTCATCACACTCAGTGAAGACGATGTCATCATCGCCGTCATTGTCGATGTCGATGATGAACGAGCGCGTCGCCTTGCCGTATGGCAGGCTCCCTGTGAACAAGACGCCGGTGTGGTCTTCGGTGTGCCGGGTGAAGGAGGCGCCGTTGTTCCTGTTCTCGTACCACGCGACCGTCCCCCAGACATCGTTGTCCCCATCGCCGTCAAGATCCCCTATCCCTATCGGGGATACCGCTGCGTGGAGCTCGTTGCCCTGGCTCTTCCATGCCGGCAGGTTGGGCTCTACGTCGTGCCTCGTCCAGGTCCCTCGTAGGTTGGTGGTGAAGTCGTACCAGTAAGAGCCGTAGTTCGCGCTCCAACCGATGACGTCCAGGACACCATCATTGTTCATGTCCGCCATGGTGACGTCGTGGAACTCGTGGTAGTACTGCATGTTCGGGTCGTAGCGGCGTTCGGTGAAGGTGCCGTCCCGGTCATTCTCATACCACACGCCCGCACTGATGATATCTTCCCACCCGTCGCCGTCCACGTCGTAGTCGGCGGCGCCGAGGCTGTTCGAGGGGATGGTGCTCGCGATGGTGCGCCTTGTCCATTCCCCGCTGCCGTCGTTCTCGTACCAATACATGCCTGTCGGCGAGTAACGGGAGCCGATGGTGAAGTCCAGGTCGCCGTCGTTGTCATAGTCGCTCGCCGTCTGCACGCCGTTGCCGGTTTCCGTGATGAGGTTGCTGGTGATGTAGTGGTGCGTGAAGTCGAAGTCCGTGCTGACCGCTCCTCCTCCGCCTAGCCAGCAGTCCCATCCGGAGAAGGTTCCTCCTTCAGGCACGGCGACTATGGTGGCCCGTATCTCCAACGGGAAGTATTGGTATTGGTATTCCGGGCAGCCAGTTCCCCACGTGCTGAGCTGGCAGAACGGGTTGGTCTTCCACGTCGCGAAGCCGTAGCGGTCGAGCTGTCCTATCTGCGTCCAGTCCACTCCGCCGTACGTGGTGTGCTTCCACCAGTCGTGCGGCGAGGTGTCATGGACGGAGACCCCTGGTCCTGCGAAGGTGATCCGCGATTCCACGTCTTCGCTCATGTCACCATCGTTGTCGATGTCTTTCTGCCACATGACGAACGAGATGTCTCCTTGGTTGTTAGTGGGTTGGCTGAGCACTTCGTATCGGGTGTAGAACCTGCCGTCATAGTAATCATAGGGCGTTCTCCAATTGCTCGGCCAGCCAGCGGGTATCGTCTTCCACCACCAGAAGCCGTTGCCGCCGTGTGCTGAGTCAGTGCTCGATGGTATGGTGAAGGTCTCGTCCAGTACGAGGAGTTCTCCGGGGTTGCTCTGGCAGGAAGTGCTCCCGCCGCCGAAGTCCCCTTGGGGCTCTCCCATCCCGTAGATGTCCTGTACTTCTGCCTGGGACAATGCGGTGTCGTATATCCTGACGTCGTCGAGGTAGCCGTCCCACGGCCTGCTCCCGGTGGTGGGCGGGTTGTCGCCTATCCAGGCCGCCGCCGTCGAGCTCGTGATAGTGCCGGTCTTCGCCGTGCTGCCTACTTGCGCGCCGTCCTTGTACAGCCGCATGTACTGCCCGTCGTACACAGCGGCGACGTGGAACCAGTCATCGTTGATGATGTTCCCGCTGCTCGCGACGAGCGTGCTTGTCGTCCCTCCTGCCTTCAGCCGGAATCGCAGCTTTGGCCCGTTCTCGTTCCAGGTGCCGACCATCCAGTAGTGGTCTTGTTCTGCCGTCCCGGTTGCTTTGCTGACGATGCGGCAGTCCTGGTATGTGCCGCAGTTATTGACGTCTCTCGTCCTCGCCCAGGCAGCGATGGTCATCTGCTCCCCTGGGATGTTCATGGTGCCGATGCTGACATGATCGTTGTTGCCGTCGAGTTCGAGGACTCCTTGGGTGATGGTGCCGCCGTACAGGGTGCCGTCGTTGCTGCCGGCGACGTCCGGCACGCTCGTCCCTGACACGCTGTCGAACGTGTACCTCGCCAGCAATCCTTCTACTGGTTGTGCGGTCTCACAGTGGCCGTTGTTGCAGGTGCCGTCGCACGAGCCGCAGTTGAGCGTGCTGCTGCACCCGTCGCTCCACGTGCCGCAGTCGTAACCGAGCGCTGCGCATGTCGTCGGCGTGCACGTCCCGCCGCCTTGGTAGAGTTGTTGGACCTCGCTCGCCGTCAACGCCCTGTCGAAGATGATGACGTCGTCGATGATGCCGTCCCATGGCTTGCTGTTCACGATAGGGGGGTTGTCGCCTATCCATACTTGCGCTCCGCTTGTCGTGATGGTGCCGGTCTTCGCGAGCTTGCCGGTCTCGGCGCCGTTTTTGTAGAGCCTCATGTACTGCCCGTCATACACGGCGGTGACGTGCACCCATTCGTTGTTGCTGACCGGGCTGGTGATGAGCGTTCCCGTGTCGCCGTTCGTCTTGAGCCTGAACCGGAGACGTGTCGTTCCTGACTCGTACCATGTGCTGATCATCCATTCATGGTCTTCCTCTTGGATGCCTGTCGCTTTGCTGATGATGCGGCAGTCGCTGTCCGGGCAGTTCGCGAGGTCTGCTGCCTTGAACCACGCGGCGATGGTCAGCTCGTCTCCTGAGATGGAGAAGCTCGGTATCTCTATGCGGTCGCCGTTCCCGTCGAAGCTCGCTGCTTGGCCTGCGTGCGCGTCGGTCGTGAACGTGGCGCCGGTGACGCTGCCGTCGTGGGTGCCCGCGGCGTCGTGCGCGTCGCCGTCGAGCGGCCAGTGGGCGATGACTCCTTCTCGTGCTGGTGTGGTGATGAGGTAGGCGTCGTCGTACCATATGCTGCTTCCTTGCTCGTGCACTTCTATCCTGATGCCCGCGCTGGTCGCCCAGTCGGGGCAGGTGTGCGTGACGGTGATGTGTTGCCAGTCCGTCGTGGCGGTGAATTCCGTCGCTCCCCATCCTTCGTCTCCGTGGCCGTAGTAGAGGTAGTCGTCTCCGTAGCATAGGATGGTGATGCTGCCGGGCGTGTCCTTGTCTGACCTCGCGTAGGCGCCGAGCGTGAACTCCTTTCCTTGTGTGGTGAAGTCAACGATGGCTGCTTTACTTCCTGTGCAGGGTTGCGTCCAGCCGTGGTCTGTGGTGCCGGTGAGCCGTAGGCTGTTCTGTCCGCTGTGCGCTCGAACGGTGTCGATGGTGAGGGTCGCTCCGTAGCCGGTGAGGAAGGGGGTTGCTAGTCCTTGTTCGAAGCCTGCGGCGAGGAGTTCCGCTCCTTGCGGAAGGATAGGGGTGTCTGGGTTGTTGGTGATGATGCCGAGCTGCCATTTGTCCCCGTGGCAGTCCCAGCCGTTGTTGTAGGTGCAGGTGTAGAGTATCAGGTAGTGTTCTCCTGCTTGGAGGATGGTGTCTGGTAGGGTGGCTGTGGCGGTGTTGGCGAGCCAGGCGGTGCTTCCTTGGTAGGTGTTGCCGGTGAGGGTGATGCTTTGCCAGTCGGCGCCGTTGATGCTGTACCATCCTTGTTTGTGGATGACGGTGTCTTTGGCGGTGATTTCTTGTTGGTTGATGGTGATATCATGCATCGCGCTGAACGTGTCTGGGTAGTGGGTGTGTGCCGCTTTGCCGGTGAGGGTGTGCGTTGAGATGATCGCGGTGGTTGCGTAGAGGGCTAGGAAAACGAGCAGTAGGGTGTTGATGGCTTGTCTCACGTGGTTTTCATCGTCGTGCATGCATATAAATGTTGCTACACCTTATTTTTTCCATAAAGAAAAGAAGTAATGATTTAAACCAAGAGCACTCCAAGAAGCGGCATGGATACCAAGACGTTCCAAGAACGCATCCTCACCCACTACGAGAAGCAAGGACGAGACCTCCCCTGGCGGAAGACGACCGACCGCTACCACATCCTCATCAGCGAAGTCATGCTCCAACAAACACAAGTAGACCGCGTCATCCCGAAGTACGAAGCATGGCTCAAAGCCTTCCCGACCGTATCTGCTTTAGCAGGAGCGCCTCTCGCGAAGGCCCTGCAACTCTGGTCAGGGCTCGGCTACAACAACCGCGCCAAGCGGCTCCACGACGCCGCCAACAGCATCATGGAACAACACGAAGGCATCGTCCCGGGCACGGTCAAAGCCTTGCAAGCACTGCCTGGCATCGGCCCGTACACGGCCAGGAGCATCCTCATCTTCGCGGACAACCAAGACCTCGCAACGGTCGACACGAACATCAGGCGCATCCTCATCCACGAACTCAACCTGCCAGGAACCATCAGTGACAAGGAACTCTTCCGGAAAGCGGAAGAAGTCCTGCCCAAAGGCAGGAGCAGGGACTGGCACAACGCCCTCATGGACTACGGCGCCGCCATCCTCACCAGCAAAGCGACAGGCATCAAGCCAAAGACGACGCAACCAGCATTCAAAGGATCGAAGCGCTACTACCGAGGAAGGATCATCAAGCACCTCACCGAGCACGAGACCATCACCCCCGACCAAGCGGCAGAGCGCTTCCCCTGCCGCGAGCACGACCTCAAGGGAATCCTCGAAGAGCTCGAAGCGGAAGGGCTCATCGAGAACGACAAAGGCGTGTACGCGCTCAAGGGATAATCGGCGCCGACAACCCCTCCAACGAGGAGAGCGGTCAATGACGACGCCTGCCCGCACGCGGCAAGATGAGGAAGAGGAGGACGATGAACGGGATGACGAGCATGGGCGCAGCGACGTGCCACGGCGTGACCAGCGGCTCCATCTCCTCGGCGACGACGACCGTGTTGCCAGTCACCGCCTGCTCGCCCGGCACCTCATAACCCACCGTGACCGGCTCCTCGACCAAGGCGAACTCCCACATGATCAAAGGGTCATCATTGACCACCTCAGTAGGCGGCACGGAGAAGATTATCTCATCAGCGGAGGACGCAAAGTCCTTCGGCACAAACTCAAGTATCCGCACACCCCTCGCAACCAACCCCTTCATCGGCGAGACCGTTATAGCCACCACCGTACGATTAGCAAAGGAGTCATACGAGCAATTCTTATCCACTAAGAGGTTGCTGGAAGACTCGCTGACGCCGTCGACGAACTGCTCGAGATCATCAGGGCTTGCCAAGCCTCGATTCTCGAGCTCGTCATGCACCGCCATGAGGAATGATTCCTCGCGTGACGAGAGCGAGCCGTCCTCCGCGAGGACCACGGACGACTCAGGCACGATGGCAGGCTCGAAAGGCGACTGCCGGACAATGAAAGGCAAGGTGAAGGTCTCCTCCACCAAGGAACCGTCACCAGGCTCGTAGTGGAGGCCGAGCGAGAGATCATGGCTGCCGACCCGCCACGGCAGGCGCCACAGCGCAGTGCAGAACAACAGCCCCTCGGCGTCAACGCCGCAGTAATCCTCAACCATCAGGATTTCGGTGCCGTCAACGGAGAGCGAGGGAATGACGGTCGCGCCTATACCTGAGAGGAGGATGACAAGCCGCAACGACGCGTCCTCCCCCTCCACGACCTCCTTGGGATAAGCGAAGGAGAGCTCCGCATCGGTGAGGTAGTACAGCTGCGCGTCGCCTGGCAGCTCAGGGATGACAGGGGCGTCATCGGCGTCAGGAGGCGCGTCGCCGCCACCGTCGCCCGCCGAGTCCGCGCCGCCCACGGACGCATTATCGATGGGCGGCGGCGCGACGTAGCCGCACCTGACATCATTCTCGGACACCCAAGGGTCGCAATGATATTCCCGCACCTCACCATCAACGCACTTTGAGTAGCCGTCAGACGGGTAGTCATAGAACGTGAAGCCATCGCACGTGTCGGGCGGGCAGTCAACAAATACTCCTTGGTACGCCTTCTCGACGAAGTTGAGGTTGGTGCCGATGCAGACCGGCTTGACGCAAGGGTTGTCGTCAGGGAACAAGGAGATGACTTGCTCGCACGAGCAACCAGCGTACTCGAGGTGATCTGAGTGGTCGATGACCTTGTCGGTGGTGCCAGGGCACTGGTCATACGCGTCCAAGATGCCGTCATTGTCGGCGTCGAGCGCGACGTCGCCGTCAACCATGACGTCCCCCGGAGCCGCTTCTCCCACCACTGAGTCCTCCGCGGATGCCACCCCGAGCAGGAACAAGAGGAGCAACGCCAACCCTACCCATCGCATGCCCTTCCTATAGAGGGCTGCCTATATATAGTTTTCTCTGACCGCAAAGGTTTTAATCCCGGCCTCACGAAGGAGGTGCGCATGGCGCGCAAACCCCTCCTCGGCTGGGTGGACATCCTCCTCCTCGGCCTCATCATCCTTAACATCCTCGACTTCTCAGAGGTGATATGGACAGAGCTCGACCTCGCCAAGAAGCTGCTGAGCTGGGGACTGCTCGGCGCCCTGCTCTACCAAGCGAGCCCGAGCAAGGTGCTCTTCGGCACGCGCAAGAAGCAGTTCGACACCCTCATCATCGCCGCTTATTTCCTCATGATAATCAAAGACCTCACGTACTACACTAACGTGACGAGGGACGCACTCATCGGCAAGGGGCAGGAATCATTCCTGCTCGGCGCGTACACGCACCTCGCGTCGCACACCGCGCTGTACGAGCAGTGGGGATTGCTCGTTGGCGTGCTCTGCCTCTGCGTCCTCGCCGCGTGGGCCTCCTCCTGGCCTTTCAGCAAGCGGAGTGTCATGGGCGTGCTGCACGAGGACGGCGAGCCGGGCAAGCGCGTGACTGAGCGGTACGCCATGACCTTGCTCGTCCTGCTCGGCTTCTTCGTGTTCGTGTTCAATCTCGTCATGGAATGGTTGGCCATCGCCGTCGACGCGACCATCGTGCTCGTCGCCCTCCTGTTCTACAGCACAGTCGTCTTCCGCCACCGCGTCTCGGTGTACCGCTACCTGCAAGAGGTGGGCAACGCGGGCGCAGCGTTCTACCGCTCGTTCATCGACCACTTCAGGTACAAGGAGACATTCCTGCTCGGCATCGTCGGCCTGCTCGTCCTCCACCTCCTCACGGACGTGGGCAACTTCATCATCCCTTACCTGACCGGCATCAAGGACATCCTGTACTTCGGCAACCTGGAGCAGTCCTACGCCTATGTCTGGCAGGCGTTGTCCTCCTGCCTCGGGTGGTTCCCGGGATTCTTAGGAAAGGCAGGCGTCATCGTCGTGTTCATCGGTAACATCGCAGGGTTCCTCCTGCTCTTCACCTCCCCCGCGCTCATCTGGCACGCCTTGTACCACCGCCGCCACCCTTCCTTGCCGGGATGGCTTCGGGTGACGTTCTTCTCCTCCTTGCCGGCGGTGGCGGCCGCGCCGCTGTTCGTCTTGGCGAGAATCGGCACCGGCGCCGCGCGCGGCGTGCAGGTGCAGCCGTTGCTCGGCGCCATCCCGCTCTGGGCGGTCGTGACGGCCATGGCCGTCATGGGAGGGTTCGCCGCGGCTCCGAGGATCGCCAGGGCCGCTGACCGCGTCTGGGTCGTCGTGTCCTCCGTGTTCTTCGGCCGCTACGTCTGGTTGTACTTCCTCGACCTCCTCGCCTACTTCAAGGAAGGAGTCCCCCTCCTTTTCGGCGCGGGCAAGACCTTCCTGGGCGTCATCCTGTTCGTCTTCCTCGTCCTGAACGTCCTCCTCTACATCGGCGGGTTCGCCTTGTTCCTGTACGAGCTCGGCCACCGACCGGCCCGACGATGAACGAAAAGCTTTTTAAGCGCTGATGCTGATGACGTGTGCATGACGCTCACCACGCGCCAGAAGACCTTAGCGCTCACGGCCATCTCCCAGGTGCCCATGGCCCTCCTCCTCGTCATCTTCTATAGCATTCCCGGTATCCCTGTGAGGTTCCGCGTCGCGGGACTTATCATCGTGCTCTTCGAGGCCGCGCTGATGACCGAGCTCATCGGGAACATCGTGCAGAAGGTGCGGGCGAACGACCGATGCCTGTACGTGCGAGGAGTGCTGGAGCGCAAGCGCATACCATGGGGAGAGGTGCAGGAGCTGCGGCAGGTCGTGGTGTCTCCCATGAAGAAGAGTCTCCTGTGCGCGCCGGCGAAGGCGTTCCTGATCAAGACGCGGGCGAAGGTGCGGTTGCGCGCCGCTGAGGACTGGTGGGTGGAGGAGGGGCCGTTGAGCAACGGCCGCAAGGGCATGCTTGACCTCGTGGAGAAGTATGAGGAGCACGTGCGCAAGTCCTTGGAAGGATGGCTTGTGCTGTGGGATGTCGAGTACCGGCGGCCGCAAGGGGCTGAGGATGACGTCAAGGCGGAGTACTTGTCATTGGACGGGCGCGAGAACGCCATCATCGACGACCTCAGCCACCACGCCAAGGCGCGGCAGCTCCTCGACGTGTGGGACCTCACCTACCCGACGTTCTTCAAGAAGCACGGCGGCCGGTACAAGAAGGACGTCGAGCACCTCTGGGACACGGTGACGTGATAGGTTCCGTCAAGGTTGCAACCATCACGACATTTATATACTCCTGCTCGTTATCTCCCCTCATGCCAAAGGAAGAATCATTCATGCTCATCTCCCTCAAGGAGAAGCAGTCAAAACAGCTCGCGCAGACCATCAGCAACGAGACGTGCAGGGCCATCCTCGACTACCTCGCGAACAAGGAGTATGCAACGGAGACCCAGGTGTCCAAGGAGCTCGGCATCCCGCTCTCCACCGCGCATTACAATCTCAAGCTCTTGTCGCAGAGCAAGCTCGTCGAGACTGACGAGTACCATTACTCTGACAAGGGCAAGGAGGTCCCGCATTACAAGCTGGCGAACAAGTTCATCATCATCGCGCCGAAGGACGAGCAGCAAGTCTTAGACAAGATCAAGCGTTTCTGGCCCGTCACGGCCATCATCCTCGGCGTCGCGGCGGCGCTGGAGTTCGGCCAACGACTCCTCGGCAAGGGATTCTTGTTTGCCGCGAACGAGAAGCTAGCGGCGGACATGGCCCCGCTAGCCGCGGAGAACGCTTCTTGGGCTGTGCGGGCAGCGGGCGACGCGGCTGCTGAGACGATGCTCGCGGCGGGGAACGCGACGGCGCAGGCGGCTCCTCTCATGGTTCAGGAGGCTGCGCGGCAGTTCCCCACACCTGCTACGTTGTGGTTCTTGGGCGGCGCGTTGTTCGTCCTCCTCGTCCTCGTTGTGTGGGAGCTCGTCAAGAAGAAATGACGAAACCTTTATAAAGTCCGGTCGCGTTCACCACGAGGAGGGGGTGAGCCGTGCCAGAGGAATTCTTTCGCGTCAGGAATGTCAAGAAGGCCTTCGGGAACCACCTCGTGCTGTCAGGCGTCAACCTGGACGTGCACAAGGGAGAGATATTGGGCATCATCGGCACTTCCGGCAGCGGCAAGACGACGCTCCTGCACGTCCTCATCGGGTTCCTCAAGCCAGACAAGGGAGAGGTGCGCATCCTCCTCGAGCCGCCGCACCGCGCGCTGGGCACACCGACGTACAAGGACGTGCACAAGCACCTCTCCCTGGTCAAGCAAGTTTTCGGTTTCGCCTCGCAGATACCCTCATTCTACGACAACCTCACCGTCCTGGAGAACCTGAAATACTTCGGCTCGTTGTACGACCTGCCCAAGTACACCATCCAGACGAACATGAAGATACTCCTCCACCTCATGGACCTCGAGCAGGCGCGGAAACTGCTGGGCAAGAACCTCTCCGGCGGGATGGAGCGGCGCCTGGACATCGCGTGCGCGCTCATCCACGACCCCGCCGTGCTCATCCTGGACGAGCCCACCGCCGACCTCGACCCCGTGCTGCGCAACCACATCTATGATCTCATCAGGAAGATCAACAACAAGGAGACCACCATCGTCCTTGCCAGCCACCACCTCTCAGACCTGGAACGGGTGTGCGACCGCATCGCCATCCTCAAGGACGGCAAGATATTCACCGTTGGCACCTTGGAAGAGATCAAGAAGAACTTCTCGGACTACCACCAGGTGAGCGTCAAGCTCGGCAGCAAGAAATACCATGACCTTGCCGAGGAGATGAAGAAGCACCACAAGAAACTGTTCATCAAGTGCGAGGCCTACAACCAAGGGCTCATGTTCAGCACGAACCAGCCGCACGAGTGCGCCAAGGTCGTGATGCAGGTGGCCAAGCACCTCAAGGACAAGGTCGAGGACCTGCACATTGGCCAGCAGTCACTGGACGACATCTTCATCACCATCGTCGAGGAGGACCAGCGCCGCCGCGAGCAATCCTCTGTGGAGGAGGAGGCTGCGAAGAAGTTCCCGGACGAGAAGGAGAAGGATGATGAGGAGCGAGAGAAAGAGCACCAGCGAAAAGAGGCCGGCAGCCATCATGAGAAGAAGAAGTGGAAGCGGCGGAAACACAGCAAGAAAGAAGGGGAAGGGCGCCGTCACGAGAAGAAGGAGCATAAGGAGGACAAGCGGATAGAGGAGATGGTCGAGGAAGGTGATGTCTTATGAGCAAGCTCGGCCAGATCATCAAGAAGAACCTGCTCCTCCTCTTCAGGAGCAAGTCATCGGCGTTCGTCATCCTGTTCGGCCCTTTGTTCATCATCCTGCTCATCGGACTCGCGTTCACGAACTCCGCGTCGTACGACCTCAAGATCGGCTACCACGCGCCTGAGGGGTCAGAGCTGACCGCTCGCTTCGTCGAGAACATGGAGGAGAGCGGGTTCGTCGTCGACAGTTACGGCAGCATCGAGGAGTGCGTCGAGACCATCAAGCAAGGAAGCACCCAGACGTGCATCCTGTTCCCTGAGGACTTCAGGATAGCTAATAACAAGACGAACGAGATAACGTTCTACGTCGACCAGTCTCGCACCAACTTCGTGTACCAGATCATCGACACCGTCTCTTCCAACCTCGGCGTCGAGTCAGCCGAGCTCTCAAAAGACCTCACGAACAGCATCCTCGACGTGCTCTGGCAGACAGAAAGGGGCATCGACAACGCCCTCGCCGAGACTATCAGGATTAAGGCGGCCGCGGCGACGGCGGCTGGCCGGGCGGAAGAGGCGGCCGGCACGGCGGAGGGGATGGACCTGGCCGAGGCGAACGTGGACACGAGCGACGCGGAGGATTACTTCGAGTCCTTGGAGAACGAACTCTTCGACCTGGAGACCACTAGCGGCGGGGTGCTCGCGGACGGCCGGGCGCTGGAATCGGAGCTCGAGGGCGTGCCGTACGACACCGTCGCGTTCATCTCGTTTCAGGAGGCCTTGGATGGCTTGGAAGAGGCGTTGGACCAGACCGAGATCGACCGGGCGGCGGCGGTGAAGCTGTTCAGCGAAGCAGTTGATGAGCTGGACCGCTCGCTGGATGATCTCAACGGCCGCTTGGGAGAGGCACGGGAGGTCAACTTGGAGACCATCGGCCAGATCGGCGGCATCAAGGAAAAGGTCGAGGAGATGCAGAAAGATCTTGACGGGCTCAAGAGGGACTTGGAAGGGTTGGGCGGCACCATCGACAGCCTCAAGGTGACGTCTAGCGAGACCATCTCCAACCCCATCACCACCACCATCGAGTACATCTCTTCAAAGACGAGCAAGCTCTCCTACATGTTCCCCTACCTCATCATGCTCGTGGTCATGTTCATCGGGCTCCTGCTCTCCAGCACGCTCATCATCATGGAGAAGACCTCCAAGTCATCTTTCAGGACGTTCTGCACCCCTATCAGCGAGGAGCTCCTCATGATAGGGAACTTCACCACCTCATTCCTCATCGTCCTAGTCCAGCTGGTCATCATCAGCGGCATCGCGTACTTCTTCATGCGCTCATCACTAGTCTCCAACATAGGGGTCAGCCTGCTCCTCCTCTTCCTTGGCGTCGTGTTCTTCATCCTCCTCGGCATGGCTATCGGCTACTCGCTCAACTCCCAGGAGGCAGTCACGATGATTGCCATCAGCATCGGCAGCATCTTCCTGTTCATCTCCAACCTCATCCTTCCTCTGGAGACGCTGAGCCAGCAACTCCAGCTCATCATAAGAGGGTTCAACCCGTACGTCATCTCATCGGAGGCGTTGCGGAAGGCGTTGTTGTTCAACGCGCCGCTCAGCCAGCTCTCGCCGGAGATCATCACTTTGCTCTCGTACAGCGCCATCGTGTTCGTGCTCATGGTCGTTGCGCGCGACCTCATGCGTTCGCGGGTCTACCTCAACTTCTCGTCTCGCCGTCACCGCTTGTTGCTCGAGGACCCGCGAGACCTGTACCTCAAGGTGGGCGGCAAGGAACTCAAGGGGCTTGATGATCTGCGCTCATGGCTGGAAGGCGTTGATGAGGAGACGTTCAGGCAGGAGTTGCCGTGGAAGAAGCTGCGCTCCTGGCTCATCAAGAACCAGAAGCCGAAGTGGCTGCGCGTCAAGCTGGCGGGCAAGAACCGCAAGCATGCCATCGCGATACTGTCAAAACTGAGCGAAAAGCATAAATAGCCGCTCCTCGAGATGATCGTAGGTGGCACAAGTTGCGTTTCGGCGGTAAGTCATTCTCGTATTATTGGCCGGCCATCAGGTGGCCTGTCTTTCTCTTGGCAGGGTGGTACGTCGCGGGCTACGTCGTGAGCAAGGTAAGCGTTGATTCTTACTTCGACATCTTCGGCAACCCCTTGGCAGGCTACCTCGTCCCTGGATTGTTGTTCCTCGTCGCGGGGTACTTGGTGTGTGATGATTGCGAGGGAAAGCAGCAGCAGTCGGCGTGGGGAGGGGCCTTAACGGCGTTGTTGGTGTCAGCGGTCATCATCGTCTCTGGGGCTTTGCAGGCGAGCGATGATGCGTACATGGACGCCACGCTGGAGCGGGCTGTCGAGAAGGCGTCGGCGAAGGGGCAGGACATCAGCGTCGATGACATCCCAGCAGGCATCTTGAGGGTGAGCATTATCATCGGCTTGGTGTTCACGCCGGTCATCTACGGGCTCATCGGCGCGTTGTTTGGCTGGCTGGGATTCCTCGTGGCCAAGCACTTGTGCTGAGGAGTGAGAAAAACTGCTGCTAGCGCTCGTCAGTCGTCGAGGTCTTCTATGTCGTCGAGGGTGAACACCTCGTCAGCCCCCTTCGCCTTCTTCTCTGGGGCTTCGGCCGTGACCTCTTCCTTCTCCTTGAAGCGCTTGACCTTGCCGTCCTCGACTTCAGCGACGACCTCTCTCTCCTCGGTGACGGTCTTCTTCTCCTTCGCAGGGGGGGCGTCCGCTTGTGCTTTGAGGTCGGCGAGTTCCTTCTCGGGGTCGACGTCTTTGGTCGTCTCGTACGCGACGAGCTCGAGCCGGCCGAACGTCTCGTTCTGGTTCACGCGGCCGCGCACTTTGAGGATGATGCCGAGCAGGTCGGTCTTGTGCTGCTCGAACGCTGCCGGGTCATCCTTGTACTTGGCGAGCTCCTCGCTCGTCTCTCCGAGGAGTTGGTCGACTTGTTCCCGCCATAGGACGCAGCGAATGTTGTCGCTGCCGTCGTCGAGGTAGAGGTTCATGACATAGTTGTACGCTGGTTGGACTGCGCCGTGCGTGGGGCACACGAACCCGCCATCCTCTTCCTTGACGCGGCTGTTGCACTCCTTGCACACCGCGAAGAACCGGGGGTCGAAGACTTGCACGACGGTGGCCACGACGGTGACGTTCTGGTCCTCTGATGACAGGTCGGCGATGCGCTTCGTCATCGCGGCGGGGCGCGGCGAGGATTCGATGTCGACGTCGACTTCTACTCCTTCTGGGTTGACGTACAGCTTCGCCTCGGTGCCGAGGTGGAGCTCGACGCGGTCATTGTTGCTCCTGGCATACCCTCCTTTTATCTTGATGACGTCGCCTGCCTTGAGTTCGTGCAGCTTGTCTGCTTGCTCGTTCCACAGCACGACGCGGGTCGTGCCGGTCTGGTCGGTCAGGAGGAAATTGGCGACCTTGCCGCTTCGCCGCTCCGTGGCGAACTCCCTGATTTCGTAGACTTGGCGCGCCTTGCCGACGATCTCGATGTTGCGCATGCCTGGCCGGAGCTGGTCCACGCTGAGCGGTTTTCCTGGCTCGTACAGCTTGACGCCGAGCTCGTTGGCGATGATGTGCGCCGCGCCTTCGTCTGATATGAGGCCTGAGAGCTCGTCGAGCTTCTTCTTGATGCGCTCCTTGACCGCTTCTTCTGAGAGGCCTTTCTCCTCGGCTATCTTGTCGATGATGGCTGGTAGGGGGAGGTCGATCATGGTCTTAACACCCGTGCTTTGGGAAAAAACCGTTGTTTATATAGTTTGTGCGGGGGGTTAGGGAGCGCTTCCGGGGAGCGGGGGGAGGATTCCTTGTTGGGCTGGGAGCAAGGGGCTGGTTCCTGGCTGGATCGTGCCGGGGACAGGGGTAAGCCCTAGGCCGCCTGTCATGGGCGTCGTGCCGGGGAACGGCGTGGTGGGCGAGGGGAAGAATTCTTCTTCTTGCAGCTCTGCGTGGTCCAGGGGGTTGGTGAATTGCTTGGGGGTGGCGAC
>JAFGNA010000011.1 GCA_016927245.1 Candidatus Woesearchaeota archaeon
CTTGGGGGTGGCGACGAGTGGGAGCCGTGTGAGCTGGACTTCCTGGTAGGTGAAGTTGAGTTGTCCTCTCGTGTCGATGGGGATGATGGCGACGTGGACGGGGTTGTCGCCGACGGGCGCTCCTTCGCACGTCTCGAGCGGTGCGGTCATGGCTTGCACGTTCGCGTAGTCCTGTGCTGGGAAGGGGTTGCCGTCCTTGCGCATGATGACGAGGGAGAGGTACTTCATGGGCAGCCTGTCCTTGGGGAGGGGGTTGTTGCTGCAGTAGATGGCGTAGCCTTGGACGTCGTTGACCGGGGTGCCGTCGGGGTACGTGGTGACCGGGGCCCATTCGAGGTCGTAGCGGTGGTAGGTGCGGTTGTCTCGCCAGTCGATGCCCGTCACTGCTGGTGGTGCAGGGTCGTCGATGGTGAGGGCGAGGGAGAGGTTCGTGGTCTTGTTGCACACGAGGTAGTCCTTGCGTACGGGTATGAAGTAGCCGCCGTCCTGCGCGGGTGTGAACTCGTCGTAGATGTGCGTGACTCCTTGTTTCTTGATGTAGGCGAAGTCGTAGTCCGGGAGGGGTTCCTTGAATATCATGCTCGGTAGGTTGATGGCGTTCGGCTTCACCTTGTCGAACCCCACTTTTGGCGGGTTGTCGTCGTTGAACACGTACTTGGTGACGTCGTATTGCTGCTCGCCGTTCTTGTCCGTGTACACGTTGGTGAGGTCTTTCTTGGGGATGAGCCTGAGGGGTTCTGGCGTTTGTGGTTCCCTGATCTCGTCGATGCCTTGCTGGTCGAAGAACAGGGTAAACTTCTTGGTGTTGGGCGGAGGGGTGGTGGCTTGTATGGTGAACGTGCAGGGGGTGTCGTCGGGGAACTGCTCGCACGCTAGGGTTTTTGAGAGTAATTCCTCGGTGATGGGGTTGTCCGTGCATCCCTCAGTGGTGAGCTTGTTATCGGGGTGTTGCTGGTTGTGCTCCTCGATCTTTTTGAGGAAGCACGTGTAGTTGTCCTTGCAGTCTTGGTGGATTGCCTTGATGGTCTGCTCGATCTCCGCGTAGTCTTCAACGCTGACTTCAATCGTGGCGGTGATGCTGAGGGGGAGGTCGTAGGTGGCTTCGTAGCCGCCGTCGAGTCGTCGGCGGAGGTCTTCGAGGTCTTTGCCTGCGAGGTAGTCGCTCCACGCGTCATACGCGTCGATGACTGCTTGCGCGTAGTTGGTGGTCTTTCCTTGCGCTGGTTGCGGCCCGTAAGCGGCGAGTATGCACGGCCACGGGTCTTGTTGTCCTTTGCAGTGCGTGTACGCGCCGATGTAGGTGTTGCCCGTGGTGGCTTCTTCGTACGCGGTCCTGAGCGTGGCAGCGGCGCAGCGGAGCTGGCTTTCGTCAGTGGCGGTCGCTTGGCCTGGGCAGCCGCAGCCGTGGGCGCAGCTGTCGTACCAGGCGCAGCCGGTGAGGCTGCTCTTCGTGGGCGCGCAGGCGTCGGCTGACCCGTACGTGGATTCAACGTGCATGAGGGCGAGGAGGAGCGCTGGCTTGATGGCGTAGCGGTCGCCGGCTTCTTCGGCGAGCATGACGAGGGTACGTTCCGGGTTGGCGGGGTCGAGGGGGGTCGTCGCCGTTGCGAGCTGTCCGTCGCTGAGCTGGTACTCGTTGGGGTGGTGTTCCGGCCCGTTCTTCGGGTCGTCGTGCTTGACGTGGAGGGTGCTCGGGAGCTCTTCCACGTGCGCTTGGGGGTGTCCTTGGGGCGTTGCGAGGAGGTCGTTGATGCGTTGTTGGAGTTGCGGCCATTCCTGCTCGAACAATGGTCCTGGGTCTTGCTTGGTGCTCTTGATGTCGGAGTGCATGAGGGCTTTGTTCGGGTCGACCCGCCAGGCCTGCCTGAGTCCTTCGTGCCTGCTGATGACGTCTGCCATGAGGGTGACGAACGCGTCGTACTGCTCTTGGGTGTATGGTTCCCAGCAGCGGTCGACTCCTTTGAACTGTTCGTGGACGCAGCTGCTCGGTTGTCGCATGCACGCGGTGTCCCAGCCGCAGTTGACGAAGCTGATGCCGATGGTCGGGCTGTTCTTGTGGGGCAGGACGCATTCCGGGCTGTTCGGGCTGCAACCGGCGTGTTGCGCCGACTTGTCCTCAGGCACGTATTGGTGGATGCTGCCGTCCTTGTCGATGATGTAGTGGTAGCTCTTACCGCTCGTGCTCAGCGCGTCCACGGCGCCGTTGACCGTGTTGCCTGCGGTGTAGTGCACGACGAGCTCTTTGACTTGGTTTCCTCCTCTGAGGAGGAAGTTGAGCTGTTGCCCGGCCCGTGCTTGCTCGTGGTCGGGGAGGTACTTGGTCTTGGGGGCGAGGACGAACCCGTTCTTGCCGCCCGCGGCGAAGGTGAGGCTGAGGTCTTCTTGCGAGGCGGCGGTGACGGTGATGTCTTGCTGGTTGAACGTCAATGATGATTTGATGGGTGGATAGGCGTAGAGGGGGTGTCGTTGGAGGTGGGTGAAGAGGTTGGCGGCGAAGAAGGAGCGGATGGTCTCCTCGTGGTCGGGGATGCAGGATTGGTCGCCGTCCGTCCACTTGCACGCGCCGAGGTAGGTGCCGCACGGGAAGGTCTGCTCTTCGTAGTCGGGCTCGCACGCGCCGTGCTTGGCGACGTCTTCTTTGGTCTGCTCGGCGGCGATGTCCGCGGCGAGCTCGAGGTAGATTCTCGCTTTTTCTCCTTCCAGGGCTGCTCGTTGGATGGCGGTCTGCGTGGCGGTGAAGGGTCGGTCCTCGAACAGGTTCTTCTGCTGGGCGAACGCGAGGGAGCCGTAGATGATGGCGGCGAGGATGAGGATGCCGAGGAGGAACTTGAACGTGAGCGCGCCGCGCCTGCCGAGGACGCTCATTTGGCGTACACCTCGTTGGTTCTTGGCTTTGGGGGGACGCCGCTGAACTCACTCCAGGTCATCTTGATAGGGCCTTTCTTTGAGGGGAGGTAGATTGTGGCCAGTTCGTCCCCTTTGGAGAGGCCTGTCCCTTGGTGGAAGGAGTATTCTGAGTCAGGGTTCTGGCTGGAGAGGTCATAGTCGATGAGGATGTGCCATTGCCCAGTGGCGCGTCTGTTGATATACGTGGTGATGCAGTCCCATAGTCGTGGGTGCGTGTCCGGTGGCGCTTCTTGATAGATCTCCTCGAAGAGGATGGTCTGCTGGTTTCCTGGTAGTTGTACACGAGTATCAACTAGGTTGATGACCAATTCGTTCGCCCAGAGGTCGTAGGAGTTGTCGTGGTACTCGTCCTTGACCGTGCTCGTGTTGTCTCCTTTGACGGCGATGACGATGAGCACGGCGATGACGACGAGGAGGAGGGTGAGGAGGTCGTCCGTGATGGCTTCGAGGAATCCTTTCTTGTTCATGAGCCGTCACCTGGCGTGTTGACTGCTAGTATCGCTGTTGCTTGGCCGCCGTTCATCATGACCTGGGTGTTGATGACGTGCTGGTTGTACGTGGCCCCTGCGGCGGTGGAGGTGTCCGCTGTGATGGGGTTCTGGGCTTGCAGCGTGAACGTTGCGGGGATGGTCATCAGCGGCCTGGTGAGGCTGAGGCAGCGGTCCATGGTGTTGTCGGTCACTTTGCTCGGGTCGATGTCGTGCAGGGCTCCTGTGCCTGTGGCGAAGCAGCCGGGGTGGTTGACGAGTTGTTCGAGGTAGAGGTCTGATTTGAGGTAGAGGTAGGGTTCCTCGGGGACTTTCGGTGGCTGGAGGGTGATGATGATGAGCGCGCCGCCGATGAGGACGAGTATGAAGAGCTTGAACGCGTCGATGAACTGGACCATTTGGAGCAGGGCGCCGCGCTTGTTCATGGGGTGCTTCCTCCTGCCTCGGTGATGGCCTTGACGAACGCTTCGGCGTAAGTGTCAGCGTCGGCCGTGAACGCTGCGCGGTCGTTGGGGCTGATGGCGGCGCTGATGGTGAAGTGATGCTTGGTGGACGTGTAGGTGGTGACGTCTTCGGTGATGATGAATGGCATGGCGGCCAGGTCTTGTTGGAGGTGTTCGGTGAAGGCGCAGAATATCGATTCGTAGTCGTTCTCGAGGTCGTCCGCTGCGTATGGCCTTCTGATGATGATTTCCCCTTTCGGCGTCCTGGCCTGCTCCGTCGTGACGGTGACGCTGATGGGGACATGGTTGGTGAGTGAGGTCGTGTGTTCGGGGATGTTCCTCATCTTGAATGAGAGTTCGAGCTCGTCCTTGAGCGTGTGGAGGTCTGTCGTGCTGAGCGATCCTTGTCCGGTGATGACTTTGAGCTCGTAGGAGAGCTGCTTGCCTTCCAGCCCGGTGGCTTTCGGGCATCCTTGGGGTTGCGGCCGGGCGTCGGGCATCTTAATGGTGATGGTGCCGCCGGCCTTCTGGAGTTCGAGGAGCTCGTCGCCGTCGCTGTCCTTCACGCTCATGCCGGGGAGGAGGTGGAGGGGGTGCTCCTTGCTCTGCCCGGTCGGGGTGTGGGCGACCTTGACGGCGTGGGCGGTGATGCTCACATAGAATCCTTGTTCTAAGGGGTAGTCGAGGCGGACGTCTCCCGGCACGGCCTGCATGGCCTCGACGATGAGCGCTAAGTCCTTGGTGTAGTAGTCCAGGGCGTAATCGACGTTGTCCTTGGTGCTGCCCACCTTGACGAGGAAGGTGATGCCGACGACGAGGACGAGGATGATGCTGGTGATGGCTATGTAGAGCCGTTCGTTCATCGCCTTCTTGTTCTTGATGCGTGGTCGCATGGTGTCATGGGATGCCTAGCGCTTGCTTGACCTCGTCGTGCGTGTACGGGTAGAGCCCCCAGCCGGCAGGGAGGGATGGAGGGTTAGAGGGGAGGTTGACGTTGGGGGTCTGGGTAGGGGTTGATTGGTGGAAGCACGTGCAGTAGTCCTTGGTGACGGCGTAGAAGGTCATGGTGTTGGCCTCGCAGAAGTCCACGCATCGTTGTTCCCATTGCTCGACGTCCTGCATGGTGAAAGTGACCTGGGCTGGTGAAGGATCGCCTGATGAGGAGAGGCAGACGCAGTCATCCAGGCCGCTTCCTGAATAGGCCCAGCCGGCGTTGTTGTGCTGGCCGAGCTCGTGGCTGCCGTAGTACTGGCAGTACTCCTCGCACCTCTTCGCTCGGTCCAATGAAGTCGTTCTGTGGGTCATCAGGGCGGCGTTGTTGATGTCGTCCACGCAGTCGACGTCGAGGCAGGCGTACAGCTCGCCGCCAATGTCCTTGCCGAGGGTGAGGACGAACGTCTTGGTCGCGGTGCTCATCTGTTCTAGGCCTAGGGGGTTGATCCCTATTGGCCCGGCAGTCTTCTTGTCGCGGGCAACGGCGAAGCCGTTCTCGAAGAAGACTAAATCGCGGAGGGTTGACGTGCTGCTTTGGTAGTAGTTGAAGGAGAGTGGGGAGACGAGTTGGGCGTTGTTCTTGACTTGCTCGCAGAGCAAGTGCTTGCAGGTGTATTCTTCGTGGCCATCAGCGTCTACGTTGTAGAGGAAGTTGGTGACCTGTACGTTCTGAGGAAACCAGCCGTCGTACAGGTTGTAGTTGGTGCTCGGGTCGGCGATGTCGAACTGGTTGGTCGGGGTGAGGTCTTTGCGCCCGACGTCGGTGCACACGCAGAGGCAGACATTTGCTGGGGTGCATGCTTGCGGTCTCATGAAGTGGCTTTGCTTGTAGCTTTGCGTCGCTTGGTAGGTCGGCGGCGCGGTTCCTTGTTGGAGGATTCTGAGCCTGTTCTGGCTGAATAAGTAGGTGTGATCGTATACTTGGTGTAGGTTGCCGTCTCCGAACCGCCCGTTCTGCTGTTGCGTGACGGGGTTCATGACGAAGAGCGCGCTGCCAGGGTTGAGCTCGATGGTGTGTTGCTCGGTGTAAAGAGGTGGTTCTTGGTCGTGGATGCGTTGCAGGGCCTCTGCCAGCGAGGTCAGGGTCTCTCCTTCTTTCGCTTTTCCTTCAGGGTTGACCAGGTTGGCAATGATCTTGAAGAAGACGACGAGGAGGACGATGCCGAGGAGGGCTCCCATGAGTGCTTTGAGCGTGATGAGGTATCCTCTCTTCGTCTTCGCGCTCATCACTCGGACACCTTCCCTGTCGAGACGTACCAGGCGGCGATGAGGTCTCCGCATTGTTCCTTGGTGAAGACGCACATCTCTTGGTTGTTGGTCAGGATGTCCTTCTTGACTTTCATGTCCTCTCCTTTTATCCTGGGCGCGCTCGCTTTGTCTTGATAGTCTTCGGCGTTCTTGACGAGGAGGTCTCTGCAGCCGTTGGGCTTCGCGTCCGGTCTGGTCAGGTCCATGCGCTCGTATATCAGCCAGGTCGTCTTGGTCGCCTCGTCGACGAGGGAGAGGTCTTGAAAGATGTCCTCGGAGACGCAGGGGTTGCCGTCATGGAAGTCCATCTTCCCGTCGCCGTCGTAGTCCTCTGTTTTGAGGAGGACACCTTCTGTTTGGATTTTAACACCTGCAATTAAATCCCTGGAAAAAAACAGCAAAAGCCCGACGAGCACGAAGACGAGGATGACTTTCCCTATTAGGCTGATTGATCCGACTTCTTCTGCCTTCTTGCTTCGTGTCATGGTATCACCTGTGTGTTTTGTCCTTGTGGGCTAGTGCCGCAGCTCGTGCCGGTAGGATAGTGCCCTTCATATTTGACGAATGATGGCGCGGATGTCGATTCTTGGTAGCAGTCGGCGGTCAGCGGTCCTTCGTTGCTGGCCTTGCACTTGCCTCCTATCACTCTCTTGGTGAGGATGAGGCAGGCGTTCTTGCCGTGCTTGTACACCGCTCGTCCGAGGTCTTGTTGCGATGCCTTTCGCGGCAGCCTCCACGGCCCTTCCACGACGGTGTTGCCTTCTTTGTAATAGATGGTGTCTGACGTGAGGTAGTATTCGTCTTTGGAAACGTAGTCTAATAGCAGGTTGGAGGGTTTTCCTGTGTTTGTCGGCCAGAGCCAGTTCTTCTCGAAGTTCATCCCTGAGTTCTTGTCGGCGCCGACGAGGCATGGCTGCACGTCCTTGACCACTGCCAGGGTTGACGGCGAGGGCTGGGGCGTCGTGCCTTTGAGGTTGCCCTCGATGAGGGTGCGGGCGTCGGCGACGGATTTGATGAGGGTGAGCTTGGTGTCCTGCCCTTCTTTCTTGACGTGGATGATGTAGGTGTCGAGCGAGTCGTAGTCGAGGTATAGGGGGAGGAATTCGAAGCAGGCGTCAGAGGTCGCTTTTGAGTGCCCTTCATACGCGTCGACGAGCTCGTTGAACACGGCGTTCGCCTCTTTGAGGTCGCCGCCAGGGGTGGTGTGCCTCGGATTGTCCTTCACGACGAGGTTGAGCACGGCTTCCACGGGGGTGAGGTCTCCTGCCTTGTTGAGCAGTCCGCCCTTGCCGAAGAAGATATGGAAGAGGATGAAGAGCGTGGCGAACCCGATGATGGCTGCGACGAGGAATGATTTCTGCGCTCGCTTGTTCATGGTCATATGAATAGCCTTCTTATTTGGTCGAACACTTTCGCCATTGCCCCTGTCATGAAGAGGATGACGAGGAGGGAGACGATGATGAGTATTATGGGAAGCAAGAATTTCAATGATATGTCGCTTGCTCGCTTGTTCTTCATGGGTATCACTCGTTGACGTTGCAGGGCTGGGCGCCGATGTAGCTGGTGGTGACCTTCTCGTACAGGTCGAGGCCTATCATGTTCGGTTCTCTGTTGCCTTGTTTGAGGTGGGAGAACCAGCCGTCGCTCCACTTCGGGCTGAAGTAGAAGATGGCGTAGCGCTCCCCGGGCTTGATCTCGGTGGTGTCCTGGCAGTTCGCTTGCGCGCCCGTCGCGGGGCAGGTGGGCACGATGATGCCTCCTTGCATGGCCAGGTTCGGGTTGGCGCTCACCCCTGCTGGGAGGGCGCCGCCGGTGATGTAGGCTTCGTAGCTGTTCTGGTATTGCATCGCGTTGAACGTTGTCTGCTGGTTCATGAGGAGTAATTCTTCCTTGAGCTTCATGATGAAGCCGTGAACGGCGTCCTCTGGCTTGCCGTCCATCATGGGGTCGTTCACCGTGTCCGCGACGAGGCTGTCGATGAAGTGGGTGGGGAGCAAGGCGTTCGCGCCTGTCTGGGCGCCGTAGAGGAGGACGCCGTTGTTCACGCTGAAGACGAACACGACGCCGTTGTTCAGCTCGGTCCCGATGCCCCATTCCTCGATGATGCGCGCGGCGAGCGCTGAGTCCTTGCTGACGTCCTCTTCTGGGAGGTGCACTGCGGTGATGAGGATGACGTGGATGGCGCGCTGCTCGAGGATGTCCGCCAACGCTGCCTGTATCTCCTTGAACCGGCCTTGGTCGTCACCGTACAGGTTGGCGAGGTCTGCGAATCCTTGCTCGACGCGCGCCTTGCTCGAGACGAGTCGTTCCGCGTCCATGCTGACGCCGTAGCGGTCCGTGTAGGGGAGTTCTTGCGGCTTGTACGTGAACTGCGCGTAGTCGCCGATGGTAGCGTAACCGCCGTACAGGATGCTGCTCTGGTATTGGTGCGTCCGGAGGTAGTCCATGAGCTCCGGTATGGTTATCGGGCCGTCATCCGGTATGAGGGGGTCGTCGTACAATGCTTCTCCTGGTTCGCCGTAGCCGATGGGGATGACGAACGAGTAGCACACGTGGCAGTGGTCTCCTCCTCTCGCGAGGACTTCCTCGTACTGCCCGTTCCCGAACATCCACCAGCACTTGGCCATGAGTTCTCCTATCTCTTCCATCATCTGGTCGCGCTGCGCCTCTTTTGACAGCCGTCGCACGTTCTCCTGGGGGATGAATACCTCTTGCGACTCGCACATGTTGGGGAACACCTTGATGCCTTTGACGAACCATACGTCGAAGGCGGTGTTGGCCCTGGCGGATATCGACGCTCGGCACGCCTGCTCGGGGCTCTCCGCTTCGAACACGCCGAGGATGAACATGAGGAAGAGGAGGACGATGAAGAACCCGACGACCATGAGGATTATCTTGGCGAAGGTGGTGAGCGCTAACAGGCCTTTTCTGGTTCTCATGGGGCATCAGAGGAATTTCTTGAGCAGGGCGTACGCGACGAGGCCGAGGAACGCGGCGCCGAGGGCGAGCATGAGGATGGTTTCCATGGTTAATGAGATGTCTCCTTTCCGGGCGCGTAGCCGTCCCTCTACCATGAGTGCGTCCTAGGAGAAAGGTGTTTTTAAATCTTCCTCTTCTCTCGGCTCAGCGGGCGCTCAGGGAGTCGTCCCGCCATCGTCATCGCCGCCTTCCTGGTCGCCGTCATCGGACTCCTCAGGGGTGGTCTTCTCGCTCATGAGCGCTTCGGGGTCGTAGCAGCACACCTGGTCGCCATTACACTTATAGATTGCCGGGGAGAGTCCTGGCGGGCAGACATCCTTCTTGCAAGTATAGGCTGTTCCTTGCGACTCGCACTGCGTGGCCTTGTTAAGAGGATTGATGAAGTTCCCTTTGAAGATGGCGAGCACGACGAAAATGACTATTAGCAGCAGCACCAGCTTCCCGACGAGGCCGAGCGCGCCTTCCTCTGTGCCTTTCCTGAGGAGGGTTCTCATGCTACGTCACCGGTTGGGTCGGCGCGGTGAGCTCACAGCAGACCTGCCCTGACGGGCAGCCTTTGTTCGCGACGCCGTCCACCGCGACGTTCCCTTGTATGTCGTAGCCCGGAGGACATTCATTGGCCAGCCTGCAGCTTCCCCCTGCTTGCGGGCACAACAGCTTGGGATTGACGGGGCCGACGTTCTTGATGATGATGAAGATCACGACGGCCAGCACCAAGAGCGCCAGCACTGCGATGATGACGGTGTTCAACGCGATCTCAATGCCCTTCTTATTCCGCATCGTCATGACCTCATCCCATGGGTATGCAGCAAGCGGGCCTGTTCTCATCGGGGCAGCTGTACGCGGTGGTGTAGCGCCAGTTGCCTGAGAGGTCAGCGCAGTCTAACGCGGTCTCGACGCATTGCCCTTGCACGCCGGTGCAGCCGGTGTTGCGGCTGAGGTTACCGCCCGCGTTGAGCACGAGCACGCTGATGATGACGAGCACCAGGAGCGAGATGGCGGCGATGATGATCACGTTCATGGAGAGTCCTTGCGCTTTTCTCATTGGTGTCCACCTCATTATGGAGTGATGATTACGCTGTTTCCCTGCCGACGGGAGTATTTAAATCTTGCGGTGCTCAGTCGCAGATGCGGAGCTCGAGGTAGGCCTTTCCCGTCGTGACGCGGTAGAGGGGGATGGGCGTCCTGCCAAGGGAGGAGTAGGGCTGCGCGCTGGTGAACTGCGCGTCGCTGTAAGGATGGCAGCCCGTGCTGATGTTGAAGATGAGCTGCGGCCCTTCTTCTCCAGGGGGCTCGTAGACGTAGGAGAGGTTGTAGGTCATGCCGTACTCGTCCAGCGTGGCCTCGGCGATGGTCTTCGCTATGCTTTTGAGGGCTTCGCAGGAGTTTGCTCCGTCACAAGCATATATGCTTACGCCGGAGTTGCGGTACCGCACGCAGTCCTTGGCGAGGTCCCATGCTTGGAGACCGCTCACAGAGGGGGAGCAGCCCTGCGGCTGGGTCTCGAGGAGGACGGTGAGGAAATCCTTGGCCATGGTGTCCTGGCCGAAACGGTCGACGACCGGTTTCTGGGTGGGCGTCGTCCTCTTGAGCGAGAGGGCGAAGAACAATCCTATGGTGACGAGGATGACCACGACGACGAGCCCCATTATCTCTATCTGCGCCCGTCTCATATGCTCGTCCTCCTGTAGCGCTCGATGACGAGCATGCCGAACCCTAGGGTGTTCGCGCTGGCGTTGTGCACGCTGACCGGTATGTGCAGCGCGGTCGTCGTCCTGTTCCCTTCCCCTGGGCCGACGTCGTACAGGACGAGCTTGCCGTCATCGGTGCCCGCGGGCGGTGGGTATGCTTGTACGAGGGTGATGCGCGCGTCCTTGAACAAGGAGTAGTAGTAGTCCCTGGCAGGCCCCGGATCCTCGAGGATGCTTGCCACCGCTTTGGCCTTGTGGAGGTCGACGCACGTCTCGGTGAGTCCTGGCTTGGCGCACCTGAGGTCGTACAGGTTGGTGACGAGCTGGGCCGTCTCCACCGCGTTGAGGCTCTCGTACTCGTCCAGCCGCACCGCGATCTTGTCTTCTTGCATGCGCGCGACGAACACGAGAGCAATGACGCCGATGATGAGGACGAAGATGATGACGAGCATGGATTCCCCTATTTGTATCTGCGCCTTCTTGTCGTTGCTCAGTAAAGGTAGGGGCATGTGCTTCCTCGTAGGGTGATTGCTTGGAGTTGCTCGAGGGCTCGTCGATTACTATTGATGTCTTCAGCGATGGCGGCGAATCCTCCTTCGAGGTCCTTGAGCATGTGGAAATACCCTGCTGCTCGTCCGAACGAGACGCCGCAATGGGGGAGGTCGTCAGCGATGGCTTCTGAGCGGCTTTGCATGATAGCCGCGACTATCTTGAGCCTGGCGACGGCCTTGTCCATGGTGCACCGGTACGTGTCGGCGTCCTCGGTGAAAATGGCGCCCCACAATGACTCCCTGCCCAGGTACGGCATCTTTTCTGAACTTTCCTCGTCTTGGAACGTGACGTCGCCGCTGCCGTCGAGGTCTGCTCCTGGCGCGATGATGCGCGCTTTCCGACCGGTCCAGTCGAGCCCGGTGAGGGCTTCATCGTCGCTGGTGATGATGATGGTGTCGTGGTACTCGTGGGTCGCGAGTCCTTCCAGGTTATTGACGAGCGTCTTGGCGTAGCGTCCTGGGAGCTCGTCGTATAACTCCTTGACCGATCCTCCGTCGTCGATGAAGACGAACAGGGTGCGGTCGGTGGCCATGTTGGTGAACACGGTGACTTCGAAGGGCACAGCCCACGTCTTGGTCCACGTGAACACCTCCTCCCCGGTCAGGACTGCTTGGGTGAAGATGACGTCGTACGTGGAATCGACGGGGCCTGCTCCTTGGATGTAGTATTGCCTCAGCCCGCCGGCCCCTGGCTCGCACTCGAACGTGATGTCTACCTTGCTGATGGTGAAGTTCCCGATGGTGTCGGGATTATTGAAGAGGGTGATGAACGCTGTGTCGAGGTGCTCTCGGAGGTCGGTTGCTTGCTCGGCGTCCGCCTGTTGCTGCTGCTTATTGATGACGGTGATGAAGAAGCCGATGATGACGGCGCCGACGACGAGGACGAAGAGCCAGTTGAACTGTATCTCGAGTTGCGCTTTCCTCGGCGCGTGGAGGGGTTTCATGGGTGCGTCACTCCACTTCGTGGAGGTAGATGCCTTCTTTTCCTCTTCCTTCGAGCCAGAACGAGAAGCTGCCTCCTGCTTGGTCGATGCACAGGAGCTCGTCGCCCGTTACTTCTCCCTCGTCGGTGCGTATGCGGTCGTCGTAGGTAAGGGGGAAGGTGAGGTTGGCGCTTCCCGTGGGCTCGATGAGGTAGATGTTGTACGCGATCTTGTCCTTGGTGTTGAGGCTGATGATGGGGTAGTGTGTCTCGTGTTGCGATAGGATTTGTTTTCCTTCCTTCACGTATATTGTGTCGACGAAGCACACGCGAGCGTACGAGCATGGCGCGTTGATCACTGCCTTCTTGACCGTGCCGTACCCTGAGGAGTGGTCGAGGGAGCGGTCCACGGCGAGGACGAACTGTTGCATCTCGACGTTGCACTTGCGCTGGAGGAGGTCATCGATGGCGCGGTAGCCGACGAGGACGAGGAAGCCGATGACGATGATGGCCATGATGTAGATGAACATCTGCTGGAGCTGCGCCTTCCTGCCGCTCATCACTGCGCCTCCTGCTTGGTGAGCCCTTTGAGGGCTTGTTGCTTCTGGTTGTCGGTGAGCTTGTCCTGCCGTGCGAGGTGGTGAACGGCCTGCCGCGCCTCATCGTGGTCGAGCTTTCCCTTGTCGACGAGGTGGTTGAGCGTGGTGGTGACGTGCCTAGGAGTGACATCCTTCTTCTGCGCGTCCTTGTAGAGCTCGGCGAAGTCCTTGCCCTTGACACCTTCTATATTGATGGCGGTGCGCAGCTTGTTCTTGGAGTGACCGGTTATCTCGGAGAGCTCGGAGAACACCTCGTCCGAGGTCGGCTTCTCGGCCCGCGAAGGCCTGGTGATGGTGTCGAGCCTGGTGAAGACGTCTTCTTTCGGCTTTACCGGCGCTCGGAGCGGTTGCTTCGCCGCTGGCTTCTCCTTAGTAGTTGATACCTGCTTTTTCGCTGGTGCTGGCTTCTTCTGCTCTTGATTCGCCGGCTGCTTCCTGGGTTCTTGCTCTTTCAGGAAAGAGTCTTCTTTGAACGCTGAGATGAGCTCTCGCCGCTGCTTCGTCTTCTGCTGCTGCGCCTTTCTCCTCGCCGCTTCCTGGAGTTCCTGCCGCCGCTTCATCTCGGCGAGCCTGGCCGCTCGTCGGCGCTCGAGCTCCTCTGGTGAGAGGTCTGGCTGCGGCACGGGCAGGGAGCCTCCTGCCGCAAGGGTGGGCTGCGGGTTGATGTACGTGGTGTAGACGAGGTAGCCTGATCCTCCGAGGATGAGGAGTATCCCGATGAGGAGGAGGATGAGGCCGAGGGTGTGTCTCTCTTGCTCGGAGACTGGCCAGCACTTGCCATTGATGCACTCCTCTTCCTCGTCGCAGTCATCGTCCGCATCGCATTCCTCGCCTTCCGGCGGCTCGGAGGGCTCTTCTTTGGGGACGCACACGTTGTCCACGCAAATGCCGTCGGGGCAGTCCTCGTCGTAGAAGCACACGCCCCTGCCCGGGTCGACGCCTTCACGCTCGGTGCACGTCTTGGTATCGAAGTGGCAGTCGGCGCCGCACGTGGGCATGCCGCCGCTGAAGTCGGAGGAGATGTCCTTGCAGCTCGCCACTTCTCCCCAGTTCGTTCCGTCGCAGCTCTCACCAGCGTCTATCTCGCCGTCGCCGCAGTACCCGCTATGGCAGCTGGTGGTGTCGAACTGGCAGCTGGTGCAGGAGAGATCGCCGCTGACCAGGCCGAAATCCTCGCACGTCATGCCGCCGACGCCGCCGTCACAGGTCTCGCCCGGCCCGACAAAGCCGTCACCGCACATCCCTGTCGTTGATGGCTGGCAGTTGGTGGTGTCGAGCTCGCAGGTGTCCGTGCAGCCAGTGGTGCCGCCGGCGAAGAGGAGGTCTTCGCACGTCAGCTCCGGCGGCTCGCCGTCGCATTCCTCGTTGCCGCCGACGACGCCGTCGCCACAATTAGCGACGTCCTCACAACTGGTGGGGCAGACGCCGCCGCAGTCGACTCCTTCCTCGTTCTCGTCTTGTCGGCCGTTCGCGCAGTCGTTGCAGCTCGCTGGGCAGGGGCCGCCGCAGTCGACTCCTTCTTCCTCCGGGTCTTGGATGCCGTTGCTGCACCAGGGGATGATGGTGAAGGATGCGCTCGCGTCGTCCGTGTTGCCGGCCTTGTCGTACACCTTCGCGCACGCGGTGCCTGATGTTTCGAGGAATAGTGGCAGTTGGTTGTAGGGCTCGCTGGTGTACACGCCGTCGGCGCAGGCGTCCGTGCTCGTGGCGAGGAGGTGGTGGAAGTCGAAGTGGTCTGTGCACCCTGACTCATCGTCCTTGCAGCCCACGTAGGCGTCGACGCCGCCATACACCTCTTTGATGTCGACGCTCGCCGTCGGGTCTTGGTCGTCGCAATTCTCGTGGTGCTCGTCCGACGCGATGGTCGCGACGGAGATGGCGGGGCTCTCGCGGCTGAGCTTGTCGATGGCCTTTGCTTGGATGACGTAGCGTTCTCCTTCTGCGAGGGTGAGGGCGTGCTCGATGGTGGCTGTGGTGCCTGCGGGGTAGCGCTGCCAGGGAACGATGAGCTCGCTGTCGGGGCCGATGACGGAGTAGTTGTAGGCTTGGAGTCCGATGACCGAGGCGTTGGCCATGAGCGTAGCCTTGATGCCGGTGAGCGAGCACGTGTGGTCTGCGGTGATGATGTCGGTCATGGTCGGGGCTGTGTGGTCGACGATGATGGTCTTGCCCGCGGTGCCTTCTTTCTCGTCTTTCTCGCAGTACACGTCCAGCTCGTACGTGCCGTCTTTGTCGAACCTGTGCGATGATTCATGGTGCGTGCCGCCAGTGGTGGCGCATTCCTTGTAGGGGTGTTCTTGGTTGAAGCGGTAGCTGCACGTGGCGTCGAGGAGCGTGGTGATGTCGATCGTGATAGCGGTGGCGTCTTGCGGCGAGGCGGTGTTGATGGTGATGCCGATGTCGTCTGATGGGTTGACGCGGAGCGTGACGTTCTGCTCGTCTGTGAGCCCTGCGAGGTTGATGCACGTGACTTCGTAGTCGACGTCGTAGGGTTCGCCGTTCTCTCCGTGGTAGAAGTAGCCGAGGTCTTGTTCGAGCTCGTATTGGTAGGAGCTCTTCTCGTGCAGGTCGGGGTACTGGGTGAAGTAGCCTGATTCGCCGTTCGTCTTGTCTTCGTACCGGCACCACACGGGGTCGTCGGGGCTCGTGACGCGGAGCAGGGTTTGCTTGCCGAGGTCGTGGAGCGGGTTGGGCGTGATGGCGGCGGTGATGGACGGAGGGGTGGTGTCGTAGCCGATGCCGAACGTGCCGTGGTGGTATCGTGCTCCTTCTTTGCAGATGATAGCGATGGTCTGCTCGCATTCTTCCTTGCCGGCGCACTTGCTCGCGCCCATGGCTTCGAGGTTCAGGTCGTCGTAGCGGTGCACGCTGCCGCCGGTCGGGGCGAACGCGTAGCGGAGCTGGCCGTACCAGACTTGGAGGTCTGTTGGGTGCGTGCTGGAGAGGAAGTCGAGCTTGCACGTCGCTGCCCTGTCGGTGCCGGCGACGAGGTCGAAGGTCTTGGTCGGGGCGATGCCGTGTAGTGGTTCCTCTATCCAGAGCTCGAAGCTGACTTTGGCGTCGAAGCTGCCGGTGTCCGTGTTGCCTCTTAGGTCTTTCACCTGCCAGCATAGGAGTTGGTCTTCGGTGATGCTCACTGCTGTGCCGAGCGCTTTTCTGCTCGTATAGGTTGCGTCGTCGCAGCTCTCGCCGAGGGGGAGGAGGGTGTAGTAGTAGTCGGGGTCGCACCCGCTGCCTTCGTCCTCGCAGAGCACGGTGACGTCGATGCCTTGGAGGGTGTCCTCTGTGCGTATGCTCCCGACGGGGTTGGTGAAGTCGCAGAGCACGTCGTTCTCGGTGGTGGCGAGGATGCCGTTGTTGCCGTCGTCGTCCTTGTACGTCGTCCATGGGCCGGTCCTGCCTGCCCGGTCGATTGCTCGTGCTCTGAGCCCGATGAGCTCTCCTTCTTCTAGGGGTGTCTCGACGGGGAGGGCGATGCGGTCGTGCGTGGTCTGGAACGGCGTCGTCTCTCGTCCGATGGTGAGTTCGTACTCGTAGTGGTCGATGCCGCTACCTTCATCGGTTGCTTGGAACCTGACCTCGGGAGCGTCTGCGAGGCCGCACGTGGGCGAGGAAGCGGTGATGTTCACGGCTGAGGGGTCTTTGAGGTCGACCCTGATGGTCTTGGACGCTGATCCTTCGACCGCTGGCGAGGTGGCGTCCTGGCAGGTGATGGTGAGCGCGTACGTCTTTGATTCCGGCAGGTTCACGGTGGCCTCGTGGTATTCTCCTTTTTCCGGTCTCATGGGCTGCTCTTCGCCGCCGTCGATGGCGTAGTCGCAGGTCGTGGTGAGGCCTGGCGTGCTCGCGTTGATCGTGACGCTCGTCGAGGTCACCCAGTCAGGGGTGCCGACGTTGATAGCGACGTTTTGCGGCCGGTTGACGGTGAGCGTCGCGGCGGCCGTGTTGTTCTTCCCGGCGAGGTTGGTGCACGTCGCGGTGTAAGTGTAGCTGAGCCCGTTCTCCGCGAACGACCGGGGTAGGGGGAACAGGTATTGTTCGGGGAGTTCTTGCTCGTACGGGGTGTCTTGGTAGTGTGCTCGTTCGTGCAGGTTCCAGTGCTCTTCTCGCTCGTTGTCGTGGAAGTTGTGCGTGGTGGCGGTGACGTCGTGGTAGGGGTTGTCGCCGACGGTGCGCTCGTACGTGCACAATGATTCCTCGTCGGTCTCGATGGTGAGGGTTGCGAAGAGGTCTCCTTGGTTGCGGAGCGTTGCTGGCTCGATGGTGAGGGTGATGATGGGTGGCGTGGTGTCGTAGCCGAGGGTGATGACTGCGGAGTCGTAGAGGTTGCCGTCAGTGCAGGCGATGAGGATTTCTCGCTCGTAGGAGAAGCCGTGGCCTGCGAGCTCATCGTATCCAGGCTCGGCGTGGGTTTTTGCGCCGGTGGTGGTGAAGGTCTTATCAGATGAGAGGGCGTTGTACCTGGCTGGGTGTCCCAGGTCTTTGTGGGCGTCGATGTAGGTGCCGTGCTTGCACGTGGCGTCCTTGTACGTCTCGACGATAAGGTCGAAGGTCTGGTTCGGGCTGATGCCGAACTCAGGGTTGATGAGGGTGATGCCGATGGCCGCTTCCGCGTCGAGGTGGCCGTAGGCTTTGTTCCCTGCCTTGTCTTGGACGTAGTAGCAGACGCGCTCGATGGTGCTTATCGGGTATTCCTTGTTGACGTCGTAGCTGCTGGCGGCGTACGCGCTCTGGTTCGTCGTGCAAGGCTCGCCGATGCCCACGCTCGGCGCGGTGTGCACGGTGTCGTCGCACCCGCTGCCGCCTTCGTTGTCGCGGCAGGTGATGTTGAGCTTGTAGGACGTGCCTGTTTCCGATGGCCGGACGTAGCTGTCGCTGGTGTCTGGCGGGGTGCGGTCGCAGTCGATGTGGCTGGCGTCCTGGTACTGGGTGCGGTCGCTCCCAGCCATTCCTTCGTTGCCCGCCCGGTCCACGGCGTAGGCTTCGATGTCTATGTGGTCTCCTGGTTCTAGGTCTGCGCCGATGAGGTAGCTGCCGGTGGCGCGTCCGTCGTCGTCGATGATGATGGTGGCTTCTTCGTCGGCGAAGCTGAGGGTGATGTTGTAGTAGTCGATGCCTGACACCTCGTCCGCCGCTTCTACTTCGTAGGTGATGCGGCGCTCGTCGCCGCACAGCGGCTCGTCGTGGGTGAAGTTGATGAGCGCGACGCTGGGGGCGCCGGTGTCCACGGTGACCGTTCCTGCGAGGGTCTCGGTCACCACTCCCGTCTCGGTGCCGAAGAACTGGGTGCACGTGATGAGGTAGTCGTTGTCGCCTTGCTCGAGCCCGCTGACGGCGTGCTCGTGCTCGGTGCCGGTGCTCTTCTTGGAATCCTTTCCTTCCACTTCGAGGGTGCACTCCGCGTCGACGTTCGTGGTGAAGACGAAGTCCGCTGAGCTCTGCGCGTAGCCTGAGCGGGGTGAGATGAGGGTGATGACGAGTTCTTGGTCGAGCTCGATGGGGATCGTCCTCGTCGTGGAGGAGGTGAGGCCTGCGATGTTGCTGCACGTGACCTCGACGGCGTAGGTGTACGGTCCTGGGTGTTGGTAGTCGATGGCGGGGTAGGTGCCAGGGGTGCCGTCGAGGTTGGGCACCCCGTCGAAGCGCATGGAGAGCTCTTTTTCCTTGGTGAAGTCAAGGTATGACGTCACTATCGGATTGGGGAACGCGGTGTAGGGTCCTGGGAGCAGGCCTGGGGGGTGCTCGGTGTTCTCGTACGCGCACACGGTGAGGTCGTCCGTGGTCGTGCTGAGGACTGTTTGCCGGTGGGCGAAGTCGTCTATCTTATCAGGGGTGAAGTTGGTGTTTGTCTCCGAGAACTCTGGTGGGGTGTCGTCCCAGCCGAGCGTGATGACCTGCGCGCTGTAGTCGTCGTTCATGTCCCTGCACATGACGATGAAGTCGACGAGTTCTCCTGAGGGGACGTTGCCTTGGCCGGGGGCGAAGTAGTCGAAGCCGGTGATGGTGAAGTAGTGGCCTCCTCCTGTCGGCGGCCCGAAGTCTCCTATGAGGTTGGCGTAGCTGTCAGGGCTTGGTCTGGTGTAGTCGCCCTCGCTCCTTGGATCCCATTTGCATGACGCCGCGGGGATGGTGGGTATGTGTACTGTGAGGTCGAACACCCTGGTCTGCGCCATGGCGAACGTGGCGTTGTCGATGTAGGGGTTGTCTGGTTGGGTGACGTAGATGGGCGGGGCGGGGCTGTCGATGGTGAAGGTGAGGTTGACCCAGACCTCGTTGTCCAGGCGGTCCTTCGCTTTGAGGAAGAAGAGGTAGTCGCCGTTGAACAGCCAGTCGTCTCGGGATACGGTGAAGTTGAAGTCTCGGCAGCCGTTGTCGTCGCAGTTATAAGGTTCCTGTGCTAGTTGGGGGAGGGATGAGTGGTCGGTGAGTGATTCTCCTTGGAGTATGAGGAAGTGCTCGGTGATGGTGACGGGTCGCTCGCCGAAGCTCACGCTGATGATGGGCTGCGGGTCCTCGATGGTGCCCGCGCTGAACTCGTCCCATTTGTAAGCCAATGAGGCTGTTGAGAGGAGGAGGAAGAGGAGGATGAGGAGTATGTTGCTGCGTCTCATGGTATGCCTCTTTTTTCTCGGGGAGGTGGTGATCCTTCACCTCGCCTGTCGGCCTTCGCCGCTGCGCGTGTAGACCTTGATGGTGGGGAAGGCGAAGGTGGTGTCCTTGATGGCGAGGAATAATGAATTCTCGGTCATCTTGTTGCCTCCGTTGTCTTCGCAGTAGTAGCGGAGCCATTGGCCTTTGGACTCGTTGTGGGATTCGTAGCTGAAGGTCTTGGTGAACCCCGGCGCGACTTCCTCGTACGCGGTGCAGGGCTCGTTCTTTCCCTCGGTGACGCAGTACTTCACGCTGGTCTCGCTGAGCCCGAAGTTGAAGTCGTACGGGTTGCCTTGCTGCTCGAGGTTTTCGTGCTTGTCCTCGCAGTTGAGGGTGAGGGTGACGCGTTCCGCGAAGTCTGCCGGGACTGCGTAGGGTTCCCCGTTGGCCTTGGTGACGTTCATGGTGGGCGGCTCGTCGTCCACGGAGAAGATGAGCCGGTCGCTGAGCAGGCCTTCGGTGATCTTTTTCTGGTCGGGGAAGTTGCAGCCTACCCAGTATTGGTAGATGCCGGTGCTGAGGCCGGTGACCGTGCTGGTGTGGGTGAGATTGTCGGGGGATGCCTGGAACGCCGTGATGCCGTTCCGTTCGTTGTTGTTCCAGCGGGTGGCGGGGTCGTCGTGCTCAGCGGAGTAGTAGCACGCGGCCGGCCAAGCGCTCCTCACGGAGAGGAATATCTGGTCGTCCGAGCGGAACACTTTATGGTTGGGTATGCGGTTGGTGATGCTGGCGTCCGCCTCGATGGAGACGGATATAATGAATGTCTGCTCGTTGCCGAGGGCGCCGCCGTCCTTGCACGTCACGTTGAAGACGTAATCATCATCGCGGAGGTAGGGGTAGTGGAGCTTTATGGTCTCTGCTTGGGAGAGGGTGACGACGCGGTCGGGCGCCACTTCGTCGGCGGTGTTCGTCTCCCGCTGGAGGGTGTTGGTGCACGTGATGGGCGGGTGTTCTTCCGCCATGACTTGGTAGGTGATGGTGAGGTTGGTGAGCCAGAAGTCCTCTGTGACGTTGTAGGAGTCCTTGGTGGCGGTGATGCTTGAGATACTCGGCGGGGTGGTGTCGATGACGAGCTCTTGTTCCTGGACGACTTCCATGTTCCTCGCCGGGTCGATGGTGTAGTATCTGAGCTTGTAGTTCCCTGAGGGCCACTCCCTGGCGATGTCGTCGTATTCCTGGTCGGGGTAGAAGTGCTCGTTAGGGTGGAGTGACATGCTGAAATAGGTGTCCAATTCCTCGCCCTGATAGTTGTCGTCGCTTGCCGCGTAGATGAACGAGAAGTCCTTGCCGTACACGGGCTTATCGAGTCCCCATGGTTGGTAGTCGGGATCGATGAGGTGGACGGTCGTGGTGGGGGTCTTGTTGTCGCTGATGCAGGTGCGGTCGTTGAAGCCTTGTTCTTCGCAGTCCGAGAGTCCTCGGTCGTCCGAGTGGAAGTCGGCGTTCTTGATGCAAGCGTCGTGTTCCGCTGACCATTCGCACACGCCGAAGCCGTAGCGGTCGTCGCTCGGCTGGGTGATGGCGTTGGTGCCGTTGGCCGGGCGGCCGCGGTCGTAGGTGACGTCGATGATTAGTTCATTGTCGCCGGTGCAGTCTTCCTTGTTCGTGTAGTCGACGCAGCCCATGTGCTCGCGGGAGATGCAGCACTCGGCATCGCCGTACTTGGCCTCATCGGCGGCGTAGTAGCAGCTGCTCACCTCGTTCTCGTAGGCGCCGTACAGCTCGCATGCCCGCGGCGTGCACGTGGGGAGCAGGTCGTTGTTGTCCCCGCACAGGCCGCAATCAGCGGCTGCAGGGTCGGTGGGCGCGCACACGCCGAGGCCTGCCTGCGCTGATAACGAGTTGTCATCGTCGTCGAGGAGTGCGTGCCACTCGCATTCATCGGCGGTCTCGACGTCGCACGGGTTGGTTTCACAACCGTATTCGTCGGTGTAGTCGTAGCAGGTGTCGACGTCGGCGCACGTGTCCATGGCGTCCGCGACGGTCCTCGTGGCAAAGAGGTAGCAGTACTTGTTGTTGCTATAGCGGGCGTTGTACTCGTAGCAGTCCACGTCGCGGTTGCGGTTCTCACTCACCTCGGTGACGCGGATGCCTTCGTCCTCTTGTGCGAGGTGGCTGTACATCCCGAAGAGTCCTGAGCAGTACCGGCACAGGGCGGTGTCCCCGCAATAGGTGTGCCCATTGCTGTCGGGGCCGATGCAGTCGAGCTGGCCACAGTAGTACGGGAGAGGGTTGGTGTTGACGAGCTGTATATGGTTGTTGAGATCGCAGTACGCGCGCCACGTGTCGCCTTCCTGGTGGCTTATCCCTTCAGGGGCGTACGTGCTTGGCTCGAGCACCATGCTCTCGTCGGCGCAGAACTCTGCAGGGGTTTCCTGGAAGCAGTACGCGTCCCCCGTCTCCCCGCACGCTTCCTTTGAGCGCTGGACCACTTCGTCGCCCAGCATGACCCGCAGCGTGACGTTGTAGCAGTACTGGGTGTTCGGCTCGAGGGCTTGCGGGTCCTGGAACTCAATGGTCCCTCCTTTGAGCACGTCCTTGACTTCTGAGGCGTAGGATTGTTGCGGTGGGTCATTAAGGGATGATGTTCCGAGTCTGCGGTGCACGACATAGCCGACGATGTCCTCGCTGCAAGCGTAGGACCACGCGAGCTTGAGGCGTGGCGTCGCCGTGACTGATTGCACGCCTGGCTCGATGACTATCTCTGCGTCCAGGCATTCTTCCCTGACGGTGCTGCACAGGCCTGATTGCTTGCACGAGTCACAGTGGGCGCATTGCTCGGGCGTGCAGGCGCATTGCTCGGGCGTGCAGGAGAGTGGGCAGTCCTGGCACCGGCTCCTGTCGAGTTCGCAGTTCGTGCACGTGATTTCGAGGTAGGGGATGTCGTAGCCGTGGTCGTCGCACTGGACGGAGAACCCTGCGGGGAAGACGGGACTCCCGTGACGGTCATCGTTGGTGTCGCACGCCTCTCCTTCCTCGATGACGCCGTTGCCGCACGTGCCGGTCGCGCAAGGGCTTGTCGGTAGCGGACCGGTCCACGTCACTGGGGGATCGCAGTTGATGTCTTCGCACACGTCGTACTGGCCGCAGCTGTCATAGGTCTTCTCGCCGTTGACGAGGTAGTAGCAGTCATACTGCGGCGTGCACGTGGGTGGTGTGACGGTCCCGCCGCAGTCGAGCGTGATGTCGAGTTCCTTGTCTTCCTCTGAATTGACTGGGTTCCCTTTGGAGCTGCAGTCTTCGATCGAGGCGGAGACGAGGTAATCACGTTTGGCGAGCAGGTCGGTGAAGACGGCTTTGCCTTGCTCGTCGGTGGATTGGGTGCGGGGGGAGAACGACCAGGAACCCGGCTCGGTGACCCTGACCGTGGCTTCGCTGACGGGGTTGCCGTCCTCGTCCTTGACGTTCACGGTGAGGTCGAACCTGACGACGCTACCAGCGCATATGCTATCGCAATCATGATCGAAGGTGATGACGAATTCGTCACCGGCGGTCTCGGCGGAGATGCACGCGAACCGCGCCGTGTAGAACCCTTCATTGTTCGGCTTGCAGCAGCATCCTTCCTGGCACAAATAAATGTTCCCAGACTCAACGCAAGAGGTGGTGCTCCACTGCCCGTAGAGGCCTGCAGAGCTGGTACACAGCTCTTGCGTGACGGGCTTGCCTTGCAAACTAGGGGCGTTCGTGTCTCCTTCCTCGAAGCAAGAGGCACCTTCGACGGACACGGTGGCATCACTGATGTACGCCAAGCAGCACCCCTCGGCGGAGGCGGAAGGGGCGGCGACGGCGGTGATGGCGAGCGCTAGGAGGATGAAGAGTGGAAGCTGTTTCTTGTTCGCGCGCATCAGGGACCCGCTCACCCGCTTTTTCCTGGTCTGCAACGAGTTCTGAGGTTTATAAAGTTTTTGGAATTTCTACGACGAGAGGTCGGCTTATGTGCAGAAAAACCCCTCTTTAGGATCGCATACTGGCGTGCCGTACCCTCCTGTCGGTCGCACGCAGACTTCAGGCATGGTGGTTGTTCTGAGGTTGCACTGGCTGCCCGTGCAGGTGTAGGAACCATCACCCTCATAATAGCACACGCCATCGTACTCGCCAGGCGAGCACCGATCACCACGAGCCGCCCCTGATGACGAGCAGGCATAGCAATAGTTGCTATCATCAAGATTTGCCGATCTGTCATAACTGCACTGAGGCCAGTTACAAGGGGTATCATCGTACAGGCAGTAGTTCGCTTCCATAGGGCTATAGGTCGTGGGGAGGCATTCGGGATTGTACGCAACGTCATTCTTGCTGTAGCAGCCTTGCGGGCAGTAACGCTCTCCCATGGTGCACCGGATGCTAGGGGAGACATGCTGCGACGTGACGCATACCTCACAGGTGCCCGTGGCGGCGTCGTACTCCACTTCTCCCGCTACGCACTCAGCGCCGCAACTATAATCGCAAGAGCAAAGCGTGGCGCGCGTGCAACCACCATTGCCGTCGCACGCCCCCGAACAAAGGTAAGGCCCTTCGAGGTCGCCTTGAGGATTGAAGGTGCGGCCGTTGCCTGCTGCGCAGCGAGGTTCCCCGGAGCAAATGCCATCGGCTAGTTCTTCGCTGTCGTGCTTGTCGAGCTCGTACTCCTTCTCGAAGCTGCTGCCTTGCGGATAGTTGATGCAGCTGTCGAAATTGGTGTTCGGCCCTTGGCAGCGCTCCACCGTGCCCGGGGCGTAGTCGGCGCAGTCATCGAGCCTGGTGTACGTGATGGTGACGTCGCCGGTGCACGTGTTGCCGCGTTCGCCGTCGCACTCGCGCTCGATGGCTATCACGAACGGGTCGTTCTCGTAAAGATAGTTATTGATGGAATACGTAAGCGTTCCGCCGTTCACGTCATCGACGTACTCGTAGATAGTATTGTCGGGCTTTATCGATTCGATGGTGCCGTACGCGTCCTTATCGAGGTTGAAGAACAAAGGAGTGGTATGCAAGGTCCGTGAATAACAGACAATACCAGAAATCGGCTTTACGTTGTCCGGGTCGTCAAGGTCGCCGCCGCAGCACACGTGCGGGTAGGGCTCTTCGAAGGCGGTGTACGGGTAGGGCGGGACGCCCTCCATGCCTTCTCCTCCTTTGGTGGGCAGGCAGGCGAGCACGTAGAACTCTTCTCCGCTGCCGTCGCTGCCTTGTACGTTGTCCGGCTCGCTCCACGCGCCTGCCGAGAACACCCTGAGTGAGAGGCTGTAAGGGCCGGTCTTCTTGAAGTATACGTCGGTGATGTCGTTCCCCCCATCAGTCGCGTACGGGGCGTAGCTCCACTCGCCGGAGTCAATGGAGGGTTCCATTCTCTCCTTTGAAGCGGGAGGCGCTACTTGCGGGTCGTCGCTCGTCACGTCTTCGGGGAAGCGCACGCGTGCCTGTCCGAACTCGACGAGGAAGTCGCGCACCCCATCTTCTTTGCCTTCCCATTCGTAGAGCGACAATGAGGGGTCTTCGTTGAGGGCTCGGAGGACCGCGCTGGAACGGCTGTCCCGGGCGTCGAGCCAGTACTGGTCCTCGATGCTCGCGAACCGGTCGGGGATGTCGTCGAACCCGTTCGTCCCGTTCGCCACGGCGAAGGGGAGGTCGAAGACGAGGATGCTCACGGTCTGGAAGTCCTTGAGTCCGGAGTTGTCAGTCGTGGTGATGATGACGTCGTGGAAGCCGAGGTCGTCTGGGCTGAACGGGCCGTACGACGCGTCCTTCCCTGTCTCCGAGAAGGGTTCGGAGGAGGTCCACGTGGCTTCCAGCTCCGCGTCTTCGACTCGTTCGACGTACTCCCTGAGGTCGAGGTCGCCGGTGGTGCCGGCCGCCACGGCCGCCGCCCAGTCAGCCTCCCATTGTTCTCGGTCGAACACGTCGTCGTACGTCTCCTTCCAGCCAGCGTACTGGTACGTGAGCCGCCCGTCGTCAGGGTCATAGCCTTGGGGGGTGAGCGTGAGGACGTCTCCCTCGTCCACCCGGAAGTCCGACCAGCTCCCCGCGTCGCTGCTGTGCAGCCAGTCGAGCACGGGCCGCCGGTTCTTCAGCGCGACGGCGAACTCGTAGGGCTTTCCGAGGATGTTGACTTGGTGGTCGTGGATGATGAGGACGTCGTCGTGCTCGGTGTCGGAGAAGCAATTTTCCGGTTGGAACAAGCAAGGGTCCTTGACGAGGGTTATCTCGAACTGCTCGCGGTACTCGTTGAGCTGGTCGTAGTCCCTTGTCAGGTTGAAGAAGATGTCCCTCGCTTCCTTCGCGGCGAGGGCGCTGGCGTACTCGTACACGGCGCGGAGCCGGACGGGGGAAGCGTAGCTGAAGTCCTTGACAGTCCTTATTTGCCGGCCGCTGCCCACGGTGACGTCGAACGGGTACTCGGCCACGACGTGGGTGCCTTCGAATGAGTAGATGACCTTGGCCTCGACGAGGTCTTCGTGGGGGGCGATGCCTTGCTCTGTGTCGAGGAAGAAGTCGTCGATGTCAACGCACTTCTTGAGCTCCTCGGTGATGTTGCGCTGCAACCATGACTGGATGTTGTTCTCCCCTCCCGAGCTGAGCATGGGCGGGCAGGGCAGGCTGCCGCTGGTCGGCGTCGCCGCGAAGCTGTTCTCGCCGAACGCGTAGCAGAGCTTCTGCAACGAGTGGTACCCGATGAGCCCTGAGAGCCGGTCGTAGCGGCAGGGGCTGATGAGGTAGTCAGGGAGGAGGTCCTCAGCGTACGTCCTCGCCTTGGGGTAAGGCTCAGGGTTTTCCTCATAGATCTCGCAGTACGCTTCCTTGTTCGGTATGAGCGCGTAGCCGACGTTACGCGCCTCTCCTTCATGGGCGTAGCGGAGGTAGTCCTCGCCCGCTGCCCACGTGGTGTCCAGTCCTCCGCCGTGCTCGCCCACGTACACGAATGCGTGGTCGCTCACTTCCCGTAGGCATTCCTGGACGTAGTGCTCGATGTTGTTCGTGTTGATGAACGCGGTGACGGTCTCCTTGGCTTGTTCTTGGTAGCGTTGCTGGACGAGCAGGCCTCTGGCGTAGAGGGCGAAGCTGAACACGGCGAGGAGCACTATGCCGAGGATGACGAACAGGGTCGCTTGTGCTTTCACGCCTCGCCACCTCTTGTTCTTCATGGGTTGCTTGGAGGAGAAGGGCTTTAAATATGTTTTCTTAGGAGAACACGATGGTCGCGTAGCTCACGCTGTTCTTCTCATCCCTTGTGACGACGGCGGAGGTGTAGTATTGCTCCAAAGAGGCCTTGACCGGCTTCTTGAGGAGTTTGAGGAGGAGGGCGATGGGGTAGGCACCGCAGATCGTGGCCATCTTGTCGTCGACGTAACGGAGGAATCCTTCTGCGTCCAGGGCTTGGACGCGGTCAATCGCTCCTTTGTCCAAGGCGGCGATGTTGTGTTGCGCGTCGCTCGTGAACGGCAAGTAATGATAGTTGCGGCCGTAGTGCGTGAAGTCCGATGAGACGATGTACGACGCCTTCTTCCCCGTGTCCAATAATACTTCCTTGAGGTCGACCGCGAGTTCGTCGAGGTCGGCGTCTTGGCCGATGAGCAAGGGTAGTATCTTGACTTTCTCCATGGCGTCCTTGTTGATGAACTGGAGGAAGGGGAGTTGGACCTCGACGCTGTGCTCCTGCGCGTGCAGCTCGTCGTCCTCCTTGACGTGTCCTTTCTCGAGGAGCCGTCGGGCGAGGTCCTGGTCCACCCTGACGATGCCGAGCGGGGTCTCGAACGGCTCTTGGGTGAGTCCTGACCGGGCGCTCTTGTGGGAGGGCGCGAGGATGACGTACACGTCCGGTAGTGGCGCCTCGCCCAACGCCTTGTACCCCCACGCCGCGCACGCGCCCGAGTAGCCATAACCGGCGTGCGGGACGATGACGCCTTGCGGCAACGAAGCCTTTTTCTGTGTTTGGCGCTCCGGCGGGACGGCGCCAGGCCCTCGCTCGCCCTCGAAGCACGCCTTGAGCTGCTTCTGGAGCGAGACTTCTCCTCGCTCATAGAACAGGCCTGCGAACGCCGCCTTCCTCATGGCATCAGGGGAAGAAATCGTTGTTTATATGCGCTTCGGTCCCACACTCATGATTCAGGAGGGGTGACGAGGGCGAGGCAGTACAGGTGCAAGTAGACACTAGGGCCACTGCATGTCTCGAAATAAACCATTTCAGGGTTTGAGCTGTAGCCGGCGCCGAGCCAGTCACCTTTATTGACAGCCATGCGGTTGCCATAGGCGCCCATAAAGTTAGTGCTGCCGGTGCTCCAACCGTCGCAGTCATACTGGGCTGATTCGCCGTTCCCAAGGGAGCCAGTCCATACGCGCCAGTACTCGACTTCTCCGCCGTCAATGGCGGTGATGACGTTGTACAAGGCGAGTGGCTCTTCCCCGTCGGCACCAGGGAACAGTTTTTCCAGTGTGCCATACGAACCACTATTAGCCATGGTGAAGTCGTAGCTCAAGTAGTCAGAGAAGCGATCGCGCACCGAGGTTTCTTTGGTGGAGAGCACGGCCATGATGGACAGGGGTTCGCCGTACTTGTTGTTAGCGCCTGCATCGTAGAACGCATCTTTGCAGTGTTGGTCAGCGCCCACGAAAGGAGTGGGTTTCCCTGCGCTGAAGGAGCCGCTGAACGCGTCGTCCGTGACGTACAGGACGAAATACGCGTCGCAAAACGAGTCGCTGAGCTTGCCGTTGACGCAGCCCTTGAGCCGGCCTTGGTTGTCATCGCAATAATGAGAGGAGTTATGGCTTTCCGGGACGATGATGGTGTAGTACTCTCCTGCTTCCCAGTCGTCGTCGCACTCCTCTCCGGGGTCGAGCACGCCGTTGTGCAGGGTGCCGCAGTTGAGGGTGCCCGCGTACGTGGCGTCGTTCAGCGTGTCCTTGAGGCGGAGGTTGCTGGTGAGGTAGCGCCAGTCGAACTCATCAAGGTCGTTGCTGTTGACTTGGAAGAAGATGCTTTGCGTGTTGCCGGATTGGCATAGGCTGAGGTCTTGCACGGCGTCGAGCTCGTCGTAGGACTCTGCCAAGGGCAGCACGCTCGCGCTGAAGTTGAGGTAGTCGACGCGGCCGTAGAAGTCGCCTGCGTACTGGCCGATCTCCTGCAGGTTCATCAGGCCCTTGACCTCGTCGTCGCCGGCACGGGCGAAGTAGAAGTGGGTGAAGTCTGCGATGGTGACATCGCCGGTGATGGCAGGGAGGTCATCCTCCTCGTCAGTGCTGAACAAGCTCTTGAAGAAGCCGGTGATGGCATCCCACATGTTCCCGAAGAATCCGCCGGAGGCCTTGCTGTCTTGCGAGATGAGGAGGAGGTTGAGCGGCTTGTTGTAGTACGCTCTGAATCCTTCCTCTCCCGAGCCTTTGCACTCGGTGAAGAACGCTCCTTCGCTGATGAGGTCGAGTATGGGATTGTCATCCTGGTCTACGGTGCAATCAGGGATGGTCACGTCGCTGAAGTCTTTGGCGGGGTAGAGGGAGTCCTTGAACGCCTCTGCGTAGTGGTTGAGGTAGGTGTTGGGCTCTTCTCCTCCTGGCAGGGCGAGGCCGATGGTGACGTTGGTCTCCTCGTCGTCAGCGGTCTTGAGCACGCACGTCGCGACAGGAGGGGTGAGGGTTGCGGGCGTTTCGCCGTCGCCCGTCACGCCTATGCCGTGCCAGTTCAGCGAGGTGCTCATGAACGCGCCGGTGTCGTACTCGTCGCAGTGCAGCGAGAAGTTCTTTTTGTTGGCGAGGTCGTAGAGCTTGCTCACGAGGAATTTTGACGCGGGCAAGCCTTCGGCGGGTTCCCAGCTGGAGCCAGGGTCGCAGTACCAGCTGCCCACGATGGCGAATGAGGAGGCTTTCCGGATGAGGTAGTCGGGGTTTTCGGCAGGATTTGTGGAGAATTTCTCGTCGTCGATGCTAGTGAATGATTCGTCCTCGTTGCAGGAGTAGAATGCGTTGTCATAGAAGAGGATGTGCGGCCAGTGGGCAGTGGAGTGGAACGCTCGCGAGACGGGCATGTCGTCGCCGACGGCCCTGCCCGCCCAGCACGCGGCCACGTTGTCGATGTAGAACTCTGCCTGGTCATAGGAGGTGCTCTTGGTGTCCGCGCCGCAGCAATAAGTGCCGGTCCACGTCGTGGTGAACTGCTCTTCGCAGGCGTGGGCGTACGGCACCACTTCTTCTGCGGATGCTTCTTCAGGATTGGGGGGCTCGAGTCCGCGCACCCAGGTGCGGTGGTCGCCGGCGCAAAACCATTCCTGCTCCTCATCTTCTTCGTGGAAGACGAAGTTGTCGGTGTAGACGGTGACATCGCCGCTTCCAGGGGTGCTCGTCCTTGCGAAGACGATGTTCGCCCCGGTGATGTCATAACGGTAGAACAGGCCCTGATTCTCGATGGGGATGGTGAACTTGTTCCAGATGCCTGATGGCAAGGTGTTGATGATGGCGATGTCCTTTAGTGCGAAGGAGCCCACGTTAGTAGTTGAGGAATAGAAATCGATGCTCTCCGGTCGTAGGAGGCCTGCTGGATCATCATATTTCATCTCGAAGCTGATGCTGTCGAAACGCTGCGATGCACGCGACGGGATGGTGAAGTGGAGGCTGATGGAATGGTCGCCGCTCCCGGAGACGGCGATGGTGTTTTCCCCTGTCAGCTCTCGCAGGAAGGATTGCTCGAGTAGATCGAAGCTCTCGATGGTGTAGAGGTGGTTGCCTGGGGTGAAGGTCTTGCCGTTGTCCTCGCCGAGGTAGTCTCCGTCCCAGAGGAACGCGTTCTGGCAGTTCTCATTGGAGCAGCACTCACCAAAGGCGGATTCCCCGTAGATGTCCTGGTAGCACATGATCGCCTCGTTCGGTCGAGGTTCGAAGATGACCGCGTTGCCGACGTCATAATCCAGTTTTCCCAAGCAACAGTCGGCCTCGGTCATTCCCAGGGCTTGGACCTCATAGGGCTGTCCTTCAGGGACGTCGCCTCGCAAGCACGTGAGCCCCGTCCCGGTGGTGACCATGCCGCCGAGCGCCTCGCATGTCTCTTCTTCTGGCAGCTTGCAGTGGCCGTTCAAGCAGCAACGTTCCGTGCCGCCCGAGGTGGAGACCTCTCTTCCGTCGCCGCTGAAAAAGACGCAGTGCTCTTCTTCTTCGCAGACTTCTGTGTGGGTGATGGCGGATGAGAGTTCTTGACATGTTCTCTCCTCGAAGGATGCTGTTCCGCTGGTGGGGCCACGAGCGTCATCCTCATCGGCGAAGCCACTACCACCGCCACCATCACCGTCACTGCCGCCAGGGAGGTTCTCCTGGTCTTGTTTGCAGACCAAGCTGGAACACTCTCTACCGAAAAGCGAAGGTTTGAAGAAGGTGTAATAATCGTTCGTGACGTAAGAGAGGCCCGCGCCCGCGGAGGACGCCTCGAAACCACTCGTCGGCTCGAAGTCGTTAGGTATGCCGCCTTCGTACTCGCAGCAACCGATGAAGGAATCCTTGAGCTCTTTCTTCTCCTCATCGGTGAGGTCCGCGCCGAGCGAGTCGACATAAGTGTCATAGGCCATGCGGGGATCGTCCGTGTTCCATACAGGCATATCGCATTCGCTCGCCAGGATGTAGTTGAACCATTTCTGCTGGGTCCTATCAGAAGGGTCTGGATTGATGAGCGCGTAGTCGGTGATACCGGGGTGGCAGGAATCATCGCCGTAGAAGATGCCTGTAAGCGTTGTTGGCGGAAGTAGTTCATAATTGCTGAGGACGATGTCTTCTGATGATTCCGCTCCTCCTATCACGTCGCAGGAGAACCATTTCTCGCCGTTGGAGATGAAATCGACTTCCCCATCAGGGTGGATGGTGTACTCTTGCTCGTACGCGTCCCACCATTGCCATTGCCCGTCCTGTATTGCGATGTGTTGTGGTTCTTGGTTGCCATCATAGTCATTCAGGCAGAGGTAGTCTTCTTCTATGTGGCCGTAATCATCTGTCCCGTCAGTAATGGGTGTCCAAGTGCAGGTGACGTCAGGGCAGGCGGCCTGGGTGATGTAAAGCGAGCATGGCGTGGTCTCGAGTTCTCCTTCGCATTCTTCTGATACAATCACCTGCATGCTTGGGGAAGGCTCGCAGCTGTAGGAGGGGACGTACCCCATTTCATCGCTCCAGTAAGAGTCTGCGACAGCTACGCATCCGGCGTTGTGCCCTTGTTCATCGCAACCGTCAGGAATGTCTCCTGCGTATACTTCATGTTCTTGGCAGTACGCTTGGGGGTCTGCCGAGGTGACCTTCCACGAGCATTGGTCCACGGTGTCGCAGTCTTGCTGGTTAGTGATGGATGAGCAGCTGGAAACGTCGCTGGGCCTGCAGGCGAAGTTCGCATCATCGCCGCAGCAACCGTCGCTACCGTCGGTTATTTCGCCTATACTGTACCAGGGAACCGCGGTGGAGAAGCTCTGGTAGACATTAGGCCCTGCTCCCTCCACGTTGCTTGCACAGTATCGTTCCTCTTCTCCGGTCTTCCAGCCTCCAGTGGTGCAGTAGTGTGTATTGCCCGAGTCGTCAGTATAGCTGAGTATTCCTATCTCATTCTCGTCATCGCCGCAGCAATGATAGCTCTTGTCAGGAAGGGTCATCCTTTCCGAATCATAGTATTTTCCTCCTGCGTATTCGCAGAACTTCTGGTTCTCGTCACCGTCATAGACAAGGAGAAAATCATCTTGGTTGAGGAACCTGTTATATACAGGAAACTCTGATATGCGGTTCACAGTGTCTGCATTCAGGGTCCAATGCTCATAAATGTTGACTTGCGCGTTCTCGTCGCGGGAATAGGTGTCATCCCCTTGCATCCTGACCATCATGGTCAAGAAGTAGACTCCTTCTGGAAGGGTGGAGAAGTCGTACGTGTCATCGGTCGTGGTATGCCACCCAGAATCGCCGGCACGGTTGTCCAAGTACCTGAAATCATGGAGAAAGACGTCATGACTATTCACTTTCGTAGGCCCGCCAGAAAAATCTACCTTTCCGGTAAGGTGATTAACGTCGAATACCATGAGATCGAACACTGCGAGTTCGCAGTCGTGATAGTTATCTTGCCATGCGCGCCAGTTGAAGCCGATGTTGTTGAGATCCGGTACACTATCGTCAAGGTCGTGGTAGAAGTACGCCCCGACGATGAAGATGCCACCGTCTTCCTGCCGGGTTATCTTCAAGGAAGTGTCCTGAACGCAGTTCAGGACGCAGCCTGGACAGTACCCTCGCTCAAGATAGTAGCTGGCGTACGGATTGAAATATTCAGAAACCTGACTCTTATAGAAGGATACATAATCATCATAGGCCTTATCGCCTGGAACTGCTCCTTCGAGGGAATCCTTCACATCAGGACATCCAGTATCCAAAAAGCCACCGTTTATGTGTATAGGGGGAAAAGGAGCCTCGAGCAGCACGATGAGGGATGTTTCGAGGTTGTCACCAGGTTTCACACCTCCCTGGCAAGACTCGCTTCCTAGGCCATCATTGCCGCCTGAGTTCGAGATGAGTGTGACCGTGGCGTGCGCTGAGGGTGCAATCGCCAAGAGCACTACTAACAGTAGTAGCGATAGTGTCCCATTTGCTCGTCCATCCATGCAGTGCCCTCAAACCCTCTTTTCAGAGGTATCCTTGCAGCAGGTAGTTTAAAAAGTTTGCTTTTTTGTCGAGAATGTTCGTCACAGCATTTCAAGAAAGTGTGCTCGTTCTTTCGGCGCGCGTACGCGGAGCGGTGTCGTGGCGAACGAGCTGGTCTGCGTGGCGGCGCCGTAGTTGCGTATGATGCGCTTGTTCTGCTGCATCCTTCCGAGCACGCGCGCCTGGTCGGGGTTTCCTAAGAGCAGTGAGAGGTCGAAGCAGTACGTCTTCTTCTTCTCTGCGAGTATCTTGGCGAGCACGTGGTTCATGCCGCTTCCGCGGTGGTGCGTCTTGTCCTTGTCCTCGAGCGTCTCCGCGCCGTGCAAGTACCGCACCTGCTTGCTTTCCGCTACGTCTCTCGTCGCGGTCCCGATGAGTTCGTCGTAGTGCTGCGCGTATTTCTGCGCTTCTCGTGCGTCTTTGATGAGGAGCGCTTTGCGGAGCTTGGCGTCCTTCACGCCTTCTTGGAGCTCTCTGAACGCGTCGTCGTTGGTCTTGTCGTGCTTCTGGAAGGCTATGAGGAGTTCTTTGGTGCCGAGCGACGCGGCGAACAGCGCGGTCTCGGTCGTGTTCTTGGCGTCGGTGTAGAGGATGATGTCTTGCATGTGGTGGTCGTGGAAGCGAGAGGACTATTTAAATCATGCTCTCGTGCCCGGAAAAACTACTGGACAGGTGGAGGGTGAGGCTTTATAACGCCGCGTGCGTTCGCACGTATTCGACCGAAAGAAATAAATAATAATTATACTTATGTATAATTCATGGTGGGGAAGATAACGCTGACAGGAACCATCCTCAAATGGGGGAACTCCTACGGCATCCGCATCAACAAGGAAGAAGTGGAAAGGATGAGACTGCAGGAGAAGCAACAAGTCGAGGTAGCCATCAAGCCCATCAAGAACCCTCTGCTCGAACTCTGGGGATCAGCAAAGGACAACCCCATAACCAAGGAGGACTTTCTCAGGATACGAAGAGAGCTAGAAGGTGAATTCGGAAAATGAAACTGTGCCTGGACACCTATGCTCTCGTCGAGATAGAGAAGAACACACCCACATACCGTTCCATAATAGAGGAGGAATTCATCATCACCGCAGCAGCTCTAGGAGAATTCTACTATCTCATGGCACGATTGAAAGGCGCAAGAACCGCGGAGTACTGGGCCAAGCGCCTGCTGCCATTCACCGAGGACGTTGACAAGCACCTATGGGTGGAGTCGATGCGATTCAGAGCAGAGCACTACAAGGAGAAGCTGTCGGTCATCGACGCGCTCAGCTACACCTACGCGAGGAAGCACAAGCTCTTGTTCGTCACGGGCGACGCCGCGTTCAAGGACAAGCCAGGAGTCAAGCACATCGCCTAGGCGACGCCGAGCGCCTTGCGCAACCCGAAGCTGAGCGCGACGCTGAACAAGATGTAGATGCCGATCCACCCCCAGTTCCCTACTAACGGGAAGCCCTCCAGCGGCTTGATCTTCTCGTTGCTCAGCGTGACGGCGCTGAAAGGCGCCACTTTCACCTTCTCGAACGGCGGCGCGTACTGGCCAGTCTCAGAGGAGATGACGACCTCCTTGGCAGTGCTCGCCCCCGAGGCGTGCGTGAAGGCCAACTGGTACGTCCCCTCCTCACCCATCAAGGTCCACGACGCCACCCCATCAATCACTTCCTTGGTCCACGTGTCATTCCTGTGCAAGCCCAGCTCAGGAATGGTGTCCAAGGTGACCTCGCCCGCAGCCCCTTTCTGGAGCTGCATCGTGACGGTGAACGGCTCTCCCGGCAGCAGCGGCTCGTACGCCATGTGCGCGTTCAACCAGCCGAAGATGATGATGATGGGGATGAGCGTGTACAAGGTGGGCTTGAAGCTCTGCTTCATGATCTCCATGTTCTTGCCCATCATCTCCTGCTGGACCTTCATAGCCTTCTTCGGGTCAGTCTTAGAAAGCTCCTTGACCTTCTTCTGATACCCTTTCATCTCCGCCTTCAACGCCTTCATCCGCTGCTGGTCGGTCAAGTACTTATACGCAATCGTGGTCAGTGTGGTGATGACCACGCTGATGACGAGGATGGCGAGCCAGCTCGGCAAAGCCAATAGCGGCGAGAAGACCGGGTCGAGGAAGCTCCCTACCATGGAAGGACGGGAACACCAAGCCTATTTAAAGATAGTGGAAGAATACCGGATACGCCACGACGAGGGAGCAAGGAAAGGCCTATAATATCATCCGCCCATGAACTTCCTCATCATCGGGTTCATGTCGTACATGTGCTGCTTCGCGATCTCCTCGTACAAGCGGTACACGATCATGACGGTGAGCAGGATGCCCGTCCCCGAGCCGATAGCCCCGGTGAGGTCAGCCACCCCTGCCAACAACCCGATGGCGATGCCACCCATGATGGTCAATGGCCCGATGTACCTTTGCAGCAACCGCTCCAGGACGCGCTGGTCCTTCCTGAACCCTGGTATGGACAAGCCAGAGGCCATGATCTGCTTGGCCTGCGACCGAGCGTCCAGCCCCGACGTCTGCACCCAGAACCAGCTGAACAAGACTGAGCCGCCGACCATGAGGAGGAGGTAGACCGCTCCTTGCGCGAGCTGCAAACCTGACAGCGTGCCGGTGATGACGCTGTTAAGGAGGTTAGGGGCGCGCACCCACGCGGCTATCCCCGTCTCCGCGCTGCCCGTGATGAGGTTGGCCATGAGCTGGATGTTCGCGAGCAAAGCCGCGACGAGGATGACTGGGATGTTCGAGGTGTAGAGGAAGTTGAGCGGCCACCGTATACCATGACCCCTGATGCGGCCGAAGCTGAGCGGTATCTCGACCTTCATGGCCTGGACGAACACGACGAACGCGAACACGGCGATGGTGGCGAGGATGGCACCGAGAGCGAGCCCCGCAGCGGCGCTGTCGAGGTTGAGGAATGACTGGAATATCTGCCAGACCTTGCCCACGGCGTACTGCCCCTGCTCCTTGAGCGGGCTGAAGAGCTGGATCACGATGGACTTCGACACCCCTGCTGCGATGAACAAGCTGATGCCCGAGCCGAAGCCCCATTTCGAGACGACCTCGTCCATGAACATGATCATCAAGCCGCCGAGGAAGAGCTGGAACACGAGGAGCGATGAGGACACGCCCGGCTCCGGCGAGATGCCGCCTAGGTTGACGTAGATGAACGATTCGAGGATGATGAAGAAAACGCTGAGGAGCTTCTGGAACCCTTGGAAGCGCTTCTTGCCATCAGGCGTGGTGAGGTCGAACTTGAACAACCCGCTCCCATTGAGGAGCTGGAGGATGATGCTCGCCGTCACTATAGGCCCGATGCCGAGGCTGATGATGCTGCCGAACTCCGCGCCGAGCACGATGCTCATGAACTCGAGCTGGAGCCTCGTCTCCTCAGAGGCGCCGAAGACAGGGATGAGCCCGAGCACGAAGTAGATGATGAGGACGGTCAGCGTCCAGGTGAGCTTCTGCTTGAAAGCGAGCTTCTTCTGCGTGGGATGAGCGACTTCAGGAAGGTTCGTCAAGAACTTGTCGTACCAAGCCATAGTCAAGCGTCCTCTGCAGTGGCGGGTGCTGTGCCTTCTCCGGGACCAACAGCGAGGGTGACGGTGCCGCCCGCCTTCTTAACCTTTTCTATGGCGCGCGGCGTCGCCGCGGCGACGGTGATAGCCCACTTCCTGCTCGGCTTGCCCGTGGCGAGGAGCTTGGTGTACCCTGCCTTGGCGAGGTCGATGGACTCGCCGATGAGGAAGCCTTCTTCTCGCAACGTGACGGCGTGCGACTCGAGGTGGGCTATGGTGACGGGCGATCGCGGGGAGCGGTGCTTGCTGATGAATCCTCGCTTGCCCGCGTAGTTGGTGCTGCGCCAGATGCTCGGCTTCTTCGCGTCACCTCTTTTTCCGGAGCCGGCGGCGCCGCGGCCGCCGCGGTGGCCCGCTCCTCGGTGCTTCTTCATGGCGCCCCAGCCGTGCGTCTTGCTGCCTCGCTGCCGGGTGTTCTTCTTGCGCTTGTGGTCCATGGTGATCACGTCATCCTCTTGATGAGCTCGTCCATGCGCTCCTTGCGGTCGCCAAGGGCTCCTCCTGTCGAGAAGGGCTTCTTGATGCCTTTGCGCTCGAAGCCGCCGCGAGGGGGGTGAAGGGCGAAGGCTTGCTGCTCCTCGCCGGCGCCCCGCCGCTTGGCGAGCTCTCGATAGGTCTCGTCGGCGATGGCGCCCCAGGTGATGGCGTCCTTGGCCTTGCGGAGCATGCCCCTCGTCGACGCGTCATCCTTGAGGATGACGCACGCGTGCTTCTTCTTGAGGCCGAGGAGGTCGAGGGTGCGCTTGACGTCGCGGTGGAGCCCTATCCTGCCCCTGATGAGCACGGCCACCAACCGTTGGTCGCCTTGTCGATGCGGTTGCTTGTTCTCAGTCATGCGTCCTCACCTGTGGGCGTTGCTTCTTCGGCCTCGGCTCCCTTTTTCGGCGTTCTTCCTTCGATGATGCTGAACTGTTCTATCTGGTCATGCTTGACTTTCATCTTGGAGAGCCGCTTGAGGGCTTGCTCTACGGCCTTGACGAGGTTGACCTTGTTCTTTGACTGCCCGCGCGTCCTCGCCCAGCAGTCCTTGATGCCCGCCAGCGCGAGGATCTTCGCCATCTCTTTCTCCACGACGAGACCTTTGCCTTTCGGCGCGGGCATGAGCTTGACGACGACGCTGCCGCACTTGCCCTCGACGGCGAAGGGGATGCTGTGGGGTTCTGACGAGGAGTCCTCCCAGCTGCCCGCGCCTCTTCGTATCTTGAACAATGCCAGCTTGGCGTTCCGCACGGCCTTCTCCCGCGCGGGGATGGTCTCCTTGCTCTTGCCAAGGCCGAGGCCGATGTAGCCGTCCTTGTTGCCGACGACGGCGTACGCGCTGAAGGTCGGCTTGTTGCCTTCCATGGTCTTCTTCTGCGTCTGCCTGAAGACTCGTCGCTGGCCGCCACCGAACTTTCCCTTGCTCTGGCCGATGAGGATGAGCTCTGATTCCAGGTCGAGGAGGGTGTCCGCTATCTCTGGCTCGAGGACTCGGAGGCCGTTGTCGAGTATCTGGTCGATGTCGGTGATTTCCTTCGCCTGGACTTTCCTGCCGAGCTCGGTCTTCGGCTGCCAATCGGCGAGGTATGCCTTCGGGTCTATGTCTTCCCGTCGTCTTCGTGGTTGTCTTGGTCTGGGTGCCATGTGATCATGCTCCTTTCGTGATGGCTTCCTTGAGCTTGCTGAACGCTTCGGCGATCGGCGCTCCTTGGACGTGCTTGCCGATGAGCCTGTCTTCCGGCGGGAAGACTTCGTCCGATGCGGGGACGTCAAGCCCGCCATCGATGGCTCCTTTGAGGGCTGCGTACAGCCGTGATCCTTTGATGGGTGTCTGGAGGCCGAGGTCGAGCACGGCGTGGGCGACCTCGTGCTCCTTGGCGGCGCGTGCGAGGAGGAGTCCTGTGAGGTAGCACGCGGGGAGGTTCTTGGCGGAGTGCTTCCAGCCCATGCCTTCGAGCTTCTTGCTGCTCACCCCGATGATGACTCGGTCGCCGTCGGGGTGGTAGTCGACGATCTGCATGATGAGATGCTTGTTCGTCCTCCTGATGACGAGCCGGTGCGTCCTTCCCTTGAGGAGCTCCAGCCGTTTCTTGTAGTTCGTCTTCCCTTCCCGCTTGCGGCGGTAGGGGACGGTCCTCCTCGTCGTGCTCTTCGTCATGGTGATCACTCTTTCTTGGTGAGCCTGTGCTCGTCGATGTAGATCTTGATGTGCTTCTTGCTCCTGAAGAACCCTCCTTTCGCCTTGCGGTAGAGGCCGGTGAAGGTCCGGGTGTCGATGCGGCCCTTGGTCTTGAGTTCTTTGAGGAAGTCCCGCTGCGCCCTGATGCGCCTCATCCAGGATTCTTTCTTCGGCGCGTGCGCGGTCTTCTTGCCTTTCTTGCTCCCCGCGCCTTTGCGGAGGCCTTTTCCTCGTTGCGCCTTCCCCTTGTTCGCGCGTGCGCGCGACACGCCCTTCTTCTGGACCTTGGTGATGGCGCCGTCGCCTATCAGTCCTCTGAGGTCTGTCTTGGTGATGGCTTCTTTGAGGTCTTCTGCCCGTGACGGGTCTACCTTGACGCGCTTCGGGCTGACCTTGAGGATCTTGGCCGCGGTCTTCTTCTGGTTGTCGAGCTTCATGGTAGGGTCACATGCCTTTCTTGCTGGTCAGGACCTTGTCCTGCTCCTTCTTCGCTTCCTGCTTCTTCTCCTCGTCGCTCTTGGCGGCTTCGTCCTTGGCGGCTTCCTCGGCTTTCTTCGCCGCCCGCTTCTCTGCTTCCTTGAGCTTCTTGTCCTTGGCCGCTTGTCGCTCTGCCTCTCTGCGCTTCTTGTCTTCCTTCTCCTTGAGGAGCGCCTTGGTGCGTTCTTGGTACGCCGCGACGGGGAGGTTGGTGATCGCGAGTCCTTTCTTCTTCGCCGCTTCTATGAGTTGCTCCTTCTTCTTCCTGCCCGTGTTGGCGAGCAGCGCCGCTTGCGTCTTGGGGTCGAGCGCTTCGAGCTCGGCCAGGGTGCTCACGGCGGTGATGGCTTTGCCCGTCGCGTCCTTGCCGCGCAGGGCTGATGGGGTGCCATGACCGGTCTTGACGACGTCCTTGTAGCCTTTCTTCCGGAGCCGCATCTTGTTGTGGAGCCCTTTCGGGCGTCGCCAGCCTTCGTTGAGGCGTCGTTTCTTGTGGCTGTCGGCCCTCGTGAACGACGGGTTGGCCGCTTTCTTGTCTTGTTTTGCCTTGAGGAGCTTCTCCATGCGTGATCACATCATTTTTCCTGCTTTCTCGGTGATGTAGATGCCGTCTTGGAAGACGCGCTTGTCGAACCCTGACCGCTTGGTGAGCTGTTCGATGTCAGCGGCGACTTGTCCTGCCCGTTCCTTGTCGGGGCTCGTCACGGTGATGACGTCGCCGTCTATCTTGACGTCGGCTCCTTCCTTGAGTGAGAGGACGCGGGGCACCTTTTCGCCGATGAAGTTCTTGACTTCGAGCTTTCCGTCCTTGATAGTGATGCTCATGGGGAAGTGGCCTGAGCATATCTTGAGCTTGTACGTGAACCCTTCTTTGGCGCCCGTTGCCATGTTCTTGATGTGCGCCTTGTAGGTGAATAGCTTGTTCTTCTGCAGCTTGGTCATGTTCTTCCCTGCTAGGGTGACTGCGCCGTCGTTGACGGTTATGGCGAAGGCTCTCGCGGGGAATCCTCGGGATATCTCTCCTTTCTCGCCCTTGAGCGAGAGGACGTCTCCTTGCTTCGTCGCCTTGACGCCTTCGGGGAGTTCGATGGTTTCGTTGATGTCGAGCCTTGCCATGTTCCTCTTCCTTCGCTTGTTTATCCTTTAGTAGCAGTAGCTGATGAGCGTTCCGCCGATGCCTTGCGCTTTCGCTTCCTGATGGGTCATGAGCCCTTTGCTGGTGCTGATGATGATGATGCCGAAGTCCTTGCTGGGCAGGAAGCGCTGCTCGTACTTCTCGTAGCCGTCTTTGCCGATGCGGAACCGCGGCTTGATGACGCCGCACTGGTTGATGGCGCCGATGAGGTGTATTTCGAGCAGGTTTCCTTTGCTGTCTTCGTGTTCCTCGTGGCTGCCGAGGTAGCCGTTGTCCTGCATGATCCGCAGCACGCCTTTGATGAGCGTCGAGTTCTGCGCAGTCCTGACCGCTTGCTTGCCTTTGCGCTCATAGTTGAGGATGTGGCTGAGGACGTTCGCGAGTGGGTCGTTGTTGGTCATCAATGTCACCTGTTAGCTGTACTTCTTGAAGCCGAGTTCTTTCGCCGTCTCTCGGAAGCATTGCCGGCACAGGTTGAGCCCGTACTTGCTGATGTGCGCGCCTGTTCGGCCGCAGCGAGTGCACTTCTTCGCGCTCTCGCCGAACTTGCGGTCCTTTGGCTTGTTGTGCTTCTCGTACTTCTCCCGCTTGGCTTTCTTGTGGCCTATCTGCTTGAGTGTCTTGGCGTGGTCTGACGTGGTCATGCTGCTTCACCGCCGACTGTTATCTTGAACTGTTCTTTCATGAACGCTATGGCGTCCTGCTTGTTGACGAGGTGGTGCTTGCCTATCTTCCGTTTCTGCCGCTTGCGCTTCTTGACCCTGTAGCCGGGCCTGTCGAGCGTGATGCTGGCTTGGAGCCCGATGATGCCGATGTCCGGGTCGTACTTCGCTCCTTGGATGTCGACGTATTCGGGTATGCCGAAGCTGATGTTGCCGTGCTCGTCGAAGCAGCTGCTGCTGAGGGCGTTGTCCTTCGCTGAGAGTATCCTGGGGATGAGCGCTTCTGCCTCTTTTCCTCGCAGCGTGATCTTGACGCCTATGGGCAGCCCTGGCCTGAGGCTCCATCCTTGTATGCGTTTCTGGGTGATGGTGCGCACCGGGTCGATGCCGGTGATGTTCTTGAGGAGCCTCTCGCCTTTCTTGAGCAGGTTCTCGTCCTTGCCGGCCCCGATGTTCAGGGTGACTTTCTCTATCCTGATGGCTCGCATGTCGGTCATGGTGAACACGTGATCGCTGGTTGCTGCTCGCCGGTGATGTACACGTAGGCGCGCTTGGTGCCGAACTCTTTGTCCTCGGTCTTGATGACGGCCGCGTCGCCGCTGATCCCTTGAAGCGTGCCGGTCATGCCGGCGTGCTTGCCTTTGTACACGATGATGCTGGCGCCTTCCTTGAGCGCGAGGCGTTGCTTTACTTCTTGCTCGGGGAGGGTGATGAGTAGTGAGTCGCCGACGGCGTACTCGTCCTTGTCGGTGATGATCGTCCGGCCGTCGCTGAGCTGGATCTGCGTCTTGCCCTTGCTCACGGTCCGCTTGCCGTCTATCCGCGCGATCTTAAGCTTTGCTTCCTTCTCGGGGATGGGTATCGCTTGGAGCTTTCCCTTGGCTGAGAAGCCGAGCCGGTAGTGCTGCTTGGTCTTGGGGAAGCTAATGACGTCCATGAACCCGACGTTGTAGCGCTCGTCGTGCCGTCGCTTGCCGTCGACGAGGACTTCCTGCTCCTTGATGATGCGCTTTGCCTCCTTGCGGGTGTCAGCGACGCGGGCCAGTTCTTTCATGAACGTGTTGAGGCTGGTGCTGTGCGTGAGGGGGTGGGCTCCTGGGTTTGGGCGCGTGATGAACACGTGTCGCTTCCTGAGGATGTCCCATGTCTTCGGGGCGGCTATCCGTTTGAGATGGTGCTGTGCCATTATCGCTTTGCTCCTTGTGCTTGTCGTTCGAGCTTTGCCTTGCGCTTCTTGTCATCAAGGTTGAGCTCGGTGATCATGAGGTTTGAGGGGTGGAATGCTTGTTGGACCTTGTTCCCGTCGGGCTTGGTGCGCTCCACCTTGAGGAGGTAGACTTTGGTGCGCTTGAGGTCTACTTTCTCCACCTTCGCTTCTTTTCCTTTGTTGCTGCCCCTGAGCACCTTGACCTTGTCGCCTTCGCGCAGCCTGGCTGAGCGCTTGCCGTGCTTCTTCTTGAGCTCTTCCGAGAGGTGCGCTGAGAGGAATCGTCCCTTGACGTGGTACGGCGCGTTGTGCGCGTACTTGCGCTGCTTGCGTCGCTGCTCGCTCCTGTTCCAGGTGGTTGCGAATGCTGGTTTCATGTTGTCGTCACACGATGATGTTGGCTACCTTCGCGATGCCCGACCATCTGGTCGTGGCCTCCTTCGCGATGGGCCCTTTGAAGATGGTGCCTTTGGGGTTTCCCTTCTCGTCCTTGAGGACGACCGCTGCGTTGTCTTCGAACTTGATGCGGGTGCCGTCGGGGCGCCTGTACTCTTTTCGTTGGCGGACGATGACGGCGAACACGACTTGCTTGCGCATGTCAGGCCTTCCCTTGACCACGCTTGCCTGGACGAGGTCGCCGATGCCTGCGGCGGGGCTCTGGCCCTTGACGGTCTTGTGGCCTTTGACGCTGAATATCTTGAGGACCTTGGCGCCGCTGTTGTCGCAGGTCTCTATCCTGCTGCCTAGCGGGAGCCCTTTGGTGATCGTGGCGTTGACCGCTTTCATGCTTGTTCACTCTTCTCGGCCTTCTTCTTCGGGGCGGCCTTCTTCTTCGGGGTCTTCTTCGGAGCGGCCTTCTTCTTGGCTGCTCGCTTCGCGGATTGCTCCTTCTTGGGTGCCTCTTTAGGGGCTGCTGGCGCTTCTTCTGCTTCTTCTCCGCCGAGCTTCTTGATGATGGTGAAGCGCTTGGTCTTGCTGAGCGGCCTCGTCTCCATGATGATGACCTTGTCGCCGGTGCGCGCGTCGATGTCGTCCGGGTTGTGTGCCTTGACCTTGGTGCGCCGCTTCTCGTACCGCTCGTACTTAGGGATGTAGTGCCTCCTATTCCATTCGACCGTGACGGTCTTGCTCATCTTGTCGCTCGTCACGATGCCGATGAAGGTGCGTCCGCGCGTGCTGGTCTTGGTGTTCATGGTCTGTTCCCTTTGATGCGTTCCGTTGGTGTCTTGGTGATGTCCTTCCCTCGGATGATGTCTCCCTCGACGTTGAGGGTGACGTGGTCCTTGATGAAGGTCTTGTCGTCGATGGTGATGGTGTTCTTCGTCTCGTCGGTGATGACGCCTTCCTTACCGGTGAGCGTCGGGTTGGTGCTACTCGTGATGCGCGCATGCCTGCCTATCAAGGGCTTCCTCTTCTCGGCTCCTCTCATCGTCGGAGGTGGGCGTTCACGATCTCGATGGTGTCAGGGGCGAAGCCGAGCTTGACGAGCTCGCTCTTGATGTCCTTGGCGTGGTTGCCTTGGAGCTCGATGAAGCCGTCCTTCGCGGTGCCGCCGCACGCGAACTTCGCTTTGAGCTTCTTTGCCAGGTCCTTGATGTCGATCTCGTGCTCATTGATGCCTTCTACCACGGTGTAGGGTTTGCCGAACTTCTTCTTGGTGAGGGACACGGTGACCTTCTGGTTCTCCTTTGCGAGGCTCTCGAACGTGCCCAGCTCCTTGGGAAGCCCGGTGATGGGATCAATTTCCGGCATGCTGTTGCTGTACCTCCTTCTGTTGTTGTGTGCGCAGGGTGTGTATCCTTGCGATGATCTTCTTGAACTGCTTGATCTGGCCGGGGCTCTTCGGCGCGGTACCCGTGGCCACTTGTGATTGGAGTTTGATGAGCTCGGCGCGGACCTCTTTCTCCTTCTTGTCGAGGTCTTCAGGCCTCATCGCGGAGAGCTCTGCGTACTTCATTGCCTGTCACCTGTTTCTTGCTCTTTCTCTGCCTTCCCTGACGATCCTCCTGGCTTCTCGTCCTTCGCGGGCGTTTCTTCCTCGGTCGCTTCTCCTGCGGGTGTCGCTTGCTCTTCTGTCTCTTCGACCATGGTCTGCGGCTGGTTGAGGAGTTCTACGCTGTCAGGGAGCTTGGTGTCTCCTGGCATGATGCTGACTTTGATGCCGACAGCCCCTGTCTTGAGGAACGCGGTGGTGTACGCCACGTTGACGCCGGTGAGGGCGATGTCGCCGCACTTCTTGAGGTAGCCTTCGTAGAAGCGCCAGTTCTTGGCTCGTTGGCTGGGGACCTTGCCGCTGATGATGATCTCGACGCCGAGCGCTCCTGCTTGCATGACGCCTCGCAATGCCTTGTAGCCGGCGCCCTTGAACTGCTTGGTGCCGAACCGCTCCATGGATGAGGCGATGCTCTCCGCGACGATGGAGGGGTCGAGGAAGACTTCTTGTATCTCCTCTATCTCTATCTGCGGGTTCTCGAGGTCGAAGTGCTCTTTGAGGTCCTTGGTGAGCTTCTGGATGTTGCTGCCTGCTCGTCCGACGACGAGTCCTGGCCTGCTCGCGCTCACCACGATTTTCTCTCCGAGGGGGGTCCGCTGGAGCTTGACTTCGCTGAGGCCTACTCTGTTGAGGTGGCTGGCGACGAATTCCTTGATGCGGAACTCCTTCATGTTTTCCGAGACGAATTTCCTTTCTATCATGGTTGCGCGTTCTCCTTTGCTCCTGGTGTGGGTGCTGCTTGTTCCTTGTCGTCCTTGCCTGCGGTCTTCTTCGTCGCTTCTGGCTTCGGCTTCGCCGCCTTCTTGGGTTGTTCGGCCTGTTTCGGTGTTGGCTGCTTCCCGGGCGCGTCTTCCTTGGCGGTCTCAGGCTTCTCCTTGGCCGCTGCTGGCGTGGTCGTTGCGCTCCTGCTCGTCCCTGCTTCTTCTTCGGGTCGTTCTGGCGCTTCCTTCTTCGTGGCGGGTGGTTGCGCGGTCTTCGTGGCTTTCTTTGCTTTCCGCTTCGCGCCCGGCGCCTCTACCACGACAATCTCGACGTGCGTCCGCTTGGTCTGCCGTCGTCGCTGCCTGCCGAAGTGGAACGGCCTGCTTGCGAGGTGCGCTGCGAGGTGCTTGATGAGGAGGTCTGTTGCCAGTCCTTGCTGGCTCGCGTTGGCTTCTGCCATGTTGATGAGGTCTATGAACGCCTTGCTCGCTTTCTCCGGGTACCTGCCCGCGGCGATGCCTCGCTTGTGGCCGACGCCGTTGGTGAACCGTTTGAACGGGAGGGCTTCTTGCCGTTTGATGACTCGTTCGAGGTATGCTTTTGCCGCGTCGGTCCGCTTGCCTCGGAGGTGGTTGCAGAGTTCTATGGCTGCTTTGGTGCTGATGGGCGCGTCCTTGAGGACCGCTCTCGCAGCGTCTTGTCCCGATCCTTGGTATGCGTAGGTGTAATCAGCCATTTTCTTCTTATCTCACTGACGCGGCGGCGCTGCTCTTCGTGGCGCCTACGCCTGGCCCTCCGTGCTTGACGATCTTCCTGGTGAGGGCGAGTTGTCCGAGGCGCATGCCGATCATCTCTGGTTGGACGTGCACGTCGTTGTATCCTTTGCCGTTGTGCACCTTGATGACCTTGCCTACCATGTGGGGGAACACGATCATCTCTCGGTGGTGCGTCTTGACGTTGTCCTTTCGCTTGGTCTTCTCGTATAGTTGCTTGAGCTCTTCGCTCATCCTATTGGCGGTTCGTCGCTCCCTCGTCGGGAGGAGCTCGACGAAGCCGTCGAAGTCCAGGTCATTGAGCTGCTCGACGGTGTAGCCTCGGTACGTGAATTCCTTTCTTGCCATGATCATCACTTCATCGTTTCCTGCCGGTCCTCCTCGCGGCGATGGCGCCGACCTTCCTGCCGGGCGGCGCGTTCCTGCTCGTCGGCTTGGCTTTCGACTTCCTGAGCGATCGTTTGTTGCCGAATGGGTGGGCGACGGCGTTCATCGCGCTGCCTGATACTGAGGGGTAGTACTTGTTCCTCGCCTTCATGGCGTGGTGCCGCTTGCCCGCTTTGAGGAATGGTTTCTCCGTCCTGCCGCCGCCGGCGACGATGCCGATGATGGCTCTGCAGTTGGGGTTGAAGGTCTTGCTCTTCTTGCTGGGGAGCTTGACCGTGACTCCTGTGTCTGACCGGGCGACGAGCTTTGCCGCGCCGCCGCTGCTCCTGACGAATCGTCCGCCGTCTCCTGGTTTGAGCTCGATGTTGAAGACGGGGGTGCCTTCAGGGATTGCTTTGAGGGGGAGGACGTTGCCGTGGCTGATGGGCGCCTCTGCGCCCATGGGGTAGGTCTTGCCGACGTAGATGCCTTCCGCTGCGATGATGAGCCCGTGGGTGTTGTCGTCGTACTTGACCCGTGCGAGGGGGGCGCTGTGGCCTGTGCTGTGGAGGAGGTCTATCACCTCGTATGATTGCTTTGGCTGCACCGTTGCTTCGCCTGCGGATGCGAAGCTCTTGGCGCGGAACCTGCCGCTTCCTTTTCCTCTTCGTTGCTGGATGAGGTTCTTGCCCATGTTCTTTTTTCTCCTTACATGAGGCCGAGCTTGGTGGCCACGTCTATCGCGGGGGTTTCTTTGTTGAACGTGATGTACGCTCGTTTCTTGTTGTCGTGCGTGTTGAGGGTCCTGACGTCGTCGACCTTGACGTTGAACGCTTCTTCGATGGCTTGTTTTATCTGTGGCTTGGTCGCTTGTTGGTCGACGATGAAGATGAGCTGGTTCTGGCTTTCCATGAGCCTGATGCTCTTCTCCGTTGAGAGAGGGTACTTGATGATGTTCATGCGCTCACCTCAGGCTTCGCTGCGGCTTTGGGCGCGTCCGCATGCTTGGCTTGCTTTGCTTGCTTGGGTGCGGGTTTCTTCGCCGGCGCTTCTTCCTCTGACGGCTTCTTTGCCTGCTTGGCTCGTTGCTCGGTGAACAGCTTGTCCTTTCCTAGTCTGTCGATCGCTGCTTGGGTGTACAGGGTCATCCTGCCGGGCGCGGCTCCTGGTGCGAGGATCTCGGCGTTGAGCTCGTCCACTTTGGTCGCTTCGACGCCGGGGATGTTGTCTGCCGCGTTGAGGAGCGGGCAGTCATCACTGGTGACGATGAGGATGCTCGTCGCTCGCTTGTACTTGCGGCCGCGCATGGTGCCTCTGCCTGCTCGTACCTTGCGGTTCTCCGCTCGTGCGAGGTCGTCAGCTAGTCCTATGTCGCGCAGCGCTTGTTCGAGGTCTTTGGTCTTCTTGAGTTGTTCGAAGTCGTCGGTGATGATGAAGGGGTACGTCTCAGGCGTTTTGTGTCCTCGTGCGCTGACGAGGTCCTTGTCCATGGTGGCCGCCATGGCTGACCGTATGGCTTTCCGTCGTTCCTTGTCGTTGATCTTGATGGCGGTCTGCTTGTCCGCTTTGGGGGGGTGCGCTCGTCGGCCGCCGACGGTTTGCGGGGCGAACGCGCCGGTCCAGTTGAACCTGGTGCCTCGGTAGCTCATGGCTTTCCTTGGGGTTCTTGATTGGCCGATGCCGTACGTTCCTCGGTAGTCGTGCCGTCGTTTGCTGATGCGGACGCTGGCGCGCTTGCCCGCTCCGGGGTCTGCGCCGTGGCGTTCCTTCCTGGCTGCTTGTAGGGCGAGGACTGCTCGTTTGATGAGGTCTGGCCGGACCGCTTCTTGGAATTGCGCTGGCAGGGTCGTCTTGCCTTTGTTCGTGTTGTCCGGTGCGATGATGGCGAGTTGCATGGCTTATCTTCCTTGCTTGCTGTCCTTGTTGATGGCTTTCACGGTCGGTGCGGGTTGCTTCTTCTTCTGCCTGATGGCTTTTGCCATGATGACTAGTCGTTTCTTCGGTCCTGGCACCGTGCCTTTGATGAGGAGGTAGGTGTTCTTGACGTTGCCGTAGTGGGTGATGCCGCCTGCTTGGTTGACTTCTTCCGGGGCGTCGCTTATCTTGAGGATGGCGTTGTTGTATTGTGTTCGTTGGTGGTAGCCCATCTGTCCCGCGTGGGCGATGCGGTACATGAAATGCGCTTGGCCTGACCAGCCGCCGAGCGAGCCGGGGGTGCGTCGTCCTTTCTCGCTCTTGTGTGGTTTGAGGCCTATGCCGAACCGCTTGACGGCTCCTTGGAATCCTTTGCCGGTGGTGATGGCGTGGAGGTCTATGAGGTCTCCTTCTCGGAGGAGGTCTTGCGCGGTTATCTCTTTGTTGGCGTGCTCTTTGACGTAGGCGAGTTTTTCCTCGTTGGTCCCTCCTAGTTTGATCTCGAAGAGGTCTGGCTTCTTCTTGAAGCCTATCTTCTTGGGCTGGGTGTACGCGATGATGGTGATGTCTTTCGCTTCTTCGGGGTTGATGGCGTTGATGTCGTGCTTGGCGTTCTTGGGGATGGTGAGCTTGCGTGCGAGGTCTTTGTCCGTGTTGATGATGACTTCCTTGCTGACCGCGACGCCGTAGCCGTGGGGCTTGTAGGCGCGTACGCTGTATATCCTCATGGGCGGGCATTCGATGATGGTGACGGGGATGGTGATTTCTTGGTTCTTGGAGGTCGAGGATTTGCGGTTGTCCGTCGCGGTGATGTGGGTCATGCCTGCTTTGTAGCCGGCGAACGCGAGGGGCTTGGCGTCTTTGGCCGTGGCCCATGACCGCACCCTGGCTACTGGTCTCTTGGCTCGTTTCCGGGGCCAGTATTGCATGCTGCCGAATCGTGGTCGTTTCGCCTTTGGCATGGTGTCGTCCTTGTGAGTGCAGCCTTTTGCTGGAGCATCCCTTGAGAATACGCTCTTCGCGTACTGAAAAGGGGCTTCTTTTCAGGCTGCTGGTGTGTTCGTCACAATCCTTTGAAGGTGACGTGTGGTGGGGGAGAACGTGAAGGGTTTTTTAAAGCTATCGTGTGGAAAAGAATGTTAAAAAAATTAGTTTCCATATAGTAATTTCTATAAGGAACATAATCTGTCAGCATACCCAAAAAGAAATAAATTCTATAAAGAAAATAATTCGGGGAAAACAAAGAGAGAACAAAAAGACTCACCGCACATAACTCTCAACGAGTCCGACTAGCTCCTCAGGCGTCTCGACGATGTGACGAAAGTACGCCTGGCCAGAATCAGTCTTCACACCCTCCATAAGGACATCCCTGCCGTCAAAGCCCCACGCGACCCCGACGGGGACGAGCCGCTCCTTCCTGTAACTCCCCGTCCGCGCGACGTCAGTGCACGCCTGCAAATCAGAGAGCGTGTCGCCGACGAACATCGTCGCCTCGCCAGCCGCGCCCAAGACGCTCAAGGAGAGCGCGACCGCTATCTTGGACGGCTTCATGATGGCCTGGCTGTTCCCATTCGCGTCGTACCGCTTAAGCGTCTCCGCCGTGACGAAGGAATCGAAACAACACAAAAGGCCATGATGAGAAAGGTCGCGGTAGATGGACTTCCAGCTATTCGTCGTGTTGATCGCGAGCCGTACGCGCTGGTTGAATGAGGCATCCTCCTGGAGGTGGCCGAGCTCCCAGACCCGCTTGACCGCCTGCGGCATGCCGTCGAAAGCAGGGGCGACGTACGCCTCCTTGAACCGCTCATAATGCTTCCAGACCGGGTGCGCGTGGTCGCTCATGTCGCAAGGGAGCCCGAACGCGTCGTACAAGAACTGCCCGCCGCCGACGTTGTAGAGATGATTGTACACTTGGAGGAACCCTTGGAAGTCGACCGGCACGACCCGCTCGCCAGGGCTGTCCTCGAGCGCGACGCGACGCTCCTTCGTGAGCTCCTCCTTCTCCCCCACCGCGGCGAAACGTGAGAAGTAAGCAAGGGGCGCATCGCCGTTGCTATGCTTGTTCCAGTACAAGAACCACTCGTACTGGCGCATGGACGTGTCCCCTATCGTGCCGTCATAGTCGAAGATGATCGCGTCGAGCATCACGGGGAGAGAAGCGAGAAAGGATATATATTGTTTTTCCTCATGAGTGGTCCTCTCGCGCTTTCTGCCGCTCACGATACGCCCGCCGCATCGCCTTCTGCTCATCGGTGAGCTTCGCGCGTCCGCCCTTCCCCCTCCCTTGCGAGTGCTCATATTTCAGCCTCGCGTACTGCAACGGGTTCTTGATGCGGTCGCAGAACTCGTCAGGCCTGCACACCCCGAAGTCCTGGTAGTACCGCTTGCAGTTGTGCGGCGGCGCGGCGTCCTTCTTAGCCCGCTCGTAACGCAACCGCCCCTTGATGATCACTTGCCGCAAAGGCTCCTCGTTCTGCTGGTTCCACTCGTCCAATCGGTCTTCTATCTGCTCGAAGCTCCAACCAGCGCCGCGCAGGAAGTTGATGAGGGTGAAGAGCGCTCGCTTGCGCCCGTCTTTCAGACCGGAAAGCATGGCATGGATGCAAGGAGGAAAGTATTCTTCTGGGATGGCCTCTTCGGGGATGGCGTACTCTTTCTTCTCCGCGACGTCCTCTTCCAGTTTGGGATCGGAGTCGTACGCGGCGATGAGGAGCTTCGTCGCCTCTTCGGGCACGGCCGCTGAGCGGTCGAGGAAGGGAATGGAGAAGTCCACAGCATCGGGTTCGGCCTGTGATTTCTTGAACGAGAGCACCCTGTCCTTGTCGACGGGCACGCTCACCAGTTCGGACTTCTCATGGAAGCTGTAGGGCATGCGGTAGAGGTGCCGGTGCGCCAATAAGATGGTGTCAACCTCGATGATGGTGAGCGGGTCGAACCTGGCAGGGCCCTCCCTCCGCCGCTGCCGCGTGACGTGCTCCTGCATGATCGCGCCGCACGACGGGCACAGGTTCGTCCCTCCTTCCTGGTCCGTCTTGGCGATGAGGCCGCACGACGGGCAGAGCAAGTGCACCTTGCGCTCCTCCTCCTGCGCGGTGGTGAGATCCTCGACGCGCTTCCCGAGGCGCTTCGCCAATCGCTCCTTGCTAATCCGGTACTGCCCGTCGAACAAGAGGTGGTCGTCGCGCTCTTCCAAGTAGTGCTCAACGAGGTAGTCGAGGAGGTAGTACGCGATCCTCCTCGGCGCTTCCGGGAACAAGTCCTTCGTCTTTTGTCCTTGGAACATCTCAGGGAATGACTGGAACGGGACGGCGACGTGGAATCCTTTGTTCCCGCTGAACTTCGCCGTGACCGCGGCGATGCCGTGCGCCTCCAGCGCCTTGATGAAGAGGTGGGTGATGAGCTTGGACAACGGCCAGTACGGGCAGTCCACGTCGAGGATGAGATCCCACCCTGTCCGGAGCTCCTCGACGTCCTTCCTACCCATACCGGTCTGGATGAGCAAGGGGTTGCTCCACAACTCCTCAGAGCAGTGAAACGAAGAGGCTTTCTTCTTCGCGAGCTCGAGCACGTCGCCCTCATTGAACAACGCGTCGGGGCGCTTCCCGAAAAAGGTCTGGAACCGCACCGAGACCTCCTTGTCACGGGCCTGCTCGACGAGGGCTCGCCGCACCTCGGGCAGCTTGTAGAATGAGAGCGTCTTGGCGATGAACATGGAGTGGTCGGAAAGGAATAAACTATTTATGCGTTGCGCGCGCGTGACCCGTGGGCATCAGTCGTCAAGCAGCGCCCATCGCAGCGTCTCCTTCCGGAGGTTGCCCGTCGTGCGGACACGCTCGAAGCGCGTGACGGCGTGGCCCTCGAAGCAGGCGGACACGCGCTCAGCCCCGACGTCCTCGTAGTAGTAGCACCTGACCTTGTTCGCGGGGTGCTGGCCTTCTACCAAGTCAAGGTATGGATGGAGCTCGCGCGCCACGTCCTGCATGGCCAGTTGCGGCATGACCGTGTCTTCGCGGTCTTCGACGTACTCATGCAGCACGGTGAACGTGGTGTTCTCCTCGTACGATCCCTGCTCGTTGAACTCCTCCAATCCCGTGTCGGCCGCGTACTGCCGCGCCCGGTACTCGTAGGGTGGGTCGAGCGCCGCCAACTCGTCCCTGAGCGTGACCTGCCTTGGAGGGCTGCACGCCGCTGAGAGGGATGAGAAGAGGAGCAAGGAGAGGAGGAACAAGCGCATCTTCACACGAGTCGCTCGCCGGTCTCGTTGTCCATGATGTGGATGACGCCGACGGGGCACGCCTCCGCCGCGGCCTTGTTCGCGGCCAACTCGTCCTCCTCGATGTCTCGCTTGAGCACGTCCGCCTTGCCATCAGTACCCATCCGCCAGTTCGCCTCGTTCTCGCTGACGCACGCGGCGGCGCCGATGCACCCGTCGCGGTCGAATGTTATCGTGTACTTCGCCATGAGTCCACCACCTCCTCATCAGTCAATGGCTGAGAGGGTTTATATGGGTTGCGGTCTAGCGATAGTGGACGCGCTCGGCGAGGGCGCCGGCCGCTGCGCATCGCCATGACTGGTGGTCAACGACGCCTTCGAGGAGCCGCTCGGTGAGCTCTGGGGTGATGAGGGATGAGAGGTGGTTGCGGATCCTTGCCCGTTGCTTCTCCAGGTAGAGGTCCCAGTCAGGCCTGGCTTCGTTCACTTGTAGGAGGTAGACCCGTGTCTGCTTATTGTTGCTGCGCTCCAGGGCGTACGGCCTGCCGGTCTGCTCGTCGACGTGCATGTCCTGCGCGTCCGGCCTGTGTTTGGAGAAGCCGCTGAAGGGGTGGTAACTGATGCCGGGGGGCAGCTTGGTCCGGAAGTGGAGTTCTTCGCCGTCTTGGAGGAGTGTGTAGCGGTCCGAGGCTTTGCTGTAGAGCAACAGTTCTTCTGGTGGCAGGCGTCTCTCCGCGACGTTGTTGTAGCCGTCGATGATGGCTTCTAATGCTTGCTCGAACCGTCCTGCGATGATGCCTTGATAGAATCCTTGGAATTGTCGCATCTCGTTCATGTTGAGGTGGTGCGCGGGGTGGTCGACTATCTTTATTCCTTTGTAGTGGCCGTGGATGGTGGTGTAGAGCTGCTGGTCGCCTATGAGGTGGTTGCCCGCTTCTGAGAGCTTAGTGTCGTGGGTGATGAGCGCCTCTTCGAAGGTGTGGATGATGGGGTGCGCTCCTTCGTATTTCTCCAGGAATGATGAGGGGTCTCCTTGGAGGTAGAAGTAAGGGCCTTCTTGGTGTATCATTCTCAAGCCATGTTCTTCTGCTACTCGCTTCGCGCTGCGCACCATTCGTTCCAGTCGCGTCTTCGCTTCCTCGTATGTTGTTTGGAATTGTTGTTCGAACTTGTACTTGGCTTTTGCGAGCTTGCTCTCGTTGTTGAGGAGGTATCGGAGGTCTTCTGCGTCTATTTCTTCGTGGGCACGCAGGGCGAACGGGGCTGCTGCCACTGCCCGCTTGAGCGCTTCTTCGCTGATCGAGCCGTGGAAGAGGTCGTTGCTCGTCGTCTTGTTGTGGTTCTTGAGGAGTCTTTGGTAGTACCTAATGGTTTCTTGGTATCGGGGGCTTTCTTTGGACACTTTTTGTCGTTTCCGTTCCAGTCCTCGTCGTAGCTTGTCGACCCGTTCGTAGTCTGCTATGAGCCATTCCGCGAGGGCGTTGCCGTACCTGCTGAGCAGGACGCGGTCTTCCTTGCTCCTGGGGCGCTCGTTGAAGATGACGGCCGCTTCCGGGTTGGTCTTGACGAGGAGGTCTTTGAGGGCGTGGCCGTAGCGGAGCATGAGGAGGTGCACTTGCACGTAGAGCCCTGGCTCAGCCCTCGTGTTCCCGAGCCTTTCGAGCGTCTTCCTGAATCCTTGCTTGTTCTCCGCGTATTCCGCTCTCATTTGTTGGCTGCTGCGGAAGAGCTTGTCGTACTCCGCTCCTGTCGTCTTGAGGAATGCTCGTTCGTTCGTCTTCTGCACTGCTCTTGAGGAGTAGGCGAGGTGCTCTATCGGCAGGTTGAGCCTGTCCGCGAAGTTGGTGACGCGGTCGAGGAAATTGGTGAATGTCGGCGAGGCCCGCATCTTCGCGAGGATGGCGACGTCCTTGCCCGCGTACGACGCTATCTTCCTCGCCGCTTCCTCGCTCTCTCGTTGGATGTCATTGAGGGTCTTCCCTTGCATGAGGAGTACTTCTTGTATGTGCTCGTTGTCCTTGATGCGGTGGTATTGCCTCGCCTTCTCTTCCAATAGTTCCATCTCGTCATACGTCAGTTCCTTGTCGAACGCTTTTTCTCCGAGCATGACCTTGGCGACGAGCGATAATTTCTTGTTCGGCAGCCAGTCGTATTGTATCTGCGCGAACCGCAGGAAGTCTATGAGCAGCCTGCTCTTGACGCCTATGCGTTCGAAGAACCTCGTCGTGGCCTCGTGGACTGGTTGGTGCTGGTCTTCCTCGTCGGGGGTGAATGATTCTTCCAGGCTCTTGAGCTCTTCCGCGTCTCGTAGGTTGATGTAGTCGAACTTGCCGTTGTGCGCGGTCATGAGCAACGGGTCCTCTCGCCTGATGCTCTCCTTCACCCCTAGCAACAGCTTGGCGATGTCTCCTTGGTAGTCGATGACGTCGTGGTCCGCGAAGGTTGGTTGGCCGGTGCCGCTCGCGGTGTGCATCTCTTGCTTGTACACTTCTCCTTCTCGTTCGTAGTGGATGACGACCCAGCTGGTCTCGGGCTTGTCCGTCTTCCAGCCGGGTATCTCGATGTCGAGGTGCGCCCATGTGTGGTCGATGAGTTCTGTGTGGCTGGGAGTCCTTGCGGGCCAGAGGAGGCTTGTGTCTTGGAGGAGTAGTTCCAGCTCTCCTTCCCTCATGACAGGGGTCATGCCTCTTGCTTGCTCGAGCGTGGTGTAAAGCTCTTGGAGCTCGTCCCGTTCCTTGATGAGGTGTTCTGGGAGGTGCTTGAGGTAGGCGTTCTGCTCTGCTAGTTTGCTGGTTGGTTGCTTGTCCATCGCCGCCTTGTCGAGCTCGTTGCTCATCCTCGTCACGTACGCCTTGTTCTTCCCTTTTGCGTGCGCCCGTAGCTTCTCCTTGAGCGCTCTTCGCCTCTCGTTGTAGAGCTTCGCCATGGCGATGCTTGTCTTGAGGCCTGTTCGTAGCGCGAGTACCGTGCCGGGGTTGCCGTAGTGCTCCCTGGCGGTCCGCGTGTAGTTCTTGGTGTCGAAGTTCGTTCCTTGCCGTTCCCGCAGCAGTGGTGCGATGCTCGGCGGCCCGGCGAGTTGTATGACGTTGAATGAGTGGTTCTCGTGCTTGTTCTTCTTGCGGTAGGTGATGCTGATGCCAGGGATGGTTTGGACGTCTGCGAGGACGTCTTCTAGCGCTTTGTGGGTTGAGAAGTGCCTGCTGGTGAAGACGTGTTCTCGTAGCGGTACGAGCAGCGTTCCTGTGTTCTTGAGGTAGAGTTCCGCTACGTCGTGCGTCGGTCTTGCTTTGATGTCGGTGAGTATCCTCTCGACGACGTCACTCCTGCTCATGGTTGGTGGTGAAGCTGGTCGAGCATATAAGCGTTTCACTCATGAGTGGTCATCGATTCTTTCAGCGGGTTATTCCTCGTCGAGGAGGTATAAAAAAGCCTTGCTAAAGCCTTAAATACGACTGGTTCTTCTCCGACGGGATGGAGGTCGCGTACATCCTCGTCCAAGCCCGTCACGGCAAGCTCAAAATAGCGTCTGCGGCGCTGCGCAAGTATGAGGAGATTGAGGAGCTTCACGAGATCTACGGCAGGTATGACATCATCCTCAAGGTGGTGTGCGCGGACCGGTCAGAGATGAAATCGTTCATGCAGAACAAGCTGCACATCACCGAAGGCATACGCGCGACGGAGACATTGGTGGTGAATGACCTGCAGAGCGGGGAGTGAGTTCATTTAACACCGTGTTAGTATTTGCGCCTTGGCAACTGCAACCACTTCAAGCGTCGTCCTTTGAATCAAATAAAAGACACACAAGAAGCTATTATTTATTATACACTTCATCAGGAAAACAACAAGCCGAGCACGATTGTCCGCTACTGCAAGTTTTATGATAAGGCCAAGAGTTACCAGGCATTTTGCACATGCAATAATTATCCCCTGTTGAAAACGACGGCAAGCTTCTCGCGTCCCCGACGACGTTGCCCTCTTCATCAACTACTACTATCTCGCCGCCATAAGAACTCGCCGACGCAGCGTTATTATGTTGCAGCATCACCAAGCTCACCAGTCCGACGACCGCCACGATGGCGACCATTGCGATGAGCGCGAACGCCTGGTTGTTCTTCTCTGCCATGAATGCAACACCTCGCACAAAGGTTGTGAAGTGTCCATCAAAGAAATACTATTTAAACCTTTCTAGTGAATACGCCGCTTCCAACAAGTCCCGTATGGCTTTCGCCTTCTTCTCCCCTATGAGCTCGACCTCCTGCAATTCTTCCGAAGACGCTTCCAGCACGCCTCTCACCGACCCGAACCGTTCCAAGAGCGGCTTGGCGAGCCTGGGCCCGATGCCTGGCAACGAAGAAACAACGTATTCTTGCTGTTCGCGCAGCGACCAAGGCTTGCTCGTGTGCGGGTGGTAGTACGGGTCCTCATCCTTGTGCGCCCGCCGCGCCAAGGCCAGGAGCACGCCTGCCGTGTCCACGGGAGAAGTGGTGCGCAGCAGGGGGATGTGGTAGGACGTCACGATGGTGGCGAGCATGCCCCTGATGGCGGCGGGGTTGACGCGCCGCTGCGCGTACAGGTCTTCGAGGCCTTCGATGATGAGCACGGGCTTGTACACGGTGCGCAGCTCTGACAACTGCCCGAGCAAGCGGCCGTCGACGATGCTGTCCACGAAGTCCTTGACCGTCTTGTACTCCACGACGACGTCATCGCTGATCCTGTAATCGCCGACGCGGAGCTGCTCGAGGTCTAGCTTGGCGTCCTGGGCCAGCAATGATTTCATCACGGGCGAGCCCTTCTCGCGGTAATCGACGGTGATGGTAAGTTCCTGCGCGCCGCCGCCGTAGTCCTGCAAGGTCGGCTGCTCGTTCGCAGTGGGCGTGAATGATCGCTGCAGCTGCTCGATGGCGCGGTACATGCGCTTCTCCTTGTGGTGAGCGCTCCACCGGTAGCCCTCATCCCGAGTCCCCTTTGTGATGAGCAAGTACACCTTGCCCGCCTCTTGGCGTCCCGTGCGTCCCCGCCGCTGCACCGTCCTTATAGCGGAGGGGATGGGCTCGTAGAACACGACCGCGTCCACGGCGGGGATGTCCAGCCCTTCCTCGGCCACGGACGTCGCTATCAGTACTTGGAAGTCGCCGTCACGGAACCGTTGCAGCATTGCTTGCTGCTGCTTCTGCGACAGGCCGGTGCCGTTCCGCTTCGCCTGGCCGACGAAGACCTCCGCTGATGCTATCTCTTGGAGCCGTCGCTTGAGCACGGCCGCGGTGTCACGGAACTGGGTGAACACGATGAGCTTCTTCTTGTCGTCTTCCAAGAGCTCCTGCGTCACCAATGACTGCAGGGCGGTGACCTTTGGGTGCTCCTCTCCTTGTCCGAGCAGGCGGTCGGCGATGATAGCGGCTGATTTGAAGTCAGGGTCCTTGACCAGGTTCTGGACGGCTTTCACCTTGGTCTTCTCGGCTTGCCGCCGGAGCGATTCCAAGTATGCTGACAGGGCGGCCACGGTCTGCGTCTCGCACAGTTCCAGGGCGTGCTGCACCTTCAACGCCTCTGCTAGCAGGCTGATGGTCTTCAGGACTTCGTAGCCTTTCTCTCCTTGCGCGGTCTTGGCGTGCAACGCGGCTTGCGCCCTGAGCAGCCCTGTCTTGTTCAGCTCTGATACTTTCAGGACGCCCATCGCTTGTGCGTCCGCTAATTTGTTGTCGTGGCAGCGCTGGAGGTGGCCGCGCAGCTTGAGGAGGTCTTCTGAGAGCGGGACGTTCTTGAACGTGATGTCGAGGTCCTGGACGTACTGCGCCACGTCAGGGTCTTCCTGGGAGCGCACTTCGATGCGGTCGATGAACAGGTTCTGGCACACTGCCTTGATGGTCTCCTCGTCCGATCCTGGCGACGCGGTCAGGCCGAGGATGCGCTCGTGCAGGGCGTGCTTGTGGTAGTGCTGGGCGATGAAGACGTACGCGTAGTCTCCGAGGGCTCGGTGCGCCTCATCGAAGACGAGCAAGGCCACGTCGTCCAAGTGTAGCCGCCTGCTGATGAGGTCGTTCTCCATGCCTTGCGGCGTGCTGAAGACGAACGTCGCCTCCTTCCACAGCTTCGCCCTTTTCTCAGGGGGGACGTGACCGGTGAACAGTGCGAACGAGTCATCGGGGAAGTCGAACAATGACCTGAACGTGTCGAGGTGTTGCTGCGCCAACGGCTTGGTCGGCGCGAGGAACACTATCTTGCCGTGGGCGTGCTCGTCCAGGCGGTGCGCCGCCAGCAAAGCCGCGATGGCGGTCTTGCCCATCCCTGTGGGGAGCACGACGAGCGTGTTCTGCTGCGCCGCCGATGAGAGGATGGTCTCTTGGTAGCGTCGCGGCGAGAATCCTGGCTTGAGAAGTACCATGGACTAGGAAAAGCGGAGAACGTTTAAATGCGTTGTGACGTCGTGGCCAGTGCTTATTTGCGTCCTCTGGCCATCGGCGCCCTGCTCACATCGCCGTCCTTGTCGACGAAGTACAGGTAACCGGACTCCTTGCGCGCACCGACAGAGGCGACTTTCTCAGCGTTGCCGCCTCCTCTCGAGCCGCCGCGTACCATCGGCGCCCTGCTCACATCGCCGTCCTTGTCGACGAAGTACAGGTAACCGGACTCCTTGCGCACGCCTGCGCGGGCTACTTTTTCTGCCATTGTTGATCCACCACCCCCTTCCGTAGAAGGATATCGGTTGCTTCCTAGACGCAATCGTATTTAAATGTTGCGCTTTTCTCGTCGGGGAGAAGCCCTGGAGAAAGCTTTTTTATTCTCACCCCGTTCCCTTAGACCATGCTCCTACTCAAGTTCTTCGGCATCATGGACTTGTACAGCGCCGCGGTGATGGTCCTCGTGCAGACAGGGGCGGCGCCGTGGCGCATCATCATCACCGCCGCTGCTTGGCTCCTCTTGAAGGGGTGGGTGTTCCGGGGCGAGCCTGCGAGCATGATCGACACGGCCATTGGCGTCTACCACCTCCTCATGTTCTTCTTGCCCGTCCCGGTCTTGACGTTCGTGTTCGCGGGTTACCTCGTCATCAAGGGCGTGCTGTCCTTGTTCTAGGCGTCGAGGTGGTTGCGGTAGATCCAGAGGAGGAACAGGCCGAACGCGGTGGCGACGACGTAGCTGAACACCCCTGCGATGAGGATGAGCCCGAAGTACGCGGCGACGAACGCCACGCTGAAGAACCAGAGTCCTCGTCGGTAGTAGAGGATGTGGAACGCTTCTGTGTCGCTGAACGGGAGGAGGATGCCGAAGAACGCGATGGCCGCGACGGTCTTGATGACGAGGTCGAGGCCGGGGCCGGGGGCTGCCAGGGCGAACGGCTTGAGGAACGCCATGAGGAGGACGCACGTGGCCGGGGCGGCGAGTCCTATCATGGCGAGGTGCTTGAGGTTGAGGAGGTAGCGGTGCGCGCCGAGCCTGAGGCGTTTGGATTCCTGGACGTGGATGGCGCCTGGTGCGACCAGGGGGACTGCGCCGTAGATGAACACGGTGAGGAAGAAGCCGAGGGGGAGCCACCACTTGTGCAGGGTGTACGTGGCGTGGTAGCCTGCTTGGTACGCCACCCATTTCTGCGCGGCGACGCGGAGGAGGAGGACTGCGAGCGCGGTGAGGAAGACGATGAGGTACGATGCGAGGAACTCGTCGAGGGGTATCTCCACTTGCACGTACCAGTTCCTGAAGTTCATCACGATGCCGATGGCCGCGGCGGTGATGAGCGCGTGTAGGAGCTCTTTACGCTTGAACCTGCGGAACGCTGGCGGGTCGTCGTTCATGCGCCTTCCTTGGCGCGCCGCCTTAATAATGTTATGGTTTCCTCGAATGCTCTTCGCAGGCCGTTGAGGTGGCCTGCGCCGACGATGACGAGGATGCGTTTGTCCTGTTCCTGGAGTGCCGCTGCGGCGAGCTTGCGGGCCATGTAGTGGTTGCGGTCCTCGACCAAGACTTTGTGGAATGAGGGGTAGCGGTCTTTGAGCTGTTCTAATAGTGTGGTGATGAGTTTTGCTTCGGGGACTTTCTTGAGGTCTATCCTGATCTTGGGCTGCTTCTTCCACCGGCCGAAGAGGAGGTCTGATAGGAAGCGTCGTTTCTCCTTCTTGGTGAGGGTGTGGGAGAGCTTGCGCAGCGTGACTTGGATGTCTTGGTCGAGGAGGAGAAGCGGTAATTGGTGCTGTCTTGCGAGGTCTGCCGCCGCTTTCATGTCCGCGCCTGGCCGCATCCCGACCGCCCTGCCTAGCTTTTGCTGGAAGTAGCTGCCGATGACGGCGAAGAGGTAGCCGCTGATGCCGACGTGCTTGATGATCCTTGGGGAGTAGCTGGGCTTTTGGTTGCTGAGGAGCGCGTGGAGCCGTTGCCGGTCGAGCTCGACGGCGATGATGTCGGGCTTGGTCTCCTCTACCGCTTTTGTGATGGCGTTGACGGATTGCTCGGCGATGTGGCTGGTGCCGAGGAAGGTGATGTGGGTCACTGAGTGGTGGAATGCGGCCTCGTTTTTAAGGGTTCAGTTCTGGCAGCGGCTCGCCGATCACGCGGTGGTGCTTGTAGAGGTAGTTGTAGAACTTGGCCGCGCGCTCAGCCCTTGTCTCGTTGAGCGCCGCGTATTCCTTGAATCGTGCCGGTAGCTCGTGGCTGTAGCGTCGGAAGTACCTGCTCGTGCTGTGGTCTTTTTCTATCATGTTGAGGAGGTCGTGCTTGTCCTTGTCCCTGCCGGTGAAGAGCTTGGTGCAGAACAGGTCTGCCGGGCAGGGTGTGTAGAGGGTTATGCGGCTGCCGAAGAGCTTCCTTGTGTGCAGGTGCTTGACGTGGCCGTCTGGCATCGCCCATTTGATGCGCTTGATCTTGTGCGCGCGCTCGGCGAAGTCTTGGGGGAGGTTTGCTGAGGGGAGGTTGAGGCCGAAGTTCTGTACGGTGGCGTTCGGGCTGAGCGTGATTCGCTGGTCGACCTTGCCGTCCTTGAGTATCTCGATGGCTACTTCTCCGTTTGCTATCTTGCGGTTGATCTCCTTGGGGATGCCTTGGAACCGGCCGTCGCGGTTGAGGCAGATGATGTCGACGTCTTCCGAGCCGTACTCGCGCATCCCGAGCACGGTGAGTGCTGAGCCGCCGATGAGGCACAGGTCTGTGTGCACTGGCACGAACGGCGTGAGCTTCCAGATGATCCGGGAGAGCATGGGCTCATCGATGGTGTTCTTCTTCGGGCCTTCGTACATGGTGGTGGTGCTGGCACGGGGTGATTATAAATCTTTTTCTTGGGGTGGTTGTTCGTCTGCCTTGTCGGAGGGAAACTTATTAATAGGGGTGTTTCGATGGTGTTGTCGGTGATACTATGAGCATCAAGCGGTTGGAGAAGAAGCTTATTGATGAGTATGAGGATGTCATCTTGGATGAGATCAAGAAGGGCGATGTCAAGCAGGTGTCTGATTGGGTGAAGGATTTCTTGAGCAAGTTCGGCGATTACTTGGATCACCGGTTCATGCGGAACAATGTGGATATCGGCGGGTTGCACATCGAGTTCGGGACTCATTATCGTTCCGAGCATCATCTTTCTATCAAGCGGGAGGTGCAGAGCGCCTATCAGAAGATTCTTGACGCGGTCAAGGAAGCAGGGCTGGCGGACTCGTTGAACGAGGAGTTGAGGAAGCGCTGATGTTGGCGTAGCGCGTGAGCATCTCGTGGGATACCCGTCGCTCTTGGTTGCTCGTCCGCTCTAGGTGGTGGAGGAGTAGGTAGTCGTGGTCGCTGATGCCGTGCTCGTTCGCGATCCTTTTCGCGCGTTGCTCGACGGCTAGTTCCTCTTCTAAACTGCCTTTCTCGTGTCCATTCACTTCGTTGTGCGCTTCTTCGTGCGCGAGTATGGCGCCGATGAAGGGTGATTGCGGATTGGTGAAGAGCTGATGTCTTCGCAGCTCTGGGCGGGCGAGGTCTGTGTAGGCTTGCATGACGTCGAGGTAGGTCTGTCTGAGATAGAGGTCTCGGCGGATGTTGGCGGCGGCGTTGGTGAACGGGGCGTTCGCGGAGGTCTCGTGGATGAGTAGGGTGTACTTCGTGGCCTTGCCTGATGGGTAGGTGTACGTCATGGGTTGTTTGCGTGCCTTGATGAACTGGCCGTAGAAGCTGTACGCTACCTCTTCATCAGTGTCGAGGATGATGCCTGCGTCTATGGGGTTGTCGTGCTCGCGGGGCTGCGCGTCCTTCATGAGCTCGTTCAGGAAGTTTGTGTTCTTGAGCAGTGCGCGTATCTCTTCAGGGTTGAGCTCGAGGTCTTGCACGACGTACGTGAGCAGGGTGCTGTGCGGGGTTTCTTTGATGTCTTCGATGCTCTTGAGAGGGGTGAAGGTTATTTCGTCGCGATAATTCAAGGGGTTCAGTGTTGGTCGCATGGTCGCTTCCTCTCAGCGAGAATGGTGTTGGGGGGTCATGCCTTGACCTTGATCTTATCCCATGCTAGGTCGAACAGTTGCTCGAGCGCTTGCGCGAAGAGCTGCGTGTTCACCCAGACGCCGACGTCGTAGGAGGGGTGTACTTCTGTGTCGTCGGCGAGCATGAACAGGACTTGCGTGGTGTCGATGATCATGAACCGCGCGTTGAGTCCTTTGAGGTCTTTGACTTCCGCGAACTCGCTGATGGCCTTCGCTCCTTCCATGTTCTTCTCGGTCAGGGGTGCGGCGACCCGTACTTGCACGCCTCTTTCCGCGGCTTTCTTGAGCTGGCGGAGCAGGGCGTCTCCTTTGCGGTTGAGGCCTCCTTCGCTCGTGATGAGGGTGATGCGTTCCTCTGCTTCTTTTATCATGAGGTTGAGGTGTTCGTAGATGTTGTTCTGGCCTTTCACGCTGCCGGTGAGGTCTTCGGGCTCGACGGTGTCGATGCCGTTGTTGTGTAGTTGTGTTAGTTCTTTGAGGACGTCGCTGCCGTATAGCTCGTCCATGGTTTTCAGCGTGGCCGCTGTTTCTTCGTGTACGCGTTTCTTTACTCGTTCCACGACTTCTTCTGGGGGCACGGCTATGTACTTGATGGGCTTGCCGAGCTTCATGATGATGAATCCTTTCTTCTCCAATGATTCTAGGATGTCGTAGGATCTTGATCGTGGCACGTTGCTGATGTCTGAGAGTTCGCCTGCTGTCGCGACGCCTCGTGAGAGCAGCGCAGTCCATATCTTCGCTTCGTAGGTGTTGAGGCCGAAGTCTTTTATTTTTTTGAGGAAGTCTTGTTGTACAATCATCTTGTGAGAGGAATACTCGAGGTTTTATATAGTTTTCTAAATGTTACTATTATAAAGTAAATACAATTTTGTGAGTTATCTCCAACCCAATCATTTCCTGTAGAAATTGTGAAAGGAAGGGTGGAGGTTGGGTGTACTCGTCAATGATTTCTTGTTTTTCAGTGCTGTGAATAAACCAAATATAAAGAATATTTTCAAAAATATATTATTATAATTATATTTTATAAAAAAATAATCTATATAGAAATTAATTGGTGGTGGTAAGAAACCACCGTCGAGAAAAGAAATACCTACACAACACACCTCTAACCAACACAAACCCCACATCACACACCAACACTCCACACGAATAAAAGGGGTGAGGCTTATCGTTTCCAATACAACCATCCAGAAACCACACATCCCCATACCACATAACAAGAGTGCAAAAAACTTAAAAACAACCCTCTTTTCCTTTGGAAACGTATTGTAGGGGTGCACAAGTGGTCAACAACAACCTAACGATGTTCTTCGAGAAGTTCCTCACCAAGGAATCACTCTTCAAAGACAAGAAAGTACTCCAATCAACCTATATCCCAGACGAAATAAACCACCGAGACGAGCAAATAAACACCATCGCACAGATACTCGCACCAGCGCTCCGCAAAGAGAAACCAAGCAACCTCTTCATCTACGGCAAGACCGGCACAGGAAAGACCCTAAGCATCCGCTACACCGCAGAGCAGATGGAACAAGTCGCCAAGCAGCAAGAAGTCCCACTCTCAGTGTTCTACCTCAACTGCAAGCTCAAGAAGATAGCAGACACCGAGTACCGCCTCATCGCCGAGCTCGCGAGATTCTTCGGGAAAGCAGTCCCCCCAACAGGCCTCCCCACAGACGAAGTCTACAACATCTTCTTTAAAGCGCTCGACAGCGAAGAACGAGTCGTCCTCCTCATCCTCGACGAGATAGACCAACTCGTCAAGAAAGCAGGTGACGAGATAATCTACAACCTCACCCGCATCAACGCCGAGCTCAAAAGGAGCCACGTCAGCATCATCGGCATCAGCAACGACCTCATGTTCGCGAACAACATCGACCCACGAGTCAAGTCATCGCTATCAGAGGAAGAGATAGTCTTCCCCCCATACAACGCCCTCCAGATACAAGACATCCTGCACAAGCGGTCATCCCAAGCGTTCAAGGACAGCATCATCACCGAAGGCGTCATCGCCAAGTGCGCCGCCTACGCGGCGAGAGAGCACGGAGACGCGAGACGAGCTCTCGAACTCCTCCGCGTAGCAGGAGAGCTAGCAGAAAGGAAAGGAGACACCACCATCATGATAACGCATATCGACGACGCGGAGGAGAAGATAGAACGCGACCGCATCCTCGACATCGTCAAGACCCAGCCAAAACAATTCCAAGCGACGCTCTACCCCATCCTGATGACCCACCAGAAGAAGAAAGGGCTCGTCTACACAGGAGAGATATACGACGTCTACAAGGACCTCTGCGAGAAGATAGGGCTACGGCCCCTCACCCAAAGGAGGATCAGCGACATCGTCGCAGAGCTCGACATGCTCGGCATCATCAACGCCAAAGTCATCAGCAAGGGACGATTCGGCAGGACGCGCGAGATAGCGCTCGCCATCCCCTCACAAGTAGAGCCGAAGATAAGGAAGATACTCGAGGAAGACCTCGGGGTCGCAGCATGAGCACCAAACCCAAATGACCCTGACAGGGTATGCGGGAGGACAGGTGGCAAGCCACATGGTATCAGTACAAGAGCTCCTGGACAACGGCGTCCTCATCGACCCAGGACTCGTAGAGCAGGGAATACCAGGAACAGTCCTCGGGCGGATACTCGAGAAGTACGGCGAAGACCTCGTAGTCATAGAGAAAGACATGGTCGAAGAATGCGCCGACCCCCAAGAGACCGGCGGCGCGAACGTCGAGGTCATCTGGTCCTACGATCAAGAGCCGAAGAAGCGCACCTACGACGACTTCGTAAAGCTCCTCCAAACACGTTTCCGTGAGCTTGAACACCTGCTCAAGACGCGGCAAGAACTCGCCTCGACGACCTCCATCAACAGGATAAAAGCAAAGCAGGACCGCGACCACGTCAGCGTCATCGCCATGGTCAAAGACAAGTCCGAGACCGCGAACAACAACATCATGCTCGTCCTAGAAGACTTCTCAGGAACCATCAAAGCGCTCATATCATGCAAGAAACAGGAATTGTTCGACCTCGCCAAGGACGTGCAACTCGACGAGGTCCTCGGCTTCACCGGCATGGGAGCGGGCGACATCATCTTCGTGGACAACATCATCTTCCCCGACATACCACTCACCAAGGAGCTCAAGAAGGCACCAAGGGAAGAGTACGCGGCGTTCATAGGCGACCCGCACTTCGGCAGCAAGGCTTTCCTCAAGGACGACTTCGAGCGCATGCTCCTCTGGCTACAAGGGAAAGCAGGGAACGACGAGCAGAGAGCCCTCGCCGCGAAGGTGAGATACGTGTTCATCACCGGCGACCTCGTCGAAGGAGTAGGCGTCTACCCCGGACAAGAAAACGACCTCACCATCAAGGACATCAAGGAGCAATACGCAGAAGCCGCCGAGTACCTCTCACGCATACCACCCCGCATGCGCATCATCCTCTTCACCGGCAACCACGACGCCGGCCGCCTCTCAGAGCCGCAAGAGCCCATCATGCGCGAGTACGCCCCGCAGCTGTACCACCACCCGAACATCACGATCACGAGCAACCCATCCATGGTGAACATCGGCGCCGCCGACGGCTTCCCAGGCCTCGACTGCCTCCTCTACCACGGCGGCAGCTTCATCTACTACGCAGACACTATCCCCAGCATCAGGGCGGCAGGAGGCCAGAAACGAGTCGATCTCATCATGCGCTACCTCCTGCAACGACGACACCTAGCCCCGACGCACAACGCGGCCATGACCATCCCCACTACTGACAAGGACTGGCTGCTCATCGACCGAGTCCCAGACCTGTTCATCAGCGGCCACATCCACCGCGTGAGCGTCAGCAACTACAGGAACGTGACGTGCATCAACGCAGGTTGCTGGACAGAGATAACTGAGGACCAGGTGAAGCGAGGCCTGGAGCCGCAGCCGAGCAAGCTCATCATCATCGGCCTGCACAACAGGCAAGTAAAATTGATGAACTTCAAAAAGGAACGATCAGCGCCCGCTAAGAGGACGAGCGATGAAGAACAGGAGGATCCCTGATGGCCAAGGATGGCATGGCGTGCAGCCCCGCCATCAAGGCGTACTTCGACGATATCGAACGCAAGACGAAGAAAGCCTTCGAGGCGGCCACGGAGGCACGCCAACAAGGATACGACCCTGAACGATTCGTAGAGGTCAAGCTCGCCAAGAACATGGCTGAACGAGTAGTAGGCATCATCAGCGTCGCGGCCCCGCAGATCATCGGCAGCGGCGTGACCGAGCGCATCATCGAGCTCGAGAAGGAGTACGGCCTCCAGGACTGGCGAGTCGCGTTCGTCATCGCGCTCGAGATAGCGCGGCAACGACACTGCTCCTTCAAGGACGAGCTCGAGGCGATAGAGGTAGGCGTCAGGACAGGGTTCGCGTACGTCACGGTGGGCGTGGTCTCCTCCCCGCTAGAAGGGCTGACGAGCATCGACATCAAGCGTCGCAGGGACGGCCGAGGAAGCTATTTCTGCCTGAACTACGCAGGCCCCATCAGGAACGCTGGGGGGACCGCCGCCGCAGTCTCAGTCCTCATCGCTGACTACGTTCGCAAGCACCTAGGCTACGCAAAGTACGACCCTGATGAGAAAGAGGTGCAGCGCTGCTACGCCGAGCTCGAGGACTACCACCAATACGTCGCCAACCTGCAATACTACCCGTTCAAGGAGGAGTCCGAGTTCCTCATGCGGCACATCCCCGTAGAGATAGCCGGCGACCCGTCTGAGAAGCGAGAGGTGTCCAACGTCGGCGTCAAGGACCTCCCGCGCGTGCAGACCAACCACCTCCGCAGCGGCTACTGCCTCATCCACTCATCATGCATCCCGCTCAAGGCTCCCAAGCTATGGAAGCAGATCTCCAAGTGGAAGGAAGAGATGGGCATGGAGGACTGGGAATTCCTCGAAGAGCACATCAAGCTGCAGAAGGAGCTCAAGGCGAAGCAGGCAGAGCAGACAGCCCAGCACCAAGAGAGCGACGCGAAGATCAAGCCTGACGGCACCTTCGTCGCAGACCTCGTCGGCGGCCGACCAGTACTCGGACACCCGATGAGGAGCGGCGGCTTCCGCCTCCGGTACGGCAGGAGCAGGGCTTCCGGCTACTCAGGACAAGCGACACACCCGGCAACCCTCGCCATCCTGAACGGGCTCATCGCCACGGGCACCCAGCTCAAAGTGGAACGGCCAGGGAAAGCCGCGGCGTTCACCACGTGCGACACCCTCATGGGGCCCATCGTCAAACTCGATGACGGCAGCGTGGTGTCGTTGCGGGACGAGGCGACCGCTCGTGAACTCTCCCCGCGCGTCAAGGAGATACTCTACCTCGGCGACGCCCTCATCAACTATGGCGATTTCTTCGACCGCGCCCACGTCCTCGTCCCCCCAGGCTACGTCGAGGAGTTCTGGGCGCTCGAGGCCGAGGAGTCGTTGCGAGAGCACGGCGATGAGCCAGACGCGCGGCTACGGGAAGCGATCAATAACCCGCTCTCCACCAAGGTGTCTTTCTCAGAGGCAAAGTCATGGTCCTCTTCTTACGGCTTGCCGTTGCACCCCTCGCACCTGTTCTTTTACGCCGAGGTCGACAAGGAGCAGTTGCTCGCCCTCGCGTCCTGGCTTGGCAAGGCGTCGTTCATGCTCGGAGGCTCCCCCAGCGTATCGCTCCCGCTCCCTCACCCTGGGAAGCGCACGCTCGAGCTGCTCGGCGTGCCGCACCGCGTCGAGGATGGCCTCGCAGTCGTGTCCGGCGACGACGCCCTCGCGCTCACGGCCACGTTGCGGGTGAGGAGTAAGGAGGAGGCGTCATCGCTCGAGTCGTTCGTCAAGGACGCGGAGGGCTCAGCGCTCAGCATCGTGCAGGAGCGAGCATCGTTCATCATCAAGGACAAGTCAGGATTGTTCATAGGGGCGCGCATGGGACGGCCGGAGAAGGCGAAGATGCGTAAGATGACAGGCAGCCCGCACACGTTGTTCCCCGTCGGCGCTGAGGGCGGCCGGCTCCGCAGCTTCCAGTCAGCGTTGGAGAAGGGGCTCGTCACCGCGGAGTTCCCCGTGTTCCTCTGCCCTGAGTGCGGTCATCGCTCCCCTTTCTCTGTGTGCGACAAGTGCGGCGCTCTCGGCGTTCGCCAGAAGGTTCATCCGCGAACTGAGGATCTCGTGCCGCCCGGGGCTGCTGAGGAATCAGGGATCGAGTTCCTTGACTTCAAGCGGTGGGGCGTGCCTATCAGGGACCTCTTCGACTATTGCTTGCGGCGCATGGGCACGAAGGTGTACCCTGACTTGGTCAAGGGCGTTCGCGGCACGGTAGGCAAGGACCACACCCCCGAGCACCTCCTCAAAGGCATCTTGCGGGCGAAGCACGACGTCTACGTGAACAAGGACGGCACGGTGCGGTACGACGCGTCAGAGGTCGCCCTGACGCACTTCAAACCGAAAGAGGTCGGGACGCCTGTCGCTCGTCTGCGAGAGCTCGGCTACACCAAGGATAATAAGGGGGAGGAGTTGCGGCGCGATGACCAGGTGCTTGAGCTCCGCGCCCAGGACGTCGTCCTGCCCGCCTGCCCTGACAGCCCTGATGAGGGGTCTGACAAGGTGCTCGTGAGCATAGCGAAGTTCCTGGACGAGCTGCTCGTCACGTTGTACGGGCTCCCGCCGTTCTATAATGTCTCTTCTCGCGATGACCTCGTCGGCCACATCGTCGTGGGGTTGGCGCCGCACACCAGCGCAGGGGTGGTGGGGCGTATCATCGGCTTCAGCAAGACGCAAGGGTTCTTCGCGCACCCGTTGTACCACGCCGCTATGCGACGGGATTGCGATGGTGACGAGTCGTGCTTCTTCCTCCTCATGGACGCGTTCATGAACTTCTCCCGCCGCTTCATGTCAACGTCTCGCGGTAGCACCATGGACGCTCCTTTGGTGTTGACTACCTTGCTCAACCCGGCAGAGGTGGATGACATGGCGTTCAAAATGGACATCGCTGATCATTACCCGCTCGAGTTCTACCGTGCGTGCCAGGAGTACAAGATGCCGTGGGATGTTTCTGTCAGGAAGATCGGCGACGTCCTCTTCACCCCCGCGCAGTTCGAGGGTATGCGCTTCACGCACGGCACTGATGACATCAACGCAGGGGTGTTGTGCAGCGCGTACAAGCTCTTGCCGTCCATGGGGGAGAAGATTGCCGCTCAGATGGACTTGGCGGAGAAGCTGCGCGCGGTGGACACCGCTGATGTCGCTCGCTTGGTCATCGAGAAGCACTTCATCAGGGATACCAAGGGCAATCTGCGCAAGTTCTCATTGCAGCAGTTCCGGTGCGTGCAGTGCAACGAGAAGTTCAGGCGTCCTCCTCTGAACGGCCGGTGCTCCTCGTGCGGCGGCAAGGTCATCTTCACGATTTCTGAAGGATCAGTCACCAAGTACTTGGAGCCGTCGTTATTGCTCGCGGAGAAGTACGACCTGGACGCGTATTTGCGGCAGACGCTGGAGCTGACCAGGGTGCGTGTCGAGTCGTACTTCGGCAAGGAGAAGGAGAAGCAGACAGGGTTAGCGGGCTGGCTGGGCGGCGGGTGATCTGGAGGGTTTTTCTTTCTGGGTATGATTACTGTTAACACTCGAGCTTGGTCGATTTTCGTAGAAAATCAGACGGAGCTGCAAGCGAAGTGACCAAGGTCGTGTTTAGCTCTTCCGAAGCCGCAGGCTGAGAGGACGCAGTCCGTGGGTCGAGGAGAACTTTTGTTCGACGACGAAGTCACTGTTCCTATAACAAAAAAGAGAGAGTTGCCGCCGCTCATTCGTACCTTTTTAAACCAAAAACCAGAAGGTTTTTATAGTTATACAAACTTATATACCTTATGCCGCAAGCACTAGCAAAAAAAGAAATTCTACATTATCCTCGATTAGACACTGTTCTAATGGTTGAGGAGCTCATCAAAGAACACTCAGGCGAGTACAAAAAAAAGGCACTTTGGGAGTCACTTCCAAAAGGAATGATGTATCAAACATTCTGTGTGGTCTTTGATTACTTGCTAGATTCAGGAAAAATCGCTCTAGATAAAGAAGGACACATCGCATGGATCTGGAATCCAGAACTCGTAAAAAAATACTTGTCAAAACCAGAACTTTGGGTGTGAACCATGGAGTCAAAGGTAACATTTGGAGATATAAAGCTCAAAGAAGCATATACTAAATTGAAGACTTCAAAAACTGAAGATCAAATGCTTTACAAATGGATAACAAGAGCAATAGATGATCTAAAAGTAAATGCCTTTTGTGGAACGCAAGTTCCAAAGAGAGTCATCCCAAAAATCTACACTGAGAAATACGAGACGGACAATCTTTGGAAATATGACTTGCCAAAAGGATGGAGACTCATCTACACTATAGCAAATGGCGAAGTACTTATCATTTCAATAATTCTAGAATGGATGACTCACAAAGACTACGAAAAAAGATTCAAATACTAAAAAAGGCGGCAACTCTCTCAAAAACAATAAATAACAGTGATTGAGCTATACATCGGGCTTAAGGAGAGTTTCGACTGAAAGGAGAAATTCGGGCGGAGTCTGCAAGACGAAGCTCTTTAAGCCCTGTTAAGTCGCCCCGAGCAATTTATTGCGAGAGCCTGCAAGGCGTGGGTCGGAGTAAAACTTGTTTTACGTAGAAGTAAAATTTGAGCTCTTAATATTCATTCGACTGAAGGGAGTCAAAATGTGCGGAGCACTAGTGGAAGCTTATTAAAATAATGAATCCTTAAAATAATCTTTGTAGTATATTGATCTTGAATTGCTAATTAATTTGTCATTATTATAATTAATTATTTCTAATGCTAGTTCTACATCATAAAAATTTCTTTCAAAATATATTTCATTATTCTTGCTCCTATCATCAAAATATCCTAACCGTATTTGTTTTTGTTTTTCAATATCCTTTTCTCCTTTGAAAAGTTTAACTTGTATTTTTTGTTCAAGTGTTATTGGACTATAGAAACCTTCAAATACTAATTTTTTAATAGGTACTGTTTTTTTCGCAGGTACAACATCTAAAATATATTTAGTTATCATACCACATTGAATATTTTGGACTGTAATCATATCTCCATAGATATCATCAAAACGTTTACCATCTTGTCCAATTGTTTCCCCATTATGATCTAGTGAGACTATCTTGATTGATTGGTGAACTATTTGAGATTCTGTAAGTATGTGTGCTATTTTAAATTCTTCAGTAACTATTAAATCTGAAATGCTTTTGTAAACTCGTTTCTTTGAATCCATATTATTGGAATTCAATTTATCTATAAAAAGTTTTCCGCAGCTTTCACTTTTTGTTTCTTTTTTTTAAAAAGAAAGAGAGCTCAAATTTTATTCGACTTAACACGTATTTAGCGACCTTTTGGGAGCATAAAACGTGTTATGATTGCCGCGTAGCGGATGCTTTCCGGCTTCTTAGCTGTCATCGTTTTGAATTACTCTCTTTTTTGTTCCTTCATGGATTATATGGCTCGTTTGCAGGAGGAGTGTGATCTTCGTGGTTTTAGCCGTCAGACTAAGAAGACTTATGCGTGTGTCGTCTCTTCTTTCCTCTGTTTTGTTGAGAAAAGAGGTTTAACCCTTGACAAGGTGGGTGTTAAGTCGTATTTGCTCTCCTTGCAGGTCTCTGCTAACGCCGCTCGCCTCTATCACGCCGCGCTCAAGTTCTTCTTCGCCAGCGTCCTCGATGACCCTTTCTCTGACGTGGAAGTCCCTAAGAAGCGGAAGCCTAAGATCCTTCCCAAGGTCCTCTCTAAGGAGCAGATCAAGAAAATCATTGATTCCACGGAGAACCTCAAGCATCGCCTTGTCATCAAGCTCCTCTACTCGTCTGGTTTGCGCCTCCAAGAACTCATCAATCTCAAAAGGGCGCATGTCGACTTCGACAGGGGTCTTATCAACGTCGTCCAAGGCAAGGGCAAGAAGGATCGGGTCACCCTCCTCTCAAATGAACTCCGGTTGGACCTCCTCAAATACTACAGCTTAACAACTTTCCAGACGCCGTACGTGTTCGAAGGACGAAAAGGCAAGTACAGCAAGAAGTCCGTGCAGAAGGTCTTGGAGAAAGCGGGGAAAGCCATCGATGCAGAGCTCACCCCGCACATGCTCCGCCATTCCTTCGCCACGCACCTCTTGGAGGCTGGCGTCGACATCCGTTTCATACAGAAACTTTTAGGTCACGCTGATGTGAAGACGACCGAGGTCTACGCGTACGTCTCCAATCAGTCGCTCGCCGCTATCGAGAACCCGTTGGATCGCTTGGCTTAGATCTTGCTCGTGAACGTGTAGCGGGCGCCGCACGCTTGGCATTTGAAGTAGTAGATGTCGCCTTCTTTTGACAGTTTCGTGTCGGGCTTGTGGCATTCCCTGCAGATGACGAACTCGTCCGCGTAGCTTTGCAGCTTCTCGTTGATCTTGCTGGCGGGGATCTTGCTGCCGAAGATGATGAGTTGGTTGACTTGTTCTGCGGTGGTGGCGAGCTCTCGGGAGAGGTATTTGAGGAGGTGCTTTATGGGTCTGTGCAGGGCGTCCGCTATCTGGTGCAGGTTGCTGATGATGGTCTTGGTGCCTTGCTGGTGGCCTTTGACTTTGGGCAGTTGGAACCGTTCTTCAGCGTGGTTGATCTCGGGCAGGGCTTCTTTTGCCTGTTTGAGGAGTTGGTGGTAATCGGGAGGCATGCGTGCTGAGAACCAGCGGTGTTTTATAAAGCTGTTGGGTCCTCTAGTTTTTTAAAGGGAAGGTGTTTTCTCGGTGTCCGCGGGCTCTTAGCTCAGCCTGGTAGAGCGCAACGTTCGCAACGTTGAGGCCGCGGGTTCGAATCCCGCAGAGTCCATCGCTTCTCTTTTTTGGTTTTGTTCTTGGGGTTTTTTCTCGTCGGGTTGTTTGGTGGTCAATGATTTTGTTTCACTATAGTATTTACTATATTGCAAATAAATAATTTGAATTAATTTCATTAAGGAAAATTATTCTCTCGTACTCACAACCTATAAATACGAGTTATGCAACCAAGATCAATGATGGACAGCAGGCACGCTTGGATGACGTACGTCATTGTCCGAGACTGCGTGCTGTTCGCCAAGCGATCCGCGTGCTAGGGCAACACCAAGAACCGGTGGTGCACGAGCGCGCGGACAACAAGGTTCTCCGAAGCTCTGCACCGCCAGCGACGGCGCTGTCCCGCACACGGACCGCATGAAGCAACAGCCATGGAGGTGGTGAAATTGTACAGCTGTGTGGAATGCGGGGAGGTCATCACCAACCCCATCAGCGAGCAGCGCCTCGCCCTCGAGTTCAGGGCGTGGCTGGCAGAGATGGACGGCGCTTTGGAAGAGCGGTTCTCCGAAGAGTACGTCTCGCGCGCCGACTTCATCGACGAAGAATGCGTCGGCCAGGAGTGCATCCTGACCAAGCGGAAGATGGATGTCTGCCCGTATTGCGTCGCCGCACAGCTCATCGACTGGCTGCACAGCGCCACGTTCGACCCGGTCGTCCTGGATGCAGCCCTGGATTTCTTCGTCGCCCGCCAGGATGAGCCGTACGTCCTGCAGCGGTTGCGGGCGAAAGGATGTGGCGTGAGGATCATGCTGACGCGAACCCAGCGGCTCATGGCATGACTGTTTTTCCTTTTTTTTCCATCTGCATTCGGTTCTTTTCCAGGCATCCCCTCCACAGCGCCTCTCCCCCGCAAATCTCCACAGGAAATGAAAGGGTGAAAAAACTATACTGTTGTATTTTTTACCAGATATTTTTAAACTTCGCTCGACGAGAAGCGCCCAACTAGTCTTTTCCATGAGAAACGGAGGGGGTTCCGCCTCCGCAACACACATTTCCTCATATCTAGTTTGATTTAAAAAAAGATTTATAAAGGGGAAGTGTTTTCCCCTTAAAAGAGACCCGCAGTTCATCTGGTGTGGGGGATGAAACCAAGAAGGTCTTCCGAAGGTGATACCCTATGGCAGCAACCAAGGAACCCAAACCGCAAGACATCCAAGTGGTAAACATCGTCGTCTCCACCAGCCTAGGACACGACATCCCCTTGGAGAAGATGGCAGCCACCCTGTCCAACACTGAGTACAACCCAGAACAATTCCCAGGACTGGTCATCAGGATAAAAGACCCCAAGACCTCCGCCCTAGTCTTCAGCAGCGGCAACGTCGTGTGCACCGGTGCGCGCAGCATTCCCAAAGTAGAAGAGAGCATCCAGAAGATCATCGAATCCCTGGAGAAGATCGGCATCACCATCACCATCAAGCCGAAAATCAACATCCAGAACATCGTCGCCTCAGGCAACATCGGCACAGACCTCAACCTGAACACCCTGGCGATGAAGCTGGACAACACGGAATACGAGCCGGAACAATTCCCAGGACTCGTCCTCAAGCTGAAAGAAGCAAAAGCGACGTTCCTGCTCTTCAGCAACGGCAAGGTCGTGTGCACCGGTACCAAATCGGAAGCCATGGTACACGAGGCACTGGACAAGCTGGTGGAAAAGCTTAAGACCGTGATGTGATTCCCTCCTGCATGCCAGGAAGGGCTTTTTTATACGTGATAAACCTCTTGATGAAGTAGTGCGAACCAGGTGGTGTGATGGACGCGACAGCGCAAGTGACGAAGTTCAGCGAGTTCTTCGAGAGCGTATGCTACGAGGACCTAGTCAAGGCGGTCAGCAAGGGGAACAAGCACATCATCATCCCCTTCAACGAGCTCTCCCAATTCCACGTCGAACTCGCAGAAGACCTCCTCGACGACCCGGAGAACGTCCTCCTGGCGGCCAGGCACACCATCGAGCAGATGGACCTCGGCGGCGACACCAAAGGATTCGAGGTACGATTCTCCAACCTGCCGCAAACCACGCATATCAAGGTCAGAGACATCAGGAGCAAGCACATCGGCAAGTTCCTCCAGATGGAAGGCATCGTCCGCCAGAAATCAGACGTCCGCCCGCAAGTCACCTCTGCCCGTTTCGAATGCCCGAGCTGCGGCAACATCATCCCAGTCCTCCAGCTCGACCAGAAATTCAAGGAGCCGCACACGTGCGCGTGCGGCAGGAAAGGTCAGTTCCGGCTCATCCACAAGGAGCTCGTCGACGCCCAGAAGATAGTCCTAGAAGAGGCACCAGAGGACATGGAAGGAGGAGAGCAGCCTAAAAGGCTGAACATCTTCCTCAAGAACGACCTCGTTTCCCCCATAACCGACAAGAAGACCAACCCGGGCAGCAAGGTCCGCCTCACAGGAATCGTCAAGGAAATCCCCATCATCCTCGCCACGGGCGGCAAGTCCATCAGGTTCGACCTAGTGTGTGAGAGCAACCATGTCGAGCCCGTGCAGGAAGAGTTCACCAACATCGTCCTGAAGCCGGAAGAGGAGGAGCGCATCAAGGAGCTAAGCAAGGACCCCAACGTCTTCGACATCCTCGCCAAGTCATTAGCGCCGACCATCTACGGCCACGAGCGCATCAAGGAAGCCCTACTCCTGCAATTGTTCGCCGGCGTGAAGAAGACCAGCGACGACGGCGTCTCGCGAAGAGGAGACATCCACATCCTGCTCATCGGGGACCCGGGCGCGGGGAAAAGCCAGTTGGTGCGCCGCATGAGCGTCGTGGCGCCGAAGAGCCGGTTCATCAGCGGCAAGGGCGCCTCCGGCGCCGGCATGACCGCCTCCGTCGTGAAGGACGAGTTCCTCCGTGGCTGGGCGCTGGAAGCAGGGGCGTTAGTGCTCGCCAACAAGGGCATCGCCTGCATCGACGAGATGGACAAGATGAGCCCCGAGGACACCAGTGCCATGCACGAGGCGCTCGAACAACAAACAGTCACCATCAGCAAGGCGAACATCCAAGCGACGTTGCGGTGCGAGACGACCGTCCTCGCAGCCGCCAACCCGAAGCTCGGCCGCTTCGACCCGTACGACCTGATAGCCAAGCAGATCGAGATGCCCTCAACGCTCATCAACCGCTTCGACCTCATATTCCCCATGAAGGACCTCCCAGACCCTGAGCGCGACGACCAAATGGCCTCATTCATCCTCAACCTCCATCGTGGCGAAGCAGGAGAGAAGCAGGAAGGATTGCTCGAGACCGACTTCGTCAGGAAATACATCGCGTACGCCAAGCAGCACATCAGACCAGAGCTCACGGACGACGCGCTAGCAGAGATCAAGAAGTACTACGTGCAGATGCGCAACCAAGGCACCAACGAGGGAGCGATCTCCGCCATCCCCATCTCCGCGCGCCAGCTCGAGGCATTGGTGCGTCTGGCAGAGGCGAGCGCGAAGTCCCGCCTCTCCCCCAAGGTGACCAAGAAGGACGCGCAGCGAAGCGTCGAGCTCGTCCACTACTGCCTCCGCCAGATAGGCATGGACCCTGATACGGGAAGGATGGACATCGACCGCATCACCACCGGCATCACCGCCTCGCAACGGAGCAACATCGCCATCGTCAAGGAAGTCATCTCGGAACTGGAGAGCGCGCTCGGCAAGATGATACCTGTGGATGACGTCGTGCGCGAGGCAGAGATCAAAGGCGTGTCACAGGACAAGACGACGGAGATCGTGGAGCGGTTGAAGCGGAGCGGCGACCTCTTCAGCCCGAAGAACGGGTTCATCAGCAAGATATGAGGTTCGTGCGATGGCAGACGAGCGACCGGTGAAGCGGCAGACCGCGCATCCCTGCTCCGCGAGCGTCATCGCCCAAGGGACGTACGTGCGCCACGAAGGATGGGAGCCCAACTTCCTCGCCACCCCCCTCGGCGCGCTCTCACGGGTGAGCATGGCAGGGGTGATCGTGCAGCAAGAGCATTCCCAGGCGTCATTGGACGACGGCACCGGCACCGTGGTGCTGCGATCGTTCGATGACGACCTCTCCTCATTCTCCGTGGGCGACACGGTCCTCGTCGTCGGGAGGCCGCGCGTGTACGCCGAGCAGACTTACATCCTCATAGAGATTATCAGGCGTTTGGGCTCCCGAGCGTGGCTCAAGTACCACGCGGAGCGGCGGGAGCTGCTCCAACGCCACATCCCGCCTGTGCCCGTTTCCGAGGCGCCTTCGCGCCCGGCGCCCCCCGCGCTGCCAGTCCAGGGACGGGCGCCCAGCGCCGCTCCTTCACTCATCACCGTCATCCGCGAGCTTGACCGGGGAGAAGGCGCCCCGACCGACGAGGTGCTGCGTAAGGCAGGTCCTGGCGCTGAGGAGAAGCTGCGCTCCTTGATAGCGGAGGGCGAGGTGTTCGAGCTCCGCGCCGGCAAGGTCAAGGTGTTGGAGTAAACCTTAAATATGAGAGGTGTCCTGTTCTTCTCCTGATGGTACCCCGACGTTCAGGAACGGGTTCATTCTTTGCTTTCACGTACTGCTATTTTCGGTGAGCGATCCCTCGCCCGCCTCAACTCCTTTCATGGTCTTCTTGCCTGGGACGAACCACGGGCGATCACTGGCAAGATAGACCTTTTTTTCCCAGGACTCATCATGGAGGTTATTCATCATGGAACTCAAGGAAGCATTATCTGGTGTCCTCGGGTATGACGGAGGCGTTTCTGCCAACACGTGCCCGGAGGTCGTAGGCCATTGCTTGGAAGTGATTACGTGCCAGCTCGCGGTGCTGCGCGAGCACGATGACGACAAGGGGTTGTCTCGATCACTCTATCGTCAAGCAACGAGCGTCATCGGCGTGAAGGGGTACGTCTTGCTGCGTGCCCTCGGCGTTGAGCATCCCGAGCGGGTGTCCGTCGTGGTCGATGAGCATGTTGATTACCGGAGCCTTGCAGGGGTGATGGGCGTCGCTGCGTGGTACGCGCACCGCTAGTGGCGTTTGGCTTTTCGCTCGACGACAATCCTTTCATGAACGCCGAGGTAGACGAGTCCTGCAACCACGACGAGCGCGATGGTCGCCCAGAGCAGGACGTTCATCGACGCTATCTCCTCTGGCAGCGGCGCTCCCGGCTCGGTCATGCCGATGCCGCCGTCTTCCCGGAAGTACATGGCTTCTCCAGTGGCGTCGCGGTAAGTCTGCATGTTCGCGCTGAGCGAGAGGATGCTGAATAATCCCAGGACGACCAGGACCACGTGGATGGTTTTCTTGTGCATGTTTTTTTCCCTCTCTCAAAAGATGATGGGTGTCACCCATACCTCGAGCACGGCCGCGATGACGAGCAGTCCGAAGCTGACGAGGAAGAGGTCTGCGCTGTCGAGGAGTATGTGCTCGAACTTCCTCGTGCCGAAGTCGTGTCGTATGATGGCGATGCTGATGATGCCGCCCGCGAGCCCGGCGGTGAAGTATGCGAGTATCTCGGGAACGCCGTGGATGACGTATTTCAGCAATCCTATGCCGATGATGCTGAAGTACTGCGCGGCCTTCTCGATGCCGATGAGGTGCGCGTAGCTGGCGAGGTTGCCCCGTATGAAGTTGCCGATGGCCACTCCTATCACCGAGGCGTTCCAGGTGAGGATGAAGATGGCGCCTGCGCCGTACAGCACGGAGAAGATGCCGCAGAAGATCATGACTTTGATGTTGTTGAGGAAGATGTGCGTGAACACGGCGAGCTGCTCTTGGAACGTCTGCCCGGTGATGCTGCCGTTGATGTTGTTGATGGTGTTGGTCTGGCTCTCGAACAGGGTGCCGACCGTGTCGACGGGCAGCACGGTGTACCATAGCACGCACGCGATGGTCATGCCGAGGAAGAGGTACATGAAGAAGCTGAGGGCTTTGCCGTGCTCCTGCAGCAACGCCCTCTCCGGGAGGTCCTTGAGGTCTTTCTCTTCTTCGTACTTGATCGTGTTGTACATTAGTGGCACGGCTGCTATCGCGGCGAGGAAGACGAATATCATGCTCGCGTAGCTGTAGAACACCCAGAGGCCGAGGCCGATGGCGACGCTGGCGTACAGGAACCCGTACAGGACCATCCTGCCAGGGGTCTTCTCTGCCTTGGCGGGGTTGATGAGGGATTCGAGGACCATGCCTTTTCCGTGACGACGCTGTTTATATAGTTTTTCTTCGCGGAATCTTTAAATGTCATTCGTGTTCCTCTTGTTTCCATGCGGGTCCTTATCGAGCCGGCAGGGGAGGAGTTGTCTTCCTTCGCGCCTGATGTGCGCTCCTTATTGGAGGAGCATTCCTTGCATCCTTCCTCGGTGCTCGTGGTGCGTAACGGCGTCTTGGTCACTGAGGACGAGCCTTTATTGCCTGACGATGAGGTCAGGTTGTTGCGTGTCATGAGCGGCGGCTAGCAGTGATATTTATAAACTTCCGGTGCTTCTTGGGCGTCCATGGAGTGCGCGGTGTGCGGCGGGAAGGCGGTGTTCTCTGCTCCCGCGCTCTGCGAGGAGCATTTCTGCGAGCACGTCGAGTTGGTGGTGCGGGAGACTGTGGAGCGGTACGGGTTGTTCACCAGGGACGACCGGGTGTGCGTCGCCGCGTCCGGCGGCAAGGATTCCTCTGTCGCGTTGCACGTCTTGCAAGCGCTCGGCTATCGCGTCGAGGCGTTGGCAGTGGATGAGGGCATCGCTGGCTATCGCGAAAGCACCCTCGCTTGCTTGCGCTCGCTCTGCGATGAGCGAGGTATCCCTCTCCGGGTCGTCTCTTTCGCGGAGGAGGTCGGTGCGCCGCTGGATGACTTGGTCAAGGGTCGTCGCCCGTGCAGCGTGTGCGGCGTGTTCAGGCGTTCCTTGCTGAACAAGCACGCGAAGGGGTGCGACGTCCTCGTGACCGGGCACAACTTGGATGACGAGTCGCAGTCAGTGCTGATGAACCTGGTTAAGGCGAGCGGCGGCCGTTTGCGGAGGGGCTATCTTCGTTCCCCCTCTGCCGAGGGTTTCGTCCCGCGTGTCAAGCCTCTCGCGCGCTTGTCTGAGCGTGAGGTGTTGGCGTACGCCTTCTTGCAGGGGTTGCCGTCCTCGTCAGGGGTGTGCCCGTACGCGCGTTCCTCGCTCCGGTTCCGGGTGCGCGACGTCTTGGACGAGTATGAGGCGGCGCGCCCTGGCATGAAGCGTTCTTTGGCGGACGCGGCGCTGCGCGTCTCTGCGCCTGTCGCGAGCTCGTTCTCCGCGTGCCCGGTGTGCGGCGGCCCTGCCGCTGGTGGGGTGTGCCGTGCGTGCTCGTTGCGCGAGGAGTTGCTGGGTGATGCTCCTTGACTCGTTCGTGGGATCGTCGTTGGCGTATCTTCAAGGATTCGGTGCACCTCGAGCTCAGCGTTATGCGTCACAAGTTGTCAGATCAAGGCTTGCTCTCGTCGTTCTTCAAGCTCGTCCTCATAGTCTTCCTTCTCTTCTTCGTCGGCTCGGTCGTGACGTTCTTGTTCACGGATCAGGCGCACCTCTCATCGTTCGTCTCTTCCGCCGGCGCGTGGGGGCCGCTCCTCATCATCGGGTTCATCATCCTCGAGGTGGTGTTGGCGCCTGTTCCTGGCACGTTCATCATGGTCGCTGCCGGCGCGTTGTACGGTACTTGGCTGGGCGCGTTGTACAGCTATGCTGGTAACGTGCTTGGCTCCTTGCTCGCGTTTTTCCTCGCGCAGCGGTTCGGTCGGCCGTTCGTGGAGCGCATCATCTCGCACAGCAATCTCCGCCGCTATGACCGGTTCTTCAAGGACAACCGTCATTGGGTATTGTTGTTCTACATGCTGCCGGTCATCCCGGTGGACATCTTGAGCTTCACGTGCGGCTTGTCATCGTTGCGTTGGCGGCGCTTCCTCACGGTCATCATGGTCGGCTTCATCCCGAACACGCTTATCCTTGCGTTCTTGGGCGAGCAGCTTGCGGGCTTGAGCTTGGTCGCTATGGTGTTCTACACCTTGCTGTTCCTGCTCGTGTTCTCGTTGCTGTCCTGGTTGTTCCGCTTGCTGGTCAAGCGGCACAAGCAGCGAAGGATGGAGAAAGATATTTAAACTTCTTTTTTTGTGTCAGGGTTATGAGGCGTTTCTTGTTCTGGGCCGGCGGGTTGGTCTTGGTCTTGGTGCTGCTCTCGTCGTTCGCTTCCGGCTTGTTCCCGAGGCACGTCGCGTGCGAACAGTACTACGGGTCGTATGCTAACCCGGTGAGCGCTCCGGAGCAGACCTCTACGGCCGTGGCGCCTGATTGGTTTATCCTTGCTGAGTGCCAGGGCGTGCAGAATGACTTGTACTTGGCGTATTATTTCATCGCGGTCGGCGCGGCGCTGGTCGGTATCGGTTTCGTGACGGGGAGGTGAGTTTTTTTTTGTCGATTCCTTTCGAGCAATCGTTGGTGAATTGGTTGTTGCTGGGCGGCGTGGTCGCGATACTGTACGGGTTGCGGTATTTGGTCTTGCTGGAGCGGCGGTTGGCGTCGGTCGAGGAGAACATCCGGGAGGTGCTTCGTAGGTTGGAGTTGGATGAGCGTGAGATCTTGTTGCGGGAGAAGCTCATCGAGAAGGCGGTGCTGAAGCGGTCTCGGAAGTGATGGTTGGGTCTTGCTATAGTTGGTTGACGATGTAGAGGTAGGTCAGGGTCGCTTCACCGTCGTTGCGGACGTCGTGTTCCTGTTCTTTTTTGATGTAGTGCGTCTCTCCTCGTGTTATGGTCGTCGTGTTCCCTTCTTCCAGCACGGTCGCCGTCCCTTCGAGGATGACGAGGATTTCTTCCTTGTTCTCGGTCGTGTGCGCGCCTACGTTCTCGCCCGGTCGTAGCGTGACTCGTCCTGCTTTGAGCCGTTCGCTTCGTGGTGGTTTGATGATGCTGTCGCTTTCCATCTTCTTGCAATCCCTCTTTTTCTTTCTTCGTTAATGGTCGCCAGGTGCCTTCTGGGATGTTTAGCCTGACGTCGCCGATGGCGACGCGTTTCAGGTCTTTGACGTGGTATCCGAGCGCGTGGCAGTATTTCTTGACGATCTTGTTCCTGCCTTCGTGGATGGTGAGTTCGATGAGTTTTGGCTTGATCTTCCGTAGCTTTGCTTGTACGCGCCTGCCTTCTATGGTGATGCCTTTCCTCGTCCTTGCCATGGCTTCTTTGGTGAGTGGCTTGTCCAGGGCTGCTTGGTAGGTTTTCGTCGTCTTGTTGCTTGGGTGCATGATTCGTTGGGCGAAGTCGCCGTCCGAGGTGAGGAGGAGCAGTCCTCTCGCGTCCCTGTCGAGCCGCCCGACGGGGTAGACTGGTCTCGGTACGCCTTTGAGGAGTTCCATGACGTTCTTGCGTCCCCAGAGGTCTGTTCTCGTGGTGAGGTAGCCTGATGGTTTGTGCAGTGCGAGGTAGAGGTGTGCTTCTTGCGTTATCCGTTGTTTCCCGGCCATGATGGTGTCTTTGTCGGGGTCTGCTTGGTCGCCGAGGGTTATCTTCTGCCCGTTCACCGTGACTTTGCCTGCGGCGATGAGCTCTTCGGCTTTGCGTCTGCTGCAGAATCCTGATGCGGCGATGATTTTCTGGACGCGTTGCCTGTGCATGTCTTTTTGTTGTTGTCTTGGTGTTTTTAATGTTTTGGATATTTCTTTTCATTATGGTAATTTCTATATGGAACTTAATTTTTTCCCCCACCCGAACCTTTATAAACACGCTGTTGTTCTCCACCCACCATGCAGCACAAGCAGAAATCAAGGACGCTGGCGAGGAAGCAGGTCAAGACGCCCGGCGCGCGCGTCGTCACGCACTACGTCAGGCGCAAGCCCAAACAAGCCACCTGCGCCCAGTGCGGCGCCAAGCTGAAGGGCGTGCCGCGAGGCAGGCCCGCGCAGATAAAGGCGACGCCGAAATCATCCCGCAGGCCTGAGCGCCCATACGGCGGCGTCCTCTGCAGCGCGTGCACGCGTGCGAAGCTGAAAGGAGCTGCGAGACAATAAGACACCGAGCAGCCTCTCCAGGTGCGGCCGGCGACGGGCACCGATCCTTCTGGGAGGGAGGCTTATTCGGAGGTGAACCAACCATGTTCGACATCGGAAGAGTGTGCGTGAAGATAGCAGGGAGGGACGCCGGCAAGCAATGCGTCATCATCCAGAAATTGGACGGCGGCATGGTCGTCATCGACGGCCAGACCAGGAGGAGGAAGTGCAACGTGCGCCACCTCGAGCCAACAGATGCCACGGTAGAACTAAAAGAGAACGCTCCGGCAGCAGAGGTCAAGAAGGCGTTCTCGAAGCTCAACATAGAGGTTCGAGAGACCAAGCCGAAGCAGGCGGGCGAGAAGCCGAGGAAGCAGAAGGCGAAGAAGATCCTTGCCGAGGAGAAGCAAGCCAAGAAGGAGCCCTCAAAGAAGCCTCGAGCGCCGAAGGCGGAGACGCCACTGGCCGACGCTGATGAGGTCGCGAAGGAGCTCGCAGGAGGCAAGGCGTCAAGACCTACTGAGAAGGAGCAAGAACCATCCGCGGGCCCCGCGGAGAAGAAGCAATAACACTTTTTTTTCCCTTACAGCTTCACTTCCTTGTCCACCAATGAGAAGATGAGCGCGACGTCCAGCTCGAACGCCGCCGCCGGCATGCCCAGCTCGAACCCTTCGAGCACTTCAGGGCTTATTTCCCCGATGGAGCCGAGCTTCTCTCCCTTAATGGAGATGGTGCCTGCCCTCCCCGTGATGAAATGGCTTGACTCATGCGCGTGCACCTCTGCCTTGAACGACAACGCCTCGCACAACGAGTCCAGCACCTGCCGTATCTTCGTGTACTCTGCGTCCTCGCCGCACACCAAGACCGACAATCGCATCCCTTCACCCACCCCTGTCTCCTGCTCGTCGTCCTGCCAGAACACGTCGCCGAGCTCGAAGACGTTCTGCGGGTACTCATGATGCTTGTTCCGTTGCAGGACGCGCAGCCCGGAAGGCAGCAGCAGTTTCCTGAGCGTGTCGTACTCCTTTGACGCAGCACCCGCCACCCGTACCAGGTCTTCATCACCGTTCCTGAACAGCGCGGTCTGCTCTTCCTTGGCGGTGAGGTTGTAGTTCTTGATCTCTATGAGGCCGAGGCCTGAGAGTATCTCGCGCAGCTTCGCCTTGAACCCTTCGAGGGCGTCCTCCTCGCCCACCGTGGCGACGTCGGGAATGACTGATGCTATGTTCTCCATGCCGTGCGCGATGGCCAAGTCTTCGACGAGGTCGATGGGGTGGATGATGTCCGTTCGGTAGGACGGGATGAGCGCGACGAGATCGTTGCCGTGGCTGCCTTCCTCGCACCCGATGCCCATCCTTCCCAGGAGTTTCCGCGTAGTGCCCTCATCAAGGTCGTAGCCCAAGTACTTGTTGACATAGCCGCGCTTAAAAGGCAATCTCCAAGGGGTCATCTGCGGGCTCTCGCGCAGACCGCCCAGCGCCTTGGGATACTCGATGCGCATCTCCTCGGCCTTGCCACCCATGTCGATCATGGCAGCGGTGATGATGCTGATGGCGCCGTGCACCACGTGCCAAGAGAACCCTGAACACTCGATGAACACGTCCCTCGTCTTCTCCGTTATCTTCCCTGTCTTCTCGGAGTTGATGATGGGCGGCATGCTCAGCACCTCTCCTTTCGCGTCCATGAAGACAGGGAACCGCTCCTCTCCTTCGAGGAGGCGCCCGTACTCCCTGCCTGCCGGGTGCTGCGACAGTATCTGGGGCCCGGTCAGCTCTTCTGATGATTCCAAGGGCTGGAACCTGATGTCTTCTGGCTTGCGCGCTGCGTACGTGATGGGCAGGGTGATGTGCTCCAACGGATAGATGCCGATGGCGCACCGTTTCCTGTTCCTGCCGTACGTGACGTGCAATTTCTCTTGTACCTGGATGACGTCCTTGATGTGCTGGTCCGTGAATGTCATGCCTTTGATGATGGCGCACGCCGTGTACGGCCTGACATCCTTCACGGACGGGTCGATGATGACTCGTGCGTCCTCACCGCCTTTTTTCACATGGTACTTCTTCAGGCCTGCTCGGTCGCCGACGAAGGCGGTGAAGGCTCGTTCGAAACCTTGCTGGCTGAGCAGGTCCGGCCTGTTAGGGAATATCTCGACGTCGATGTCGTCGCCGTCGATGCGCTCCAGGTCTGTCCCGAGGAATGCTATCCTGTCTCGCAGTTCCTCGTCTGTCAGTTTCTTTTTCAGCGCTGCCTGCAGGGCTTTCTTGGAGATGGTGATGGTGGGCATGCTTTATTCGCACCTTTTCATGATGGTCTTCTCTCCATCGCTCTTTATTATCATCGTGTCCTCATCAGGGAATCTTATCCGTGCAGTTCCGTTCGCGCTGCCCGGCGGCTGGTTTTCCATGATGACCGTTCTTCCTTTGAGGGTGTAGCTCCCTGTGGCGAAGTTTATCCTCGTGCTCCCGTTGAGCAAAGACCAGATGACTTCTCCTTGTTCGGTGAAGGTGATCGTTGTTCCTGATACGTTCCGTTGCTCGTCTTGCCAGCACCCTATGAGGTCTTCTTGTTGCGCGCCGCAACCGGCGGTGATGGCTCCTATCGCTATGATGCTCACTATTAAGAGTGCTTTCATCGTCTTTCCTCTTTTTTTCTCTGCTTCATGTTCCTCTCACTCGCGGACTCGCGCTTCGCCGGCTTCTTCTTGACCTTAGGGTTCACTCGTAGCTTCCAGTTCTGATGCTTCTCGTGCTCGAGCATCTCGAGGTCGTGCGCGGTCTGTTGCTTGGTCTGGTTCTTGATGAGCTTCAGCAGCAGTTCGACCGCTTCTTCTGCTGAGTCCGCGCCGTAGATCTTCTGGGTCTTGCGGATGTCGAAGTACGTGTCGCTGATCTCTTTCGCCATGCCTCCTGAGGGGGTGACGCACACGGTCGGCTTGCTCTGCATGTACGCGTACGTCACCTCGTTCAGCGTTCCTGCGCCGCCGCCGACGGCGATGGCGCCGTCGCAGCTGTTCAGGTTGATGCTGTTCCTGCTCCACCCGATGCCGGTCGCGACGACGTAGTCCGCGTAGTCGTTCACGCGTGACTTGTCCTCCCAGGGGATGATGGCGAGGGTGGTGCCGCCGTACTTCTTCGCTCCTTTCATGGCCGCTTCCATGACGCCCAGCCCTCCTCCGGTGATGACGACGCAGTCCCTCTTCGCGAGCTCTTCTCCTGCTTTCTCGGCGTAGGCGTACGCCTTCTTGGTGCAGATGACCTTGCTGCTTCCCAGCACTGCTACCTGGATTTTTTTCATGGTCTCTTCCCTCATTCTTTTTTTCACTTGATGAAGTTCTTCATCCTCCGTAGTTGCTTGAGATCGTTCTGGTAGAGCTCACGGATGTCTGTGATGCCGTAATGGGGCGCGATGATGCGCTCTAATCCCAGCCCCCAGGCGAGGACCGGTATCTCCTCTCCGATGAGCGTCTTGGTGACTTCTGGCCGGAAGATGCCTGCGCCGCCCATCTCGACCCATTCCTTCTTGGCAGGGTGCCATACTTCTGGTTCTACTGAGGGCTCGGTGTAGGGGAAGTGTCCTGGCCGCATCCTCACCTTCGGGAATCCCATTTTCTTGTAGAATTCCTCGAGGTAGCCTTTGAGGTGTCGGAGGTTTGCGTTAGGGTCGATGACGATGCCGTCGACCTGGTGGAACTCGAAGAGGTGTTTCCAGTCCAGCGATTCGTTCCGGTAGACCTTGCCGATGACGAAGTGTTTTGCGGGGATGCCTGTTTCCTTGACGGTCCTGAGCGTCCTTGCTGACAGGACGGTGGTGTGCGTCCTGAGCACGTTGCGCAGCGCCACTTCCTCGTCGAATGGGGTGCGCCACCCTTTGCTTCCTGTGTCGCCGCCGTGCTCGTGCGCTGCCTTGACGCGTTCCCATGCTTCCTTGTCGGTCACCTTGCCTTTCATGGGGTGCTTGAGGTAGTAGGTGTCCTGCATCTCCCTTGCTGGGTGGTCTTGCGGGACGAAGAGCGCGTCGAGGTCCCAAAAAGCTGTCTGGACGTGCGTGCCGGTCATCTCTTTGAATCCCATGTCCAGCCAGATGCGCTTGGCGTACTGCGTGGCCTCGTTGATGAAGTGCTGTCTGCCCCTGTTGATGCGGGGCACGTTGATGCTGACGTCGTACGGCCTGAATCGCTTCTTCTTCCACGAGCCGGTCTCGAGCATCCTTGGCGTGAGCCGGTCGACTCCTCCTTCTGCGTCGATGCCTTCTCTGAGGAGGGCGGCTCCTGCTTTTGTAATCGTCGCTCTCACGGTCTTCTTGGTCTCGACTTTGATGATGTTCTTCCGTGTCTTGAGGCTGGTGAGGGCGAATAGCTCTTCTGGCTTGAGTTGCTTGGTGGGGATTGGGAATTCTTGTTGGAGGAATAGTTCTTCTAGGGAGGGTTTTTCCAGGAGCTTCTTGCCCGTGCCGTTGAGGGTGAGGGTGAGGTGGTTGTCTTCCTTGCTGATGTCGATGGCCGCCTTTTTTTTCAGGGAGCCGATGATGATGTCGATCTCTTCCGGGGCGATGCCTGCTTCGGTGAGGGCTGGGACGCTCTTGCTGCCGTCTTTGAGGAGTTCCAATGCCCTTCTTTCCGGCAGTCCTTGTTCCTTGTATCGGCGCCCGTTCGTGTCGAGGGTGACGAGTTCTTCCTTCTCTTCGTGGAGGGTGACGAGCTTTTTGTTGCTGAGCCATTGCAGGGCGCGCATGGTTTCTACTTCTTGGAGCTTGCTGGCTGCTGCCAGGTCGTGCAGCTCTGGGTGTTTCTCGACGAGGGGGAGTGTTTTTCGTTCGAGCGCGTGTAGGCTCTCGCCTAGGTTTCTCATGGGTGTTTGGGTGCTTGGTGGGCGTATATATAAGTGTTCCTTCTCAAAATTGTTTTCTATATGGCATATAATTTTTTTGTTCATAACCCCTTTCCGAACAAGACACCCACACGCATCAGAACACCAAGAAAGAAGCATCGATTCTCTGACGACTTCATCCCCGGAGAAGCCACCTGATGACGCCTCGCCCCGAGTAAACCCCAACAACCACCAACGGGCTCCCAGCACGGGAGCGTACGGAAACTCAGGAAAAAGAGAACGAGCGGCTCGGCACAAGGAACGCTCACGAGCAGCCCACGCGCTGCCGGCTCACCACGACGTTATCAAGGTACACATGGATAGGCGTCAAGCCGAAGTCGCCATCATAATAACCACCAAGCTTCAAGTAGTCAAGCTTGCCACCGTCCCCGACCACCACTCCTGACTGATCATACACGCCTACGTCATCCACCCACAACCGCACCGCGCCGTTCGCCGCGCCGTCATCGTTCGCGAGCACCTCCTGCTCGATACAGTACCAATGACCGTTATCCAACACCCTACTCGTCACCTGCTCAGAACCATCAACGACCAGAGACAGCCGACCCTTGGCATCATCGCCCTGCCACCTCCTGATAAGCAGCTCGACCCCCCAATCATTCTCCTCCCCGAACAGGAACAAGCTCAGCCCATCCACGGGGTGGATGAAGTCCTCCTCGAAATACACGTAGTACCGGAGGAACAAGTCACGACTCTCGGCCAGCGCGGTGTCAGCGTACTGGTCCTTCTTCAAGGAAGTGCTGCCCGACATGTAAATCAAGTCGAGCCCGTACTGGCCGCTGTACGGCATGTCCTGATTCACTTTCGAATTAGGGTTGAGGTAGTCCCACGTGTTCGCCGTGCCGCTCTCGAAGCCATCATAGAAGATGACTTCAGGGGTGCCACAAGCCGCGTACTGGAACGTGTTATCGCAACAATACCCCTCATACCTGCTCGTGCCGCCGCACACACACCCCGTTCCCGGGATAGATCCCTCCCCGCACTGATCGCACTCCAAGTCCTGCCCATCGCAGTCCTGGTCCTTGCCATCACCACACACCTCCGTGGCCGCGGGATGGACCTTGCTGTCGCTGTCATCGCAATCGTTCGCGAGGAGGTAGCCGTCCAAGTCGAGGTCATCATCCCTCGTCGTCTCATCGCAATCATCATCGACGCCATTGTACGGCACCTCCGCCATCCCAGGATTGACGCTCGCATCGTCATCGTCGCAATCAAGCTCGGAGAAGATGCAGTCAACGCTGTTCGTCACGCCGTACAAGTCACCATCGCTGTCAGGACAAACCACCAGGGCCTCGCTCTCCAGGTCAACGCCCTGCACGTGCCAGTAGCCGCAATCAGCAGGCTCCTTGCACCCGCACCTCCACTCATCATCCACGCCCTTGCACACCCACGCACCGATATAGAAATCATCCCCTTCCCGCAGCGTGAACGAGGCGTACTCTCCCTCTATCGTTATGGCCGCGCTGCCGCCCAACCACTCATCCCCTGGGAGGACTGCTCGTCGCCAGCCGCCTGCAGTGTAGTAATAGAGATGGTGATAAATCATGCCGTTCGCCTCGGCGATAGCGACGTCCACCTCGAATGATTCAGCATCTGATTGGCGGTGTGTGAGGGAGATGATCTTCTGCCCGGTGAACGCGTCATAGGGAGGAGCGAACTGATCAGTGTCCTCTGACTGCAGCACCGCGTGTCCGGTCAGCGACGGCCCCGCCTCGATGAGGAAGAGGAGTGCCACGAACAGGAAGGCCCACTGCCAGTACAGGATCCGCGCAACTCGTTGCATGCTATGCTCCCCAGGACAGGAACGAGGAAAAAATAAGGGACGTCACTTGACCTTGACGGGCTTCATGCTCTTCCAGCCGAGCTCGAACAATTGTTCCAGCGCCGCTGCGAAGAACGGCGTGTTGATCCAGATGCCGATGTCATACGTCGGGTGCACATCCTCGTCATCCATGACCATGAACACCAACTCCTTGCCGTCAACGACGACGAACCGGGCCTTGGTCAGCGTGTTACGCACCTCTGCCACGTCCTCGAGGTCCTTGGCCACGTCCTCGGTGTCCTTGTTCATCGGCGCGGCGATGCGTATCTTGACGCCGCGCTTCTTGAGCTGATCGAACACCGGCTTGAACCCCTCGACCTTGCGCAAGAATCCCTGACTGGTCGTCATGATGGTGACCGTCTCTTCAGCGTTCCTGATGGTGAGTTCAAGATGGTTGTACAAGTTGTGCCTGCCTCGAAGGCTGCCGGACAGGTCGCTCGGCTCCACGAGCTCGACGCCTTGCGTGTGCAGTGAGTTGAGCTCGCCGATGACATCCGTGCCCTTGAGCTCCTCCAGCTTCTTCACCTGTTCGTCAGCATCCTCCTTGACGTGCTTCTTCACACGCTCCAGGACCTCCTTCGGCGACACCGCGATGTACTTGATGGGCTTGCCGAGCTTCATGATGACGAAACCCTTCTTCTCCAATGATTCCAGGACGTCATAGGACCTGGACCGCGGCACATTCGCGATGTCAGAAAGCTCGCCCGCCGTGCTGACGCCTCGCGAGAGCAACGCAGTCCATATCTTGACCTCGTACAAGTTCAGCGAAAAATACCTACGCAGCTTGGTCAGAAACTCTTCTTTCACTATCATTGCTCACTACCCCCCACTCAAGGGACGTATTCACCCCTTTTTAATGCAGACTAGTTTCCACTACTATAAATATGTTACGATTTTTTTTCATCGTGCAATGGTATATCTCATTCGTCATAAGATAAAAGTGAAATCACGCGAGAAACCTTCCTGCTTTTGCAGACATCATCGTGAGAGCTCGTAGAACTCCTCGTCACCGAAGACGAACCTGTCCCACCCAGCCCTTTTTTCCTTGAGGAAGCGCGTGAACCAGTTGTCCTCGTTGCCAGTCCTAAACGACCGGCCGCCGATGCTCCTCGTGGAGAAGCTGATGATAATCCTACGCACCCACTTGTTCCCCAGCAAGGCCTCGATGACCTTCTTGGACAGGTCCCGCTCCTGTGATTCCAGCGTGTCCACGAGCTTGAGCAGCAACGCGGTGTCGGCCCTTGTCCTCTTGAGCCGTTCCCTCGCCGCTTCTCGTGAGAGGTCGCAGACGTACGCCTCGCCGTCGATGCTCTGCTGCTCGAAGAACGACCGCACGAACGCCATGTCCTCCTCGCTGACATCGCAGCACGTGTACGCCGGCTTGCCAGGCAGCCACCGGTACGCGAGGGGGTTCATCCCGCACCCGATATCAAGGACGCGCCGCGGCGGGTCGCGCGCGAACAGCCGTCCGTATAACTCTCGGTAATGGTCCTGCCGCTCACCAGTGGACTTGTGGGTGTTGAGGAGCTGACCGATGATGCGCCGCTCCTCGTCAACGCCATGAGCCGCTCCCAGACGGACGAGGAGCTGCTCGCGCTTCTCATTGCTGGAATTCTGGAACACGCCATAGATCTCGCGCAGCTCCGCCCTGACCTCCTTGACCGACCGGCGATACTCCCTCGACTTCTCATTGTAACCATTGTCCTCGAGTGCTTTTGCCGTCTTCTCGTGGCGGTCGAGATAGGCCTGCACGTGCCTCTCGACGAATGCGTCCGGGAGCGATGAAAGCTCTTTCTTGTCCTTGACGCTCTCAGCGAGTTTCATGCGGCGACCATCGCCTTGAGTAGCCGTGGAAAGAATATGACGATGATGATGAGCACGAAGAACCCCCACAATGCCAAGGCCATCATGATGTCCGCTCGTTGCCGCGTGCGTTCCAAGCAGTACTCCATCCTGTTAGCCTTTCCAAGCCCTGATATCATCAAGATGGTCGCTGCGGCGATGATGGAGAGGCCGACGATGATGAGCTTGCCAGCGGAGGGGTCGCCATAGATGTCCATCATCAAAGGGACGAGTATGAGGGCGAGGATGCCGATGACCATGGTGGCCGTGACAAGCCTGTCTGCTCCCATATGCCTACCACCTCCGTAGCCCAGCGATGCCTCCTAGGCCGTCCAGCTGCTTCATCGATTCCTTGCTCGCGACGATGGTTATTAAGGCTTTCCCTTGCTCGGCTGCCTTCATGACCTGCTCTACCCGTACGAAGTCCCCTCGCTCCCGCTCCTGCATCATGAAGGAGTCGCTCACCAGCAAAGTCTTGAGGCAACCCTCATTCGCCTTGCGTTCGACCTCGTCGATGCCGTAAGCCGCCTGGTCCTTCGCTACCGCTCCCAGCAGTTCCTGGACGAGCTGGTCCTCCTGCGCGCCCCGGTCCTCCCGCAATGCCTGCTTGACCTCTGGTCTGCGGAGGAGTTCCTGCAATGACTGCTCATTCGTGCTTGACACCGTGGCGTACACGGCCTTCTTCGCCAAGTCCTCGGGCAGCGATTCCTTGAGGTAGTCCTTCCAGAAAGCCGGGCTCGCGGCGATGATGCTCCTCGGCTGGTAGCGCTGGTCGTACTCTGACGCTTGGCGAGCGATGGCCTTCCAGAAATCGCTGACCGAGACGCCTTCCTCGCCCTTCTTCGACACCTCTCCCTTGATGCGGGAGAGGACGTCATGGCCGGTGTTGGTGAGCCTGCAGAACAACGCCTCTTCGCGGTCGAAGAGGACGACGATGATGTTCTCCTCGCTCCGCTCAGTGGCTTCTTGGAGCTTGTTGAGCTGCCACCCCTGCCATTCCTTGGTGATCATGAGCTCATCGCCCGGCTGGATGGTGATGGCGTGATGGTCTCCTTTGGCGACTTCGTCAGGTCCGTCGGTGATAGTGCCGAGGACGCGGAGGGAGTCATGCTCGTACGTCGCCTTCTCTGCCCGGAGGGTGAGGGTCATCTTCTTCCTGACCACTTTCTGGTTGCGGTCGTCCTCTCCTCCCAGCTTGAGCTTGCGCTCCGTGCTGCCCTTGACGGCGTCGCCCGGCCCTATAAGCCTGCTGAGCAGCCAGAGGTCTTCTGGCGCGTCAGCCTTGACGTGGAGGAATCCTTCCTTGCGGTGGTGCTTGAGGATGCGCATGGTTTGCTGGTAGGCGAGGTGGTTTATATAATTTCTCCGCGGGCGAAGGTTTTTATACTTGTCATCGCAGGGTAGATTGCATGGTCGACAGGCACGAACGGGCGGCGCTGCTGGTATGCTTGCTGCTGGCTGCCGTCCTGTCCCTCATCATCGTCCCTCGTGGCGATCGCGCTGGGTTCGCTGCTCATCCTGTTTTCGGTGATTTCAGCGCTCCCGAGCCCGGATTCACGTTCGAGGGGTTGGTGGTTCGTTTGGTTGATGACGCAGTCTATTATCAGGGTTGGTACAGCGTTGACAGCGGCGAGTGGGTGCCTTTCGAGCTGTCCGGCGACGCGTATCAGGGCAGTGATGCGTGGTTGCTGGGCGATGCTTCTGCCTCGCTGCCTGGTTTCGGGAGCGGCGTGCATTACGTCATCGCGTACAGTTGCTCTGCTGCTGTTAATGGTGAGTGGGATTGTCATGGTGGCCAGTGGCAGTTGGTGGTGGTTGATACCCGCACAGGTCTTGAGCGGGGGCTTGTTGTCGGTTTCGATTTCTCGTCTGCGAGTGGCGGATCGTTGGAGGATGGCGCCGCTATCGTGCAGGACGCGGTGAAGGGTTCGGTGCTCGCTCCTAGCGGGGGTGTTTTCCGTGTCCCTGACGCCGCCGAACTTGATATCACCAGCACGCTCTCGTTGTCCGCTTGGGTGAAGCCTGATGCTATTATTGATAATAGCAAGATTGTGGTGAAGCCTGTCGCTGGCGGCGTTGACCCGTGGGAGGCGTACACGCTGGACATCCATGGAGGCGAGGTCCGGTTCGTGCTGAGCGATGGCACTTCCTATGATGGTGGTGGTTGGCACGCCGTTGTGAGCCCTATGGGTGCTGGTGCTTGGCATCACGTCGTCGGGACGTATGACGGGGAGGTGATGCGTCTC
>JAFGNA010000012.1 GCA_016927245.1 Candidatus Woesearchaeota archaeon
CTTTTTTAGCCCTTTCTCCCGATTGAAACTAAGCCCTGTTAGTTGAGGAGACTGCAAGTCGACTGACCGAAGGGACAGTTTTGAAATTTTACGAACGAAGTGAGACTATTGTTTAGAAAAAAGAGGGGTGAGTTTTTATTTTTTAATACCAATAAACCATGCTTTTTCATTATCATATTTGGGGTCAGTTTTCCAAACTTTAAGAAAATATGTTAATTTATATTTATGTTCAGGTCCATAAAATGGATCTAAAAAATATATGTATTCATTATCAATATTTTTTACAACAACAAAATGATCAACCTTTTCTTTATGAACATAATAAGAAGTTAAAATAAAATAACCTTCATTCATTATTTTTTTTAATTCCTCTATTGTTGAATTTCTTTTAACAATATAATTTAAATTATACTTTTCTGCTAATTGAGGATATAATTTAGCCCATGTTCCACGAATTTTATTTGTTCCCAATAACTTAACGATTTGTTTTTCTGACTTTTTAATTCCACATGCTTCTAAAATCATTCTCATTGAAGCAGAACCACAAGTCCAACAAGTTTCTTGTTTGTGAAAAGGTATCATAATATTAATCAAAGTTTATTGATTTATATAAGTTTTTTTGTTTGAGCCCCTCTTTTTTCTTTATTATTTAAAATTTCAAAATTGCAACTAAGGTGCTGTTAAGTCGCCCCGAGCTTTGGTGAGAGGTCTGCAAGACCGTGGGTTGAGGAGCGTAGCGACGAAGAAGTAAAATTTGAGCTCTTAATAAATATCGACCAAAGTGAGCCTATATGTCTGTAGGACTGGAGTTCTTTTATTTTTCTTTTATTAGAATTGATGAAACTTTGAGTTTACATCTTTCAGAGTCTATCCTGCTATCAGTTATGGTTCCGTTTTCTACTATTAAGATTTCTCTTCCAAGGCATTCTCTTTCTATGTTAAATATTATTGTTGCGAAGTATATTCTTGGTTCTCTCCAGCATTTATTACAAGGTAGTTCTGTTATTCCTTCTTCTTGCGGAGGTCTACAATAAATCTTGTGACAGGCGTATCCTGTTTCTCTTTCTAATAAAAATACGTTTATTATTATTGCAAAAAGAAAGCCTATAAGAACATAGATTGCTACAATTAATAAGATCACTTTTTTTATTCTTTTTTTATTCACTGATTTCTTTTTTTGTTTATTTATATTTATAAGTTTCTATTTCTTTACCCTCACTTCCGATATAAAATTATATATTTAATACAAAACTAATAATTAGAAGATGAAATAAAAAGAGCTCAAATTTTATTCGACTTAAATCCTTGTTAAATGAGGGTGAGCGAAGCGAAAGGCTGCAAGCCGTCCCCGAGGATTTGCGAAGCAAACCGCAGAGTTTTATTTTCGGCACGGCAATTCTATTTTTCCATCAATATATTTCTGACAAAAACCTTTCACATTTGGTGCGCAAGAATAATTTTGATATTGTTTCATAGGTAACCAGAATAATTTTTCAAATTTATCTGGTTCATTTACTTTAGGAATTTGATTATTTTCAATAATTCCTAAATATTTATGACTTTGAAAAGAACGACCATCAATATCAAAATTTTCATATTCAATATACTTAACAATTGTAACATCAACACCTAACTCTTCTCTACATTCTCTTTTGGCAGTTTCTTCCAAAGTTTCTCCGTCTTCTACTTTTCCACCGGGAAATTCATAGTGTTGATGTTTATTTTTCCAAAGAAGAAGTAATTCTTCATTGTCATTTACAATTGCGCATCCAGATAATTGAATTCTCATATATTGATGGTTATTGAAAATAGTATATAAAGTTAGTGCCGAAAATAAAATTTCATTTAATTCCTGTTAGTTTCGTTTCCAGTTACGAAGTTCTGGAAACCTGCGTCCGCAGAGTTTTTTCGAGGGCGTTCTATCAAGCTCGGAGAGCCTTCAAGAACATACATCTAGGGGTGGTTTCTATTTGATTTAGATATTTAGTTTGGAGCAACATTCTAAACAGAAATATTTTACATTACTCTCATCAATTTCAACATCGTAAGGATTTTCTTTAATAGATTCAGTATCCACAAGAACTTTACATTTATGTATGCTATCTATTTCTGCATTACAGTCTGCACAATTTACGGATTCCTTTATGTTGAAATATTGGTGAAGTCTTTTTGCCATGGTATCACCTTTTATCTTCTTTTATAGATTCTACTTTTTTCACAAAATTTATTATATTTTCTATCATTTCGGAGGACTCAACTTTGCTAACTATTGCATATCTTTTTTCGTTAATTATACATTCATCACCAACATATCTATCCCAGAAAATTTTAGAATTAAAATTACCGCCTAATCTACCACTATGTAAAATATATTTTTCTCGATTTGAATTTATAGCAATTAACCCTGCTGCTCTTAATTCTCCTTTAAAATTAAAATTTATTTCACAAATTATTGATTTTGATGTATTAGGATTTCCCAAGCCAAACGCATTCCAATATCTTGTAGGATTTTCTCTTGGTGAAACAGTGAACGAACCCCATGCATCTAATTCTTCTATGTAAAAAACATCATAAGTTCTACTGCTATGTTTTATTCCTAACGTAATATTTTTAAAAATATTATTTTTTGCTTTAGTTATCCATATATCTTGAATTAATCTTTGAATGTTTGATATTTGGTATGGCTCAGTTAGAACAGTTAGATTTCTTGCGTTGTAATTTTTATTTTCATTCTTGATATTTTTTGGATTTGAAGAAGATTCTTGAAATAGATTTAAAAATTTGGTATCATGTTTTTTCTCAATAAATTCTTTCAGAGAATTATAAGTGATTTCTTTCCAAGCGATTCCATGATGGTCTAAACTTCTTTGGATATTTGGTGGAACCCTATTTCCAATAAGCATGACTCTTATTGTTGGGTCATCATGGGATAATAGCATTCCCTCATATGAAAGAATCTGCCCTATATTTTGGTCTTTTATTGGACCAATTTTTAATTCAATAATGAGTTTTCTGTTATGAACATCTTTGAATAGAATATCTATCCTTCTTCCATATACTGTAACTTGACGACCTAAAAATTCTAAATTTTCTTCTATCAATTCAGGATACTTAATCAGTATATCCTCAAAATCTTTTTCTTTCATATTTTGAATAAATATTGAAATATCATATATAAATGTTGTGGGAAAAAATTGCCTTGAGAAACCACCTCTCTTTAATAATTAAGCCCTCGAAAAAATTGCAACTAAGCCCTGTTATATTCGTCGTAGTGAAACGGAGACCGAGGGTTAGTGCAACGGTCGGCGAAGCCGAAACCCGAAGAGTTGAGTCCTGCCCGTAAAAGTTATATACTAAAGACATATTATTTGTTTATAATGAAAGAAATATATAAAAAAATCTTAGAGAAAGCCCTTCCGTTATACGAAAAAGGAAGAGAAGGAGATGTTGAACATATTAAATGGTTAGCAGAAGTGATAACAAAATATGTTAATGAATTTGAAGTTGATTATGATATACTAATTCCTGTAGTCCTTCTTCATGATGTCGGATATTCAAAAGTTCCTAAAGGATCAAATCCTTTTGATTTAGATATTAGAAAATTCCATTCAGAAGAGGGAGCAAAAATCTCAGAAGAAATTCTTGAAGAATTAAATTATCCAAAAGACAAAATCAATGAAATCAAAAGGTTGATTTTGAAACATGATAACTGGGCTTTTGGAGACGATTTTGCGGATGAACCTGTATTAAGAATTTTCAATAATTTTGATTTCATGTGGATGGCAAGTGAAAAAGGATTTGATATTGTGAGAAAATTCATGAAAAAAGAACCAAAAGAATTTTACGAACAAATCAATGAATTCCAACGAAAAAATGAAGAAGAAGGACGTAAATGGTTCAACAAAAACATCGAAGAATTCTATAATCAACTTATGCGAGAACGAAAGGAAGGGCTTTCTACATAAAGGGCAGGACTCAATTGAATATAACAGGGTTTATCAGCATCTTTCGTTCTTCTCGGCTTTGAGCCGTTCTTTCCTTGTTTTCTCCCACCTCATTTTTTTCGTTTTCTCCGTATCGCTTCCGTCCATTTTTCCCGAACCGTTTTGAACTCCTTTCTCTCCTTCCCGTGCATGGATCTCGTCTTCCTCGCCCAGCGCAAGATGCGCAGAAGAAGGCTTTCCGAGCGCACGGTCAAGACGTACTCGTATTGCTTGGGGCGCTTCCTCAAGTCTATCAGCAAAGACCCTCGTAAAATCACCAAGCATGACGTCCAGGAATACCTCTACTTTCTCGCAGAGAAAGGCGCCGCTGCGAAGTCGTTGAACGTGCACCTCATGGCCATCAAGTTCGCGTGCGAGGATATCCTCAACAAGCGCTTCTTCGTCAACCTGCCCTCTTCCAAGCGCCAGCAGCGCCTTCCGGAGGTGCTCACCCAAGAGGAGGTCAAGAAACTCATCCTGGCCATCGCTAATCCTCGGCAGCGGCTCCTCATCAAGCTCATCTACGGAGCGGGCCTACGCGTCCTTGAGGCCGTCTCGTTGCGCAAGGAGCACCTCTGCCTCGACCAGGGGTTCGGCTGGGTGCGTGGCGGCAAGGGTGGCAAGGACCGCCTCTTCATCATCCCCTCTGCCATCAAGGATGAGCTCTCAGCCCTCGCGAAGGGTCTCTCGGATGATTCCTTCCTCTTCTCTGGCCAGAAGCGCCGCCACTACTCTCCCAGGAGCGTCGCCGCCATCGTCAAGCGGGCCGCAAGGGACGCAGACATCAGGAAAGGCGTCCATCCGCACACGCTCCGCCATTCCTTCGCCACGCACCTCGTCGAGCAAGGCTGCGACCTCGTCACTGTGCAATCGCTCCTCGGCCACGCCTCGCCGGAGACGAGCATGGTGTACGTCCACCTCGCCGTTCCGAAGCTCCTCGTTGCGAAGAGCCCGCTCGACAGCCTCCCTGCTTAAAGAGCCCCACCGCTACCTTAATAAACCACTTGTGACCCACGATGAGCGTCATGACAGGCAAAGGGGATCTCATAGCGTGGATCACCAGGAAAGGGTTCGTGTGGGGACCAAGCCCGGAGATTTACGGCGGCAGCGCAGGCTTCTACGACTACGCACCCCTGGGCAAGCTCCTCAAGAACCGCGTCGAGGCCGTCATCCGCGAGACGTTCATCAAGCAAGGCTTCTGGGAGATGGAATGCCCTATCGTCACGCCAAAGGCGGTGTGGGAAGCGTCAGGACACCTCTCAGGGTTCTCAGACCCGCTCATCAAGGACGAGCAAGGCAACGTCTACAGGGCCGATGACCTCATCGAGGAACAGCTCGGAAAGGACGACTACGAGCTCGACGGCAAGACCATCAAGATAGACGGCGCCTCGCAGGAACAACTCCTCAGGATCATCAAGCAAGAAAAAGTGACCGCGCCCGGCGGCAAGAAACTCATCCCTGAGATAAAGCAGCACAACCTCATGATGCGCACCACGACCGGCCTCGACCAAGAAGCGTACAACCGGCCGGAAACCGCGACCACCACGTACTTGCCGTTCATCCGCTACCTCCACCACTTCCGAGACAAACTACCGTTCGGCGTGTTCCAGATAGGCAAGGCGTTCAGGAACGAGATCAGCCCGCGGCAGCACATCCTCCGGCAACGAGAATTCACCCAGGCAGAAGCCCAGCTCTTCCTCTTCAAGGAACAAAAGAATGGGTATGAACCGTTCGACGGCGTCAAGGACAAGAAGCTCCCGCTCCTCCACCACGGCAAGGACGGCTACGAAGAACTAGACCTCACCCTCAAAGAGGCTGTCAAGCAGGAAAAGCTGAAGAACGAGGCGTACGCGTGGACGCTCGCGCTGGCGTACGACCTGTTCAGGAACATGGGCATACCGGAAAACAAGATACGGCTCCGGCAGCACGAACCAGAGAAGATGTCCTTTTACGCGGACGACGCCTGGGACGTAGAAGTAGAACTAAACAGCTACGGCTGGTTCGAGGTGTGCGGCGTTCATGACAGGACGGACTACGACCTGACGCAGCACGCCAAGCACGCCAAGCAAAAGCTCGAAGCAAGGAACGAAAAGACCGGGAAGAAAGAAGTGCCGCACGTCCTCGAGATAGCGTTCGGCACTGACAGGCCGACGTACGCGTTGATGGACCTCTACTACCAGTACGACGAGAAGAAAGAACAAGACACGTTCACCATCCCGGCAAACATGGCACCCATACAAGCAGCCGTGTTCCCCTTGGTGAACAAGGAAGACCTCCCCTCCATTGCCAAGAACATCCAGGAAGAGCTCCAAGCGGCCGGCTTGGTAGCCGTGTACGACCAGTCAGGCACCGTGGGCAGGAGGTACGCGCGCATGGACGAAGTAGGGACGCCGTACTGCGTCACCGTGGATTTCGACACGAAGAAGGACGGCACCGTCACGGTCAGGAACAGGGACAGCACCAAACAAGTCAGGGTGAAAAAGGACGACCTCTTGCCTTTCTTGCGAGATCTCTTCTGTGCCAAACGAACCATTTAAATATTTCGTTCCTCAAGAAGGAATTCATGCGTGTAACAATCTCCCTGTTCCTCTTGGTCTTGCTGCCGTTGGCATGCGCAGTGCCGCACGCTGATTATCCCTCGTTCTCCTCGGCCGAGGGTCGTTTCTCGCTAATAGACGGCGAGCTCTCGGTTGTCGATGATGTCCTCTTCAGAGGTGGGTATGTGAGCGTTGGCGGCGGTGCTTGGCAGCCCGTCACCCTGGCAGGGGAGCCGTACGGCTCCTCCGCCGACTGGCTGAGCAGCGGTGCTTCGCTTGACTTGTCATCGTTCAGCTTCCCCAGTGATAAAGAGTCATACATCATCGTGTACAGCTGCTCGCAAGCAGGCGGCTGGGACTGTCACGCGACGACCTCCCAGCCAGACGGTTTCTGGCAATTATTCGTCATCGGCGAACCAACCCCTCCTTCAGGGACGCTGTACCTGGTCAAGGACGGCGTCGCCCAGGCGGACATCGTCATCTCCCCAGAAGCGCCTAACCTGGTCGCCATGGCGGCCGACGAGCTGCAACTGCACGTCGAGCGCATGACTGGCGCTTCGCTGCCCATCAACAATGTTCCGAGCCAGGACTATGGCTTCCACGTCTACATAGGCCGATCAACGTACACCGACGCCTTAGGCGTCACGGATGAAAGTTGCCAGTACGGCAGCTACAAGAAGGTGTCCGGCGACGACTATCTCGTCCTCCTCGGCAACGACGACCTCCAGAGCGTGTCAGGACCACACAGCGTTCGTTGGAGTTCGGAAACGGCGACGGTCCTCGAGGAGTGGGACGACATCACCGGCGAGTACTGGGGCACGCCGTACCAGACCTACTACAAGGACCACGACCCTGACCACGAAATATGGGAGACCGACGGTCGAGGCACGATGAACGCGGTCGTCGGATTCCTCTACGACCAAGGCGTCAGGTGGTATTATCCAGGAGAAATAGGCACCATCATCCCTGACAAGCAGGACATCTTCGTCGAGACGATGGACGAGCACGTCCGACCAGACTTCGCGATGCGACAACTCTACGAATACTACAACCATTTCAACATGGCGTCCGAGGACGAGCTGTACTGGCAGTTACACCTCCAGCTCCATAAGGGCGATGATGTCATCGGACGATCGCACGGTCACGGCATCAGCCTCGTCACGGGCAGGGATGAAGTAAAGCAAGCCCATCCTGAGTACTACGCTATCTGGGGAGGAGAGCTCATGAACGGCGACAACCAGAAAGAAGACTTGTGCTCACAAGCATTGCTCGAGGAGAACGTCGCGTTCGTCAGGAAGTTCTTCGACGTGTACGGCGACGTCGGCGTGAGCGTGATGCCCAGCGACGGGTTCACCTACGCCTCCGAGAGGACCGATGAGTGCAAGGCGCAAGAAACCAGGGAAAGAGGCTATGAAGGCTGGCTCTCGGACTACGTGTTCGAATACGTGAACAACGTCGCGTGGGAGGTTTACGAGACCCACCCTGACAAGATCATCACGTGCGACGCGTACACCACCTACCTTTTGCCGCCGACAAGCCTGAGCAAGCCGATAGCCCCCAACCTCCACATCATCATGGCCCGGTGGCGGGCATGGTTCACCACTCCTGAGAGAAGAGATTTTTACCGGCAAGTCACCGACGACTGGCTCGAAATCCTGCCATCGAACCAAGTCTACGTCTGGGACTACTACCTCCACAACAGGCTCGACCGCGCAACAGAGTCCTACCCTGCAGTGTTCCCGCAGATCATCAGCGAAGACCTCAAGTACCTTAAGGGCAAATCAGGCGGCGAATACATAGAGATACTGAAAAACTGGGGTGGCTGGAACCTCGACTACGACCCGTACGCCGCGAACGCGCTCAACGTCTGGGTCACCGCTCGCTTGTACTGGGATGCCGACCAAGACGTCGACCTCCTGTTAGAGGAATATTATGACTTGTACTACGGGCCCGCAGCTGACCAGATGCAAGCGTTTGTCAAGTACGCGGAGGAACACCTGGCAGAAGCGGGAGAAGAGTCCATACACCTCGTCAACCTCCGTAACATGGCGGAAGAAGCCAGAATGATAGCAGGCGACACTGTGTATGGAGAGCGCATCGACCTGTTGTTAGGGTTGATGAACAGCCGCTACGTCGGGGAAGAAGCGCTCATCAGCAGCTGCCAGACGCTCGACTCACCAAGCACCACGTACAAGCTCTCAAAAGACGTCACCACCACGGGGACGTGCTTCACCATAGCCACGGACGGCGTCACGCTCGACTGCCAAGGACACACCATCACCTATGGCACCGGCGGCGAAGGGCAAGGCCTCGTCATCGACGGGGAGAACGAGTATACCATCAAGAACTGTGACATCAGGAGCGGGAGCGCCACGGCGAGCAACGCGATCTACCTCCACGGCACCCGCACCGGGACCATAGCAGGCAACACGATAACCGTGGCGAACAACGGCATACGCATATCAGGAGCCGACAACACCACCATCAAGGACAACACCATCGTCTCGACAGCAGGGATAGGCCTCTACGCTGGAGGACTGGCCTACTCAAACATCACCGGCAACGACATCAGCGGCGAAGGAGAACAAGCGTTCTACCTCTACGGCTCGCACGACGTCACCATAGAAGACAACGACGTCACGAGCAATAACGGCCGAGGCCTCTGGATGAACACGGGCGGCAACAACACGCTCACCAACAACAAGTTCACCAGCCAAACAACCTACGCGCTCTGGCTCTATCAAACCACGAACAACCACCTCGTCGACAACACGGCGACCTCGACCAACGGCATCGGGCTCAGGCTCTACTCAGGAGCCGATGACAACCTCGTCGTCGGGCAGAGCGCGACAGGAGCGAGCATCGCCATAGAAGTAGCCAACAACGAAGGCAACACGTTCCAGGACTGCCGAGAGATAAACGGCGAGATACGAGACACGGCGACGGGCACGACGTTCATCAACTGTCCCCATTGAACGGGCAACGCGCAATAAGCTTAAATACTCTTGTTGCCAAGGACAAGCCTTATGCGCGCCCTCCTACTATCACTCTTCCTGTGCTTGCTGCCATTGGTATGCGCGGTGCCTCATGGTGATTATCCTAGCTTCTCGTCGCCTGAGGGACGATTCTCCTTGCAAGACGACGTCCTTTCCGTGGCTGACGCGGTCATCTATGAGGATGGTTATGTGAGCGTTGGCGGTGAGGAGTGGCAGCCCGTCACCCTGGCAGGGGAGCCGTACGGCTCCTCCGCCGACTGGCTGGCAGGAGGGGCCTCGCTCGACCTGTCATCGTTCAGCTTTCCCTCTGACAAGGAATCATATGTTATCGTGTACTCGTGCTCACAAACGAGTGGCTGGGACTGCCACGCAACCAACGACCAACCAGATGGCTTCTGGCAATTATTCGTCATCGGCGAACCAACTCTTCCTTCGGGGACGCTGTACCTGGTCGAGGACGGCGTCGCCCAGGCGGACATCGTCATCTCGCCATCAGCGCCGCCTTCAGTCTCCTTAGCGGCCGACTACTTCCAATTCTATCTCGAGGAAATGTCCGGCGCCACACTACCCATAAGCAACAACCCCGACCCCGCTTATGACTTCCACGTCTACATCGGCCAATCAACGTACACCGACGCCTTAGGCGTCACGGACGAGGATTGCAGGGACGGCGGTTTCAGAATGGTCACAGGCGATGATCATCTCGTCCTGCTCGGAGAGGATGACGAGGACAAGCTCCCTGGTTTCGAAGGCGTTCCTGGACCGGCAACGATTGCAGAGTGGGATGCATACGTCAGCGACACGTGGGGAGGAGACTATCTCTGGGACAACGACTTTCTCCATTTCTATGACAAACAACGTAATAGCAATCACGACCTCAGGGAGACCGACAAGAAAGGATCACTGAATGCCGTCTTCGAATTCCTGCAAGAGCAAGGAATACGATGGTACCATCCAGGATGGCACGAATATCCTAATATAGGAGTGGTAATCCCTTCGAAGCCGACCATCGGTTTCCAACCAAGGGATGAGATCGTTAATCCCGACTTTCCCATGAGGGAATTCATGCTCTACAGCAAATCATACTCGCACCTAAGCCCCTACCATTACGACGGCCGGGCCGACGAGGAGCTGCGATGGGTATTGAGCCTGCGTTCCAACGCGTTTTACGAATTCCTGGTCGCCTCCTCAGGAGGCCCCGCCCACGGGATACGAGCGGTGATAATCAGGCAATCAGAGACGCACCCCGAATACTACGCTATGGACTCATCAGGGCAAAGGCAGCTTCCCGGCGTCGTCCCTTACCCCGCTCCTAACCTGTGCTATCCTTACTACACCGAGGAGAACACGTTGTTCGAGGAGAACGTCAAGTACGCCAAGACGATGTTCGACCTGTACGACGTCCCCATCGTGAGCATCATGCCGAACGATGGCTTAGGGGTAATATCGAACGAGTGCGCCGACAAGGCGACGCCTGAAAGGGGAACTGAAGGCAGGTACTCCGATTACGTCTGGGAATACGTGAACAACGTCGCCTGGGAAATCTATAACGACCCTGAGTACCAGGGCAAGATGGTCTCCAATTCAGCGTACACCCCATACAGACTCCCACCGCTCAGCTTGAGCAAGGAAGTAGCGCCTAACCTGGCGGTCTTCGTCGGGAGGTCGAGAAGGAGTTTCTCGGATGAAGAGACAAAAGCGAGCAATGACGACCTCCTCGGCTCCTGGAAGGACGTGCTCGCTTCCAACAACCACCTGACTGGAGGAAAGGAAACGAACGTGCTGTTCACTTCTGACTACTACTTGAACAACCGCTACGGGTCATCAACCCAAGGAGTGCCCATGTACGCCCCACACTTCATCTCAGAAGACCTCAAATCCCTCAAAGGCGTCTCCAGCGGAGAATTCATGGAAGTGGGCACGACCTCCTTCTGGCCTCCCTATAACATCAAGACTGATGAATGGGATGTCGAGTGGGACGCCTTCGCCGCGAACGCGCTGAACATCTACGTCTTGTCAAGGCTGTACTGGGACGCCGACCAGGACGTCGACCTCTTACTAGAGGAGTACTATGACTTGTTCTACGGTCCAGCAGATGAGGAGATGCGATCATTCATCGAATACTCCGAGAGCCACTCCTGGAAAGCGCTCATAGACCCGGACGTCGTCCCCACGATGAGGGACCTGCTCGCCCACGCAAAAGAAGTCGCAGGAGAAACAATCTACGGTCACCGCATAGACCTGCTCATAGGACTCATGGACTCCCAGTTCAGTGAGCAAGAGATTCTCATAGGCTCATGCCAAGACCTCACCTCCCCCCTGACCACGTACAAGCTCACGAACGACGTCACCTCAACAGGAACCTGCTTCAACATCGAGCAGTTCGACATCACGCTAGACTGCCAAGGACACACCATCACCTACGCCACCGGCGGCGAAGGGAAAGGAGTGCGCGTCGACAGGCACAACAGCTTCACCATCAAGAACTGCGACATCAGGAGCACCAGCCAAGGCATAAACCGCGGCATCGACGCCTACCGGTCAACAGGCATAACGATAAGGAACACGACCATCGTCACGAACAGTATGGGGATGGACTTCGAGGACGTCGAAGACGTGCTTGTCGAGGGAAACACCGTCACCACCACGGCACCCACCATCGCCCTGTACAGCGTGAACGACGCCACGATAACAGATAACCACTTCGCGGCACAAGAAGGGATGGGACTCTACCTCTACAACTCCTACAACGTCACCGCGACCGGGAACGACGTCACGAGCACCACGAACTACGCCTCACACCTCCTAGAGAGCTCGGGCAACACGTTCAGCGACAACACGTTCACCAGCGAGACCACGCACGGGCAATGGCTCTACAAATCCCCGAACAACACGTTCATCAACAACCATGCGGCTTCACGAGACCGAGCCGGGGTACGGCTCTCCACAGGAGCGGACGGCAACCTGTTCGTCGGGCAAAGCGCGAGCGGCGGGACGTACGCCATCGACGTGGAGAACGCCGAGGAGAACACGTTCCAGGACTGCGGCGAGCTCGTCGGCGGCGTCAGGGACCGCGGAGCAAACAATGAGTTCATCAACTGCCCTTGATTGAACAGGATCACCCAACAAACTTAAATACTCTTGTCGCCAAGAACAAGTCTTATGCGCACCCTCTCCCTGTTCCTTCTATGCTTGCTGCCCTTGGCGTGCGCGGTGCCGCACGGTGATTATCCTAGCTTCTCTTCTCCCGAAGAACGTTTTTCCTTGCAAAATGGCCTGCTCTCCGTGGCGGATACGGTCGTGTATAAAGGTGGGTATGTGAGTGTCGGTGGCGGTGGTTGGCAGCCAATCACGTTTGCGGGTGAGCCGTACGGCGCTTCAGCCGACTGGCTGGCAGGAGGTGCCTCGCTCAGCCTGTCCTCGTTCAGCTTTCCCGGTGATGAGGAATCATATGTTATCGTGTACTCGTGCTCACAAACGAGTGGTTGGGATTGCCACGCGACGACCTCCCAGCCAGACGGTTTCTGGCAGTTATTCGTCATCAGTGAACTAACCCCTCCTAGCGAGACGCATTTCCTCGTCGAGGACGGCGTCGCCCAGGCGGACATCGTCGTCTCGCCAGAAGCGCCGAACACAGTATTGTTTGCCGCTGATGAGCTGCAGTTGCGCGTAGCTGACATGACCGGCGCCACCCTCCCCATCAGCGATGTTCCGAGCCAGGACTACGACTTCCACGTCTACGTCGGCCAATCAACGTACACCGACGCCTTAGGCGTCACTGACGATGGCTGCGAGTACGGCAGCTTCAAAATGGTCAGCGGCGATGACCACCTCGTCCTCCTCGGCAGCGACGACCTCCAGAGCGTGTCAGGACCACATTCTAAAATTGGGTATTGGGAGGTTCCCGAGGCGCGTGCGGAGTGGCAGTCGCTCACCGGTGAGCACTGGGACACACCTTACAATATTTATTACAAAGATCATAATCGCCAGTTCGAAATCTGGGAGGCCGATAGGCGAGGCACCCTGAACGCGGTGTTCGAGTTCCTCTATGAACAAGGCGTCCGCTATTACTACCCAGGCGACATAGGCATCATCACCCCCCAGAAAGATGAAATGTCCGTCCCGTCAGGCCTTAACGAGCACGTGCAACCGGATTTTCCCATGAGAGAATTTTACCAGCTCCACCACAAATTATTCGAAGCGTCAGAAGACGAGTTAAGGTGGCAGTTCAGCCTGCGCATCAACCCTGACGAATACACGGGCAGGTACATGGCCCATTCATTGAATTACATCACCTCCCTTTCTGAAACCAAACAAGAACATCCCGAGTACTACGCGATATGGAACGGGGTGAGGATGAACGGCGATAACTTCAAGCAAGACCTCTGCTCTGAAGGGTTGTACGAGCAGACCGTCGAGTTCACTAGGGCGGTGTTCGACATCTACGACCTCCCTGTCATGACCATCACTCCGGCCGACGGGTTCTCCTACGCCTCTGAATCCAGCGCTGAGTGCAAAGCGCAAGAGACTCCTGAACGAGGAATCGATGGCAGGCTGTCGGATTACGTGTGGGGGTTCGTCAACAGGCTGGCATGGGAGGTCTACGACGAGTACCCTGACAAGAAAGTCAGGTGCTCTGCTTACGCTCCTTATTTGCTCCCTCCAGAGGACATCGACCAGTTCGCGCCGAACGTCGTCGTCTCCATAACGAGGTGGCGGGGATGGTTCGGCGAGGATCCTGACGAGGAGCAATTCTACAAGGACCTCACCAACGCGTGGCTGGAGAAACTCCCGTCAAAAGAAGTCTACATCAGGGAGTACTATCTCTACGGCAGGCCTGGCGGTGACTGGCAGTCAATACCTGTCTACTACCCCCATATCATCTCAGAAGACCTCAAATGGCTCAAAGGGAAGTCAAAAGGGGAATACATGGAAGTATTGAGGAACAGCAACTCGCAAGGCCCAGAATGGGATCTCTTCGTCGCCACCGGGCTCAACCTCTACGTCACTGCCAGGCTGTACTGGGACGCCGACCAGGACGTCGACCTCTTACTAGAGGAGTACTATGACTTGTACTACGGCTCCGCGGCGGAAGAGATGCAGACGTTCATAGAGTACTCCGAAGCGAATTACGGACGAGCGACAGATGACCCCGAAGTCCTGCTCAATCTTAGAGCAATGGCGGAGGAAGCGAGAGCAGTAGCGGGCGACACCGTCTACGGCGAGCGCATCGACCTCCTCCTCGGCATGATGAACTCGGAATACATTGGAGAACAAGTCACCATTGACTCATGCCAAACGCTCGACTCACCAGCAACAACGTACAAGCTCACAAAAGACGTCACCTCTACAGGAACATGTTTCACCATAGCCACGGACGGCGTCACGCTCGACTGCCAAGGACACACCATCACGTACGCAACCACTGCAGGGACAAGCTATTACGGGGTGCACATCAACTGGGAGAACTACTTCAACATCACCAACTGCGTCATCAAGAATGGCAACTCCTTATCAGGGCCAGGCATCTTCGCGCGAGACACCACAGGAGGGGTTATCAAGGACAACGACATCTCCTCGTCCAGCCATGGCGTCTACGCCTTGAACGCTCACCACCTGGAATCCTTGAACATCCAAGTCCAAGGGAACACCATCACGAGCTCCTCTGGAGTCGCTCTCTACACGAACGGCATGTCAAACGGCAGCATACGAGACAACGAGATGAAAGGCGCAACAGACCTAGGGTTGTACCTCTATAACACGCACGATTTCATCGTGGACAGCAATAGCTTCTCGAGCAACACAGATAACGGAGCAAAAGTCATGGAGAGCACGAGGAACCGTTTTACCATGAACAACTTCACAAGCGACTCCGGAAACGCCCTGTACATCACGCAATCCTCAGAGAACGCCTTCATCGACAACGCCGCAGTCTCGCAAGAGAAAAATGGAATAGCCCTGTACGTCGGCGGTGACAACACGTTCATCGGGCAGTCCGCGAGTGGAGGAATAAAAGCGCTTTACATCAGCGGCTCTTCAAGCAATACGTTCCAGGACTGCGGCGAACTCGTCGGCGGCGTGCAGGACAGCGGTACTAACAATGAGTTCATCAACTGTCCTTATTGATTGGTGCGCCCCATACTTTTAAATACTCCTGTTCCTGAGGAACGCCATGAACTCGGCGGCGCTCATCATGGCAATGCTCATGGCCCTGCTCCTCCTCGCCGGCTGCGACGATAACATTGCTGGACAGGCGACGCACAGCCGCTTCCATGAGTTCAGCGAGGCGTACGACGTCTCCGTGCAGGGGCAGGCGTTGACGGTGCGCGACGACGCCATCTACAAGACCGGCTGGTATGCTTCTGACGGCGACAATCAGTGGATGAGCTTCACGCTCAACGGGAACAGCTATGCCGATAGCGATGATTGGCTTGTTGGCGAAGCTACGTACACGCTGCCGATTTTTGGCAGCGGTGAGCATTATGTCATCATCTACAGTTGCACCAATAATAATGGCTGGGACTGCCACGATAAATGGCAGCTACGCGTCATCAACAACGAGGAAGAAGGTCTCATCTCTCACTGGGCGTTCGACCAGGACGCCCGGGACGAGGAGGAGCGCAACGACGGCCAGCTCATGAACGGCGCAGCAATCGCAACAGACCCTCAGAGGGGAAGCGTGCTCATCCTCGACGGGGAGGATGACTTCGTACGCGTCCCCGACTCCTCCTCCCTCGACGTCACCAGCCAGATAACCCTGAGCGCCTGGATACGCCTGGACTCCTACGGTTCCAGCGAGAAGATCATCATCAAGCCAACCACTGGCGGAGCCGACCCGTGGGAGCTCTACGCGCTCGACCTCCGTGATGAGGGCATAAGGTTCATCATCAGCGACGGCACCCCCAATGATGCAGGCGGCTGGCACGCAGTCCCCTCCTCCAATAAGCTCCCGCTGCACGAATGGCACCAAGTCGTGAGCACGTATGACGGCGCTACCATGAGCATCTACATCGACGGCATCCTCAGCGGGACCAAGACCGTCACCCTGACCATAGCCACCAGCGATGAGGACCTGAGGATCGGCAACTTCATCACCGGCAGGAACACCATCGACGGCATGATCGACGACGTCATGATATACGGATACGCGCTCAGCCAATCAGAAGTCAAAGACCTCTACGACAGCCAGAAAACAACCGCTCCCACAAACCGCTACCTCGTCGAGGAAGGCGTCGGACAAGCCCAGATCATCATCTCACCAGACTCGCCGCCAGCTGTGCAACTAGCGGCTGACGAGCTGCAAGAAGGCATAGAGAAGATGAGCGGCGCCACCCTGCCCATCAACACCGTCGTCGACGAGCAAGTACCGTACAAGATCTACGTCGGCCAATCAACGTACACTGACGGCCTCGGCATCACGAGCGACGGCCTCTCAGGAGACGGCTTCAAGATGGTCTCAGGAGAGGACCACCTCATCCTCCTAGGAGACGACACCCCATTCCACCTGGAAGGGATAGTTCCCTATGACCCTTCCTACGAGGAATGGGACGCCCTGACCGGCACGACGTGGGGCAATCCGCTCGCCGGGTACGGCCAATTCTACAACCCCGACTATGACCTCTGGCAAGGAGACCACAAAGGATCATTGAACGCCGTGTACGAATTCCTCTACGACCAAGGAATACGGTGGTACTACCCCGGAAGCATCGGAGAGATCATCCCGGAAAAGCCCACCATCACCCTTTCCCAAGTGGACGAGACGGTCATCCCGGACTTCTCCATGAGGAACCTCTACCACAGCTACGCCCGGTACGCCCATAGCTCGGGAGAGGAGAGGCAGAAGATGGTCAAATGGCAGCTGCGGATGCGGATGAACTACTACGAGGACGAGCTCGGCACCATCTGGTCACACGGCATCCAGTCAGTCATCAGCCGGGACGAGATGAAAGCAGCCCACCCAGAATATTATGCGGTCTATGACGGTGTGAGGATGAACGGTAGCAGTTACAAGCACAACCTGTGCTCGGAAGGGCTCTTCCAAGAACACCTGGACTTCGTCCGTTTCATGCTCGACACCTACCCGGAAATGTCAGCGATAGGAGTCTCGCCCGTCGACGCCTTCCACCGGGTCAGCGAGGAAGAACCGATATGCCGACCGACCATCAACGGCTCGAAAGGGCACGACGGCTACCTATCAGACCACGTGTTCGAATACGTCAACAACGTCGCGTGGGAACTCTACGACGAGTACCCTGACAGAAAACTCCTCATCCACGCCTACTACAACTACGTGTGGCCGCCAGAAGGCCTGAGCAAGCCGCTCGCGCCCAACCTAGCGGTGTTCATCACGCGCTGGCGAGGGCCCTACCGCTACCTGGACAACCAGTTCTACCTCCCCAACAGCCTTTTCCCGTACGAGGACAACCTGGAGTACTACCAGGCGATCACGGACAAATGGGTAGAGCTGCTCCCCTCGAAAGAGCTCTACATACGGGAATACTATCTCTTCAACGCGGCCTACATGCCGACAGAGAGGGCTCCCGCAGTCTTCCCCCACCTCATCGCCGAAGACCTCCAGTTCCAGAAAGGCAAGACGAAAGGGCAATACATCGAAGTCTTCTATCTCAGCGACGTGATGAAAGAACGACGGGACGTCGACTGGGACGTCTTCGCCGCGAACGCGCTCAACGTGTGGGTCAGCTCGAGGCTGTACTGGGACGCCGACCAGGACGTCGACCTCTTATTAGAGGAATATTACGACCTGTTCTACGGACCGGCGAGCGAGGAGATGCGAGCGTTCTACGAGTACGCAGAGGCCAATTGGCGAGAAGCGACCGCTGGTTCAGAAACCCTGCAGACGCTCATACAGATGGCGAATGATGCACGAGTAATAGCAGGCGACACCATCTACGGGGAAAGGATAGACCTCTTGCTCGGCCTCATGGGCGCAGGATAAGAAAAAGGGATAAACTTTAAAAGAAGCAATAATCCACCAAGAATCATTCGAGGTGTTATGGTTGAAAATCTCAGAACTGCAAGTACGACAAGGAAATGTGAACATCGACGAAGTGGAAGTCATCGAGAAGACCCCTGTCAGGGAGTTCCAGAAGTTCGGCAAGGCGGGCAAGGTGTGCAACGTCGTCATCAAGGACGATTCCGGCTCTGTCCAGCTGACCTTGTGGAACGAGGACGTGGACAAGTACGACGTCGGGGACAAGCTCAAGCTGGCCGATTGCTTCGTCGGCGAGTGGCAAGGCGAGAAGCAGGTCACCACCGGCAGGAACGGCACGATCGAGAAGCTCTAACCACACAAGCTTTATAAATGCGGCTCTTGTTTTCTTTTCTTGCTATAATTGGGAACGTAGCTCAGCGGGAGAGCGCATCGCTGAAGACGATGAGGTCGGGGGTTCAAATCCCCCCGTTCCCACTCTTCACCCACTATTCTTATTTTGCGCGTACTTCCGGCAAAAAAACCAGCCGTTAAAAACCCCTTGCATGCACACCTGCCCTCTGCTCTCTTCCGACAGTGACGGGCACTGTTCGCTTTTTCCCAACCTCACGTCACACTCGTAAGGGCGCCCGCGACGAGCGAGAACAATAGCATGATCACGAACGCTATTATCACGTACGTCGTCGTGCTCTTGATGAGGTTGTTGCCGAGCAAGTAGCGCTCGTTCAGCTTGTCAGCGCCGTTCTGTATGCCGTTCACCAAGACGGTCAAGATGTACACGATCTGCACGACGTACAAGCCCACGATGATCTGGAAGTAGAACGTCGGTACGCCCGCGCCGAAGGAGCTGATGAAGCCTGCGCCGCTCATGCCAATACTTGATTCCGCCCCTGCCTCCCCCGTGACTTCATTAAGGCTGTTCGTCAGGTTGCCCAGAATCTGCGTGATCATGCTCGTGATGCCCACGACGATGCCCGCGATGGCAGGGGTGAGGAACTTGATCTGCGAAACCATGCTGCTGATGATGTCCGCCATGAGGTCTCGTAAGCGTTCATCCACGCGGTGCATCTGCTTGATGTACTCGGAAACGTTGATGACCGCTTGGGACGCTATGAGCGGGCCCTTCTTCGACGATTCTATGAGGACTTTCATGCTGCTCTCGATGAGGTTAGAGGGATAATACACCAACGCCCCCTTGTGCGGGTCGAAGATGGCCTTCTCCACGCCCATGCCGTTCTTCTGGATGTTCATGCTCACCAGCTCGAAGAACTTGCCGGAAATAGTCCCTTCCATGACTTCCGCCACCTTCTGGAACGCGATCTCCGAGGGGTAGCCGTCCCCTAGCCTGTTCCCGAGCTGGAACAACGCGGTAGCGAACTCTTGCTCCAGCTTCTTCGCTTTCTTCCTGATCTTGATAACATTCTTGCTTCGCAACCGATACCACAACCCCCCGCCGACGCCGAACGCCAACGGCACGGTGAGGGAGAGCAAGGCAGCACCAAGGCCATAGGGGCCTATCTTGCCGCCAGTCCTCACCTTGCTCCCGTCCTTGTCCTCTAGCTCATCGCGGTAGTCGAGGAGGGAGAACTTCACCTGCTGGTCTTTCCCTAGGTCGCAGCGGTTCATGATGCTCGTCGACCTATACGAGTCCTCCGCCACGACGTAATCACCGCACTCCCCCCACGAGGCCCACAAGAGCAAGGGCGTGATGCCGATGAGGAACAACACGGCGAACACGAACACCGCGACGAACGCAGGGTTCAACCTGACCTCCTCCTTGCCCACCCTGATGATGATGTTACGGTACTTCTTGAACGCAGGGTTCGCCTCTGAGATGTCGCTCTCACCGTACCCCGTGGGGCGCGTGGAGAGGATGTTCTTGCCCAAGTAGTACACGCCGAGGGGGAGCACGACGTTGTACAGCACGAACAAGTGATACCAACGGACGTTGCTCATGAACGACACCACCAAGGGCATGATGACGAGGCCGAGGATGGGCATGATGATGCCTAGCATGTGCAGCGTCGTCAACGGGGACTTGAGGTTGTGCGCGTAGTGCAGCATCTTCTCGTACGTCTCGTCAAGCATGACCTTCAAGGACTTGTCCAAGGCGTTCACCCTGCGGGACTCCGAGGACTCGTACAACGAGGACTCGATGAGGTGCATGCTCTCGATGAACTCCATGTTCCAGTTCCGCCACGACATCAAGTAGTTGTCGAGGGACTCCTTGACCGAGTCGTACTTCTCAGTCTCGATGTTCCATATTATCTTCTTCAGGTCTATCGACAAAGGGGGCGAGAGGTGCTCCGCCGCGAAGTCGATGGCGAGCTCCAAGTTCGAGGTGTGCCGCATGTACGTGACGACGTAGAAGACGCAGAGAACCATCTGGTTGGACGCCTTGAGCCGCCACGAGTTCGCGAGGAAGAACGGCAGCTTCTGCAACGGGATAGCTACGCTCGCCGCCACCAACAAGCCGAAGATGACGAAGAAGAACCCGGTGTACTCACCGCTGGTGAGCGCGTACGGCAGCATCCATCCTAGCAGGAGGGAGAGCACGATGATGAAGACAGGAACGAGGAATGAGAAGCTCGTCACGCCCGCGGGCGTGACCTTGAGGTGGCAGATGTCAATCGCCTCCTCTATCTCGGGCAGCTTCTTCTTGTCAGGCGAGATCCTGAACAACTTCTCAGAAGCGTTGCACGCCTTCTCATACCAAGAGAGGCGCCGAGGCAGGTACTGCTTGCGGAAGTTGTCATAATCCTGTGTCTGGATGCCGCTGCTGGACCGCTGAGAGGATTTGTCGCCGAGCTCGCTGCTCAACCGATCAGCGTACCGCCGCTTGAAACGCTCCAACTCATCATCAACCCTCATTCTTCGCGCGCTCCTGCTCCTGTCGGTGCTTCACCGTCTCGTCGCGCGCCGCGACGCGCAACCACTCCTCGTACTCGAAGAATATCCGCTCGGCGTCCAGCTTGCCCGTCTCGTCGCGCACCTTCTCGCAGATACGGTGAAACTCGTCATTGCAGCGGATGACGAACGGCGCCTCCAACAACTCTTCCTCCTCCTCGACCTCGGCTATCCTGACAATCGCCTCCTTCGCCCGCGCTCGGAGCTCGATGTTCTCCCACACCGAGTCCCAGTCACCAGCCCACTCCCTCACGTTGCCGGCGATGGCCTTGAGCACGTCGCTATCCCCGTTTATCAGGTCGTCAGTAGGGATGAGCTCATCCTTGTCAGCGTTGTACTTCATCAGGTCGACGAAGCCGCCCTCGCGCATCGGATCCTCGTTCCAGTCCTTGCGCACCTCGGACACCTGGGTGACGCGCCGCCATCGTCGCAGGCCGTCGGCCGAGCGGATGGGATTAGCGACGATGATGATGTCAGTGGCCTTGAAGCTGGTGCTCGGGACCTCGAGGTCGTTCACGACGCGGTCGTACACGCCGTACGGGCTGTCGCCATGGATGGTGCCCGCGACCACGTTGGCCAGGGCGCCGACGCGCATCGCCTCGTACAACGCCCGAGCCTCGGTCGAGCGGACCTCGCCCACGATAAGGGCGGAGTCGCCGAGGCGCAGCGTGGTACGGATGCCCTCATCAGCAGGGACCTCAGAGGTCCCTTTCGACAACGCGGAGGCGACCTTCATGGATTGGATGTTGTAGCCGAGCTGGCGCAGGCTCCTCGTCGGGAGCTCCAAGGTGTCCTCGATGGTGATGACGCGGTACTTGCGCATGATCTCCACCAATAACGAGCCGAGCAATGATGACTTGCCCGCGCTCCTCGTCCCCGCGATGAGCATGGTCCTGTTGCCGTCCACGATGAAGCTGATGATGCCCGCGGCGAGGGGGTTGAGCATGCGATGCTTGATGAACAACGGCAGGGTCCACGGCCGGTCGCGGTGCCGCCTGAACGCGTAAGCGATGCCGCTCGGGTCGAGCGGGGGCGCGATGACTCCTATCCTCGCCCTGGCCACGTTCGGGATCTCTATCTCTGTGTCCAGTATCGGGTTGGCCTCGTCCAACGGCCTGCCTGACATGAGGCGCAGCTTGGACGCCCAGCTCTCAGAGTCGGTCACTGACGGGATGATGTTGGTCCGGCACTCGTCGTACTTGCTGTGCACGAGGAACATGGGAGAGGCGCCGATGGGGCTGTTGATCGTGATGTCCTGGACGCGGTCGTCTCGCAACAGGACCTCGATAAGGCCGAACCCGACCGTGTAGCGGATGAGCACCTGGGTGAGTTCCTCCAGATCGTCCTGGGACACCTTGAGGTTACGGTAGTTAGCGAGCTCCTCGAGGAGGTCGTGGCCGACGTTGTAGAACACCTCGCGCATCCGTTCGGGGTTGACAAAGTCTTGTTGCTCCGGCTTGTGCTCGGCCATGATGCGGCGAGCCATGTCGAGGATCTCGTACTTATCCTCGTCCAGCTTGAACTCCGGCGGCGTGACGTGATAGAGGTACTGTACGGTGTCCGGCAGCCGGAAGATGATGACTTCGGTGTCTCCCACCTTGTAGCTGTCAATCTCCTCGGCCTCCTTAGGATAGGTGGCCATGAGCTTGGTGAACATGAAGTCAGGCCTGATGAGCGGGGAGAATATCTTGCGATAGATGCTCCTATCCCCTACCTTATGGCCTGGGAGGTAGGGGCGCGCGACGGCGATGAGCCTGGTGCGCTCCAACTGGTCGGTGATGTAGTCCAGGACGTTGATATACCCCTCGCGCGCCTTGGCGTAGACGGGGTCTATCTCCTTCTCGAGGTCCACCCGTTCGTGCCGGAGCATGCGGTGCACGAGGACGTAGCACCCGAGCGGGTCCTTCTTGAGCTGGTCGAAGATGATGGTGTGGATCTCGTTGTAGCGCTGCGCCAGGTTGTACTGGTTCGGGTCGAGCTGCAAGGCTTGGTAGCTGAACAATTCCTTGTTCTTGATGAGCAGGCCGTAGATCTTAGCGACCTCTATGAGGAGCCTGGTCTGCGTGTAGTCGTACTCGTAGTGGTGCTTCTGTGCGAAGATAATCTTCGTGACGGAGGGGTTCTTGATGAGCAGCTCCATGGTCTGCGCCATGCACGTCTCATCGTCCTCCAACGAGGGGACTCGCGGCACTTCCTGGTAGTCGATGCGGAGGATGGTGTCCTCTCCTTCCCTGACCACCTCGTACTCTTTCCTCGCCTTGTCGAACAAGCGCTCCCACCTCTCACGAAAAACACAAGCTTTTTATGTCTGCGATGTGCAGTCCTCCTCATCCTCGGTGTTATTTAAAGGTTTGGTTATGTTTTTTTCCCTCGAGAGGTGCTTGCCATGAATGATTCCCCTTACTCCCCGCAGCCGCCGCGACAAGACCCGTCCCCGCCGCACCACCAGAAACAGGACGACCAGTTCCTCTCGCTCTCGCGCCAAGTGTCGGACCTGCTCAGCAGGCTACGGTTGTTAGAGGAGCGCTACGCCAACCTGCGGCGGGAGCACCAGACTACGAGCCAGAACATGATCGAGAACCACCAGCACCTCTCTAAGCAGCAGCGGCGCCTCAATGACTCCTTGCTCGAGCTCAAGCGAGGCGTGCATGACCTCCAGGAACAGCTCGGCATCATGCAGGGAGAGTTGGTCGACGCGGCGAGGAGCCATGACCTCAAGGTGTTGGACCGCTACCTCGACTTCTGGAAGCCCTTGTCCTTCCTGACGCGCGCGGAGGCGGAGCGTCTCGTCGAGGAGGCCACCGCACGAAAGTTTTATAAAGACCGGGAGCGGTCTGAGGAGTAGCCATGGCGCCGCCCGGTCTCCCCCTCGAGCAGGTGAAGGCTATGCAATCGCAAGGCCTGAGCAACAACCAGGTCATCCAGGCGTTGCAACGGGACGGCTACACGTCCACGCAGATATTCGACGCCATGAACGAGGCGCACCTGACCACGGGCGCGCCCGCTCCAAGAACAGGTGATACCATGCAGCAACCCCCTTTCCCCCCGTCAGCGTCCCCGTCGCCCAGCGCTCCTCCAACGCCGCCAGCGGGCAGCGGCAGCTCGGTCGAGGAGACCGTGGAGGCCATCATCGACGAGAAGTGGAACGAGCTCGTCAAGGATATCACCACGATTATCGAGTGGAAGAACCAGGCGCAGAACACGATCATCAGCATCGAGCAGCAGTTCAAGGACCTCAAGGACCAGTTCGACAAGTTGCACCAGGCGCTCATCGCGAAGATAGGCGAGTACGACAAGAACATCCTCGACGTCGGCGCAGAGGTCAAGGCGATGGAGAAGGTGTTCTCGAAAGTGCTGCCCGTGTTCACCGAGAACGTGGCGGAGCTCTCCAAGATCACCAAGGAGATGCGTGGCGATCAGCCGCAGTAATGCTTGTTCTTATCACTCGCCATTATTCTTTCCGCCGCTTCGGCCGCTCAAGGGCCGCAGGGACTATTCGAGCACTGTTAGTTGGTGCTTTTCCTCTCAGTCGCTCAGGAAGAACATGGCGAACACCGCGACGAGCAAGATGAGCATGAGCCCGAGGACTTTCGGGTTGAACAAGGTGTTGACCACGTTCGTGGCGAAGTCGCTCGTGGCGACGCTGCTCCCGTCAGTGCCCGTATTCTTCAGCCCGGTCGGGTCGTCCTCGCCGCTATTGGTGGTGTTCACGGGCTCCGTGCCGTCCCACCCACCCTGTTCCAGCTTCGACTGACCGAACGCGTTGCCGATGCCGAAGAGGAGGACGACGACGGCGAGCACGATGATCCACGTGGATATCTGCTTCTTCCTCGCCAGGTCGCTGAAATCAACACCCTGGCCGAAGATGCCCAGCGCGAACAGGATGAAGAACACGATGAGGGCGATGATGAGGAACCACGGGATGATGTAGTTGACCAGGCTGACCATGGGTCCTGATACCACGACGAGCACGGCGACCGCGGTGCCCAGCAAGGCGTTCAGGTTCCTCTTGTCAGCGCCGAACGGCTTCCTCATCTCGAGGATGCCGTAGACGATCACGTACACGAGGAGGAACGTGAAGATGATGCTGAAATTACCGAAAAAGCCCAGGTCTATGCTCGCCATGACTGATGCCTCACTTCTGGTCAGAGTCCTTGAGTGATTCTGAGAGCTTCTTCAACCAATTGCTCTCCTTGTCCTTGTTCTTCTTCTCGCTAGGACCGACGATGAACCGTATGATGAGGCCGAACACGAGCACGACGATGATCAACGCCTGGGTCTGCGGGTCGATGAGCCAGCGCGGCCAGTACTGCGCGCGCCACCCAGCAGCGATGGCGAAGATGAAGACGATCGCGATGATGCTGAAGACGGTCACGATGCCGCCGAGGCTGCTGCTGCCGATGTCGATGTTCTTGCCCCAGATGCCGACGATGATGAGGAACATGAGCACGGCCACCACGACCAATGATACTGAGGGCAGCGCGTTGTTGATGATGCACACCACGTCGATGAAGCCGCTGGCGAGGAACCGGTTGCATTGCGCCCCTGGCAGGCTACGATACCCCCAGAGCACGTGGGGGATCACGGCGGCCAACGCCATGACGAGCGCGATGACCACGTTGAAGTTCTTCATCGGCTTCCCGTCCTCGTCCTTGCCCAGCACCTTGGTGCGCTGCAGCACGGCGAAGATGACCGTGAATATGAGCATGAACGGGAGCAGTATGTCCAGGATGCCCACGTCATAGTAGAGGCTTTGTATCGCGGAGTCGAAAATACCCATGCATCATCACCTGTGTTTTCTTGGTTGGTTGCTGTTTATAATACTTGTTTTTTATTAATCTTCGCTTTTTTTCGCTGACCTCTTGACAGGGTCCTGGGTGACCCAGAACATGAAGCCCACGATGAGCGCGATGAGGATGATGGTCGCGACCGCCTCGCTGGACCACACGCTCGTGACGAACCGCCACACCACGTCGAGCCAGCCGAGCGCGTTGAGGAAGATGAGCGCGATGGCGATGAACGCGATGACCATGAAGATGCCTTTCCACGGCTTCTCGAGGAAGAACCCTTCGTCTGTCTGTTTCTGGAAGCTCCCCGCGACGAGGATGAAGCAGAACACCAGGACGAGGAGCAAGACCATGTGCGACAAGGTCTGGTTGATGACCGCGACGAGCTGGGAGGAAGCGATGACGAAGAACGCCACGACGAAGCTCATCATCGCGTTAAGGTTCTTGCGGCTGCCCTTGAAGCCCTTCTCCCGGTGCGTGTCCCCCTCCGCGTAGTACGTCTCGACGCCGAAGATCCTCGTCTTCTCCAAGAAGGCGTACATGAGCGTGAACACGAGGAGGAATGGCAGTACGACGTCGTACACGCCGAGCTTGCCCAGGAACTCTATAGCGCCTCCGAAAGCAGATGCCATACGTCCTCTCAACCCATTCCGTCCTATTTAAAGCTTGTGTTTTTTTTGGGGTGACCGGCAGCTATTTAAGCGCCCCAACCCTTTCCCTAAGTAAGATGGCGACCATCCCTCACGACCAGTTCGCGCGGCTCCGCAAAGAGCTCGCCGCCCGTGACGAGGAACGAGAACAGCTCATCAAGCAGGCCCGAGCGCTCAACGTGCTCGCCAAGCAAGCAATGCACGCGACGCACCGCGGAGACCTAGAAAAAGCGAAGCGAGTCCTCGCTGAGGCCGACCCCGTCGCGGCGGGCTTCATCAAAGGGTATGAGGAGGAGCCGTGGCGCAAGGTCGGCGCGGTCACCGCCGCGCTGCAGGAATGGGGGGAATGCAAGGCGTACTACGTGTACGCCACTGAGGGGCGGCTGGCCGCCCAGGACGAGCTGGGATTAGAAGCAGAGGACTACTTGTTGGCGCTGGCTGACCTGACCGGCGAGTTGACGAGGAAGGCGGTCATGGCGAGCATCGACAAGGACGCCGCGGCCGTGCGGGACATTCGCTCCTTCGTGGACGAGCTGCTCGGCTTGTTCCTCTCCTTCGACTTCAGGAACGGTGAGCTGCGCAAGAAGACCGACGCGGTCAGGTGGAACCTGCAGAAGATCGAGGAGCTCCTTGCAAAGCAAGGATAACCTTTATAAACTTCGTTCTCGCTTGAGGGACGCATGGTCCTCGAGCACCTCTTCCCCGAGAACTGGCTGGAGCGGAAGACGGGGTACGCATTCCTCCTCGGATCGCTGTACTCCCTCATAGGCATCTCCCTCGCGCGCTTGCTGTTCGGGGCGAACTCAGGGTTGGCGAGCGTGATGTTCGTCAGCATCCTCCTCATACCGTCGTTGAAGAAGCTGTTCGCCCGCGAGGAGCGGTTGGAGGAGCGGGAGCGGAAGTTCTCCCTGCGCGAGTTGTACAAGGACAACAAAGACCTCCTCCGCGCCTACTTCGGCGTGTTCCTCGGCGTGTTCCTCACCTACTACGCGATGAGCTTCGTCGGCATGGCCCTCGGATGGGACGTGCACAGCATCTTCAAGGAGCAGGTGTTCCTCGACCCTGTCATGGGCGGCCGAGCCTCGTACCAGTTCCACACGTTCTGGAGCATCCTCGGCAACAACTGGTGGGTGCTCTTGGCGTGCTTCTTCCTCTCTCTCATCTCCGGGAGCGGCGCCACGTTCTTCATCGTGTGGAACGCTTCCGCGTGGGGCGTCATCTTCGGGTTGCGGTCCGTCGCGGCGGGGGCCGCGCTCGGGCAATCACCCCTCATCGTCGGCGCGTTGCTGTTGCTCATGGTCATCTGGCACGTCATCCTCGAGGGAGGGGCGTACATCCTCGCAGGCACCGCGGGAGCCGTGATCAGCGACGACGCCATCACCAGGGCTGGGAGCCTACGGCGGTTCATCTGGATACTCCTAGGATTGCTCGTCGCCTACGCGGGCGTGGACGCGTTGCTCGACCTCCTCGGCCTCGGCGTGGCCGGTTTGCTCATCAAGATAGGCGTCGCGCTGTGGTTCGCTTACCTGCTCAAGCATGCCTTTGATGACCAGAAGCACCGCGAGGTGTTCGTGTACAACTACTGGTTGTTCGTCGTGGCGTTAGCGGTGTTCATCATCGGCGCCTTGGTCGAGACAGGCGTGCTCTCCTGGTCCGGATTGCTGAACACGTACTACGTCTCCGCGATGTCATTGTTCGTCGCGTGAGTCACGCCCGCAGTGAGAGGAGCAGTTCCTCCGCTGAGAAGTTGCCATATTTCTTTTTCGCGCGTTCCCCTGCCTTGCCGTTCAGGTAGGCCGCGTTGATGGCTGATCGGAGCGGCGTGACCCCTTGGGCGAGGAACCCTGCGGCGAGGCCTGCGAGGACGTCGCCCGTGCCCGCCACGGCCATCTCGGGCACGCCGGTCCGGTTCTCGTAATGATTCCTCCCCTGGGTTATCACGTCAGTGCTGCCTTTCTTGAGGATGACGACGCGGCCCGGGATGGCTTTGTTGTTCTTGACGAGGGATTCGTACTCCTTCCCGTGCGGGGTGCAGACGACCAGATCGCTCCTCACCTCGTCGAGGAACGTCGCGTGGAGCGCGTCGGCGTCGATGACGACGGGCTTGTCCAGCTCTCTGAGCAGGCCGCGGACGAACGCTCGCTGCGCGGGACTCCGCCCCAGGCCGTTACCGAGGAGCACCGCGTCTGCGCGCTTGGCATGGGCGAGCACGCGCGGCACCTGCGCCTCTGAGAATGCTTTGCAGCGCAGCTTGTGCGCGATGATGCTCGCGTCGTGCGTGTTAATCGCCCACGCCACTTTCCAGGGAGCGGCGACCTCGACGACGTCGCACCCTGCGCGGAAGGCCGCCTTGGCGGCGAGGACGGGCGCGCCGACGAGGTCCTCGGAGCCCCCGACGATGAGGAGGCGGCCTTGCTCTCCTTTGTGCGCGTTCCTCCGCCGTCTCGGGAGCTTGACGTCCTTGGCCGTGACGAGGGTCATATAGCTCTCATTCCTCGCAGGCATAAAAACGTTACGAAAAATACAAAAAGCCTGCTCCCTTCTCCTGTATTAGAGGTGTCTTATCCCATGGAATACAAGCAAGTCACGTTCGAGCTGTTGGCGCACGACACGGTGCGCGTCACGACGATGAAGCCGCGCAACCTCGTCATCTACTTCGACCCGTTCAAGTTGCCGCGAGAGGGCTCTTTGCCCAAGGCGGACGTCTTGTTCATCACGCACCCGCACTATGACCACTGCAGCGTCGAGGACGTCCGGCGCGTCGTGCAGAAAAAGACGGAGATCGTCACAGTCCCTGATACCCAGAGCAAGCTCTCGCGGCTCGACGTCGCGGCGGTGCACCTCGTCAGGCCTGGCCAGGAACTCTCAGTAAGAGGATTATCGGTGCGGGCCGTGCCCGCGTACAACAACGATAAGGAGTTCCACCCGAAGGAGAACGAATGGGTCGGGTTCGTGGTGTCCGTGGAGGACGTGTCAGTGTACTTCGCCGGGGACACCGACCTCACCCCCGAGATGCAGCAGTTGCCAAGGATAGACGTCGCGTTCCTGCCAGTTTCTGGCACGTACGTCATGACCGCCGAGGAAGCGGCGAAGGCGGCGATGTTGATACAGCCGCAAGTCGCGGTGCCGATGCACTACGGCAGCGTCGTCGGCTCGTCGCAGGACGCGGAGCGGTTCAAGTCGTTGCTGGAGGGAGAGGTGCGCGTGGAGTTGCTCCACTGATATTGACCGCGAAGATGCCGCGAGAACAAAAAAGAAAAAATGCTTAGTTCTCGACGACTTCTTCGAGCTCTGTCGAGATGACCTTGCCGTCTCTGTCGTACGTGAACGTCGCTGACGAGGTCCTTGCACAATAGACGAAGAAGAACGTTATACAACATGGATGCTTGTGTGCAAATGGTTGCGGATGTCCTTCTCCTTGTCTAAGTGTTCGCTATAACGACATCGAACCATGCCCTGCGGCATCGCCACGGAAGGAATAAATGATTTCCTGTTTTTTGCGCATCACGAAAGCCAACCTGTTTATAAGTCTCAATAGACCAAACCTATAAAAACAACCCTTCACTTTTCTCATCTACCATGTACCGAACCCATACCTGCGGAGAATTACGGGCCGGCAACGCCGGCGAGAAGGTGACACTGGCAGGCTGGGTGCAAAAGATCCGCACCCACGGCAACCTGTGCTTCATCGACCTCCGCGATCGTTATGGAGTCACGCAGGTCACGTTCAAAGACAAGCTCGCGGCGGAAGCCCAGAGGCTCCACAAGGAAGACGTCATACAAGCGAAAGGAGCGGTCATCAAGAAGCCGGAAGCGAACAAGGCCCTCGCCACGGGCGAGGTCGAGGTCGCCGCAGCAGAGCTCGCCGTCCTCAACAAGGCGAAGCCTCTCCCCCTCGACCTGGACAACCCTGACACTACTGAGGAAACACGGCTGAAATACCGTTATTTAGACCTTCGGCGGCCAGCGATGCAAGAAAAGCTCATGCTGAGAAGCAAAGCAGCAGTCGCCGTCAGGGAGTACTTCGACCGGGAAGGATTCATCGAGGTAGAGACGCCCATCCTCGGCAAAAGCACGCCCGAAGGCGCTCGCGACTACCTCGTCCCCAGCCGCGTCAATCCCGGCAAGTTCTATGCCTTGCCGCAGAGCCCGCAGATCTTCAAGCAACTCTTCCAAGTGGCAGGACTTGACAAATACGTCCAGATTGTTAAGTGCTTCCGGGATGAGGACCTACGGGCCGACCGCCAGCCGGAGTTCACCCAGATAGACCTGGAGATGAGCTTCGTTGACGAGGAGGACATCTACCGCGTCATGGAAGGCATGATCAAGCACGTCTGGAAAAAAGCCCTCGGCGTTGACGTCAAGACTCCCTTCCCGCGCATCCCCTACGACGAGGCCATGTTGAGATACGGCTCTGACAAGCCCGACCTCCGCTTCGGCCTCGAGCTGCAGGACGTCACGGCCTGGGCGCACAAGACGGACTTCGCCATCTTCAAAGAAGCAGCAACTGTCCGCTGCCTCAAGGCCAACGGCGAGTTCTCACGGAAACAGATCGACCAGCTCACGAGTGTCGTGAAGACGTACGGCGCAGCAGGACTCCTCACCCTGAAGCAGACCAAGCAAGGGCTCGAAGGAAGCATCGCGAAGCACGTCAACGAACCGCCCGTCCCCCTCAAGGAGAACGACCATCTCTTCCTCGTCGCCGGCACCGAACGCTTCGTCGCGCCAGCCCTCGGCGCCCTCCGACTCCACCTCGGCAAGACGCAAGGCCTCATCGACAAGGACCAGTGGCGCTTCCTCTGGGTGACCGACTTCCCCCTCATGGACTGGAGCGAGGAAGACCAGCGATACGTGGCCATGCACCACCCCTTTACCAGCCCAAACCTGGAAGACCGCCATCTCCTCAAGAAGGCGCCGGAGAAGGCCCGGTCGCGCGCGTACGACCTCACCCTCAACGGCGTGGAGCTCGGCGGGGGCAGCATCAGGATCCATGACCCTGAGCTGCAAGCAGAAGTCTTCGACGCTTTGAAAATCTCCAAAGAGGAGCAACAAAGAAAGTTCGGCTTCCTACTCGGAGCCCTAAGCTACGGCGCCCCGCCGCACGGCGGCATCGCGTTCGGGTTCGACCGCGTCATCATGCTCCTCGCAGGAGCTGACAACATCCGAGAAGTCATCGCGTTCCCCAAGACGAAAGACGCGGAAGACCTCATGATGGACGCGCCGAACACCGTGTCAGAAGAGCAATTAGACGAGCTCGGCATCAGCACCAAGAAATAGAAGGGCGCGCCTTCCTGTTCTGAACCGCGACTCTACCCTTCTCTCACGAAGCAGAAGATAACCTTTAAAATAACCGTCTTTCACCAACCATACCATGACCGAAGAAACCCGCGACCGCATACTGAGAATCCTCGATGAGCACGGCGTCGCGTACGAGCACCTCCGACACGGGCACGTCCACCGTAGCACGGACGCCGCGAAGGTGCGAGGCACCAAGCTCGAGCAAGCAGCGAAAGCCCTCGTCCTCAAGGAGAAGAAATCAGGAGCGCTCGTCATGTTCATCGTCGCCGGCGACCGACGACTGGACCTTAAGAGCATCAAGAAGGACATCCTCTGCGTCAAGAACGTCTCACTCGCCCCGCCAGAAGAAGTCCTCGAAAGGACCGGGTGCACCATCGGCAGCGTGCCCCCATTCGGCAACCTCTTCAACATGCAAACCTACTTCGACGAACACCTCAAAGACACGCAAGAACACATAATCTTCAGCGCGGGCACGCACCACGACAGCATCAAGCTCAAGACAAAAGACTTCCTCCACGTCACCGACCCAGAGGTCAAGTCGTTCTCGAAGCCCGCAGGTGCGTGATGTGACGGGCGTACGCGCCGATTGTGAGCAGCAAGTACGCCAGGAACAATAACGACACCAACGCCAAGTCCTCCCGGTACCCGAAGAAGTAGCACGCGAGGAACAACGAGCTCGCCGCCAATGACCAGTTCGTCTGCACAGGCATCGACTTCCCCCGCTTACGCATCGGATCGTCATGGAACGCGAAGATGATCTTGATGAAGAAAGCGGCTACGAAGACGGCGGCGAAGAGCTCAGGGATGCGCTTACGAGCGACCAACAGCACGAAGACCATCAACAAGACCACAGAGGACAATAACGAGGAGTACTGGTACTCGTTCCGGTGCAACCCGCCACGCCGGCCGACACGGTGAGCGAACCAGTGCAGCGCGATGAATGCGAACGCGAACGCCAACGCGAGCAAACCACGGTCCACGAGCACGGCGTAGAAGAGGAACACGCCGACCAAGACGCGGAGCGTCGTGAGCTGCAAGTACGAGAAGCCCATACCACGAGAAGCCAGACTCATGATTTATATAACTTTGGAATCCTGCCGCCGAACCACCCCTCCAAGAACGACTCCTTGAATGATGGGAAAGAATCCTCCTTGATGGCCGCGCGCATATCCTCCATGAGCCGCGCCATGAAGCGCAGGTTGTGCGCCTGGCGCAACCGCTTCCCCTCAGCCTCGTCCACCGAGGAGAGGTGCCTGAGGTAGGCGCGCGAATGGGAACGGCACACCCAACAATCGCACCCCTCCTCCAACGGCCCGCTATCACGGGCGAACCGCGCCTTCTCCAACTGGTAAGGACCCTTCCGCGTGAAGACCATGTTGTGACGGGCGTTCCTCGTCGGAAAGACGCTGTCGAAGCAATCAACGCCGAGCGACACCGCCTGCACCACGTCAGGCGGAGAACCCACACCCATGAGGTACCGCGGCTTGTCATCAGGCAGGAACGGCGTGCTGCTCCTCACGGCTCGATACATGTCAGGCTTGGGCTCGCCGATAGCGCACCCCCCGATACCATACCCATCGAAATCAAGGCCTGCAAGGTACTCTGCCGACTCCCGGCGGAGCGAAGCATCATAACCGCCCTGCACGATGCAGAACAACAGCTGCTTCTTGTCCCCATGCGCGTCCTTGCACTCACGCGCCCACCGATGCGTGTTCCGCAACGACCGCAAATACTCCTCACGAGAAGCGTCGGCGGGCGCCATGTCATCGATGACCATGGCAGCGTCGCTCCCCAAGCGCTCCTGCACCTCCACCAATCGCTGCGGCGTCATCACCGTCACGCTCCCGTCGAACGGGCTGCGCAGGTGCACGCCCCTCCGAGAAGCCTTCACGAACAACTCATCGCTCCCCGCCTGGAACCCGCCGCTATCCGTGAACACGGCGCCGCCGAAGCCCATGAACCGTCCCACGCCGCCGAGCCCCTCGACCACCTCGATACCAGGCCGCAACGAGAGTAAGAAAGCGTTGCACATCACCGCCCGCGCCCCCGCCGCCCGGTAATCCTGCGGCCCGACGCCCTTGCCGGTGCCGAACGTCGCGACGGGCATGAAGAACGGCGTCGCCACCTCCCCCGCACGGGTCCGGAGCACCCCTGCGCGAGCACCTCCTGAGACCTCCTCGAGCGAGAACACGTCACGCCACCTTAGGCTTGTACCGTAGGTAGAACGACCGGAACACGAACACCATCGACCAGATGCTGATGATGATAGAGAGGGCTGAGCCGATGAAGGAGCCGGCGGAGGCCCAGGCACCCTCCCCCATGACCGATGGTAATGACAGGACGAACGACACGACACTCGCCGCGACGCCCAGGCCGAGCTGGATGAGGAAGACGACCAGGACGAACCTGGCATCGTTCCAGAGCAGCCGCCAGCACGTGCCGATGATGCTCCAGGCGTCCTTGCCTGTGTATGCGAGGAGGGGCCTCGCGAACAAGAACCACGCTTGGTAGAACAACGACAAGGGGATGAGCGCGATGATGAGCACGCCGACCAGCCCCGCCGCGAGAGCGAGGGCGCCGCCCTTGATTGCCATGACCGCGGCCAGCACGAGCAATCCTAGGATGACGAGCAAAGGGAGCATGACGACTAAGGAGGCGAAGAACAGGCCGATGACGCGGCGGTACAACCCGGCAGCGTCGCGGAACGCGAGGAGGAGCGAGGCCTCCTTGCCAGCGGCGACGCGCGAGAACACGCCTATGGCGAGGGCGGCTGCGTGCATGAAGAACAGGAATGAGACGATCGCGATGAGGACGAGGAACGCCACCCCGCCACCCAGCGTCGCGTCGGCCAGGCCTTCGAGGCCCTTGCCGTACGACACCACGCCGAGACCGGCGAAGACGAGTATGAGCACCGCCACGCCGACAAGCATGTACAGGACGGGGAGGAACGCGATGGGATGACGCCACACCAGCCGCCCAGCGTCGCCGAGCACCTCACTATACCCGCTGAACCGCCTCTTCGGGATGTCCATCACGGCACGCAAGGAGCGGTCACTTAAATACTTTTTTGCGCTCCCGAGCCGCGAACCTTTATATAGATGGCTTGTTTCCCGCCGACTATGTTCGCCTACTACCGCGTACAGGACTGCGCAAAGGAGTACGAAACGTCGTACTCGCTCATCAACTGAGCCAGGCAGCATTCTCCACACGCAAAACATTTTTATTATCCTCTTCATAACCATCACGAGGACTGATACCGCATGACCTTCGACAAGCTAGCATTCAAGACCATCAAGGAAGCCCTGGCGCAAGGCACCGGCAAGGTCGCACTCAGAGGATGGGTGTACCGGGAGCGTGGCAGCAGCAAGCTCAAGTTCGTCGTCCTACGAGACGGCACGGACATCATCCAATGCGTGATTGACCGGGATAAGGTCGGCGACGAGCAGTTCTTGCTCGCCGACAAGCTCCAGATAGAGGCATCGCTGCGGCTGACAGGAGAGCTGACCAAGGACGACCGCGCGCCGACCGGCCACGAGGTAAAGGTGGACGCGTTCGAAGTCGTCGGGTGGAGCCACGAGTTCCCCATCCAGCAAGACCAGTCACCAGAGTTCCTCCTGGACAAACGGCACTTATGGTTGCGCAGCCGCAAGATGCAAGCGGTGCTCAAGATACGGGCAACCGTCTTCAAGGCGTTCAGGGAATACTTCGACGGCCAAGGGTTCATCGAGTTCCACAGCCCGATATTCCAGGCGACGCAATGCGAAGGCGGCAGCTCGTTGTTCCCGGTCAAGTACTTCGAAGCGGTCACCTACCTCGCGCAGACCTGGCAGATGTACGCCGAAGCAGGCATATTCTCCTATGAGAAATTATACACCATCGCGCCCTCGTTCAGGGCCGAGAAGAGCGTGACCAGCCGCCACCTCACCGAGTACTGGCACGCCGAGATGGAATACGCCTGGTCTGACTTCAAAGGCATCCAGGACCACGGCGAAGGCGTCATCAAGCACATGGTCAAGCGCGTACTGGAAAGCCACCAGGAAGAGCTCGCCCTCATCGGAAGGGACGCGAGCAAGCTGCGGCCAGTCGTTGACAAGCCGTTCGTGCGGATGACTTATGACGACGCCCTCAAACTGCTCAAGGAGAAGTGCGGCATGGACATCCCATGGGGGAAAGACCTCCGCACCGTTGAGGAGGACAAACTGTCCAAGCTCTACGACGTGCCCATCATCGTGACCGAGTACCCCGCGCAGGTTAAGGCGTTCTACATGAAGGAGGCAGAGGGACGCTCGGACGTCGTGCAAGGATGTGATTTCATCGCGACCGAGGGCTACGGCGAGCTCATCGGCGGCAGCCAACGAGAAACAGACCTCGACGTCCTGAAGAAAAGGTTGCTTGATGACGGAGAAGACCTCGCCGGGTACGAGTACTACTTCGAGACCAGGATGTACGGCTCAGTACCGCACGGAGGGTTCGGCCTAGGCATGGAGCGCGTCGTGAGCTGGATATGCGGATTGGACACCATCAAAGACGCCATCCCGTTCCCGAGGACGCCGACGAGGTGGACGCCATGAGATCCTCCTCTCGTTCATTGTTTAGTTTTTAGAAAATCACCCCTTTGTTAGCCCCTGAAATTATTGAATAGAATGATGTTAAGTTCGTTTCCAGCTACGAGCGAAGCGGAGTTAGGGGAAACTGCGTCCGCAGAGTAATTTTGAGAGGCGTCCAATCCCATAGAACGAAGTGATACATAAAGGGCAAGAATCATGGGGACAATTTTAATACATCGAAGCTGAAGGCTCTCTACATCAATACATTAAGAGGAGTTCCGAGAATAGACCAGAATAAAGTAAAATATATAAACTATCTTAAACTTATATTCTTATAGGCAATGAAGTCTGCCTTCGTTTATGCGTAAACTGCTTCAGCTGATGACTTCTTCTTAAGGTGATATGTATGCAATGGCAGCATTACAGCAGTGTTAAGTCAGCAATGTGGTATATTGAGGGGTTGCTTCATGAGATAGAGTTATCCTTGAGGGAAGGAAATCTATCTTACCATGCTGTTGAAATTGACCTGACTAAAAAGCAGATTAATGATATAATGAAGCAGGTGAAAGCATTGTATTCCATCCTAAAAAAAGCAAAAAAGGATTTCAATCTAAATTCAGAGCCCGTCAAGCTGTCGAGAATAATAGATGTAAATACAGGATATATTTGGAAAACAGTCGAGGATTCGTGGTCTTCTGAGATCGAGAAGAAATCAGGCAAGATAAGTTCTGCTGAGCAGAAGAAACAACTTGATATCTTGCTTAGTAACATCTTAGAATTGACCAATAAAATAAGGTCGGTAGCAAATGAACATTCACTGGGATAGAGAACCTGAAAAGGTAGAGCAGAAGATTCTTGCAGACTATCTTTACGGCCACCGGATGATATTGGAGAAGGTGATTGAATTAAGCTCAACGAATACTTTGCTGACAACTTCAGCCACACATAAATCCTTACGTAGCGGATTTTTTACCCATGACGTTAGGGAAGAACAGTCCTCTAATAATTGCATCTCCGTGGCATGGAGGGGGATTCGGACTGGAGATGCAAGGCCTCTGCTCTACGGATGGCTTGAACAAGAATGAGATCGCCAAAAAGAAACAAAGAGTATTTACTGGATTTTCTGATGAAAAGCAATAGTCTGCACGATTTGCTAGGCATATTATCGAATATTTGTGAGAATTTGGATTTAAGCTACCTAAATCCTAGAATAAAGCATTTTAGATATTTTCAATTTACCTTTTTCGGACTGATGGTCAAAGCCAATAGTCTGCTTGAGCTGATGGTTTTCAGAGCAGAATTTTTAAAAGAGTCGATGCCAGAATTTGAAAACACACATAACAAACTTATCACGCTTCAAAAAAGAATGCAAAAAGCATATTCATTTATTCATTCAAATAACATGATTGAAGGGAAAGCTCAAATAATAGAATGTTCCAAAGAATACCAAAACATATTCGAGGACATGCAGAAAACGGATTAAAGTTGCTATGAGCATGAAAAAAGATGAGACTTATTCGTTTGTGCTGAGCAGAAAGCAATCAGACGGAGGATTTAGTTTTGCAGAAATGACTCCTTCAACACTCGAAGATACTTATTATGCTCTGCAAATAATGCAAGAACTTCAACTACCGTATAAGAATGAAAAAACGATTCAATTCATACTTTCTGTGAATAGGAAAAGCTTGATGATAAAACACTTGTTTCAATTAGCGCATCTTAGTGAAACATTACATCTCAAAATATCATGGCTAAACGAAGCGATTAGACATTATCCTTTTGAACAAGTTGCAGATTCACAATCATTGTATTATGCCGCTAAACTCGCAAGAATAAGCAATGACAACAAGATAATTGAGGCGCTCAGAATGAAAAGAATAGAACTATCCCTAAATGAGCATCTTCTGAGCGAATTGTGCTCGAAAGCAATAGCTTTAAAGATTCTCAATAAAAAGTTTAATGAAACCAAGGTTTCTGATACGATTAAGCGATTTCAAGGATGTGATGGGGGCTTTAGCTTCACAGAAAAAGGAGCACCATCATTCATAGAAGAAACATATCTCGCAATAGAAGCATTATCGGAGCTGCATCAAAAACCTAACAATAGTAAAGCGTGCAAATCTTTTGTTGCTATGTGCAAGGCTAATACTGGTGGTTATGGAAGACAAATAACGACAGTACCAACGCTCGAAGGAACATATTGTGCAATTGCTATCTTAAAAATGCTTGCATAATGCCTTAGAGCTATACTCTTTTATGTTTGGGAAAGAAACGAAGTTTCGAGAATGCAACGTGCCCGAAAGGAAAAACTCAAAGTCGTCGTGTGTATATTTTTTTCTAGGGGTTGTTGCCGTTCTAGAATGTAATATATTTCTTACAAAAATAGGAAGATTTAAATAGTAACATATTTTTTACATATATGTGGCTAACATAAATAAAAAAAATTCAGCATGGAGATATGGTTTTGCAATCATATTAGTTATCTCAGGACTAATTTTATCTTATCTAAATATTGGAGATGAATTTTTGGGATTTTCCTCAGTTGGTTCATGGTTAATATATGTGGGTTTCATAATGTTAGCAATTATAACATTACAGTTAATGTCGAATAAAAAAAGAATTGTTGATGAACGAATGCAGTTCGTAGCTACAAAAGCCGCAAGAATAACATTTATTGGAATAATCTTATTCGCGTTTGTAATAATGGTAATAGATGGAATCAAACCAATAAATATTGCTTATTCATATTTTATGAGTTATCTAATATGTGGAATTGTTCTGCTATACTTAGTATCCTATAATATTTTACTAAGGTTCAATTAGAATGAAAAATAATATTGCAGAACTAAGGAAGAAAATCAAGATAACTCAACAAAAATTGGCTGACAAAGTTAATGTTACAAGACAAACAATTATTTCTTTAGAATTTGGAAGATATAATCCGTCTTTAGAGTTAGCTCACAAGATTACTAAAGCATTGAAACAGAAACATATAGAAGATGTTTTTGATCTGAAAACAATTGAGATGTAAGGCAACAACCCCTTTTAATAAATCTATGCGACGATTGAATATAACATCAGGGTTTAACGAAGTTTTTTCTCCTCGAATCAGGTGTTGACATCCGCTACATCCAAAAGTTCCTCGGCCACGCAGACATGCACACGACAGAAATCTACGCGTACGTCTCGAAGCAATCGTTGGCTGGTGTCAGGAACCCGCTCGATCACCTGTGAGGGACCCTCCTTCCTTCTCCTTCAACTCCTTGAGCCGTTCCTGCGTCTGAATCACTCGCAAATAATCAAACACCGCTTTCGGCAACCCTTTCGAGGACTCCTTCTCCAGCCACTCGTCACGGATGGCGGTGGCGCTGATATCGCCGAACCGGTCCTTGTGCTCATCATAGGTGTGCAATTCCACTGCCGTCCCTCGGAACAGGTTCGTCACCCACGGGTTCCCTGAAAAAACGACATCGATCGAGCCCACCATCCGCAACAACTTCCGCAGCCACCGCTGGTCGTCGGCCTCGTCCGGCAGGTAATACAAGGCGTACTCCTCGACTTCTGCCTCATCCAAGGCCAGCCGTATCATGTCATCCCTTTCTTCCATGGAGAACGGGTCCCGCATCCTCCTCGATTGCTTGATGCTGCCCACGACGATCTTGACGAAGAACCCTTGCTCGTGGTACTTCCTGATGATGTGCAGGTGGCCGAGGTGGAACGGCTGGAACCGGCCGACGATGAGCAGCGACTTCTCCATGGCAACAAGGAAGGATACAAAGCTTTTTATCCCTTTCCTCGCCCCTGCCATCATGCCCGCGTACCGGCTCGTGGCCTTCGACATGGATGGCGTCATCTTCGAGCACAGGAACTTCTGGCTCGAGCTCCACAAGGCGCTCGGCACGTACGACGAGGGATTGGCGCTTACCGAGCGGTACCTCAGGACTGATTATGAACGACTCGTCAAGGAAGTCCCAGGAAGGCTTTGGAAGGGCAGGGACGCTCAGCCGTATTTCGACCTCGTCCGCTCCCTTCAGTACACTCCGGGCGCGGCTGAGGCCCTCAAGGAGTTGAGGAGGAGGGGTTTCAAGACCGCCATCATCAGTTCCGGCCCGGAGCACGCTGCCCTTCGCGTCCGGGAGGAGTGCGGTCTCGACTATCATTACGCGCACGACCTCGTCATCGGCCCTGACGGGCGGTTCACTGGCGAGTACCTCCACGGCGACCCTGACGACAAGACTGCAGAGCTGCGGGGGTTCGCCGCGCGGGCGGGTTGCGCGCTGCAGGAACTGGTGTTCGTCGGCCATGATTACAATGACGTCGCCGCGCTCCGTGCCGCTGGCCTCGGCGTCGCGTACCGCCCGGAGGACGATGGTGCCAGGCGGGCCGCGGACAGGGTCATTGATGACCTGAAGGAGCTACTCAGCATCCTCTAGTCCGAGGACCCTGCGCGCCTCGCCCACGATGCGGTCCTCATAAGCTGCGTTGGTCTCCCCTTCCGCTTTCTCCGAGCTCATCGATTGCAACAACGACTTCGCGACCCCTACTTCTCGCTCCCCGAACCTGGAGGAGACCTTGCCCGCGTACTCCTTGAAGATGTCCTCCTCTATCCTGTCCGCGCTTGAAGGCGTGACCTCCTGCGCGTCGCCGCGCTCTTGCACCAGGCCGGCGGTGTTGCGCATCACGAAGTACGCTCCTTTGTCGTAGCATGAGCGGAACACGCGGCGGAAGTCGATGTCGCCTGTCCCTCCTTGGGTGAGTGAGCCCTTGACGCGGAGCAGGACGATGGCGTCCTTGACTTCTCTTATCTCTGCGAGCAACCGTTCGGTCACCTGCTCCGGCGTCGAGTCCTCGGCCACTACCTTGACGGGCACGACGCGCTTCAGGACGAGCGGGACGTCCCGCGGCGTGCGGTCCTCCACGATGACCATGTTTCCGTTGCCGAGCTTCTCGAGCTCCGAGAACGATGCGGGGAAGACTGGTCCTGGGTAGACGACGTGCTCGTACCCTTCAAGAGAGACTTTTCCGACGACATGCACGTGCCCGCCCGCGTAGTAGTCGAAGCCTGGCGGCAGCATGCTCATCGGTGAGGAGTCCATCATGGACAGTTCTTTCGGGCGCAGCTCGGTGATGGCGGTGTGGAACAGGAATATTTTGCGTTTCGCCCCGCTCACTTTTGCCTGTAGGTCTTCCACGTCGAGGTCGTCGTAGTGCTCGCGCTCCAGCATGCCTTTCCTGCCGAGGATGCCTGCTATCGCGCACCCTGTCTTCTCGTCCTTGGTGACGCGCAGGCGTAGCTTGCCGTCCTCGATGTCGCCTTTGAACACGTCTATCAGCAGCCCGGCTTCTTCCAGCACGTGGAGCATGCTCTTGCCTGAGGGTGAGAAGTCGTGCGATCCTGGGATGACGTACACTGGTACCGATGCTTCCTTTGCTCGTTGTAGCGTGCGCACCGCCGCTCGCAAGTGGTCGATCCCGGGCAGCGCGGTGTTGAACAGGTCGCCTGCTATCACGATGAAGTCGACGTTCTCTGCGAGCGCGGCGCTTACCGCTTGCTCGAATGCCTGGTCTGGCAGGGAGGCCATCTTTGGGTCGCGCCACACTCCTATGTGGGCGTCGGCGAGGTGGGCGAATCTCATGGTCGGTGGGAATCTTCAGGTGTATAAATAGCTTCGCGCAACCACCATTTATGAATATTTATGCAAAAATTTAAATACTGATACTGATTACCTATGCAAAACAGGTGATATGACATGCCAGGAAGAGACGGCACAGGACCACAAGGAAAAGGACCAAGGACAGGAAGACAACACGGCGCCTGCGCGGAAGCGCAACCACAAGGAAGAGGATTCGGCAGAGGAAGAGGAACAACGCTCGGACGAAGACGGAACGAGTAACATGCCCAGGCCACGACGCAAGAGACGCATCCGCGGCGCGCCGAGAAGCGACCACTTCAAACCAGCAGGGATACCGCTCCAACAGCTCGAAACCGTCACCCTCACCCTCGAAGAATTCGAAGCCATACGGCTCATAGACCTAGAAGGGCACACCCAAGAGCTAGCAGGAGCCCAGATGCGCACCAGCCAAGCAACCCTCTCACGCACCCTCAACACCGCCAGGAAAAAGATAGCAGACGCCCTCATCAACGGCAAAGCCATCAGCATCAACGACCACGCCCAACAAACTATAAATAGGACTGACGCCCCCACAACCGCCAAGGGGTGATACCACATGCGGATAGCAGTCGAACCAGGAGGGGAAACGCTCAAGATATCCTTCACCGGAGCGGCGAACATGGAACAATCCATAACGCTCACGAAAGACGACGCGCAACAACTCAGAGAACTCCTCAACCTCGACGAGGCAGGATTCTTCGAGACCGACTGAGCCACTAGCCAACCCTCCCCAAAGCTTAAGAATGGCCCTCGCCCCCCGCGACCCATGGCCTTCTCCTTCAACAAGGACGGCAGCCTCGCCGCATCGCCCAAGCGGCACAGAGACCACCTCCCCCTCCTCCTCGCCCTCGAAGAAATCCCGTTCGGCATGGGAAAGAAACTCCTCATCGACCACCTCCGCGGCAAGCAAAACGCCCGGACCACGAAGCTCAGGCTCGACCGGTACACGACCAACGGCGAGCTAGGAGGCTACCAAGACGAAGAAGTGCAAAAGCTCATCACACACCTCGAACAACGACAACTCATCACCATCAAGCGAGAAAAAGGCATCTACCCCGTCTACGCGCTCACCCCGAAAGGACAAGAAGAACTCCTCAACCCCGAAATCGAACTCCGCATCAACGACCTCGACCAAGCGACGGAGAAGCAACTCGCCATCAAGAACCCGTTCCCCCCGCCGCCAACGCCCACACCGCAAGAACGACAACTCATCACCGCCCTCGAAGACCTCTTCCCCGACTTCAACGAGCAGCAACGACTAGCGGTCGTCGCCACAGGCAACCACGTCCTCTGCGTCGCCGGCGCGGGCAGCGGCAAGACATCGGTCCTGACCAAGCGCATAGCATTCCTCACCACGTACCGCTCCGTCGACCCGGAACGCATACTCGCCATCACGTTCACCAGGAAAGCGAGGAAGGAGATGCAAGAACGACTAGCAGCACAACGCCCGCACCACCCCGTCAGGATAGAGACCTTCAACAGCTTCTCAGAGAAGACGCTGCAACGGCACGGCAACAAGCTCTACGGCAAGGAAGTCACCATGGCATCGTTCAAGGAACAACTACAACTCCTCATCGACGTCCTCAAAAGACACGGCCACACGCAAGACACCATCATCGACGCCTACTTCACCACCAGGCAACGAAACGGGAAGGACAAGAAAACCCTGTTCTTCAGCTTCGCCTACGACTTCAACACCCTGATCGACAAGATCCGCATCACCCAGAAAGACACCACCACCCTGAAGAAAGCCATCAGGAGCAGCCAAGAACACGCAGCGCTCGCCAACAAGCTCCTCGCCATGGCCGACGACTACCTCAAAGCCATGCGACAGCGAGGCATACGAGACTACACCGACCAACTCCTCGACACCATAGAACTCTTCAAGAAACACCCCGACACCATCCCGCGCTACGACCACGTCCTCGTCGACGAATACCAGGACGTCAACGACCAGCAGATAGCGCTGCTCGACCTCCTCGCACCCGAAAACCTCTTCGCCGTCGGCGACCCGCGACAAAGCATCTACGGCTGGCGAGGAAGCCGCGTCAACCACATCCTCTGCTTCCCCGAACGACACCAAGAATCCCAAGTCATACAGCTCACCACGAACTACCGATCAGCACGGGAGATCGTCGGCGCATGCAACGATACCATCAGGCAGACCGGCTACGAAGACCTCCGAGCAGCCACCGACGAGAAAGGGATCATCACGGTCAAGCACCACCCCACAGAAGACGAGCAGGCGAGCGCTATCATCAAAGCCATCAAGGAGCACGAAGGCGACCGGCACGAAGTGTTCGTCCTGAGCAGGACGAACAAAGGACTCGAGAAGCTGCAAGACTACTGCCGCGCGCATGGCATCGACTACCTCCTCCGCACCGACGAGCTCAAACGCCCCGGCGTCGAGCCGAAGAAAGACCAGGTCACCCTCGCAACGGTGCACGCCATCAAAGGGCTGGAAGCGGCGCACGTCCACCTCATCAACGCGAACGCCACGAACTTCCCCTGCAAAGCATCAGACCACCCCGTCATGGACCTGTTCCGCCTCCAAGAAGACTACGACAGCTACGCCGAGGAGCTACGAGTCCTATACGTGGCGCTTTCAAGGGCCAAGAAGAGCCTGCACATCAACTACACCGGGGCTCCCTCGCCATTCCTCCCTGAAAGGCTCATCAAGCCGCCAAGGCAGCGACGACTCCCCAAACCACAGGACGCCGCCGCGGCCATGATGCGACTCAGGCAATGGCGCTACCAGCAAGCGAAAGAACGAGGAGTTCCGGCATACGTCATCTGCACCGACGCCACGCTCGAAGCGATCATACAGGAACGACCGGCCACCGAGGAAGAACTCTACGCCATCCCCGGGCTCGGCCCCTCACGAGTACAAGACTTCGGCACCGACCTGCTCGCCCTCATCGCCAAGCTCTGACCACGACCAGAAAAAGGAAAAAGCTTTTATAGAGATGCCGCCAAGAACTCCTACAACGAACCACGAACGAGAACCACCATGGGTAACCACCAAGCGCAATCAAGCATCGGCGTGCTCATCCTCTTCATCTCAGCGCTCTTCGTCGCAGCCATAGGAGCAGGCGTCTTCATACAGACCAACAACGAGTTCCAGGCAAAGACGACGACCACCGGCGACCAGGCGAGGAAGGACGTCTCCTCCGCCTTCTTCACCATGGACATCTCCGCGTCGGACGGAGAAGACGGCGACGTGGAGTACTTCAAGCACATCATCAAGATACCGCCAGGGACTGAAGCCATCGACCTCAACTACGTCACCCTGCTGTTCAGCACTCAGAACGACACGGCAACCCTGACCTACCATGGCGAGGGCAGCACGACCGACCTCGGCAGCGACGGCTACAACACCTGGACGACGCAAGAAGCAGGAGAGCTCGGCGACTACTACGACCAGCTAGACCAAGCATCACCAATCCTCGACGGCGACCCACCAGTCGCCCTCGACATCGACCTGGACTACGACGACGTCGCGGACACGGTCGTGGTGTGCGACAGCGGCTTCAGCCACTGCCCATCAGCCTATGACGGCGACTACCTCCAGTTCAGCCTCTCCACAGCAGGCATCATCTACGTCCGCTTCATCGACATCAACGGCCAACCAATGGACATCAGCGTGAAGAACGGCCAGCGATTCGGCAACTACCTCACCCCTATCGACGACTACGGCTACGTCACCATCACGGGCAACGAGAACGACGCGCCCATCGCCAACACCATCCTCGGAGAGAGCATCCATATCTACCACCAACCGCTACTGCTGGACGAAGACCTCGACGACGACGGCAGCGACGACAGCCTCGTCATCAACGACACCCACGTCATCCTCCACTACAGCAGCAAAGGCGACATCTCCTCGCAGCTGAACAACACCGCAGGCGTCGCGTACAGCATCGGACAAGACCTCTCCACGGGAGGACAAGCGATCCAAGCAACGATCGAGCTGCAGGACAACGACTCCTCAATCGTGTTCGGCGAGATCGACATCGACGGCACCACCACGCGCGCCTCCTACATCGACGCTGACGTCACGTTCACGATCGTGCCAGGACAACTAAACAAAGGGTACTACGCCATCAGCTACGTCCAGCGATCGCCCGACTACCAAGAAGGCGTAATCAGCGACGGCGACGTCGTCAGGCTCTACTATGAGGCGCCCAGAAGCATAGGAGAAGACGAGGAGATCAACATCATGCTCGTCCCGCGCAACGGCGTCCCCACCCACCACCAGTTCTTCATGCCCAACATCATCAAGAGCGAGAACGTGCACGTCTACCCGTGAACGACACCTGATTATTTCTGCAAGAACGCCCTGCGCACGCGAGAAGCGCTCAGGAAGAGCAACGACGCTACCACGGCGACGAGCCCTAGCAACAAGCCCTCATACGCGCTCCCCACGCCGCCAATGACGATGAACTCCTCCTCCTGGGACGTGGCGATATCGCAGCCAGCGACCGGCAACGAGGCGTCCAACCGCAACACATACCTGCCAGGCGCCAATCGATCAACTCTTGCCTCGTAGGAGCCATCGGCGCGCACCCGCTCCTCGACATCCGCCACGACCACGCCCTTCGCGTCCAGGAGCGTCACGTCAAGGTCAGCGGCGGGGACGCACGCCTCCCCTGAGACCACTGGCACATGCACGCCCGTCCTCGCGCCCACGACACGCGCGCGCACGGACAAGCTATCAGACAACAAGAAACGACGGCTCCCCATCTCGCTGATGATACGGATGCTGTCATTCCCGGACCGCTCCCCGCCGAACATCTCAGTCACCAACAGCGCGAGGTCATCACTGCTCGGCGCGTACGCATAAGCGCCGCACCCATGCACCTCCCATGAACGACTGGCGACGTCCCTGAACAACGCCTCGTTCCTCCCATCACGCAGCAACTCAGTCCCATAGCCGATGACGAACACGCACGACCCGCCACTCACCAACCGGTCAGCCTCATCGATGATCCCCTGACGCCCCTCAGCGTCGTGCGGCATGCCATCAGTGAAGATGACCGTGACATCCCTGCCAGAGTCCCCTGAACCGAACAGGAGCCGCGCCTTCTTCAACGCAGGGATAAGCCTCGTCGTGCCCTGCGGCACGACCCCCCGCAAAGACTCTTCGAAGGACTCCTCATCCCTCGTCAACGGCTGCACCAATGACGCCTCGTCAGCGAACGTGATGAGCGCCCGCTCATCGCTCTCCGCAAGCAAGCGGTTCAGCCTCGAGACCGCGCGAGACACCTCGCCCTGGTACGGCCGCATACTCTCAGAGGAGTCCATGAGGACTGCCACCCTGCCAGGCCGCTCGCTCCTCGGGAACGAGGTCTCCCAACGAGTCGCAAGGTCGAAATCCCCCAACTGCTCGAGAACGGCGTCGCAGGTCACCGCCGCGCACGTCCCCGAGTCGTTCAGCACCGTCACCACCCCCAACGATGACTCCCCCGTGAACAGGCAGTTCCCCTCATGGTTGGACTGGAGTGACGCCTCCGCCCGCAAGCCGTACGTGCCTGGGCTGAGCGAACCGAGCGGGAGGCGATACTGGTAATCTGAAGAGACTAACGAGAAGTTCCTCTCCTCGCCGTCCTCCCCGGCCGCGATGATGGTCACCTCGAGCTGCGGCACGCACAACGAGTCCTCCTGCCGGCTCCCCGTCAACATGAGGCCTTGCATGCTAATCAGCACCCCGATGGCTTCCTGCTCCTGCTCCATGAAAGAGGTCCCCTCGAACGCCGGTTCGATAGTGATGACTTCCATGTTGGCGATCTCCTGCCACGCCTCATAGAACGCGTCAGCGATGCTCTGAGTATCTGTGAACGAACGGTACCAGCGGTTAGCCGACGAGCCCCCGGTCCCGTTCCCAGCCATCTCTCGCAAGATGTTCGTCTCTCCGTTGTCCTCGATGCCGAAGCTGATGGTGAAGACGGCGATGCCCTCGTCCCAGAGCGACCTCGCCTTGGCGACAATCGCTTCGTGGTTGTCAGAAGGGATGCCGTCGCTCAAGAAGATGATGCCTTTCTTCGCCTCTCGGGTCTGCTGCCGGAACACCTGCTCAGCCTCGGTCAGCGCGGGGAGATAGTTGGTGCCGCCGCTCACCGTGATGGACATGATGCCTTCAGTGAGGCTCATCTTGTCATCGGAGAAATCTTGCACGACGGTCGCGTCATCGCTGAACGAGACGATGCCGATGCGGTCGCCCTCGTCCACGACGCTGATTAATCGCTGCGCGGACTCCTTCGCCGCGAGGAGCTTCTCGCCTTGCATGCTGTTCGAGGTGTCCATCACGAGGATGACGTCCGTGCCGAGCCCAGCGCCGCGCAGCGGGTCACCGGCCAGTTGCACGTCGTCGTTGCGCGCGCGCACGCGCTCGACGATAGCAGCGCAACTCGGCTCATCACAAGCCTCTTCATCCACTTCTCGCTCTGCCACGCTGCAGTTGAACCGGAACCCGACGCATCTCGTACCGTACCAGAAATCGTTCCCGAAGCACGCGCATCGCGTGACGCCCTCATCTGTCTCGACGTGGATGGGCTTCGGGTAAATGATGAACAGGAGGGCGATGGCGGAGGTAGCGAGCACCACGAGCCATACCAGTCCTTGCTTGCTGATAGCCATGCCGCGTCCTCACCTTTCATCGCCGCAGCCGCTCGAACTCCTCTTTGAGGTGCCCGAGCAGTCGTCTGAGGAACGCTACGTCCTCCCGCAGGCGCCTGACATCGTCCCTGAGCGCCGCTACCTCGTCCTGCTCCTTCATGGGGTGGCTTGGCGGTCTCGGTCGCTCGACGGTCATGTGTTCCCTCCGTGCTGCTGCAGCCATCGCTCCGCTTCCTCTGCGAACACGCGGACGTCCTTGCCCAGCGAGGCGACCTCGCCGCGCGCGGCGTCCAACTCGTTGCGGAGCGCGATGAGCTCGTGGTCGGGGGCAGTTATATGCTTTTCCTTTCCTTGCCGCTTCCTCCTTCGCTTCGGCACGGGCAGGAACCACACGCCCGCCATGGCAGCGACGAAGGACACGACGATGATGATGCCGAGCGCGCCTTCCCATGCGTGGCCGCTCGCTGACGATCCTTCACGGGCCAGGGTGAAGCTCGATGAGACGCTTGGCGTCGTCTGGCTCGCGCCGTCAGCGGCGTAGACCGCTCGGACGGCTGCTTCGAACGAGCCGGTGCCGAACTCAGCAGTGTCCTGCCTGATCGTCAAGGGGTAGGTCTCTCCTGGCTGCACGATGACCGGTTGCTGGTACGTCATGTTCTTGACGGGCTTTCCTTCCTTGGTGATGGTCATCATAGGCCTGGCGAACACGACGAGATTGCCGGTGTTCTTGAGCTGCAGGGTGACGATGAGGGTTTCGCCCTCTGAGAGCTCCGCGGCGGCGTCCTCGAGCACGAGGCCGAGCCGTTGCTCGCCCGGCGGCCTGAACCGCAAGGTGAAGGTCTCGCTCGCGTCCCTGTACGCGTGCACCACGAGCCTGTGCTCTTGTGGGGGGGATTCCGAGGGGAACGTGGTGGTTATCCGCACGTTCTGCTGCGCGTCCGGCTGGAGGATGAACCGTTCTGGCTCGAAGCTCACGTAGGGGAGCAGGTAGGTGGACGCGTACGCAGGGGTGAGCTCGCACCCTATGGGCTCGAACTGGTCGTTGTAGAACGTGATGATTGTTTCCTGCGTGGACGCGTATTCCCTCAATGACGCTTCTTGCGGGGTGATGATGATTGCCTGGATGAATGGCGTGAGGGCTAGCGCGGCCGCGGCGACGGCACAAGCGAGAAAGAACTGTTTCCTTGCCTTCCTGCTCACCCCTCCCATGTGCTGTCCCCTCAACACCACCCGTATTTAAATATTGCTTTTTCCTTGTGGGCGGCAGGCGCTCCTTGTCGTCGGCGCGGGCATTTTTCTCGTCTGCTGGCGTGCGCCCAAGACAGAAAGGTTTAAATACTATGACATTGAAGTGGGTGTAGGAAAAACGTATAGCACTATATTCATGCTTTACAATGGTGTGTGAGGTCAGACCTATGAGAACGATACGAACGATTGGCGTGCTCGCGCTCTTCCTCCTCGTACTAGGAGGCGCGGCGAGCGCTGCCCAGCCCACCAGGCTTCATATCAACATCACGGAAACCGTGAACCAGAACGTCACGTTCGCGGAGAACTTCGACCTGGTCAGCGATACCAAGTCATGCCTCATCATCGGAAAGCTCAACATCTCCAATCCCGGCGCGGAGACGGTCTCTGACATCTACCTCACCTTCTCACAGACCCTGAACATGTCCGGGAACTTCACCCATGAGTCAGGCCGCAGCGGTTCGCAGGTGTCAGGCGTCGCGCCCGGCGACAACTACGTAGTCCTCATCCCCGAGTTGCGAGGCGGCAACTACACCCTGTTCAACTACACCGTGAACTGCTCGGACGTCGAACCGCCGCTCGCCATCACGACCTCGTACTCATCACAGGTGGCCGGCATCGATAGGAAGGTGCTCGCCGGCAGCTCATGGACCATCAACCAGTCCATCGAGAACCAGCTCGGCATCGGCGAGACCATCAACGACATCAACATCACCATCGAGACCTTGAACGTGACGTGGAACGTCACTTCCGACGACTTCCAATTCTCAGGATTGTACCCGCTCGGAGACTACGCCTACGTGACCGGTAACGGCACCAGCACGAGCCTGTGGTGGTGGAAGGTGAACAACGGCTCCCTCGCCTTCGGCAACTCGGCGTTCATCATGTACAACGTGACCGCGCCGGACAACATCCCTACCTCAGCCACGTACGCCGCGTTGAGGGAGACCCTGCAGTACGAGATTTCCCGGTTGGCGAGCAACCTCACCCTGGAGAACGTCACGGCAATCGCTGACCTCGAGTTCTCCCTGGACAAGCGCATCGTCCGTCCCGCGGACAACGACCAGAGCAATAACGTCACCTGGGAGGTAGACGCGGATATCACCGTGCCGTTCAACGTCTCATACAACCTCACCCAGGTGTCGGTGTGGGTGACCAAGACGCTGGACCCCACGGACACCGATGTCAGCCCGTACGGCGACGGCGGCTACCTGAACCAGACCTATAACCCGCTGAGCGAGGTCAACCAGACAACCCCTTGGTCCATGACGGAGTGGTACTTCAACTACTCCGATGCGAGCGACAACGCCACTGCTCGCCCGCCCATCGTCTGGCTCAGGCCGTACTTCACCATCATTAACGCGCAGAACCAGATACTGAACTCGACCATCACGAGGAGCGGCACGGACATCTACATGAAGTACATCTACATCGTGAACGGCTACTGGCTGCAAGTGGACAAGAACATCACCAGCGTCGGCGAGGACCGCTACCAGATAGACACGCTCGTCGAGAACATCGGCAACGCGTGGACGCCCGAGGGACTGGTGGTGACCGTGTACGACTTCGTCCCCTCAGAGTTCGCCCCGTACGGCTGGACCATGTCACCGGACAGCAACTCACCCGTCGCGGGCGGTGATTTCAACGGTACCGCCTACCGCTGGACCATCGGCCTGAAATCGCCGCTGAACAGCTCGCTCGGCCCGAGCACGGAATCCTACCTGAACAGGACGTGGAACACGACGTACTACGTCAACGGCAGCGGGGACTACCAGGTGTCCGAGCTCTACATCGTAGGCCTTGATCCCCGTAAGGTGGACGGCGCGGGCACGCATGAGGGCATCACGGTCCTCGGCGCGTTCGGGTCTGCCTCTGCTGAGGTGTTCTACCTCACCATTGTCCTCTTCCTCATCATCATCAACGTGGTCAACTTCGTGATGACGAGGAGAATCAACGACAAGCTGAACAGGAAATGATAACAATCTTTTTTTCTTTTTTTCACACAAGGGGTGGGTGATGACGTGAAGAAAACCATAATCCTCATGGCGATACTCCTCTTGGCATTGCAATCCGCCGCCGCGGAGGTCGTCATCTTCGACCTGTACGAGACGGACATGACCTATGAGGACGGCAAGCTCCTCGTCACCAAGCAGTTGCGCCTCAAGAACACGGGGACGAACCCTATCATCCCCGGCGAGATACACTTCAAGATATCCCAGGAGTACAAGGACTCCTCAGTCGCCGCGGCGATCACTGACTTCGAGGTCGTGAACAAGTATGACAAGCGGCTCGACTCCCGCCAAGTCGTCACCGACAAGGAAACAGACCTCATCTTCACGGTGTGGGACCCCCTCCTCCCCAATTTCTACTACGACATGACCATGACGTACGCGCTCGAGTTCGACCCGAAGGGCGTGCTCTTCTACCAGGTCATCCTGCCTGAGGAGCGCACTACCATCCCTATCAGGTCTGCTGCGACCACGTTCAATCTGCCAAAGCGCTACCACATCACCTATTTCTCGCCTGACGGTGACGTGGAAGCAGGGAAAGAGGTGAATTCGGTCAGTTGGGACGTGAAAGGCGCGTACCACGTGGAGTACTCCGTGGTACCCTTCCCCCGCCTCGGGTTCAAGGCGGTCAACGCTTTCTGGGTGCTGATCATCCTCCTCTTCCTGCTCAACCTGTTCTTCCGCATGAAGAAGAAAGCGCGAACGGCACGATACTCATGAGAATCTCAGGCGCCTGGCACGTCCTCTCCCTCCTCTGCGCAGCCATCCTCCTCCCTGCGCTCGCAGCTGCAGAGGGGCCGCGCATCACCATCTCAGAGGAAGGCAAGATCATCAGCTTCTACGACCAGTACTATGTCTACCAGCTCAACGGCACCCTCGAGATCAGCAACCCTTCTAATACCTCGCTGTACAACATTGACATCCCCTTGTACGTCTCCACGCTCGACATCAGGACGAACACGTCCGACCCGGAGAACTACTTGAGCGCCACTGAGCTCCACCTCGTCTCGCTCGGTCCGTTGAGCTCGCGGACGTTCGAGTACCGCGCAGCGGGCATCTCGACCGAGGATCTCTCGCCCAATGGCGGTTCCGTCCTGCACAACGGCATCGAGATGCTCCAGCCGAGAATCTACTCCAACCTCATGGGCACGCTCAAGAAGGCCGACTTCGAGGATGAGGTCATCACGGGCAACCCGAACACGCGTCTCATCTCGGTCGAGCTCAGCAACCCTACAGGCTTCGATTACACCGTCGCCAAGGTCGAGGTCATCAAGACTGCTATGATGGACCCTAACGCGGAAATCGACCGCTGGTCATTCACCGGTCAGAAGCCGAATCTTGACCCGCATGAGGGGTGGAGCTTCGACTTCCACGACATGAACGCCACCGAGGGCGAGATCTACTGGTTGTCGACCGACATCTACATCGACCACGTCACTATCAACGCCACCGCTAATATATCTCGCTTCGATGAGGAGGACTTGTTCGTGGTGGCCTCGAACGTCACGCTCAACGAGTCCTACGCCGACAACCTCTCCTTGCTCGCGGACAGGATTTACCTGCGCAAGCTGGTGAGCTCGAGCCTCGTCGTGCCCGGCGACGTCGTCAACGTCACCGTGGTCGTCAACAACCTGGAGCCCGAGGAGGTTGACTTGTTCGTGACGGACATCATCCCTCACGGGTTCGACGTCCTCAGCGTCGAGGGGGGTGAGGTCACAGGCGATAACATCTCTTGGGATTTCACGCTGTCGAGCGCTTCTGCCAAGCGGCTGCGCTACCAGCTGCGCTACGACGACCCCGACTCCCTCGGACTGGATTATTTCCGGCCGGCGCAGCTCGTGTATGATGGCAGGACCTATTATTCCCAGGCTATCCCGTTCGTGCGCAAGTATATCCCTGAGAAGCGCGTGTTCGTGCAGAAGAAGGTGCGCTTCCTCGGCGATGAGGAGGTGCAGGTCACCATCTCCTTGAAGAACCTGGGAGAGTCATCGCTCGATAACTTGATGGTCAAGGAGTTCCTCCTTGAGAATGCCGAGTTCAGGGAGATAACGCAGCTCCCCTCGGAGCGCGGCTTGTGGAGCGTGGAGTCGCTCGGCTACGGCCAGGAGTGGTCGACGTCCTACATCACGGATCGCATGAGCGCGTTGAACACCTTGCCGGAGATCTATGGCGTGCCGCGCTCTTCCGTGCTGCAGAGCATCATCCTCTCTAATGAGGTGTCTTCGAAGCTCTCGCTTATCTCCACCGTGGCTGCGGAGGTCGCGGCCATCGTCATCCTTGCCATAATCCTCGTCCTGTACTTCCTCCCGGCGAACGTGTTCTCGCGCGCGAGGCGTGAGCAGTCGCGTGACCTCCGTCTCATGGCCAAGGAGATTGACGTGTTGCGTGAGCGTACCGATCGCCATAACCGGTCGTTGCGGCGAGAGCATTCCTCTTCCGCGCTTCGTCCTCCCTCTTCTGAGGGGTCTCGTGAGTCGTCGCTACGGTCTCCTGAGCGCTTGGCGCGGCACGCTGCCTTGGAGCGCTCGGCTGAGCGGTTGGAGGTGGTCAAGGAGAAGTCCGCTGCGGATAAGGAGGAGCGGGTCAGGAGTGGTGAAGGTGTTGATGAGCGGGTGAGTGATGACTTCCCGCGCGAGGAATGATTCAGATGACGGTGGCTTGCGTGTTGTCGTCCTCGTCCATGATGGTGGTGTTCTTGAGCGCTTCTTGCATGTCGTTGAGCGCCTCGTTGAATGATTCTCGTTCCGGTGTGAAGTCGTAGCCCATGAGGTCTGGTGAGCACTGGCTGATGGGGATGCCTTTGGTGGCGCACTCCATGGCGTTGTTCATGTCGTCGGCGAACGCTAACGCCTTGTCTGAGGTGTCGTTCGCTATGTCTTCGAGTTGCGTGGCGAATCCTATGATGAGTGCCATGAAGAGGGGGATGGTGATGATAGCGGAATCCATTTGTATTTACTGGAAAGTAGTTCTTGTTTATAAATATTTGTGGTTTGCTTATAAATGGGCCGTGCCCGCGCAAGCAGCCACCACTAGTTCCGTCACCAGTTATGAGCGGTCCGGAATCAGCCTCGCTTCCTGAGGAAACACGGCGTCAGGTCGAAATCGTCCACGAGGTCGAAGCGGAACTTCTCGACCAACACCCGGTCGCTCTCCTTAGTCTTGCGACGGTACTCATCCACGTAATGCATCTTCTCCTCAGTCGTCAACACCGACTTCAACCCAGGACCGCCGATGCACCCCCCAGGACAGAACAAGACATCGAAGAACACGACACCCTCAGGATAATCGCCGGAGAAGAGATCATGGATGCTCAGCACGCCATCCCTCGCGACGAACTCCCCCTCCTGCAAGACGCCGTGCTCGACCAAGATACTGGACAACCCGCCAGAACGAGGATAAATCTTGTTGCGATTGTTATAGAAGTTGTCGAACGTCTCGCTCAACTCATCCCGCCCCACCACCACCTTGCCGCGATGCCCCTTGAGCAACCGGTCGAACTCGAGGAAAGTGAGCACAGCATCAATGACGTCATACTCCCTCGCCTCGACCGTCTTCGCAGGGCAAGGGCTGACGAACACTATCTTATGCTCAGGGAAGTACTTCCTCGTCGCCATGCCCATAGCCACCATAGGGGAGACGACGGGCGCGACGGCATCCACGTCGTCATCCTCGAACTTGAAGATGTAGTCGAACGTGACCGGACAGGTCGAGGTGATGTACCGAGGCCGATCCTTCGCCTTGACGAGCTCCTGGTACCGCTTCGTCACGAGCTTGGCGCCGTACGTAATCTCCGCGATCTTGTCGAAGCCGCAGCTTCGCCAATCCAAGAGCAAGTCAGCAACCCGGTCACCGTAGTGCACCACGAAGGAAGGGGAGACGAGCAGGAAAATCCTCTCATTATTGCTGAGCATCTCATCGACTTTCTTGTAATCGCTCGGGAAATCGATGGCATCAGTAGGGCAGACGACCGCGCACTTGCCGCAACTGATGCACTTCCCCCTGTCGATGCGCGCCTTGCCATCCACCATCGTGATGGCGCTCACCGGGCACGCCTTCGCGCACAGCGTGCACCCGACACACAATCCCTCGTCAACCGTTACGTCAACCATGAAATTTCTCATCAGGTCACCGCTTCATCCACAATCCCTTATGCCCTGCCGCCTTCCACGCGTGCATGAACTGGTCCTTCGTCGCCCTTAAGCCTTGGCGGCCATGGATGTAGTCATGATAATAGAAGTGCTCTTTGTCGAACGCGAACACGATAACCATGCTCTGCACCACCGTGTTCTTGTCGCCGAGCTCGTTCACCACGCACACCACCGGCCTGCCGTCCTGCAACGACGACTCCACGTCCACGCGGGAAGGGGCGTGGCTCCTGAACCTGAGACCCTTTGCCAGGAGCGCGTTGAGGTAGTTCACGTTCTCCGGCTGCGGGTCCACGTACGTGACCTGGACGCCGAAGCTCATCAGCATGGCCGCCGCGTCCAGCAACGTCTTCACGCTGTACTCATAGATGAGACCGAGCAGCTCATCCACAGAGCGCTTAGGGAAGAGGTTCTTCAATAACGAGATGAGGAGGAGGTGCATGGTCTTGCCCTGCGCGTCCACCTTGAAGTACTCCAAGCGCACCTGCCGCCGCATGCCCAGTAAGACGACGAGCCGGAACCAGTACTCCACCAGCACTCCCTTGACCAGCGCCCACGCCCTGACGAGCTCCTGCCTCGCCTTCGACCACCACAAGAGGAACTCCTTGAACGGAGACGTCTTGCGCGTCCACGACGACACCTTCCTCTTCAGGTCAGCGTATTCCTTGGACCAGCGATCCATCTGCTTGACGAACGAGGTCTTCTTCTCCTTCCCCCGCTCCAACCGGTACACGTAGCCCAATGAGGTGATGATCAGCGCGAGCAGCAACAAGGGGATGACGAAGAAGTACAGGAAGATGGAGAAGAACGTCCATCTGCTCTCCAACTCATCTACCGTTGCGGGTTCCTCGACGATAGGAGGCCTCAACGGCTCGTCAGGCCTCGACGGCTTCGAGCCGTCCTTGGAGCTTTCATCCGCCTCCTCGCCGCTCACGCACTGCTTGACCTCGAACAACGTGTAGGTGTTGCTGTCCGTCCTGTAAGCGACCTTGTACTCGCCAGCCTCGGTCGGGGTGTATGTGGCGTAGCCGTCCTGGTCAGCGACTAGTGTCGACACCTCCTCCCATTTATCCTCCTCCCTATCGATGAGGAGCGACACGATGAGGGTGGTGTCGCTCTCGTTGCCGCACACCTCCATCCCGTCGATGATGGTGCCCTTCACCTCGCACGTCGCCCGCTCCACCAGCGAGACCGCGCGGATAGTCATCTCCTCGTCGAGGCAGTTCCTCGGCTCCACCATGATGGCTTTGGATTCCCCCTCTCCGCAGATGCCGCAGTCCGGCTCGCAGACCGAGCAGTTCTCATGGCCGCTGCGGCACGTGCCGTCGCCGCAATACCCCACGGTGAAGAGGATGGACTCGTAGTCGAATCCTCCGTTGCCGTCGCTGACCGAGATGTTCACGGCGTAGGCGCCTCGCTGCTGGAACGACGGCGTGAACCCTATCTTTCCTGTCAGCCTGTTCAGCGAGAATATGGTCGCGTTCGTCGTGAACGACAGGACGTCGCCGTCCACGTCGGTGGCATTGATGGTGTAGTTGAAGAACACGTATTCCTGCGCGTACAGGTCCCCTATGCTTCCAAGGACTGGTTCGTCGTTGACATTGGTCACTGTCACGGTGAACAGCTCGCTGTCCGTCCAGGTGCCGTCTGTCACGTTGCATGCCGCCGTGTAGACGCCGACGTCATCATTGGTGGGCGTCCAGCGCACCGTGGCGAACGTGTCGTTCGTCTTGGTGATGACCGCTCCTGACAGGTTGCACGTGTAGGTGAGCGTGTTCTGGTCCTGGTCGTACGCCGTGAGGTTGAAGATCGTGAGATCGTCCTCGATCGAGTCGATGTCTGCTATGGGGTCGAGGATCGGCGGCATGGCCTGGTCGTCGATGAGCTCGTGCCGGGTGATGTTGTTCGTGCGGTTGTGGATGTCTGCTACGCGGACCTGGTAGGTGAGGTTCTCTCCTTCCCGCTCGAACCACGTGTTCGGGCTGGCCTGCTCCTCGATGATGGCGTAGTAGTTCCTCGCGTACCCGACGATCGACATGAAGATGAGGTCTTGCCATTCGCTCCATTCGTCCTCGCCTATGCGGTACCGTAGCGTTGGCGTGCCGTTGATGCCTGACACTTCCTCGAAGGTGACGTCCACCCGGAAGTTGCCTGTGTAGTACTTGTTGAGGTCCGCGGGTGTCTCCCCCCATGATTGGAACGATGGCGGCAGGGTGTCCACGATGATGTCGTCGTGCGCGGCCGCGCCGATGTTCCCTGCTGCGTCCACCGCCCATACGTAGACGTTCACCGCGCCTTGCGACGCGCCCGCGAGCTGTCCGGGCGAGGAGGCATCGTTGGTGCCGATGGTCGTCCCGCCGTTGTCGGAGAAGCTGTAGTAATAGGAATCTACTCCTGATCCTGTTCCGTCGCTGAACCCCGCCCAGTTAAAGTCGATCGTGGTGTCCAATGAGTAGGTGGCGCCGCCGTCGATGATGATGTTTGCGCCTGACGGGTCGGGCGGCGTGGTGTCCCTGTTCAGCGAGTATTCCTGGTCGATGACGTTGATGACGCCTGCCGTGGTGTTGCACTTGATGTAGAACGTGTTGGTCCCTTCCGTTCCTAATGGGATCGTTCCTGAGTGGTTGGTGGCGCCGGTGCTCGTGAAGGGAATCATGGTGTCGTATGCCGTTCCGGGATTGGTGCTGTATTTGCATTCAGCGTCGAGTTGTGTTTGGAGCAGGACTGCTTGCGTGGTGCTCCTGGTCCAGGTGCTGTTCGCCGGCGTCTCGTTGATGATGATCGCTGCGCCCGTGGCCACTTCGAATCTCATCAGGGTGGTGTTGTCGATGTTCGCGCCGGTGGTGTTGTGCGCGAGCGTCTTCCAGTAGTAGACGTCGTCCGGCAGCTCTTCAGCGTTGGTGAGCTGGTAGCCGAGGCCGGTGATGCTTGTTATAGTCCTGTCTACCGTGGTGAATGTCGGGTCGGTGCTGATGATGATGGTGAAGTTGTCCACGCCGAGGTAGTCGTTCGTCCAGTTGAACTGCGTCTCGTTCCCCGCGTAGGTGTTGTTTCCTGGTGCGATGCCGGCGAAGTCCGCGTTCAGGGTGATGTTCACTTCGATTTCTGTCGGCATCTCCATCGCTCCTCCTGAGCTGACGCCGTAGGCCATCATCGTTCCTCGAGCGCTCGGGCTGCAACCCGGGTTCTCCGCGGTGACGTTGACGTCGTAGAGTTGGTCGTTGGGCGGCTCGAAGTACACGCCGTAGCCCCCGTCATTGCCGGCGGTGAACGGCTGGGTCTGGTTGAGGTGGCCGGTGCTGTTGTAGAGGGTTATGTTGAGGCTTGCTCCTGCGCCGCAGTCGTTGAGCACGAAGCCATAGACCGTGATTCCTTTCGCTTCCGCCGCGGTGGCGAGGAGCGCGAAGACTATGAGGATGAGGGCTGCCTTTGCATGGTGCTTCCACCTCATTGTCTCGTCCTCCATAGTCTCATGGCGAGCTGTTCCGCCTCGTAGCCCCTGCCTACGCTCTTGAGGTCGATGACGGTCCTGACCGCGTCGGTACTGCGGTCCTTTCCTGCGCTGACCTCTGTGTCGTAGTGGTGGAGCGTTATGTGCTGCTCTCCGCGGGGGAGGGTATCGAGGTATGTTCTTGTCTGCTCGTTGTCGATGATGGCGATGCTTTGTGCTTGCCGGTCCTTGTCGTATTTGTTGAGCGCGGTGCCCAGGCAGAAGGTGATGTCGTGCTGTTCCGCTGCTCTTTCGAGCGTGGCTTGGTCAGCGGCGACCTTGTAGGTCCTGGTGGTGGTGATGACTTGCTGGGCGGCGATGAGGTCTGCCAGCCGGTTGGGTTGGGTGATGATGTACTTGCCTGCTTCCTTGCTGGCGATGTCTTTCTCTTTGAGCCAAGTGATGACTTTGTTGACGCGGCCGATGGAGGTGCCGGTCTTTTCTGCCAGGGCGGTCTGGGTGAACGCTATGCTCTTGAGCGCTTCGAGAAGGAGGGGTAGTGTCTTCTTGCTGGTGAGCCGCAGGACCGCCATCGGATTTTCACTTTTTTGCGAAAATTTTATATTTTAATTATTTTTTTGTTAGTTATTAGGTTTTTTATATGAAAATCGGATATATCTTTTTTACCAAACAATATACTTTTTAGTAAACTATGAGCCAGGATATTTATAAATTTTCTGGTTTTTCAGAATAGTGGCCGTATAGAAAAGAATTAGCTCTTGCCACCCCCACACCCCCAACCCAGAACTCAAACACGACGATGGTACAACTCGTGACGAATGAGGAAGAAACAAAAAGCGATGATAACCACCGCCGCCAACTCCAACACGACCGGATGCACACCCCAGCTCTCGCCACGAGGAGGCGCGAGCAAGAATGTTGGCCGCTCCCCCACAGGAGGCGACGGCGCCCACGCATCGACCTCGACGCCATACTTATCCAAAAGCGCCGCGTCCGCCTCCCCATCGGTGAAGGCCGCGACGTCCCCCTCAAAAACCGGGTCGAACAAGGAACCCGTCGCCGACGGCGGAGCAGGAGCGGCCAGCACAGCATCCCCGATAGTGAGCGTGACGTTGTACGTACCCCAAGCTGCGGCGCCCTCGACGACCTCGACATAAGACTCCTCGCCCACCAACAAGACCTGCAGGTCCACGACCGCGCCGTCAGGCACCGTCACGACCGCGACGAACAACCCCTGACCATCCACCGCCACCCGCTCAGAGCGCAGCTCCACACCACCAACAGTAGTCCACAACGACGCGGTCATGCCGTCCGTCGCCCCCTCAACCTGCCCGATGACCGTGATGGGCGCATAGCCCACGCCGCTCACCGCCGGCACCAAGAGCGCCAGGAGCAGGAAAAGCAGCCATCGTTCCTCCCTTTGTTTGTTCGTTCCCATAGGCATCAATCGTTCTGGTACTCCAGGAAGACGTCGCTCTTCACGTTCACCCAGTAGCCTCTTCCCGGCGTTATGGTGTCGAAGTTCTTGAAGATGTTCTGCCCTACGACGAGGTAGAA
>JAFGNA010000013.1 GCA_016927245.1 Candidatus Woesearchaeota archaeon
GAGCTCGATGCTGAGGTGCGCCGCGAACGGCATCCCAGGCCTGCTCATCCCATAGAGGTGCGGGGGTGGAAGCGGGGGTGGCATGTTTTCTTCCGAGAATACCCCCTAATATAAAAACTATGGACTTCCGGTGCATGCCCGAACGTGCATCTCCAGTCCATATCACTTATAAATAGCTGTTTTTCTTTTCCTGCCCTGTGAACCAACACGAAGTCCTGCTGCGGTTGAAGAATGTCTCCAAGGTTTACCAGATGGGCGAGGTGGAGGTCCCTGCGCTCAAAGAGGTCTCGGTGGATATCATGAGCGGTGACTTCGTCGCGGTCATCGGTGCCTCCGGCTCGGGGAAGAGCACGATGATGAACCTGCTGGGCTGCTTGGATTTGCCGACGAGCGGCAGGATATTCCTTAAGGGGAAGGATATCACGAGGATGCCGGAATCAGACCTGGCGACGCTGCGAGGCGGCACTATCGGGTTCATCTTCCAGCAGTACCACCTCATCCCTTCTATCACCGCTTTCGAGAACGTCGCTCTCCCACTGGAATTCCTCGAGTATGGCGACGCCGAGACGACCGTCAAGGTGAAGCGTCTCTTCTCCCTCGTCGGCCTCAACAGCAAGATGAACAACCTGCCGACACAGCTCTCCGGCGGCGAGCAGCAACGAGTTTCCATCGCACGCTCGCTCGCAGCCGACCCTGAAGTGATACTCGCCGATGAGCCGACCGGTGCGTTGGACAGCGTCACGGGCAGGAACATCCTCGAACTCCTCCACAAGCTCTGGAAAGAGGAGGGGAAGACGGTCATCGTAGTCTCGCACGACCTTCGCTTGGCGAAGTACGCACGCACGATTATCGAGCTCAAGGACGGACGCATCAAGGACGTCCGCAGAAGGAGGTGAAGAGAACGTGAAGAAGCTATTGCTCTATGCGTTGGTGGCGGCCATACTGGTCTCTATCGTCTTAGCGGCCGATACGCCGTTGCTGAGCATCAACCTGGTCAACCAAGACCCAGACCCCTCCCTTGCAGGTAACGTCGTCGAGCTCCGCTTCGGCATCGAGAACATCGGCGGTGCCGCCGCGGAAGACGTCACCATACAAGTAGTGCCTTCCTACCCTTTCTCGCTGGTGGAAGGAGAGGAAGCGGAGAGGAGTGTTGGGTCATTGCAGGCCTACCAGCAGGGCGACGACATCCGCATCGTTCGGTACAAGGTCCTGGTGGATAAGGACGCCACCGCTGGCAGCTATGAACTCAAAGTGCGCTACAACGAGGGAGGATCGACCACTACTACCCAGAAGAGCGTCTGGGTCGAGGTGAGCAGCAGCGACAGAGCGGAGATCATCTGTATCGACAAGGTCGAACTCATCCCTGGTAAGATCGCTCCACTCACCTTCACGATAAAGAACGTCGGCTCGGCGCCCCTCCGCGAGCTCGTGTTCAGGTGGGAGAACGAGGAAGACATCATCCTGCCCGTCGGCTCCGACAACACCCGCTACATCAAGTACCTCGCCGTCGACGATGAGGTCTCGTTGTCTTTCGATGCCATGGCGAGCGCCGTCGCCGACCCGGATCTGTACACGCTCGACTTGGCGCTGGAGTACGACGACCCGTTGACGGGTGAGGAGACGACCGTCGAGACCAAAGCCGGCATTTACGTGGGCGGCTCCACTGATTTCGACGTGGCGTACTCTGACGAGTCAGGTGGGGAGTACTCGTTCTCCATCGCGAACATCGGCACGGTCTCAGCAAGCTCGGTTACCGTCCGTATCCCCTCGCAGGAAGGCTGGTCTGTCACTGGCTCTGACTCTGCTATTATCGGCAACCTGAACACCGGTGACTACACCGTGGTGAGCTTCGCCCTCTCTCGCACCCGTAGACAGGCTGATGTGCTGCTCGTCGACATCATCTACACAGACTCCAATGGCAACCGCGTGACCGTCAATAAAGAGATCTCCCTGAACGCCGGCGTCGGTCTTGTGCCAGGCAACGTTTCCGCTGACGGCGATGACTACGAATTCTCCGTGGGCATGCCTGGCGCCATGCGTGGCGGTTTCCAGCGGCAGAGTCCCTTGCAGCAGTTCTGGCAGAGCGCGAAGTGGCTGGTCTTCATCGTCTTGGTCGTCGTCATCGCCTTCTTCCTTCGCAGGAAGTACAAGCGCGAGAAGCTTGAGGACCCTGACTACACGGTGAAGCAGTTGTTCGGCCTGGAGAAGAGGAAGCGATGAGTCCGGGGTTGCTGGTTGATGAAGTTCTCCAAAGCTTTTAGGCAAGCCCTGAACATGGTCTTGCACAGCCGGTTGCGTAGCTGGCTGACCATCCTCGGCATCGTTATCGGTGTGGCTGCGGTCATCGCTATTGTGAGCATGAGCCAGGAATTGGAGCGGGACGTCACCGGTCAATTCGACAGCCTCGGAGCAGACCTCTTGACCTTGACGGCTGGCTCTTCCCGAGCCGCAGGCTTCAGCCCGGGTCGCCCTGGCGGCTTCCCGGGTGGTGCGACCTCGTCGGAGGAAGATATAGTCCTTGGTGCTTCGGACGTGCAGGTCCTGAAGGGCATCCCTGACATCATCACCATTAACACCCAGATTAGCGGTAGCGCCGACCTGTATTACGTCGCCGAACGGGGATCCGTTCGCATCACTGGTGTGGATGAGGATACTTGGTCGCGAGTCGCGAACATCGACCTCGCTAATGGTCGCACGCTCGGCCCGGCAGACACGAACGTCATCGTCATCGGCGGCCGCATCGCTGACGGCTTTTTTGATAAGCGTCTCGGTATCAACCAAGCCGTCACGATCGAGGGTCGATTGTTCCGTATCGTCGGCATCATTGATGACCAGAGCACGTCCGTGTATATGCCTCTTGACGCCGCCTATGGTGTGCTAGAGGATAAGGAGAAGGGTGTGTATGACACTATCATACTGCGGGTGAAGGACGAGGACCGCATCGACGAGATTATTAACGAGGTTGAGAAGCGGCTGCGCCTGTCACGTCATGTCACTGAGAAAGAAATGGACTTCACCATCTCGTCTAACCAAGAGGCCCAGAAGCAGCGCTCTGAGATGATGGGCTCGATGACGACATTCTTGACTGCCATAGCGGCTGTCGCCTTGCTCGTCGGCGCCGTCGGCGTCATGAACTCAATGTTCACTTCCGTGCTGGAGAAGACCAAGGAGATAGGCATCATGAAGGCAATAGGCGCTCGTAACGGTGACATCCTGAAGATATTCCTTATGAATGCGGCTCTCATCGGCCTGATTGGCGGTATCCTCGGCATTATCCTCGGCATCCTGCTCTCAGGATTCCTGCCTTATCTAATGGGTGAGACTGCTGGCATGATGAGGATGTTCGGCAGCGGTGGGACCACCAGCGCGAAGGTAATACTGCTGGGCATCGGCATGTCCGTAGTCCTCGGCGTGCTGTCAGGATTAGTCCCTGCTTGGAAGGCTTCCCGGCTGAAGCCAGTGGACGCGTTGCGGTATGAGTGAGAAGATGGATTCATGATGTACATGTCATCTTCTTTGAACTTATAAACAATGGTTGTTGCTTGTTGAGGATGGCCTGGTTCTTCCAGGAATAAGGAGGTAATGACGTATGAAGAAACAGCAGATATTTGTGTTGGGGTTCTCCCTGCTCGCCGTCGCGGGTCTGGTCGCGTCCTTAGGAGTGGTCAGCGCGTACCGCGGCGACCCGTCCATGCAGGGGCCGAACTGTGATGAGGGGGCGCATGAGCTCTTGGAAGAGGCGTTCGATAGCCTTGACTACGAGGCCTGGGCTTCTTTGATGGAAGGAAAGGGCCGTGGCGCCCGTGTTCTGGAACTAGTGGGTGAGGAGGACTTCGTCTTGTTCGTTGAGGCGCATGAGGCTGTCGAGGATGGTGACTTCGCGCTCGCTGAGCAACTCCGAGCGCAACTCGGCCTGAACGACGGCCGAGGGCCTCGTGACGGCACCGGTTACGGGGGCCGAGGCGTTGGTCGTGGCGTACACGGCGTCCAGGGCTGTCGCAACGCAGAGTGAACGAAATAATTCTTTCTTTTTTTTCTCGTTTAGGAATCGCTGCGCGGTTTAGGCGCCCTCGTAGCCGCGCATGAACGCTTCCTCTTCTGGGTCGAGGCTGTCTGACTCGACGAGCTTCTCGCGCGCCTCGTCGTTGTAAATGTCCCATTCCTCTTCCTCATGGAGGGGGCGTTCGCGCGTCTCTTCATCTCTTCTCATATCAGCCTTCGCCTCATGCGTATGGCGAATGAACCTTGTTTCATAAATGTTGTTGTGGTGGAGGACCGCAATGCCTATAAGCGCTACTTTCGATGAGTGGGTCATTCAAAAACTTTTTTTTGTTTTTAGTCCAGGTATTCTTCCTTGAACATCTTGATCGTGAGGAGGAACGAGCTGATGATGATGGGGCCGATGATGACGCCGATGATGCCGAACACGGCGAGCCCCATGAATATCCCTAGTAATGAGACGACTTGGTTGATGCGTCCTATCTTGCGGTTGAGGTACGGCCGGAGCAGGTTGTCGACGTATGCGATGAGTAATCCTCCTGCGGCGATGATGATGGCGGGGGCGATGTGCCCTTGCGCGAGCTTGATGATGGCCACAGGGACCCAGATGAGCGCCGGCCCCACGATGGGAATGAAGCTGAGGAACGCTCCTAGCAACCCCCAGAACACCGCTGCTCGTATGCCGAAGATGACGAAGAGGATGGCGAGGAGGAATCCTTGGAGGAGAGCCATGAGCCCTGAGGTGATGAGCGTCGCGTTCGTGATGCGCTTGAAATCCTCGAGGAGCTTCTCCGCGTTCTTCTTGCTGAACGGGATGAGGTCGCGCGCTCCCTTCTTGAGCTTCTGTTCGTCCTCGATAAGGATGAAGTAGAGGAGGAAGTACGTGATGGCCAATGCGATGGCGCTCCTCGTGATGTTGCTGAAGCTGCTGATGAGCGCGTTCGCGATGAACTCCGCTATCCTCGGCACCTGGTCGCTGAGCGTCCCGACGAGGTCTATCCATGGCAGCTTGGCGTTGAGGTCGTCCACCGCGTCGGTGATGACCTGTGGGTCTGAGAGTGTCCCTGAGAGCTGGCTCGCCGCGGCGCTGATGAGCAGGAAGGAGGGGATGACGACGACGAGGACGGAGGCGATGATGGTGATGAGCGCTGCCCCTTTGCGCCCGAGGAACGTCTTGTCGCGCAGGAACGTGTTCAGTTTCCTGAACAGGACGTAGAGGATGGCGACGCCGAAGAACGCGCCGATGTATTGCCAAAGCCCCTTGATGATGATGAAGAGGAGGATGAGCGTGCTTGCCGCCGCGAAGATCATCTGTATTCGCCGCTTGTTGACAGGACTCGCCATTGGGTGTGAGAACTCATGGTGCTATATAAAACCTGCGTGGTCCTCTCGGGAAGGGGCGCTAGGGCTCTCTATTGCTGGTGATGCGCGTGGTCCTCGTGGGCGCTCCTCAGGGAAAAAAAGGACAGGAGAAGGGTTTCGTCGGCATGTTCATGAGGCTTGCCCTACCTCGCTGTCCCAGACGTGGATGCCTCGCTCCTCTATCTCCCAGGTTGAGAGCTCGTCCACTTGTTCTGGGTGCAAGAGGTTGCCGAAGCTATCTTCGAACAGCAGCATTCGTACCACCTCCTTTTCATTCTATGAGTATCTGCTTGCCTTTCCTGACTGCTTTCTTGGGCATGCGCAGCTCGAGCACGCCGTCCTTGTAGTTGGCTTTGATCTTGTCAGCGTCGATGCTCGGCGTGGCAATCTTGCGGTAGAAGCCTGCGCACCTGCGTTCCATCCTGATAGTGCCTTTCTTCTCTTCTTTCTTCTCTTCTTGGTGCTCTACCTTGACTTCGACGCCGTCGTCCGTGGCGTTCACCTGGATGTCCTTCTTGTTCACGCCTGGCAGTTCTATCTTGGCGATGACTTCCTTGTCCGTCTCTTCCAGGTCGGTCAGCGCGTGCCGGTATTGCGTTGCCGGCAGCTGCTTGGTGTTGTCTGGCAGCAGTCCTGTGGTGTACCAGGGTTCTCGGTTGAAGAACCCTGTGAACATCTCGTCCATCTGTTCTTGGAATGCTCGCATCTCATCCCATAGCGTTCTCATGCGTATCACCCCTTTTTGATTTTGATGGGTATGGGAAGCAAAGGAAATATTTAAACATTTCTATTTTTTTGAATACATTTCATAATTTATAGGAAGATTTATATACTTTTATGTTCTTACCTCGCTCCATGGCCGACCTCATCCTCAACAAACTCGCCAAGCCGGCACGACAAGACCTCGACGACGACATTGCCTGGCTCTGCGACAGCCTCGGACTCTGCAACGCGCGAGACACGCACAGCATGAGCGTCCAAGTCTTCAAACTCATCCTCCAAAAAGGCGGCGAGGAGCTCACTCCAGAGATGATCGCCAAGCAACTCAACATCGAGCACCAACGAGCCCTCTACCACATCCGCTCGCTCATCAAAGCAGGCATCCTCATCCGCGACAAGAAACACATCGAGCTCCGAGAAGGCAGCATGACGAGGATCATCGACGAGCTCCAAGAAGACGCGAACAAGATATTCGCGAGCATGCGCACAATCGCAGGGGACGTGGACGAAGAACTCGGCCTCGAGAACAGATAAACAAAAAAAGAGCTTTTCTCCCCGGAGAGAACATTCTCGTTATCAGGCGCCCACGATCAAGCCCGGGTTCACCAACAAGATGATGCCGAGGAGGAGCATGATGGCCCCGCCGATGAACTTGATGAGCGCCATGGTCGACTTCTCGACCTGCTTCCCCTTGAACGTGTAGCCCAGCACGGTGATGATGACGATGAGGGGCAGCACGTAGACGAGGTTGTAGAGCAAGATGTACTTGTAGTACGCGAGGCCGGTGAGCGCCATGCCGGTCAACACGCCGGTGTAGATGATAGGGAACCCGGCGGTGCACGGCAGCTCGACCAATGACGCGAAGACCGCCAGGACTATCGACGCGCCTATCAATGCGGGTATGGAGCCGCTCTTGACCACGTCCGCGACGTGCCGTATCCTCTTCTTCAAGGGGCCGACGTGCTTGTCCTGCACCATCAGCGTTATCCCTTTCCGGTAGAAGAAGTACTCCTTGCAGTTGATGAGCCCCGCTACTATGGCGAGGACGCCGATGCCGATGCGTAACGGGTCGATGAAGCCGATGTACTTGAAGACGTTCAGCCACGCGACCATGAACAAGAAGTAGAACACGTACACGACACCAATAAAACTAAACCCGATGGCGTAGATCTTCTTCCGCGAGTGAGACTCGGAGAGCACCAATGACAAGAGGAGGGTGAGGACGAACAGGTTGCACGGGTTGAACCCGTCGATGATGGCGATGAGGAACGTGAACAAGGGGAGCGGCATGCTGAGCCCCATCTCTTTCAGCGCTTCCGGGGAGACGTTCTTCGTGAGGAAGTACGCCGCGACGAGGACGACGACAGCGATGCCCAGGACCACGTACTTCTTGCTCTTCTCTTCCATGGTATCAGTTCACCTCGAGGAATTCATCAAGCAACTGTTGGTACCCTTCTTTTTGCCGTGCGCCGATGACGTACGTGCACCCGAAGATGAACGTCGGCGTGTACTGTATCTGCAAGCCGTACGACTCCATCCGCTCCCGTTGCTCCTTCACGCTCACGTCCAGGATGGTCGGCGTTATTCCTTTCTCCTCGCACGCTTCCTGGAAGACGGGCATGGTGGCCTTGCAGTGGCCGCAGTACGCCGACTCAATCATGATCACCTCGTCCTGCAGGCCGCGCAGCGCGCACTCCTGCGCCGAGAACTCGCCGTCCGCGTCGATGACCTTCACAGAGAGGTCATCGCTCCCGTTCACGCTCGTGTTGCCGTCGATGGGATCGCCAGGGGCGCACCCGCCGCACAGGAATAGGAGGGCGAGGACCGCGACCGGCAGGGTATTGGCAGGATTCATTCTTCCCTTGACCATATGGGTGACGGTGGCAGCAACGGTTTATAAATATTTGTTTCAGAAACTGAAACGAGGGGTTGCCTGTTCTTCCTAGAGCCCTAATGCGAGGAGTGTTCCTCCAATGATGAGTCCGAAGAGGAAGTTGTAGAGCTTGATCTTGAGGGCGTCGTCGAGCGAGAATCCGAGGATTGGCAGTAGTCCGTGGCCGTCTTGGACGATGGAGTTCGTGAGGAGGATAGAGAAGGGGATGAGCCCTTGTGTGTACATGATGATGAGGAAGACGTTCGGTCCTGAGACGGGGAGGACGCCGATGAGCGCCGCTATGAGGAGCACTACTGCTAGTTCTGATCCTCGGAAGAGTGCTTGTTCGTTCAGGTTTGTCCCGACGAGTCCTATGAGGAAGAGCGCTGCGAATATCCAGAGGAATATCTGCCAGAGGTGTTTCTTGATGATATGCTGGTACACGTGTTCTCTAAGGAAGTGGCGTGGCTTCTTCTCTTTTGGTCCATGATGCGTGATCTTGCACTTCTCGCAAATTGTCCATTGGTAGCGCTTCTTAAGTTTGTCCGCGATGAATCCGCCGATGATGCCGAGGACGAAGAGCGAGGCGAGGATGAGGAGGAGCGGCCCCCAGGGTAATTCTCCTGTGAAGGCCAAGGAGAGCATGATGAACGCTTCGTCGCCGCTCGTCGCTATCATCGTGGCGATAATACCGCCGAATCCCATGAGGCCGCTCATGTAGAGCGTGTCTGCGGCGAACGTGCCGATGCATCCTGGGATGCTGCCGAGTAGTGAGGCGATGGTGTAGCCTTTTAGGTCTTGCTTGGACACGAGCCTGTTGAGCTTGTCCTGGTACTTGAGGACGAGGAGTTCCACGGCGACCATGAGCGTGAAGATGATAAGGATTATCTTCATGCTTCCTTTCAGGCTGTCAATGAGGATTGGTGCGAGGTTCATGCGTTTATCCTTCGTGCCGCTTCTTTGCAGATGTTGTCGAGGTCGTCTTGTCTTGGTATCATTTTTTGTTCTAGTGCTCGACGTATATTATTGTTGAAAATGATGCTACCGAGGTAGTTCTTGCCCGCTATGTTTTGTATCTCTTGCGTTATTGCCGTGTTCGTGTCTGCGTAGTTGGTGATGATGCTGTGCTCTTTCTGTTTTTCCCTGACGATACTGAGCAGTTTTTGGAGGTCTTGGAGTCCTAGCGGACTCGCTTCGGTGATGAGGATGGCGTGATCCGCCTTGCTGATCGCGGTGAGGACAGGGTAGCCCGTTCCCGGGGCGGTGTCGAGTATGGTGACGCTCTGCTCGTCTTTCGTCCTTGGTTGCTTGTTGATGACGCTCTCGACCACTTTTCCAGAGCCAGTCTTGCCTTTGGCGATGTCTCCTGAGATGACGTCGATGGTGTAATCTGCGTGTGGCGGTTGGTAGTCATTCTTTATGTTGACGGTTCCTCGCTTCTCGAGGGTGATGGGGATTTCTTCGCCGTTGCAAATCACAATAGGATTGTCGCAGCGCTTGTACTTGTTGGGGAGGGGGAATATCTTGACGTCGTGGGTTTCGTCCCATTCTTTGATGCCGAGCCATGCGGCGACGTTCGGGGCGTTGACGTCCGCGTCGATAATGGTGACGTGCTTGCCGTTCCTTGCGAGGTGGTCTGCGAGCGCGACGCTGATTGTTGTTTTTCCTACTCCTCCTTTTGCGGAGATGATGGCGATGGTTTTCATAGGGTGATGCCTCGTATTTTTTTGGTGACCTGGTATAAAAGGTATACTTTATATATTTGTGGTATCCTCCTTGACACCGTGAATAGCTGCGTCATCTATGAGACCATGAACATCATCGGCAAGAAGTGGTCGTTGCTCATCATCTTCGAGCTGCACCGCCACGGCCCCTCCTCGTTCAACGAGTTGAAACGGCAGGTGAAATACATCACGCCGAAAATGCTCTCAAGAAGGCTTGACGAGCTGGAAGAGGACGGACTGGTGGAGCGTCGCGTCTTGGACAAGCCCCTACGCACCACCCTCTCGCTCACCCCTGCGGGGAAAGACTTCGTGCGTATCCTCAAAGCGATCAAGAACTGGTCGCTGCAATGGTCTCCTGGAGGCCATGACTGCGTAGAAGACTGTAGGGACTGCTCGTTCTAGGAAAGAATTAGTATGAGATCGTGAATGTCTCGTGGAACTATTTCGATCGCCCACGGCGAACATTTATAACTGCTGGTGTGTTTGCCTAGTGCATGCTCATTGCTGAATGGGAAGACCCGAACGATGGCCGCGTACGGTTCACGTTTTTCGAGCCCAACACGTTCGAGGACTTCACCCCCATCGCGCAGAGTTACGGGTTATGCTTCGGTGCTGACGGGAAACTTGTGATTGGCAGGTGCGAGGGAGTGCACAGGCACAATTGGATCCTCCCGGGCGGACGGGTAGAACCAGATGAGCATCCCCTGCAGACGTTGCATCGCGAGGTTGATGAAGAACTCTCTATCACGCTGAAAACGGTCGGTTTTATCGGCGTACAAAAAGTGGAGTATCTCGACATTGACAAAGAGCCGGTGTATCAGTTGCGATTCGCAGCGATCATCGACGAGGTAAAACAGTTAACGCCAGATCCTGATACTGGCAAGCTTTGGGAACGACGATTCATCGATCCGGAATCGTTCTTGGAGTACCTGCCCTGGGGCGCTATCGGGAAGCGATTGGTGCACTTGGCGAAGAGCTTTTTTGAAAAGAATGACTGATATGGGAGGCCGACCAGGTTGCAGGACGAAGTGGGCTGTGAGGACGAGCCGGAAGCTTGATAGGTTTTCTCGAAGCTATGGGATGATAACATTTTAATACTTGCTTTTGTTCTTCCCCTTCTTGTAACAGGGGGTGATGCGACGATGAAACACGCATACATGGTATTATTGGTGCTCGTAGTGGTATTCGTGGCGGGGTGCACATCAACGCCGGCAGGCCAGGCCATCAAGGATGTGGACGGCGAGGCCCGCACCGTCGTGAAGACGGACGAGGGCGCCGTCGAGGTCACGGCCAAGGAAGGGAGTGCTGGTTGGTGCCAGGAAGGCGCTGAGTGGACGATGACTTCTGCCGCTGAGGGCGCGAACGCTCAGTGGATCGTTGACCGGCTCGAGAAGAGCGGCGAGTACGCCGGTTATTGCCACGTCATCTACAAGGCAACCTCGCCTGATGGTGACCTCCGCATGGACTACTGGTTTGATGAGAGCGGCGAGAACGGCTATTACGAGATGGACGTCGGCGGGCAGAAGATCAAGCAGGAATGGCACGGATGATTCAGGCCTCCCATGGTCGTTGTGACCAAATCCAATGGTTTATATAACCCTTGGTCTTCTGCACGCCTCATGAAGCTGTTGATGAAGTTATTGGTGGCGCTCTCATTCCTGGCCGTGGTCGTCATCAATGGTTTGGCCAACATGCTGCCCATCAACGGCGTCACCACGGGCGGCGTGTCCGACTCTTATCCTAACCTCTTCACGCCTGCCGGTCTCACGTTCTCGATATGGGGTCTCATCTACCTCTTGCTTGCGGGGTTCGTCCTGTTCTCTCTTGGTGTTTTTGGGAAGAAGAGGTCTGCCGCTGCCGACAAGGTCGCTTGGCCCTTTATCATCTCGTCATTGGCGAACATCGCTTGGCTGTTCTCGTGGCACTATGGCCTTATCTGGCTCTCGGTCGTGTTCATGCTCTGCTTACTTGTTTCTCTGATTGTTATCGCGACGAGGCTGCGCTCCTTGCGGCTCTCTCCTGCAGAAAGATGGCTGGTGCGACTGCCGTTCAGCGTGTACTTCGGCTGGATAACTGTTGCTACCATTGCGAACATCACTGTCTTCCTCGTCAGCATCGGCTGGGGTGGCTTTGGTCTTTCCGAAGCGTTCTGGACCGTGCTCGTCTTGGTGGTGGGCGCGCTCATCGGCCTGTGGCGTTCCTATGTTGATAGAGACGTCGCTTACCTTCTTGTCTTTGTCTGGGCGTACACTGGCATCTTGGTCAGGCACCTTAGCCCGTCAGGGTTCGCTGGTGAGTATGGGGGTGTCATAGTGACGCTCATCGTCTGCTTGGGCGTCTTCGTTCTTATGGTGGGTTATCTGGCGTATCGGTCGTGGGTGCGGCGTACCGCTCATTCTGAGAAGAGACGACCGAAAAAGAAGAAGTGACTATGAGCCTGTGAGGCCTTTAACCCAAATAATTCTTTTTAATTAACTTTTTTTATGATAACATAGTTAATTTTAGATACTTTTTGTGGTTTTATTTGTACCTGATAAGGTTATGAGCTTGTGAGAATAAGGTCTAGGTGACCACAAAATAAGAAAAGTTTAAATATGTGGTCACCTTATTGTATTGTATGTTCCTCGAGAAGAGAAAATCCGGGAAGAGCATAAAATATTATGTAGTGTATTCTTTTAGGGATGAGCATAATAAAGTCATCAAACTGAGGCGTTATCTCGGCACAAATCTTTCTGAAAAACAGTTGGAGAAGCTCTCAAAAAGGGCTGAGGAACTTCTTGAGGAGCAAGCCAAGGGGTTCAAGACAGATGTTTTCAATTTTTCTTTGACCAATAAACAGCTACAATCACTCAATAAATTTGATGAACAAATCAAAGTCTTTCATCTCAGTGAGCAACAATGGCGACAATTTACAGAAGCATTTGTCTATAATACCAATGCGATCGAAGGATCGGCTGTTTTGCCAGATGAAGTCCCTATCATCCTTAAGAGTAAAGAGGCAAAAGATGATGAGGAACGAGAAACAAAAGGTGTTGCGAAAGCGATCGATTTCATACGTTCGACAAAGCAGGATGTTTCGGTGAGCCTCATTCTGAAATTGCATCAACTCTGTTTCGAAGGGTCGAAATCGTTTGCTGGGAAATTGCGGGATGTGGAAGTCGTCATTCGAGGAAGAGGCGGTGAGATAATCCATCGAGGATCACCTGCAATTGCTGTAGAAAAAGAGCTGAAAGAACTAGCTGCTTGGTATAAGAAGAACAAGCAGAAGTTCAAACCACTGGTCTTGGCTGCTATTATGCACAACCAATTTGAAGACATCCACCCTTTTCAGGACGGTAATGGTCGCGTTGGACGATTATTGCTGAATTATGTGTTGTTACAGCACAATTACCCGCCAATAAACATTCTTTTTGAAGACAGAGCAGAATATTACTCTACGCTGCAAGAATACCAGAAGAACGACAAATTACGGCCGACGATGCAATTCTTGATAAAACAATATAAGAAAACGCTCAAGCAGGTGCGCAAAAAGTGACTTTTTGGCACTAGAATCAAAGATTCTAGGTGACTACAAAAACTGAAAAAAAATGATTTGTGGTCACCTAACGAAAAGTGGTATGAGCCCGGGAGCCAACTTCCGACGAGATTTATAAATAGTTCTTTATGGTTCTAGTCTTTTCACATCTCTTGGGAACAAACTGGCGTATTTGATGTTGTCGAGTCCTAGTGCTTTTGCGGTGGTTCTTTCCAGTCCTATGCCCATGCCGCCGTGCGGTGGCATGCCGTACTTGAATGCGTCGAGGTATTTTTCTAGCCCTTTATCAGTGAGGCCGAATATTCTTAGATTGCTCAGAAGTTGTTCATAATCATGTATTCGTTGCCCGCCGGTAGTTATTTCTAATCCTCTGTAGATGAGGTCGAAGCCTTCAGTAATCTCGGGGTTGCCTGGTGTAGGCATCGTGTAGAATGGTCGTTTCTTTGTTGGATAATTGGTGATGAATATGAAGTCGGAGCCGTGTTCTTCTTGAGCATATTTTGTGAGTAGTCTTTCGGCTTTCGGGTCGATGTCTCCCTCTTCTCTGTTTTTGTAGCCGTATTTTGATTTGATGATGTCAATGCCTTCATTGAGGGCTAATCGTGGGGTTTCTTTTGGTACATTGATGCTTGTTTTGAAGTATTGTTGTATCTCATCACCATGCTCTTCATTAATTTTTCCTAGGATGTATTGCATCATTGATTCTTCCAGGTCCATGAGTTCTGTGTACGAGTCGATGAAACCCATTTCCATGTCTAGGCTGATGTATTCGTTGATGTGTCTTGAGGTGTTGTGTTTTTCTGCTCTGAAAACAGGTCCTATTTCGAAAACTCTTTCGAGGCCTGATCCTACCATTATTTGCTTGTAGAGCTGCGGGCTTTGTGCGAGGAATGCGTCTCTTCCGAAGTAGTCTATCTTGAACATGTTCGCTCCGCCTTCAGCTATTTGCGGTACTATTTTCGGTGAGAATATTTGGGTGAATCCTTCGCTTCTCATGTATTCTGAGAAGTGTTTGGCGATATCGGCCTGTATTTTGAATAGGGCGTTGTTTTTTGGGTTTCTTACGGAGAGTACTCGATGGTTGAATTCTTGGTCTGGGTTGTTTTGTGCCTTTGTACTGATTGGTAGTGGGTAGTCTTCTTTCGGGCTGGTGAGTACTTGGTGGTCTGTTGCTTGGAATTCCACTCCCGGTATGCCGCTTTTCACGCCTGATGTTGTTGGGGTTCCTGTGAACGATACGATGTCATATTTCTTTATGTCGAGCGTTTTCCCTTCTGGGTTGTCGATGACTACTTGTATTGGTGAGGTCCGGTCTCTTACTTCTAAGAATGCTATTTTTCCTTTGTCTCGGATGTTGTGCACCCATCCGTATATCTGTTGTCCCTCTTCGTTGATTGTTGTTGTTAGTTCCTTGATGAGTGTGCGTTTCATGCGCTACTTGCGAGTGGATTTATTTTAAAAAAATGTTGGTGACAGGAGCGTTGTTTTTCCGGTTTTTTTCCGATTTTGTGTCCGTTGGCCGAAATTTTTTTTGTTATCAGGTAGTAATTAACTTAAATAAAAAATTTTTTTTGTGTCTTATGTTAGGGCCGTACACCGCAGAAGATGATGGCGTCATAGGATATAAGGGAAACCGCGTTTTCCCGAAAAATGAATCCATTGACAACTATGTCTTCACGGAGAGAGAAATGGCACAAAGGCATAACTCGATAGCGAATGATGGCCTTTGGGGGCACGTAGCGAACATCAATCATCAAATAGCGCAATCGACCATCCGCTACTTCAACGAGCAGGGGGCGCTCTTCACGCTCTTGCCGCTGACCACAAGGATGATATCTTCACCAGGGGCGTTCTACGGACGAGAAGCCCTGGACTATACTACTGATACTGCGCCTATAACTCTTGATTGGTTCGACCTCGGCCGAAAGGCGTTCCTTGCCGAATCTTCCCAGATATACCTTGAACTAGCACTCATGCAACAAGGGGTAGATCAGGTATATGCCATATACAACTCTTTCAGGAAAGAAGAGGCCGACACAACACATCTCTCAGAATTCCACCACATTGAATATGAAGGGAAGATATCGCAGCAAAGGAACGAGCAACATGTGTTGGGGCTGACGAAAAACATTATCAATGATGTCTTGAACAAACAAGAACCTTCGCTTGCCTACTTCTTGGACCAACGTGATCTCAAAGAACTGCAGGCGCTGGGAGAAAACATCGAGAGAACACCTGTCATCACTTTGCAAGAGGCCCTGCAAACGCTCTACTTGGAGACGAAAGACGACAAATATAGGCCATTCACGCTGGAACACTTCCGTTCGTGGGAAGAAGTGAAGCTTACGGAGATTTATGGCACTCTTATCGGTGTAAACGAGTTCCCTTTGCTAGAAGTGCCGTTCTACCATGCCGTGGTTGATGGCAAGGAACCTGCTGTTGCTGACAATACCGATTTTATCTGGCCAGGATACAGGGAATATGTCGGCAGCGGCCAAAGAATAAGAGGTGTTGATGAGCTCTCGCAGAAAGCGGACATATTTAACCTCCCAAAAGAAGACTATGCGCCCTACCTGCAATCAAGGATGTTTGATACGTACCGGCAAACAGCCGGTTTTGGCATGGGTTGGGAAAGATTGCTCCAAGGGCTGCTCAAGATGCCGACTATTTGGTCTGCCTCCGCATTCCCGCGAGGCCATACAACGCTTAAGCCGTGATTAAGATGATTCCTCCAAGAAAGGTATCGGGTAGACGAGTGATAGGGCTGGTGGCGCCTTCCCTGCCGGGAAAGGTCATCGATGGACGGCAGTTCCGGAGAGGTGTCGACCGACTTCGGCAACTAGGCTACGAAACGATAGTGGGGGAAGCTTGTCTCGATCGTCCGTATGATCTGGGTGCGTCAATCGCTGCTCGCGCACGTGATATCAACAGGTTCTTCGAGGATGATCAAATAGATGCTATCATGGGGGTTATTGGAGGCTATAATGCTAACGAAGTGCTTCCTCATATCGATTATGGGCTTGTCGTGAAAAATCCCAAACCATTCTTTGGATATAGTGATCTTTCAGCAATTAATCTCTCGTTGCTCTCTCAGGCGGACCAGATGAGTTACTCGGGTTCGATGCTCGTGTCTTTTTGTCCCAAACAATTGGCTTCCATAACAATAGATGGTTTCTTGCAAGCGATAAAAGGGGTGAATCTGACGGATGAATGGAAGGCTCCTGCGAGTTACGCTTATGACGATTGGTTCAGAGAAGACGTTCCTGTTAGGGAGTGGCACGCTTCAGAAGGTATCTATGTCATCAATGAAGGGGTGACGGAAGGGACGATTATACCGACCAACCTGGACACCCTTCTTTCGCTCGTAGGGACTAATTATCTGCCGTCGCTTCAAGGAGTTGTACTCTTGTTAGAAGAAAACATTCAGGCTACGAATAACCTGTTCAGAAGGAACTTCGCCCAACTGGCGCAGACGGGTATTATGGACGGGCTTAATGCCTTGGTCATGGGGAGGTTTCCAGGTCCGCAACGAGAAAACAAAGACGCGCTCACCGAAGTGCTGCATCATTATCTCCCCGCAAAAGAGTATCCTGTCATCACGAACGTCAACTATGGCCATACCGATCCGAGCAGCACATTCCTAGTGGGGGGTACTGCCACTATCAATACGTACGATCGAAAGTTCACGATCGCGAGACCAGAGGTTGAACGACAATGAGTCATGACGATGAAGTGTTGGCTTATTTTGCGGACAAAGCGGAAGGTTACGACTTGGTGGAACATCAACACTATTGGCGATTATCTGATGAACTGCTCTGGCACCTATTGACAAAAGATGTCCTCGCGCAATTCAATGATGATTTCTCCTTCCTCGATGCGGGCGGAGGAACTGGCAGGTGGAGCATGAGATTATTGGATTCGTACAGCAAAGCTACAGGCACTATCTATGACCTTTCTCCTGAAATGCTCGAGCAGGCGAAGAAAAAAGTTAATGGTGATAGGGCTGGACGGCTACAGATAATCAATGGTGACATTACAGACATGTTTGGCGTGCCGGACGAGCAATTCGATGTCACTTATAATTTTCATAACGTATTGGGTTTCGTGGATGGCCCTGAACGAGCACTTGCGGAGATGGGCCGTGTGACCAGGAAAGGCGGTTATGTGGTCTCGGTTGTTCCGAACAAGTATCACCTCGTGTTTTTTAATCTGCAACAAGGGAATGTTGAAGAAGCGGAAAAAGCCGCTTTGAACAATATGGGTCGTTTCACCCAGGACATGCCTGCTATACGCTTGTTCACGCCGCATTCTCTTAGCCGATTATATGGTCGTGTTGGCTTGGAAGCTGTTTTTGTGAAAGGGTTTCCAGTAACCATTTACCCTGGCTATCAGGAAACGAGGATATCGGGCGATACCGCTTCTCTAAAGGATATCTTGTCAGGTGAAGAAAGCTATGGTCGGATTTTAGCGATTGAAAAAAACCTTGTTGAGTATGCGGATGCTGCTGCCCGAGGAAACAATTTATTGATGGTCGGGAAGAAATCGTGATTGGTGTTAGTGATGGCTATAGATGATATAATAAGAGTTGATGGGGGATCTCAATCAATGATTGGAAGGATAGCATCAATTAGAAAAATGGGGAAGAATCTTGCTTTTGTGCAACTGGAGAACCATCATGGTGCCTTGCAGGCGGTGGTTGTCAATCCGCGTGCGTATGGCTTGAATAAAGGGTCGGTGATTCGCGTATCCGGGACTGTTGTCAAGAACGATGATGTTACCTCAGGAACGCCTGGTTACGAGTTGCAAGCAGATGTCGTGGAGTTGTTGTCGAAGAACCATGATAAGTATAACAATCCGAATGATGTCCTGCTGGATAAGAGTTCGCAAATTGATCGACGACACCTCTACTTACGTAATCCTTCTGTAAGGAATATCTTTGAGGCGAAATCTTTGTTTATGAAAACTTGTCGTAGTGTGCTTGATTATTATGGTTTCTTAGAGGTGCAGTCGCCTACCGTGGTCGGCGAATCGGTTGAAGGGCCGGTGACCGCATTCGGAGTTGATTATTATGGGAAAGATGCTTTTCTTACTTTGAGTAATATGCTCTATCATGAGATGCTCATGGCGGGTGATTTTGAGAAAGTTTATGAGATGAGGACCTTGTTTCGGCAAGACAAGTCAAAAACTTCCGTGCACCTTAGCGAATTTACCATCCTTGATTACACTGCTGCTAATCATTCTCGAAATGACCTTATGGGAATCACTGAAGAGATTGTTCAAGCTTCAGCGAGTCAACTGCAAAGAAAAGGTTTTTCACTTGGCGTCGAGCCGAAGACTCCTTTTCCTGTGGTAACTTATTCTGAAGTGATAGGTTATCTTAACGAACAGGGTGCGGATATCGTTTGGGGGTCGACGCATCAGTTGCCCAAGCAGTATTCTTCTCTTTTGGAAAGGCGCTTTCCGAGCTTTTTTTGGCTGATAGACCAACCTGAAGCTTCCAAAGCGTTCTTCACCAGCGCCCGGGAGGAGGATGGCCGCATGGTTTGTAATGATTTCCAGTTGTGGTACGCGAAGAATACCAACTTGGCGGATGGCTCGGAACGGGTGGTCGAAAAGGAGGATGTTATTGCTAAGATGGTCGATCGCGGGATGGACCCAAGGCATTTCTCGCATTATTTGAGTTCATTGGATGGTCTTTATCCTAATGCGGGGGTCGGGTTGGGGGTCGAGCGAACGTTCATGACTCTTATGGGGTTGGATAACATCAAGGATGTCATGCTTTTCCCGAGGAACATGAAGACGTTGTATCCTTGAGCGGAGGAAAATATATTTAAACAGTGTGTTTGTAAAGGTTGAATGAAGATGGTGGTTTATCCGGAAAGGCTTGTCAAGGGTGACACGATAGCGTTTGTCTCTCCTTCTGGCGCGCTCGGTGCTCTTTGTCCGCACCGGCTGGAACAAGCGAAGGCTTTCCTTGAGAAGCAAGGCTTTCATGTCGAGGAGTACCTGACGACAAGGGCTAAGAGGGGCTTCTCTACGGGCACGCCGCAAGAACGGGTCGCTGATTTGCATGCTGCGTTCAAGGATGAGCGGGTGAAAGGGATTGTCTGTACGATAGGGGGGTTGGCTGCCAATGAGTTGTTGCCGCTCATCGATTATGACCTGATCAAGGCCAATCCTAAGATATTCTGCGGCTATTCTGATATTACCCATCTGCATAGCGCTTTTTTGAGAAAAGCGGGTCTCGTCACGTTTTATGGGCCTTCTGCGATGAATCAGTTCGGTGAGTTTCCTGAGCCTTTGTCTTACACGTGGGAGCACTTCAAGAAAGCGACGATGAGTGTCGGGCCGGTAGGGCGGGTGTTACCTTCCGATGAGTGGACTGATGAGATCCTTGACTGGTTCACGAAAGCTGATCAGGCCAGGCCGAGGAAGCTTCGCAAGAATGAGGGTTTCTCTTGGTTCGGAAGCGGTAAGGCAAAAGCCCCTATTGTCGGTGGTTGCTTGAACTCCTTGCACAAGCTCAAAGGGACGCCTTTTGCGCCTGAGTATGATGGGAGAATAGTCTTCTTTGAGACTTCTGAGGGGGAGGATTTCAGGAGGGGGGTGCCCCTAGGGGTTGTTGATTCGCAACTTGTCGATCTGGTGAATGCGGGCGTCTTTAAGAAAGTGAAAGGTGTTATCGTCGGAAGGCCTTTTGGATACGGTAGTGAAGAGCACGAACAGTTCATCGACGTTGTGAAGAAGAGGTTGGCTCCTTTGGATATCCCTTTGCTCATGAACTTCAACATAGGCCACTGCGATCCTATCATGAGCATCCCTCTCGGCACGGTTGTTTCTATGGATGCCGATAATAAAGAATTGCTGTTTGTTGAGCCAGGGGTGCACTGAGTTCTTGACATAAACCAGTTTTTCTGCGCAAAACCTTTTACGAACAATAGTAATCCCAGAAATGTGACATGAATGTAATATGAGCCCGGGAGCCCACATGTCTCTTTTGGACGTCTTTTGGACTCCGTTATGCGCGTTGTAATACTTTTTCCGAGGTTTTGTGTTGGTTGCGTGTTGTTTTGGGAATATGACACTTTTCCTATGATTAAAAAACATTAAGCTATTTCTTCTTGTATACCCACATGTCTGAAATTCCTTTTTTTGGAAGCAATCTATAGCTAATGTCTTCGATTCCAGTTATTGATTTGTATAATAGAAAATCTGCTATGACTTTTGGTTTTTGTTTAAAAACATAATCCCAGTCTATTTTTGTCCGTTCCATCTCTCTTGTTGTTTTAAATTCCTTTTTTGTTTCATCCAAATGCCTTAAATCCAAAAAAATTCTTCTATATATTTTGAAATGCTCTCTTAGTGAAATATATGGTTGATAAAATGCCATTGCATCGTATCGAGTTCTTATTGTTCCCGGGCCATATTTTGTATGGATGAAGTTAGGCATAAATGTATCATCACATACATCTTTTTGAGCTGGTATTTCATATAAATCCTTATTTCTTATCATGAAAGCTCTTCCATGAAAGTAAATTTTTGATTTTTTTTCAAATTCTTTCGAAACGTTCTCTTGGGGAAATGCATCAACATATGATTTAAATTCAGAAACATCATTGACAGATATTTCTGATTCTGGATGTAGAGCTCTGACGTGTAATATGTCAAAAAGAACTGATTGCCAAACCGATAACGACTCAGATCTTTTTGGTACGGGCCAAGATCCTGCAACTATTAAAGAAGGATTTTTTTTATTTCGTCATATAATTTTTCAGAACAATTTTCTTCTAAGGTTACATCAGCATCAACAAATAGTAAAGGAACATCTTTCTCAACATGATTCGTTATTGCTTTTTGAGCAAATGAAATGCCTTTCTTGCTATGGATAATACTAATATTTAGTCTGGCATATTTTTTTCTTGATTCGCTAATCTTCTCTTCTGTTTTATCGGTACAACCATTGAGACAAATTATTGTTTCTAAATTACCTTTTATTTTTTGTTGATTAAGAGATTCAAGACAAGTCTCGATGGTGTTTTCCTCATTATATGCTGCAATTCCAAAGTAAAGATTGGGTTTCATTAGTACATCACAGTTTTTGCATAGGTGTCTTTACCGGTTTTTTTTAGCATTCTTGACTCTTTTAGTGACTTTAATGCCTCGTCTCTTCGTCCGAGTGCTTTAAGAGCCATTGCCTTATCATAATGGGCTTCGGCATAATGAGGATCGATTTCTATGGCTACCAAATGATCATTCAGAGCATTCTGAAAATCTTTTTTAATAAAATAACCAAATCCTCTGTTATTAATGGCTAATGAAGATTGTGGCATTAGTTCGATAGCTTGATTAAATGCAATAATCATTTCATCAAATTCATTGAGGTAGAGGTGAGCATTACCCTTATTTCTCCACCCTTCGCCAAATTGTTCGTTTATAGAAATTGCTCTATTAAAATCAGCTAATGCATCCTTAAAGTTATTTAAATACTTTAAACAGCGACCTCTAAGATTATATGCTTCAACAAAATTTTTATTTTTTTCGATTGCTTGAGTAAAAAAGTTTACTGCTAAATCTGGTTTTTCTCTAAGGAGTAGACTGTGTCCTTTATTGTATGATAATCTTGCAGGGAACCCATTGATATCAACATCTTTATCAAATAGTTCAACAAACGTTTTTTTAAATTCTTCAACCTTGACTTTATAAATTGGAAACTCGCCCATGTTACAAAAGATATAATCGGCAATATTTTCGTTTGTTGCTCTGCCTACAATATCATCAAGATATGAATTTGAAAGTTCATCAGTTATTTTGTTTAATTCACGCATTGGATTAGTGTGATCAATTCCTGCCACGAAGCCATTCTTCAATTCACCATTAATAATAACTTCAACGAAATATTTGTCTATTTTGGTTTCTCTTGAGCCATGTTGTGCCTCAAAGTTACTTAGAAATCCCATTTTTGCCATTATTGGATCACCTTAGCAATGTCTCCAAAATTGCTTGAGATTTGTTCTAATCGTTTGTTAATTATTTCAGAGGAAACTTTATTTTCTAGTTTTGCTGATTTTGCTCTAGGATGTTCTGAATAAGCAAAACACGTGAAAAAATCGAATCGTGCCTGTTCAAGTAATTGAAGTGTTTGGTGGAAATCGTCCTTTGTTTCTCCTGGAAAACCAACCATTATATGAGTCCCTATATCAAAATCAAATTTTTTCATCAGATTCATTGATTGAATAATATTCTCTCTAGAATATTTTCTGTTCATTAATTCAAGGATTTTGTTACTTCCTGATTGGATGGGGAAAGTAATTCCCCCAATTCTTTTGTTTTGGTTTGCTTTCTGAAATATTTTTTCATAATTATTTAAATCATTAATAAGCCAGCTGATTCCAAAATCATGGATAAATAATTTGAAATGACCTTCCGATGAGATTATTTTATTTAGAAGAGTTGAGAAGTTAGTTTTATTATCAATTCCATACGCACCTGTATCTCCCGCCATCAGCATAATTGTTGGTTCTTTTTTATCAATTGCATAATCAACTTTTTGAAGAATACTTTCAATGGAATCGCTTTTTAATTTACCTGTTGCTTCTTTAATCATGCAATAGGAACAGTCATTCAGGCAACCCTCAGATATTCTTATCTTATAACCATTTTTTGCCTTTTCAAAGCGGTTTCTTGCATAATTAGTTGACTTTTCAATTTGTTTTCTTTTTAGGAAAGCTTTTGTTGGATAGGGAATCTCCCCCATTCTTTTTTTAGGAGCGAATATTTTATCTAATGATTCTACAGATCGAGGAGAGAAAGAGTAAAAAACATTAAACTCGTTTATTTTTTCAGGACTTATTTTGGGGAGGCAACCACCTACTAGTATTTTTGCATAGGGATTTTTCTGTTGCAATTCTGAAATTTCGCGAAGTGATTTTTCCTCATTGTACTGATCTACACCACAAGTAATAACACAAAGATAGTCTGCATCCTCGGGATGATTAGTGATGTGTATATCGTTGTCCTTAAAATAGTTGATTATCCTCTGAGCATCCAAATCTCTTTGCTCACAACCAGTAGAACTAACATACGCTTTCATTATGTTAAATCTCCCCTATGAACTTCCCAATCAATGGTGCTTCTCATACTTACGGGAAATATTGTGTTGACATAAGGGTGCTCTTGGAATAACTTTGACTCTGCGTATGCTATCTCCAAGATTTGTTCTTCTGAGGGTTGAGGATGTTTACTCAAAACAGATATCGGGTCTGCATGAAAAATATTTGATGCGATACCTATCCCCTTTTGAAGAAAATATTCGTGACCCTCTATGCTACTTTGTGGATGTTCAAGACCCCAAACTAATCCACAATACACATTAAAATTCCCGAAAACATCTTTTGCAGCATCAAGTGCGTCAACCCATTTATCATAACCATACAGTGCGTGTTTGCCAGGACATATTTCTTTGAATTTTTGACGATTATATACTTCTATGTTAAAAGCTATTGAAGTAACGCCTGCTTCTTTATACTCTTCTAATAATTTGAAATCATTGGGTGGATGAGCCAATAAATGGGTGGGAATCTTATCTTCTAATGATTCATACATCCATGTCAGTGGTTTGATGACTTTTTCTCTAGTTATTTGGTCGTTTTCTGGTGTTCCTGCTGTTATGGAAATAAGAGGTATGTCTCTCCATAGGGTCTTTTCAAAAATGTTTGTTGCTTCGCGAATATTATCTTCAGAGAATTCGGATACCATATATTTTCCGACAGTGCTTCGTGTATTTTTCATAGAACAAAACCCACATGCTTTTCCTTCTGGGAAATAAAAGCATTCGGGATAAAGAAAAAAACCTGGAGTGTCAGATCCTGCAACCGCAATTATTGACTCCGTGGGAGTGCCATCTGATAACTTCTTATCAAAATATGCAGGTCTTTCTGGTAAAGTAATCTCCTGAATAAACGTGTTATTGTTATACAATTGAATAACGTCATCATCATATTTAAGATTCCACGGCGAACCCTCTCGTCTTAATAGCGCGCTTATTATGTTGTGACCTAATTCTAGAACTTGAGGAAATTTGTTTTTCTGCGTGACATTTCTGCTGGTCTTTCCATAAACAAATTGATTATCATAAAATGGTTCCTTTATTTTAGTAAAAAGATCGATTTCGAAATCGATTCCTTGAGCGAGCAAAGATGTTTTTAATTCAATTGTAGCTTTTCTATCCAAAACCATATTTTAATCACTACTAGGAAATAGTATCTATTTATAATGGTTTCGCGAACATTTTTAAAAAATACTATTGTTCTTATCGTTGTGAAACAAAAATTTGCCGTTGATCTCGATGAAACTCTTGCACATACAAATATTCTTTGGGCTGACCATCATATTAAATATTATGGAAATCCAGAAAAGTTGAATGCGAATGAAATAGTGAGAAAGTATTCCTTTGTTAAAAACGTCCCTTACTGGCAGTTCGCAGAAGCCTCAAAATGGGTAGAGTCCCATATTAACTCCAGTGACGCCAAACTTGAAATTCCAGTCATTAAGCAAGCTAAAGAGAACATTCAATACATTCCCATTGCTTGCTATTTAACAAACAGACCTTTCAGCACTATTCAAGGAACAAAAGAGTGGTTGTCCTTACATAACTTTCCTAAGAGGCCCGTACTCTCAGCAAATAAGGGTCTGGAGTGGAAAGCTCAACAGTTAGAGCGATTTTATCCCTATATATCAGGAATAATAGATGATAATGTGGAAATAACTAACTATCTTTCAGAACAATATGAAGGTAAAATTATACTTTATTCAAACCAAGAAAATATGGCTACTCATTTAGATGTTGTTGTATGTCCTACTTGGAATGATATTGCTATTGAAGTTCAAAGATTGATCAGAGAATAAATTTCTTCAACAACGTCTTCTTTTCTTTTATTTGCTGTTTGTATGTTTATGCCTTCTTTGACTGATGAGGTCATGTTGAATACTTGCGTTATTGCCTCTGTAGACATTGGTTTTCTTCTCTGGTTATTTCTTTGCTGGCAAAGGTCTATGCTGGCTAATAATGTGAATATTTGGATGTGTTCACATTGTTTTTTTAAGTGGGAAATCTGTTCTTGTCTATAAAAACAGCCATCTATGATGATGACGTTGTTATCCTTTGCTTGTTGCATGATGATTTCATTAGCTCTAATGAAATTTTCTGCTGAAATACCATTGCCTTCAATAGTGTCTAGTTTGTGTTTTTCTAAAACTTGATCCATCGAGTAATAGTTCGCATTAAGTTTCTTGGCTAATATTTTTGCTATAGTACTTTTTCCCACTCCTGCAGGACCTCTAATAACAATGCAATAAACCATTTATAGATATAATGCTTCTTTATTTATTAATATTCCTGCTATGGCATAGAAGATCGTTGTTTTATAAACAAACCTTCTTTGCTTGAGTTTGCTAGTTCTACTGACACACTTTGCTGATACATGTTTAGTTTTATTTTTTGACAGAGAATATGAAGATTCCAACACATGTCCTTATTAGGTAAAAGGACACCAGTAGGCTCATATACCCTCAAAAAGAGCTTTAGAAGGCTTGTATCTTTAGAATTATGAGAAAAAGTATGAGCCCGGGAGGATTCGAACCCCCGATCTTCCGGTTTCCTGCGAAATCCGATGTTCTTTCGAACTTTTCGGATATTCACCGAAGCCGGATGTTCTATCCAGACTAAACTACGGGCCCTTGTTTGTCAAGAACGAGAACATCCTTTATAAATATTATCTTCTTTTCCGCAGCCCTTCCCACAGGAACAACCCGCCGATGACGAGCACGGGCAGGGAGACGATGAGGAAGCTGATGATCTCGCGGTACGTGTCGAACCAGAAGGTGAACACGACGCCCAACAAGAGGAATGCGCCGCCACCCCACGTCGGCCTCTTCCACGCCCACACCAACACGCCAAGAAGCACGAGCGCGGGTAAGAGGTGCATGCCGAGCGCGAGGAGCAGCTCCCAGCCCTCGTACGCGCCGAACACATCCAAGGAGAACAAGCTGATGAAGATGATGAACAAGGCACCAAGCCCGCGTGGAAAATAGTACTGCCAGTCCCGCACCATGTCCTCCTCCAAGGGCATACCTTTATTTATACCTATCCCTGCCCTGGCCAACGATAAAGACCTCGTCGTCTAGTCTGGACAGGATAGGGGCCTCCGGAGCCCCAGGCCCGGGTTCGAATCCCGGCGAGGTCGTCAACAAAGGCATAGGTTTAAAACCAGGCCATCTCCTCATCCGCCACTATTAGGCAAGGGCTTATCCCCTGGAAGTGAAACACATGCAGGAACGCGTCGACGCCCTTGCCAGCTCGCTCTCCGACCACTGCCTCGCCTGCGAGTCCTCATGCTGCCGCACCGGCCGCATCCTCCTCCAACCAAAGGACGAGCCGCTCTTCAAGAACAAGAACGTGCGCGCCGACGGCCTCGTCATCGTAGAACTCGCCGGCGGGTGCGAACACCTCAGCAACGGGAGGTGCGCCATCTACGAAAACAGGCCGGACGTGTGCCGCCACTACCCCTTGTTCCTGCGCCACAAGACGTTGTTCGTGGCGGAGTCATGCCCCGCGGTCAAGCAAGGATTATTGGATAAAGAATTAGCGTCCCTGCAACGGGACTTCCCGGAACTCAGGGTGATCCGGCAGTGAGTCTACACGCGTTCCAGCACGATGTCCATCGTGCTGACACGGACGTCCTTGCCCTCCTCGTTCGTGAACCCTTCAGAGTCAATGCTGACGTGACGCACGCGAATCTCTCCCTTCAAGAACCGCTTGCACGACACCTCAGCGACGTCCACCGCTCGCGAGATGAACTTCCCCCGCGCCTTGACCGACACTTCAGAAGCGTTCTTCGTCGTGAACTGCACCACCACGCTCGTGACGTAGTTCATGAACGGCTTATTGCCGATGTAGATGACGTTGTCGCCCCTCGTCGTCCCTTCAGTCACCGCCAAGCCTCCCCTAGGAGCCGGGAAACGAGCGCGTCCTTACTGCCGCTCCTTCTTCCTCTTCCTCGCCAAGTAACCAGCGATCGCGTTCCGCATCTTCTTGCTCCTGATAACGGCCACCTCGGCGAGCTTCGCCTTGTTCTCACCGAAATCACCGGTGAACGCGTCAGGGTTGGCCTCCAAGAGGTCCCGGGTCTTCGCCTTGATAAGCTTCGTCTTGATACGCCCCATGCGTCGTGGGAAAACACGACCCTTTTTATAAAGGTTGCGGCTGGGGACAAATGATTTAAACAACCCCTTATTCCCCCGCAAGCATGCGGTACGACCTTTCTTACGCGGGCAAGAAGCTCAAGCTCAAGCTCTCCGGCGACGACCTCTCCCCTCACGAGCTGCGACGAGTGCTGGACTCCGCGCATCGCATGGAGCAATCGCTCAGCGAAGCAGACCTCCGCGCCAAGGTGGTCCGCCAGCTCAAGAAGGAGATACTCCAGGACGACCACCTGGAAGAAGCGTTCGCCCCTGGCTGGTGGGACATCCCGCAAGACCTCCTCAAAGGCAAGGAGTCAGGCCGGTTCATCACCATGGAAGCAGACCTCAACCCGGCATTGCTGTACGAGAAGACCTCGTTCTCTCTCAAGACGGTCATCACCGACCGGGGCAAGCAGCTCGTCCTCGACCGAGAGCAGCTCAGGCGAGCATTGCAACGGCTCAGCATCAACGACCGGCTCGCCGCCACGAACGCCGTGCTCGTACGGGTCAAGGGCGTGGCTGCCAAGGACGTCAGGGCCGAGCTTGAGGACTACCTGCGGAAGCACGTCCAGGTCGACCGGTTCGCTTTCCTCTATGACCACAAGGAATACGGCGACCGCGCATCGCTAGAGCTCGTCCTGTTCGGCGACTTCCCTGTCGAGTAATGATCACATCTCCTCTAAGGAGGGGATGCCGAGCAATTCCAACACCCTGCCGATCGCCTCGCGCGCCTTGTACGCCAGGAGCAGGCGGGCCTTCTTCACGTCCGCCGCTTCCTTGAGGATGTGGTACGCGTGGTAGTACGTGTTCACCGCTTGCGAGACGTCCAGCGCGTACCGCGCGATGAGCGCGGGCCGGTACTTCTCAGCCGCTTCCTGCACGACATCCTGCTCCTGCGCGAGGAGCTTGATGAGGACTTGTTCCTCCTCCGCACAGAGCACTGAGAAGTCGACGCGCTCCGTGATCTTCCTGCCGTGCTTCCTGATGATGGATGATAAGCGGGCATAGGTGTACTGCACGTACGGCCCCGTCTCGCCCTCGAAGTCTAATGATTTCTTGATGTCGAAGACGATCCGCTTGCTCGGCTCCTGCGCGAGCATGGGGAACTTTAGCGCTGCCAACGCCACCGCCTTCGCCCCTTTTGCCTGCTTCTTCTCGTCCCAGTCCTCGTGCCGCAGCTTGACCTCGTGCAACGCGTGGTCCAAGACGTCCGCGTACAGGTCATCGAACAGGACGACCTTGCCCTCGCGGCTGCTCATCTTGCCTGAGGAGAGCATCACTAACCCGTAAGAGAGGTGGTGGCACTTCTTGGCCTGGCGGAACCCGTCCTTCTCGAGTAATTTGAACAACTGCTGGAAATGCAGTTCTTGCTCCGCGCCGACGACGTACACGCTCCGCTCGATATCGTACTCGTTGAACTTCCTCTCCGCTAATGCCAAGTCCTTCGCCAAGTACGGCGTGGTGCCGTCCTGCTTCCTGATGATGACCACGTGCAGCCCTTCCTCCTCGAGGTCTGCTATCAACGCGCCCTCCGACTCCCGCACGATGCCCTTCTCCTGCAGCCGGGCCACGATGCGCGGCACGTCCTTGATCACCTCTGAGTCATAGAACTGGGCGTCGAACGGGAGCATGCCGAGCTGGGAGAAGATGCGGTGCCAGTCATCCAGGGACCACTGCCTCGTCTCCCGCCATAACTCTGCGACCTCCTTGTCATCATCGGCCTCGAGGTGCCGTAACACCTCATCAGCGCCTTGCTTGGCCTCCTCGTCCTCCGCCGCTCGGCGAGCGCCTTCGCGGTACAGCTCGGCGAGCCACGTCAGCCGTTTCTCAGCCGGCGGCTCACCCCCCCGCCGCAGCAACGCCCACAAGCACTTCGCGACGTGCGCCCCGGTGTCGTTGATGTAGTACGCGTTCACCACGGGGAAACCTGCGGCTCGCATGATGCGCACCAATGAGTCTCCTAAGGAGAGGTTGCGGAGGTGGCCGATGTGCACTTCCTTGTGCGTGTTGCCGTTGCTGTGCTCGACCATGACGCGCTCCTTCCGCTTGACGACGCCGTTCCTCTTGGTCAGCACGGCCTCGGCCACCATTGATTTGTTGAGGAAGAAGTTGAGGTATGGTCCTGCGCTGATGACCACGTCGATGGGGAGTTCCTGCTTGACCTGCTGGGCGAGCTCTTGGGCTACCAGGGCTGGCGCTTTCTTCAACTCCTTCGCTAAGGAGAAGCATGGGTACGCGAGGTCTCCGAGCTTGGGATCAGGAGGGGCCTCGAGCAAGGAGAGCGTCTCTGCGATGTTCCTCTTCGCCGCCTTGCTGATGAGCCGGGCGACCTCTTCGGCGAACAGCATGGGCCTCCCTCAAAGAGCGGGGCTATTTAAGCCTTACCCCTGCTGCTCGGTAGGATTCTCAGCAGGGGGCATTTCCTTCTCCGTGGGCTTCCCTTCTTCTCGCGAGGCTTCCGCCGCTTCCTCCTCCTCGCCGCCCAGCGGCTTCTTCCCTGCTTTGAGCACCTTGAGGTTGACCTGGGCGGTGTTCTCGAACACGGTGTTCCCCGCGACGGTCTTGCGGAGCCGCAAGCCCTTGCGGTTCGTGCGCATCCCCACGCCTTTCGTGGTCAGGATCTTCTTGCGGGCGGTTCCTTGCACGTCCTTGCGCATCGGGAAGCCGCTGCTGTCGCTGCCCCCCGTCACCTCGAACTCGTACCCGTCGAACCCTGCTTGTTTTCCAGAAACCTTGTCCCCTATCTTCTTCCCGATAAGGGCGCTTGCCTTGTCGTCGTCCAGCTCGAACTGCTGGGTCTTGCCGTCCTTGCCGCCGATGTTCGCCTTCAATGCCATCGTGTCATCCTCCGAGCAACCTCCCATCAAACCGTGGGCGCTCAGCACGGCGCGGGAGAACCACCCCTCTTTTTTAAAGGTATGCCTTGGTGCAGGAGGAAAACCTTTATATGCTCCCCGCACTTCTCTTTTTAAATGAACTTCCAGTCCCTCCCCTTCATCGAGGACCAGCAGACGCTCCTGGACAGCGCGTTCGCCAAAGCCAAAAAACGAGCCGACCAACTCCTCGCCAGCAAGACGAGGAAGACCAACGACGTCCTCCTCCAGAAGAAGATCGCGCACGAGAAGATCACCACGGTCAAGAACGAGCTGTCAAAGCATCTCCAACGAATCATCGACGCCTACCCTGACTTCAACAACTTGCCAGAGTTCTACGACCAACTCCTCAAGACCAGGATAGACGCCGACACGACACGCATCAGCCTGGGACGAGTGCAAGGCGTCGCTGAGCAGCTCGGAAAACTCGCAGGCGAGCTCCAAGCGAGCATCCGCCGATCCCACGAGGCAGAGACCGCCAGGAAGACCACCGAGTCATTCTACGGGCGCGCGAGCAGCATGCTACGCCAACTCAAGAAACCCTTCGCGGAGATAGAACGAGCACGGCGGTTCATGACCACCTTCCCCGACCTCAAGGACGGCATGCTCACCGTCGCCCTCGCAGGGTTCCCCAACGTGGGCAAGAGCACCCTGCTCGCCAAGATGACCGCGTCCAAGCCGAAGATCGCGAGCTACGCGTTCACGACCAAGACGCTCAACATCGGCTACTACAAGCAAGGCTACGAGGACGTGCAGGTCGTCGACACGCCCGGCACCCTCGCCCGGTTCGAGAAGATGAACGCCATCGAGCAACAAGCATACCTCTGCCTCAAGTACGCCGCGCACGTCATCGTCATGGTGCTGGACCCGACTGACGACACCTACCCGCTCGAAGAGCAGGAGCGGCTCCTCGCACAGGTCAAGGAGCACGACAAGCCCGTCATCACCTACCTCTCAAAGACGGACATCGCCGACCGGGGAATCGTGGAAACACTCAAGGGGAAGCACGGCGCCACCACGTCACCGGAAGAGCTCAAGGAAGCCATTGGGAACGCTTTTGCTTCACTTTGAAGGCCTTTGTGTCCCGAGCAATTCATAGATGCATTGCGTGTTCCCTTCTCGCATCACCCAGCACCCCCCGAAGCAGTCGAGCCGGTTCGCGCACCGGCGGCATCGCTCATCATCCTTTATCGCTGCCCGTGCACGATACTTCTTGAACCCGTTCTTCCATAGCTGGAGGAAGGGCTGCTCGAGGACTGATCCTTCTCTGAACCGCTCCTTGTCAGGCATTTCAGGGCATCCTCGTACGTGCCCGTCCGTGCCGATGCAACAAGCGGTGAAACCGACAGGGCAAGGGAGCGGCTCATTCCTGACCAGGCGCTCATAGGGTCCGAGGAACGGCAGGTTCTCCCCTATGAGGATGCGCGGCCGCTGCTTGCGGTGCCGTGCCGTCCATTCGAGCAGCCACCGAAGCTTTTCCTCCTTGAGCAAGAGCTTGTTGTCCTCTGCCCTCCCGATAGGCATGGTGATGCAGATACGCCAGGTCTTCACCCCGAGATCGCGCAACAGTTGCCTGAGCCCATCAAGTTCTCCGATGTTCGTCGTCGTCACGGTGGTCGCGACGGAGACGATGGGGAACCCTGCTGCTTGGAGCCGTTTGATGCCTCGCACCGCCCGTTGGAAGCTCTGCGGGTTTCCGCGGATCTTGTTGTGCGTCCGTTCGAGCCCGTCGAGGCTTACTTGGAACGAGGAGACGCGCGCCTCCTTGAGCTTCCTGACATTGCCCTCGGTGAGCAAGTACCCGTTCGTGGCTATGCCTGTCTTGATGCCTTTCTCTCTCGCGTAGCCGAGAATGCCTATGAGGTCTCCTCGCAGGAGCGGTTCCCCGCCGGTCACGGCGAAAAAAGGCGTCTTGATGGCGGCGAGCTGGTCGATGACATCCTTCACTTGCTCCGTGGTGAGCTCTTCCGAGTACTCCTCTTTCGTGGCGCCGCAGTGCTCGCAGCGAAGATTGCACCTCCTAGTCGCGTCCCAGATGACATACTTCGGAGGGTACACCTTGTCAAGCTTCTTGATGGCGCTGTTGAAGTCCTCGTAGAAGACGCTGTTCCTGAACTTGCCGAACTGGTACCTGAGCTTACGAAGCATGGGGAACCAACAACTAGCTGACCGGCGGCATCGGCCCGTAATCCACCATCGGCCCTGGCCCATACGCGACCATCGGGGACGCTGCTCCTTTGAACGCCAGGTAGAACGCGATTGCTGGTATGACGAAGCAGAGCCCGATGGCGAGCCAGAGGAAAAGCCTCCTTTTCGTCCTCGCGTACTTGATGAAGCAAGAGACGCCTCCTGCTATGGATGCAAGGCCTGCGACGATGAGGGTGATGAACAGCAACACGCACCGCCACAAGAGGAATTATTATTTAAATGTTTCGTTGAGTGCGAACTCATCGTTTTTTCGCGCGCTTCTCCTGAGAGTTCTTCACCTTCCACCGCTGCCCGTACTGCCGCGGCCTCGCCTGCACTATTGTGCGTATCGGGAACGGGATCTCGATGCCGTGCTCGTACAAGTCCTTGTACACCTGGGTGAGCACCTCATCCCTGATGCTCCACAGCTTCTTGTAATCATTGATGTAGAAGTACAACTCGAAATCGATGCTGCTCTCCCCCAAGGACACGAACCTGACCAGCCGCTTCGGCATCTTCAGGATGTCGGGGTGGTGCTGCAACGATCCGTGCAACACCTCCTTCACGCGCAACGGGTCTGAGCCGTACGCCACCGACACCGGTATCTTGATGCGCGTCGTCGGCGTGGGCTGGGCCAAGTTGATGATCTTGGAGTTGGAGAGCTGCCCGTTCGGGATGATGATGGCCTCCTGGTCGAAGTTCTTGATCTTCGTGCTGCGCAGGTTGATCTCCATGACCTCGCCGATATCCCCATCCTCGATCTGTATCAAGTCGCCCTTCCGGAAAGAGTTGTCCATGATGAGGCTGATGCCGCCGAAGATGTTCCCGAGCGTCTGCTGGAACGCGAAGCCCAGGATCACGGACACCACGCCGAGGGATGTCAGCACGGTCGGGATGTCCACTGCCCAGACCTGCAACGAGAGCACGATGCCGAGGAGGGAGAGCACGAGCGTGATGACGCTCTTCATCAACGGCAACACCTCTGAGTGGAACTCCGCGCCCTTCTCCTGGCTCATCTTCGCGCTCCAATGCTCGAGTATGATGCACCCGATGCGGATGAGCAGGTACGTCAAGACGACGATGAAGCCCGTCAGCAAGGCGTTGCTGAGCCCTTCTCGGCCGATGATGATGTTCCGCACCACTAACTCCACGCCGACCAGGGCGACGATGATGATAGCAGGGGTCTCGATCACCGCCAGCAACTTCTGGTTGTACGTCTTGGCGCGCTTGTGGTACAGCTTGATCAAGCCCTCGATGACGTGGATGAGGGTCCGGGCGAGGATGATCGTGACGGCCAGGATGACCGCCGCGTACAACCACTGGTTGCCCATGACCACGTCCCGCACAAAGAACCACTCACCTCCCATAAGGGAGGAAAGAACACCGCGTTTATAAAAAGCTTTTGCTTGCGCGCAGAACGCGTCACTTCGCCTTCTCCGGCTCGATGACCTCGATGGAACAACTGCACGGCAACTTGTTCTTCGCACGCACCAACGCTGCCTTGGCCTCCTTGACGTGCTGCTTGTTCACGCAGACCTCGAACAACGGCTGCCCCTCCTTCACCCTGGCGGCGAGGCCGACGACCTTGCCAAAAGAACGAGCCATGCCCGTGCTCATACGGTCGGCGCCGGCGCCGGCGGCCAACGGGTTGTTGCGGAGGATGTGATGCGGGTACACGCGGATGAGCAACCGGAAATTAATCCTGCCCAGCTTCTTCTCCAAGTAGCGGTTGCTGCTCTGACGAGCGGATTCGAGCGCGTTGTGGCGTACCTGGAGGTCCTGCTTGCTCCGCAACAGCAAGGTATGGGTGAACTCCTGCTTGAGATCGCCCATGTTGTACTTGACGATCTTGCTGTTCGGCACGCTACGGACGAAGTTCTTCTTGCGATACTTGGACTTCCGCGTGTACGGCCGCTCCAACCGCCGCCACGTGACCGCCCTGAGGAGTTTCGCCATGATTCGCGAGAATAACAGGCTCTTTAAAAACCTTTCCGTCGTCCGCCCAAGGCGAGGAGCGCTGCGCCGAGGCACCCAGAACTATCCCCTAACGCGTTCCTCACCACCTTGCACGACGCCACGCCATGCCCTCGCAAGTACTCGTTGATGCCCTTGATGACCGGCGCGTTGGACACCCCGCCGCCCAGCACGACCACCTCGGGGTCGTACGCCTTGACCAGGATGAGGCACAACCACCCCAGCGCCTCGACCGTCTCCTCAACGGTCTTCCGCGCCGTCAAGGAACGCTTCTCGAACACCCGCTCAGCCGACTCCCTCGTCCCGCCATGACGATAATACCTCCTCACGATGCCAGGACCGGCGGCGAAGGACTCGATGTCGCCGTCGAGGTACGGGATGTGCCCCACCTCCCCCGCGCCGTTCGAGAAGCCACGGTACAACCCGCCGTCGATGACCACGCCCGCGCCGATACCCGTGCCGACGACCAGGCCGACGACGTGACGCTTCCCCTCAGCAGCGCCCGCCCGCTGCTCGGCCAACGCGAAGCAGTTCGCGTCGTTCTCGACCACGAGCGGGTGCTTGACGTGGCGGTGCAACAACTGCCGCAACGGCTGGCCTTCCAACCCGGGAAGGTTCGGGCACTCGCGCAACAACCCGTCACCGCTGATATGCCCTGGGAAGCTGACGCCGACCCTGAGGTCCTCACGCCTCGTCAGCTTCCGCACCATGAGGCCTACGCGCCCCAACACGGCTTCACGCCCCTCATCAGCCAATGTCAGCATGCGACGACGCTTGCGCACGACGCCCTCATCATCCACCAAGACGCCAGCGATCTTCGTCCCGCCGACGTCGACGCCGACGGCGAACCCACCTCTCATGCACGCGCTAAAAGAACGCTCATATATAAATTTTTAGGGGAACCGCGCCTGCCCCTCGACCAGGCACGCCCGCACGCCGACCTGCTCATAGATGACCGCAGGGATGCCGATGCCCACCACGGTGATGTCGCCGCACGCCCTCCTCGCACCTTCCTCCAAGAACGCCTTCTTCGGCGCTGCCAGCGACAGCGTCGCCTCCGCCTGCACGTGCGCGTCGTACACCTCGCCCGTGTCGCAATGCACCCCTGTGGGGAGGTCGCACGCGAACGATCGCTTCCCCTGAACGCCGAGGACGATGCTCCTCACGGCGCCTCGCGGCTCGCCGTCCTGGCCGCACCCTAACAAGCAGTCGACGACGACGTCGTACGGCGTGAACGAGAACCCTTCCTCCCAGACGTGCACCGGGACGCGCAGCACGTCCAGCATCTTAAGCCCTCGCGCCGTCACCGCTGACCGAGCCGCGCCGCTGAGCAAGACGCTCACCCCGTACCCCTTGTTCGCGAGGTGACGAGCGGCTGACAAGCCGTCACCTCCATTGTTCCCCGGCCCGCACATGAACAGCAAGGTTTCCTCTCGACGAACCCGTTCCTCGAGGAAGCGCGCCAGTTCCAGGCCTGAGCGCTCCGCCAACAACTCCTCTGGGAAACCAGCAGTTGCCGCCGTGACGTCCAGGTTCCGCAACTGTTCGCAGGTCATCGCCGTCAATGCCACAAACGACCACCTCATATCAAGAACGGCCCGAGGTCTCGCTTGAACCGCTCGATCAGCTCCACAGGGGTCGGGTCGGTCCCGTACCGCAACGCGAGGAAGAAGCTCGTCAAGTCGCCGAGGTAGATCGTGGTGAACACTTGTTTCAGCAACGGCCCTTTGATGTTGATCTCCGTGACCGAGACTCCCTTCTGCTGCAGGACGTCCTTGGCAAGCGCTATCCGCTTCGCGACGCGGCGGTGCTCCTTGTCGGTGGAGAGGAAGAACGCGTGGTACGCGCCGGCGCGGTTCTCAAAGGACAAGAGCTCGTTGTGGTTCATCTCCGAGAACGCGTGGCAGAACGAGGTGGTCTTCGCGTTCTCGTTGAACTGCGTCTTCCACCGGTAAGCCACGGGGTAGAACGATTGGTCCGCGTAGATGAGCGGCGTCTTCCCATAGCACTTCCCCGACAACTCAGCCGCCTTGGCGGAGACGTCTTGCCGCCGCAACGCCGCTGCCAGCTCATCGACCTCCTGGGCGTAGCTCTTCACCACGCCAGCGTTCTCCAACACGCGGAGCAAGGGGAAGAAGAGGTACGCCACCGCCATGCGCGGCTGCAAGTCCTTGGGCAGCTTGAGGTGCTGGTGACGGTTCACCTTGGCCAGCTCCTCCAACTTGCCACCGCTGCTGACGAGCAAGACCTGGCACCCCTTCCGCGCAGCGGTCTTGTACGTGCTGAGCGTCTCCTCGGTGTTGCCAGAGTACGACACCGCGATGAGGAGCGTGTCGCCATCAACGGTCTTCGGCGCGTCGTACCCCTTCGCGGTCTCCACCACGACCTTGGTGTCATTATCGTAATCGACGAGCTCCTTCAAGAGGTCGCCCGCAATCCCGGAACCGCCCATCCCCGCGACCACGACCCTGCTGAACGACCGCGCAGGCCTCACGCCCTCGCCCAGCCGGTACCCCGCCCTGATGTGGTCAGGCATGGCCTTGATGGTCCTGTACGCGCCCTCCCGGTCATACTGCCAGTACTCATCAGGAAAGACCTTCTGCTTCTCCTCTTGCCCTTCAACGACCGGTTCCTCGCTCATACGCCACCACCCATGATATAATGATGCGGTGCAAGAGGACGCGGTAGCTTATAATGGTTTTGGTCCTCCCGGGATCGTAGAACGTCTTTTTCTGGCCGCGACCTTGGCATCCCAGCTCCTCTTCGCCTAATCGAAAAGACACGCCTCATGTACAAGTGAATCGTTTCGTGGCACCACCCTCACCAACTCAATGCTCATGCCCAGACCGTTTCCACAAACCCAGTCCTCCTCAACGTATAAAAAGCCGCCCGCACCACTAATCCCATGGCGAACGTCCACGTCCGCACCTACGGCTGCACCCTGAACCGGTCTGACTCAGAAGCCATAGCAGGCGTGCTCACGAAGAGCGGCCACCATCTCGTCGCCGAGGAAGAAGCGGACATCATCGTCATCAACTCCTGCACGGTCAAGAGCGGCCCGGAACAACGATTGTTCCACCAGATCAGGAACGCGAAGAAGCCAATAGTGGTCGCGGGCTGCGTCCCGCAAGCGGACCCGCACAACCCGCACCTCAAGGACGTCAGCGTCATCGGCCCCAAAGCGTTGTCGCGAGCGGCGTACGCGGTCGAGCAAACCCTTCTCGGCGTCAAGGTCACCATCCTCGATGAAGAGGACGAGGACCGCAACGCCCTCCCCGTCATCAGGCAAGCAGCGCACGTCGGCATCGTCCCCCTCAGCGCTGGCTGCCTCGGCAACTGCACCTACTGCAAGACCAAGCACGCCCGCGGCCGCCTCCAATCCTACCCGCAGGAGCGCATCGAGCAGCAGTGCCGCCGGCTCATCAACGACGGCGCGCAGGAGCTCTGGCTGACCAGCCAGGACGCCGCCGCGTACGGCCTGGACATCGGCACTGACATCACCTCGTTGCTCGAGCGACTCCTCCGCCTACCAGGAGACCACCGCGTACGCCTCGGCATGGCCAACCCGCGATTCCTCCTCCCCCAGCTGGAGCGGTTCGCACGCTTGTTCCGCGACGAGCGACTCTTCCGCTTCGTCCACCTCCCCGTGCAGTCAGGCAGCGACAAGGTCCTCGAGGACATGCGGCGAGGCTACACCGCCGAGCAGTTCGCGCGCATCGCCATCACCCTCAAGCGGGCGGTCCCCGACATCACCATCGCCACGGACATCATCGTCGGCTACCCTACCGAGACAGAGGAGGACTTCCAGAGCACCGCGCGCCTCATAGAGGAGCTCGAACTCCCCGTGGTCAACGTGTCCAAGTTCTATCCTCGGCCCGGCACGCTCGCCGCCGCCCTGCCACTCCTCCCCACCAGGAAGGTCAAGGAGCGGTCCACCAGGCTCAAGCGGGTGTGCGAGGCCGTCGCGCGGCGGCGCAACGAGTCCTTCATCGGCAAGGAGCTCAGCGTCCTCATCGACGAGCAAGGCAAGCAAGGCACCCTCATCGGCAGGGCCGACAACTACCTCCAGGTCATCCTCCCCAGGGGCGCGGGCAAGCCCGGCGAGCGCGTCACCGTCACGCCCTCAGCGGCCGGAACCTTTGACGTACGGGCGTTCTGACCGCTCCCGCGACCGACCCAAACCTTTTTAAACAACTTCTGCTTCCCCGGACGCCAACAAGAGAGGAAGGACCCGTGCCTTCGGCGCGACACCCACTTCTGACAGAACGCCGTGTCGCGCCCGGACGCACCGCGCACAAGCGGAAAATGGCATCGCAGCCCAAGCACAAACCGTTGTTACCCACGCTCAAGGAGAAGAAACGCTACCTGCTCTACCAGCTCCACGCGCAAGCCACGACCGGGACGAGCGCTGGCAAGCAGCTCGAGAGAAGGCTCAACGCCACGCTCGGCGTGTTCGACGCCGCGGCCGCAGGGCTCCTCACCATCACGTACGACGGCCACAAGAAGCGCGGCATCATCAAGACGAGCAACGACGCCGCCGGCAAGGTGCGCGCGGCCATGCTCCTCATCGACGAGCTCGACGGCCAACCGTTGATGGCGCAACCCTTGCTCACGACGGGCATACTCCAGAAAGCGAAACAAGCAATGTGAGGGAACCACCAAATGCAACCGATGCAACACCAAATGATGGGCTACGACCGGGCCATCACCATGTTCAGCCCGGACGGCAGGCTCCTCCAAGTCGAATACGCGAAGAAGACCGTCAGGCTGGGGAACACGGCCATCGGCATGGTCTGCAAGGACGGCGTCCTCCTCGTCACGGACAAGCGCATCGTGGACAAGCTCGTCGTCCCCGAAGCCATCGAGAAAGTCTTCCAGATAGACGACCACGTCATGGCGACCGCCGCGGGCATCATCAGCGACGCCCGCGTCCTCATCGAGCGCAGCCAGATAAAGGCGCAGCAGCACAAGGTCACGTACGACTCGCCCATCGACGTGCTCAGCATCGTCAAGGACACGTGCAACCTCAAGCAACTCACCACCCAATCAGGAGGGTTCCGCCCGTTCGGCGTCAGCCTCCTCATCGCAGGCGTCGACGAGGACGGCATGAAGCTCTTCGAGACCGACCCGACAGGCATCTTCTACCAGTACAAGGCCACCGCGATCGGCGAGGGCGAGCCGGAAGTGGAGGAGATACTCCACAAGGAATACAAGGAATCGCTCACCATCGAGGAAGGACTCAAGCTCGCCGTCAAGGCCCTGAAGAAAGTGCTCGACGCCAACTTCGAAGCGGACCGCATCGACGCCGCGCACATCAGGAAGGACGATCCCAAGATGCGCAAGGTGCCCAAGGAGCAGCTCGCCAAGATCCTCAAGTGAGGCGGACACGATGAGACCGACCAAGACCTATGACCAGGAACGGGCGCAGTTCAACCTGGCACGCCTCCGCAAGGCAGGCGTCGAGTACGAGATCGTCATCGACCCTGACAAGGCCATCGCGTACAAGGAAGGGGAAAAGGTCGACCTCGAGGAAGTCCTCTTGGCAGAGGACGTGTTCTTCGACGCCAAGAAGGGCGAGCACGCCTCCGAGGAGCGCATGCAGGAAGTGTTCGGCACCGCCGACCCCCTCGTCATAGCGGCGCTCATCCTCAAGGAGGGGGAGATACAGCTCACCGCGGAGCACCGCGCCAAGGTGCGCGAGAACAAGCGGAAACGGCTGGTGCAGCTCATCGCTCGCAACGCGTGCGACCCGAAGACCAAGCTCCCTCACCCCTTGGCGAGGATCGAGCACGCCATGGAGGAGGCGAAGGTGCGCGTCGACGAGTTCAAGAAGCCGGAAGACCAGGTGCAGGACGTTATCAAGCAACTGCGCGTGGTCCTCCCCATCAGCGTCGAGCTCCGCGTCGCGGGCGTGCACATACCAGCGGTCCACGCGGGCAAGGCGTACGGCGCCGTGCAAGGGTTCGGCAAGGTGCGGAAGGAGGAGTGGTTGAACGACGGCAGCTGGAAAGCAGAGCTCGAGCTCCCCGCAGGCCTCGTGAACGAGCTCATCGACAAGCTCAACAACATGACTCACGGGTCGACAACAGTCGACATCATCAAATGATTTAACAAATGAAACGACAAGGTGAAACAGCAACATGGAATTACAAGTGAAAGACAGGGACGTCGTGGTGCCCGGGCAAGTAGTCGCGACCGGCATGGAATACCTCCCATCGACGGGGACGTACCGGCTCGGCGACGACATCAGGGCGAACAGGCTCGGACTCATGAAGATAGAAGGGAAAGTCCTCAAGACCATCCCCCTCGCGGGCGTGTACCTGCCGCAGAAGAACGACGTCGTCATCGGCAAGGTCATCGACATCCTGATGAGCGGCTGGCGGCTCGCCCTCAACAGCCCTTACAGCGCCGTGCTGCAAGTCAAGGACGCGACGTTCGACTTCATAGCGAAAGGGGCTGACCTGACCAAGTACTTCGACCTCGAAGACCACGTCGTGGCAAAGGTCATCCAGGTCACGAGCCAGAACCTCGTGGACGTGACGTGCAAGGGGCCGGGGCTCAAGAAGCTTACCGGCGGGCGCATCATCAAGGTGTGCCCGCACAAGGTGCCCCGCATCATCGGCACGAAAGGCAGCATGGTCGGCATGATCAAGAAGGCTACTGGCTGCAAGATCATCATCGGGCAGAACGGCGTCATATGGATGGAAGGGGCGCCTGACAAGGAATACGTCGCCGTGGAGACGATACGGCTCATCGAGGAGCTCGCGCACACCACCGGCCTGACCGAGCGGGTCAAGCAGCACCTCGTCGAACGGACCGGCGTCGATGCGGCATCGCTGGAGCACGTGGAGCAAGAAGAGGAATTCGGCGGCTCTCCCGACGACCGGCCGAGGCGTTATCCTCGAGAGGAGGGACGACCGGAGAGGGGTCCACCGAGAGGAAGCAGCAACGATCGTAGGCGCAGGCCCTACCCTGCGCGGCCCAGGAGAGGTGAGCAGTAATGGCGTATGAGCGACGACACGACGGCCGGGCGGCTGACGAGCCGAGGAAGATCACCGCGAAAGCGGGCGTCATCAAGAAGGCTGACGGCTCAGGCTACTTCAAGATAGGGGACACGGCGGCTTATGCGGCGGTGTACGGCCCGCAGGAATGCCACCCCGCGTGGATGCGCAACCCCAAACGAGGCATCCTCCGCTGCACGTACAGCATGATGCCCTTCTCAGGGGACGGCGAGCGCGTGAGGCCCGGGCCTTCCCGGAGGAGCAAGGAGATCAGCATGGTCACCGAGAAGGCGTTGCTCCCCGTCCTCGACCTGGATGATTACCCCAACGCCGTGGTCGACGTGTTCATCGAGCTCCCTGAGACTGACGCGGGGAGCAGGTGCGCGGGCATCTGCGCCGCGGCCATCGCGTTGGCGGACGCCGGCATCACCATGAAGGACGTGGTGCCCGCGGTGAGCGTCGGGCAGGTGGAAGGGACCCTTGTCGTCGATCTTGATGGCGAGGAAGAGCACATGGACGAGAACGCCGCGGCGGACATCCCCGTCGCGTGCATCCCGAGCACTGGCGAGATCACCCTCCTCCAGATGGACGGCGTCATGGAGCCCGAGAAGCTCCTCAGGGCGCTGGACATGGTCAGGCCGGCCCTCGACCGCATTGCCGAGGCGCAGAGGAACGCTATCAAGGAGCGGTACGCCCACAGCGCAGGGGGTGGTGCCGCATGACCAAGGTTCCTTTGGTGATGAGCCAGGACCGGAAGCAGCACCTCATCAAGTCGCTTGAGGCAGGGGTGCGCATCGATGGCCGCAAGAAGGACGAGTTCCGCCCCTTGTCGATCGAGCTCGGCGTGTCCAGCACTGCTGAGGGATCGGCCCTCGTCCGCGCGGGCGACTCATCAGTCATCGCAGGCGTCAAGATGGGATTGGGCAAGCCGTACCCTGACACCCCTGACAGCGGCGTGCTCATGGTCAACGCGGAGCTCCTCCCCCTCTCAAACCCTGAGTTCGAGTCAGGGCCGCCGGGCATCGAGTCCATAGAGATCGCGCGCGTCATCGACCGCGGCATCCGTGAGAGCCACGCGTTCGACGCCAAGTCGTTGTGCGTGGAGCCTGGCGAGAGCGTGTGGATGGTCCAGTGCGACGTCATGCCGATCAACTTCGACGGCAACCTCATCGACCTCGGCGGCCTCGCGGCCTTGGCGGCGCTGCTTGACGCGCGGTTCCCTATGGTCGGCGGGGACGGCACGGTGGATTATCATGAGAGGACTGATAGGAAGCTGGAGCTCGAACAACTCCCTGTCCCTGTCACCGTGGGCAAGATCGGCAAGCACTTGCTGGTCGACCCGACGCAGGAGGAGGAGTCAGCGCTCGACGCGCGCCTCACGCTGACCATGCTCGCGAACGGCGACTTGTGCGCCTTGCAGAAGGGCGGGGATGAGCCTTTGACCAGGGATGACATCAAGGCTATGGTCTCGCTCGCTGGCGAGAAGGGCAAGGAGCTCCGCGCGAAGCTGCTCGAGGTGACCGGGCGATGAGCGCGGCGAAAACCATACGGCAGGACGAGGAGGGGCGGTTCACTAAGTATGAGCGCGCGCGTATCATCGGCAGCCGCGCGTTGCAGATTAGCATGGGCGCGCCGTTCCTCGTCAAGCTGACGAAGAAGCAGCTCGAGGAGATCGAGTATAACCCGGTCAAGATTGCCAAGCTCGAGTTCGAGAAGGGCGTCATCCCCATCACGGTGAAGCGCGTCCTGCCGCATGAGCGGGAGTCGTTCTAGAAACTTTTTTATTGTTGTTCCTTTTCCTTCTTTCTTGTCATGGTCTCTTGGCAGGCGCTCGAGGACTTGTTCTCGCGGTCGCACACGCTCATGCTCTTGGAACGGTTCGTGGATCGCTACGCCGTCCCTGCGGGGAGGAATATCGACTTCTCGGCCATGGCTCGGGCCCGTGATGACTTCTCTCACCTCTGCGAGGTGTTCGAGCAGGACTTGCGCCTCGGTGATGATTGCGGGCTTGCTGCTTATTGCGGCGATCACGAGTCGGTCTTGCGATCGGCGGTGTGGAGGCTGGTCGGCAGGGATGATGTCCTCGCTGTCAAGGGGCTTCTCGTCACCGCTGAGGAGAAGGAAAGGGCTGCTTCGTGGGATTAGCGCTTCCACTTGATGCTGCAGCCCATGGGCGGCACTCGTTCCTTTGGCGGCTTGCTCCCCGCGAGGGCCGCGTCGATGGCCTCTCTGAGGTGCTGTTCCATGACGAGGTCTTCTTCTTTCCAGTTGTCGTCGATGGCTCCTTCGTACACGAGCTTCCGCTCTTTGCCGAACACGAACGCGTGCGGCGTGCACTCCGCTTGGAACGCCTTCGCCACTTCTTGCGTCTCGTCGTGTAGGTAGGGGAACGGGAACCCTTTGATGCCGTGCGCTTCCTGCATCGCCTTGTAGCTGTCTTCAGGGTAGTGGCGGGAATCGTTGCTGTTGATGAGGATGAACTGCGCCTTTCCCTTGTAGTCGTCCGCCAATGCTTTGAGGCGGTCTTCGTAGGCCTGGGCGTAGGGGCAGTGGTTGCACGTGAACACGATGACGAGCGCGTCCGCGTCGAAGAAGTCTTTGAGCTCGTACGTGTTGCCGTCGATGTTCTTCAGGTTGAACTGTGGTGCTTCGTTGCCGATATCCATTTGGTCATCCCACCTTTTTCTTGTATATGATGATGTTGCCTCGTCCCTTCTTGATCTTCGTGATGGCCCCTTTGTTCTCTAGCTCTGTGAGGACGAGGCTTATCTTCGCTTCTGAGTGCGGGAACGATTTGCGCACCTCTTTCTGCGTGGTGCGCCGGTGCTTCTTGAGGTAGGCGACGAGTTGCGCTTCTAGCTCGTCTTCTTCTTCCGCGGGCCTCGCTCGCCGTTCCTTCTTCCTCTGCTGGTGGAGGTACGCCGCCGCGGCGACGGTGAGGATGAGTATGACGGCCAGGATGAGGGGGGATGCTCGTTCCCGCGGTAGGAGTTCTTTCAGGTCTAGGTCTGGCTCTTCGAACTCTGGGAGCTGCCGGAACAGTATGAGGTCGTGCGTGAATGTCCCTGTCGCCGGCGCGTCGAACTCTACTTGGTCTTGCTCGGCCATGCCTTGCTCGGTCGCCTTGTTCACGGTGAGCAGGTAGTGCCCTGCGGGGACGTCTAACGAGTAGGTGCCGTCCTTGGCTACTATTGTCTGTTCGGGCGTCGTGTTGATCTTGATCACGGCGCCGGGCACTGGTCGCAGGCTGTAGTCGTAGACGGTGCCGGTGATGGTCGCCGCCGCGCTGAGGGGGATGAGCAGGAGGAGGAGGAACGGCCAGGGCTTCATGGGGCTTGCCAGACGCGCCGTTCCTTTAAAAAACTTTGCTTCGTTGCGGTATTGCTTCGTAAAGCTTTAGCGGCATGATATCATTGTTTTCAGGCGTTGTTCGCCGTTGTTTTTTGCTCGCAGAGAAAGTATATTTATAAATTAGGTTTTTTTGTCTTGGCCTTATGCGTGCTCTCACGCACGTCGGAGGTTTTGCGGTATGAAACGAGTATATGCGTTAATGGCGTTGATGATATTGCTGGTCGGCGCGCTGCCCGCGGCGCTGGCGGATGACGACGAGGAGTACCAGGGGCGAGGCGTGGCCGTGGCCAAGCTCCGCGCGGAGCACCGCGAGAAGCTGCAACAACTTGACCAAGGGTACCAGGAGCGGCTGTCGCAGCTCCGGTACGAGCACGTGCGGAAGGTCGCCGGGCTCGAGGAGGGGCAGCTCCTGAACGCGGCGGGCCTCTCTGATGAGGAGTTCGAGAAGCTGGCCTTGCTGGACCGCTCGCGGCTGCGCGAGTACGCCGATAAGGAGCCTGCTGAGCTCCGGGAGGCTTTGCAACGCGTCACTGTCAAGCGCGTGGCGCGCGAGGACGCTTTCAGGAAGCGCGTCTTGTCTGAGAGCGAGGCTGAGGGGGCGCGCAACCGTTACGAGCACGCCGCTCGCAACTACGAGCAGGCAAAGCGGTTGTTCGAGGAGCGCAAGCGCTCATGGGAGGACGCCGTCACTGCTGGCAACGAGACCGCTGCCGTCGCGTACGCGAAGGAGTACCTCGGCCACGCCGCTGACATGGTCATCCAGTCGTTGGAGAAGGTCAGGGCCGGCATAGAGGGCGATGACGACCTCACCGATGAGGAGGTCGAGGAGGCGCTCGAGGAGATTGATGAGAAGATAGCCGAGATGGAGGCCGCGAAGGAGTCCTTGGAGGCTGCTGAGACCAAGGAAGAGGTCAAGGCTGCTGGCGAGGGCATCCTCGCCGCTTGGGAAGGGATGCGCCTCCGGCTCAAGGTGCACGCCGAGCTCGTCGTCAGGACGCAGGTCGGTGACGTCCTGAGCAGGAGCGAGGCCTTGGAGCGGCACCTCGAGCGCGTGCTCGCGGAGATGGAGGATGAGGGTGTGGACGTCGAGGACCTTGATGAGAAGCTCGACGACTTCAGCGCTCTTATCGGCAGCGCTCGTGACAAGCTCTCATCGTCACAGGTCTTGTTCGCGCAGGCGAAGGAGGACGGTGACCGTGACGCCCTCGATGAAGCCAAGGAGCTCGCTCGCGACGCCCATGACGACCTCAAGGAGGCGCATAGCATCCTCATGGTGATCGTCCGCGAGGTCAAGGCCGAGGGCTACGACGTCGAGGATGATGGCGAGTACGTCGAGGTCGTCGAGGTGGACGATGATGAGCAGGTGGTGTGCTGCATGGCCGCGACTGCCGAGTGCATGGCCTGCGCTGAGGGCGTCAGTGTCGAGGAGTTCTGCGAGGGCAACCCTGGTGTTGATGGTTGCGAGGATTACGACGACGATGATGGCGTTGACGACGCCGGAGAGGAAGACTCATGATCCGCTTACCGAGGCTTGTGGCATTGCCTAGGAGCGCGGTGCAGAAGCGTAAAGCATATATAGGGGGACCGCTCGTGTTGCGACCAGAGGTGACCTGAACGTGCGTTACGCCATCATCGCGTTGTTGGCCTTGTCCTTGCTGGTTGTCGGCTGCTCGTCCGATGAGGAAGCGGCCCCGAACGACCTCCCCCCGCCTCCTCCGCCTCCTCCGCCTATTGGTGGGGGTGGCGATGACGTGACGGGAGGGGTGGTCGCCGACGTCGAGGAACCCGTTGATGAGGGCCTTGACCGGGCCTTGGACGGCATCGACCTGGACGGCTGGTGAGAGCAAGCCTCGATTTTTTTTCTTTTTTTTTCTTTTTTCCTTTGAATGAACAACCATTAAATAGGACCGCTCTTTCTCTTCGTCCTCATGGCAAGTCGTATCGTCCGTATCGATGGCTCTCACGGCGAGGGTGGCGGCGCCATGCTCCGGCAAGCGCTCGGGTTCAGCATGCTCCTTCACCAACCGTTCGTCATGGACGGCATCCGCGTGGGGCGGGAGCGGCCCGGGCTGTCCCCGCAGCACCTCGCCGCGGTGAACGCTGCTCATCGGTGCTGCAACGCTCAGGTCAAGGGCAACTGGGCAGGGTCTACCTCGTTGTCCTTCGCTCCCGGCCCGCTCTCCACGACGAGGCTGGACGTCGATATCGGCACGGCCGGTAGCGTCACCCTCTTCCTCCAATCGTTCCTCCTCCCGTCCTTGTTCAGCGGCAAGGAGTTTAGGATACGCGTCAGGGGCGGTACTGATGTGAGGTGGAGCGTCCCCGTGGATTATTTCATCCGCGTACTCCTCCCTCAGCTGAGGAAGTACGCCGACGTCGACCTCCGGCTCATCAGGCGGGGGTTCTATCCTAAGGGCGGCGGCGAGGTCTTGTTCACGTGCAAGGGCAAGCGCTCGCTCGGCGAGGATCACCCCCGGGTCAGCCTTCTCGAGCGGGGGGAGGTGTTCAAGGTGGGCGGCGCTAGTTACGCCTCGGCGTTCCTCCAGCCGTCGATGGTGGCTGAGCGGCAGGCAGAGGCTGCTAGGCTCTCCCTCTCCCGGCTCGGCGTCGCTGTTGACCTCCAGCAGTCCTACGCCGCCTCCGCTTCTCCTGGCAGCGGCGTCTCGCTCTGGGCGGTGTGCGGCGGCGAGGAGGGGTTGGACCCGCTCAATCCTGTCGTGCTCGGCGCCTCTTCGCTCGGCGAGCGGCAGCTCCGCGCAGAGGCTGTTGGTGAGGAGGCGGCCGCTGCTCTCATGGCCGTGGTCGCGAGCGGCGCCGCGTGCGATGAGCACCTCGCTGACCAGCTCGTCCCGGTCATGGCCTTGGCTGGCGGCGCGCTCCGCACCTGTCGCGTCACCCCTCACCTGCGCAGCAATGTCTACGTCGCGGAACGGTTCTTGGACGAGCGGTTCGTGATCGATGAGGATGAAGGGGTGGTTAGGCGGGGCGTTTGATCGTCGTCGCTCGTCAGTGGTCGAGCATGGCGAGGTGGATGCTGGCGTATAATTCCCTGATGGCGTCGTAGAGGATGTCTTTTTCTTCCTGGGTGAGTTTTTCCTGCTCGAACAATGATTTGAGCTCGTTGTACGCCTCGGTCGCTCGCCGGAAGTCCTTTGCTTCTGCTGCCCGGTTGCACTCGCCGATCTTCGCGAAGAGGAGCGCGTGCTTCTTGCGCAGGTCAGGCTTGGGGACTTCCTTGAATGGGATGTGGTCTGTGCGGACTTCTTTGAGGCGTGACTTGAGGTATTCTTGGAACGCCTCGTTGTCGATGTCCTGCTTCATCCGCTCGATGTGTTTCCGTTGCTCGTTGACGTCTTGGTCGATGGTGAGTATCTTGTCGATGGTTTCCTGGACGAGTTGTTCTCGTCGCACCATGCCTTGCTCGTACGCTTCCTTGTCGGCGGCGAACGCTCGTTCTCGTCGCCGCACCTCTGCTTCTCGCTTGTCGAACATCGCTTGTATCTCTTCTGTCCGCGCTTCCTTGTCCGCTATCTCCGCTTCTAGTGCTTTCTTTCGTTCGAGGAATTCGAGCTCGAGCCTTCTCATCCTTTCTTGTTTCTCCCGGAGCGCTTCTTCTTGCTTCCTGGACGTTGATGCCAGCTCTTCTTCTCGTCGCTTGAGCTCTTCGACGACTCGCCGTTGCTCCTCGAGGAACGATTCTTGCTTTTCTTCTTGCTGCGCCACTCTTTCTTCTCGTTCTCGGAGCTCGTCGCCGACCGTTTCTTGTTGTTGCTCGAGCCGTCGCTCTTCTAGCGCTAGTTGTTCCTTGATGCGTTCGAGCTCTTCTCGTTCCCGTGAGAGCTCGTCCTCTTTCTTGACGAGCACTTCCGCTTCTTCTTCGTTGACGCGCCGTTCCTGCTCGATGCGATCGGTGATCTTGTTGTCGTACGCGCTGATGTCTTGCGCGAGCCTTGATTGCAATTGGATGGGGTTGAGCGTGCCTGCCTTTGCCGCTTTTGCCGCGAGTTCCTTGATCCAGGCGAGGAGGTCTTCTTTCTTGTTCGTCTTGACGTCCTCGTAGGTGTTTTCGTCGAGCAGTTCCAGGGCTGCGAAGAGTTCTTCCAGCGAGGCCGGCGTCTTCTCGTTCTTGAGCGTGATGACGTTCCTGATGGTCTTGGTCGTGAGCTTCCGGCGGTCCTTGGTCTTCACCGCTTCTTGGAGCGCTTCCATTGATTTCCGGTGCTCTTCTTGCAGCGCGGCGAACCGCTCCGCCGGTCCTTCCTTGTCCACGACCCTCGGTTCTTCGCGCGCCTTCTTGAGGTGCGGCCTCAGCGTCGCTTCGATGATGTTGATCGCTGCTCGCTGGTCCTGGGCTTCTTTGAGCTTGGCGGCGAGGTCGTCGTCGAACAGGTGCGTTCTTGCCCAGTGAGCGACGTCGCCGTCGGCTTGGTGGCGGGCGTATTCCTCAGCGGTCATCTGCTTCACGACTTTGAGGAGGTCTGAGAGCGTGATGGCGCGCTTGCCGCCGAGCACGGTGAATATCGGTTTCGGCCGGTCGTGCCGCTCGCCGGCGAGCCGGTCCAGGGAGTCTTCGAGGTCTTTAGTGTTGGGTGGTTCTTCTTCTGGTTCTTCCGTCCCTGCTGTCTCTTTTGGTGGTGTCGGCGCCGCTTCTTCTTCCAGGTCTTCCGTCCCTGCTGTCTCTTTTGGTGGTGTCGGCGCCGCTTCTTCTTCTTGTCCGGTCGCCGCGATTTCCTTTGGCGGCGCGGGCGCCTCTTCGTCCGTTCCTTCTTCGGGCGGCTCAGGGGATGGTTTTTGCGAGCGTTCCTCTTCCTCTTCTCGCTCTAGAATCACCGGGGGACTGATGTCCTTGTCTCTCGCCATGCTCGACCTCTTCTTTTTTTCTCCCCTGCGGCGCAGGGACGACCCGCCCGCCCTGCTCATCCCAAGGGCGCGTCCATATAAAAATGTTTTGTTCCTCGTCCTCATTTCTGCGGAGGACAAGTTTTTTATACTCCGCTTGGCATGCGTTCCTCTCATGGATGATGACCGGCTAGCGGTGATGGCGCAGCTCTCCGCGCAGGTGCGGCAGAGCGCTCGTCGTCTCGCCAGGCTGGAGAACGACGCTACCGAGGCTGAGGTCTTGTTCAATGATTCCGCGGGCCGCCAGTCGTCGTTCAACGAACGATTCTCCTCAGAGGTCGCCGTCCTGGCGAGATCGGTGGGTGATGCTCATCGCTCGGTGGAGTCGTTGACCAGGGATTTGGGCCGGGTCTCGCTGCGCTTCCGGGAGCTGGTCAAGCGTGACGTCTTGGAAGAGGTGGAGCGCAAGGCTGCTGCTTGGCCGTTGGAGTACTACATCACCCGGGAGGAGTTCTCGAGATTGCTGCGCCGATCGTTCACTCCTTGACCGCTGCTTCCAGGCTCTTGATGGCTACCGCTGCTTGCTCGGCGTCGGGTTCCCTCGTGGTGAGCCGTTGCAGGAGCATGCCGGGGGCGAGGAGCGCTTTCACCACTGGCTTCTCGTAGTGCTTGCCCCCGAGCTTGATGAGCTCGTAGCTCACCCCTGCGATGAGGGGAAGGAAGAGTATGCGTAGGCCGAGCTTCGCCCAGAACCCTGTCTTGAGTGGTATGAGGAGGTAGAACAGCACGCTGATGAAGAACACGAAGAGGATGAACGTGGTGCCGCACCGCGGGTGGAACCGGCTGCTGGCGAGCACGTTGCGCACCGTGAGCTTCTTCCTAGACTCGTAGCAGTTGATGCTCTTGTGCTCCGAGCCGTGGTATTGGAAGAGTCGGTGCACGTCCTTCATCTGCCCGATCACCCAGATGTACCCGACGAGCAGGGCTACTTTGATGAGGCCGTCGGCGAGGTTGAATGAGAAGTTGCCCGTCCCGGTTCGTTCTTGGAATATGGTGGCGAGGAAGAGGGGGAGGAGTTTGAACAGTGCGAGCGAGAGGACGATGGCGAACGCGATGGTGAGGATGAGCTCCCACGTGCTGAACTCTTCTTCTTCTCCTAGCGCTTGGTTGCTGCTCCAGATCATGGCGCGCATCCCGATGACCATGATCTCGACGAGGATGACCATGCCCCTGATGAGCGGCCACCCTAAGGGTTTCCACCGCTTGGTCCAGCTCCGGTACTGTTCCTCCTTGACCTCGATGCGCTTGTCAGGGGTGCGGACCGCGATGGTGACGCGGTCGCCGTTGCGCATCATGACGCCTTCCATGACTGCTTGTCCGCCGACGGCGAGCGATTCTTGCGGGGCGTGACGCTTGGCCATGGCGCCGATGAAACCATCCTTGTTTTAAAAGGTTTTTCTTCTGGGGAAAAAGACAATTATTTAAAGGAGGACTGTGCTGGTGGTTGTATGAGAGTGGTGGTGGGCTTGCTCGTCGCGGTGGTGGTGGTCTTCGGCGCGTTCTCCGCGCTCGGCCTCGGCCCGCCGCCGCCCCCCCTCCCTCCTATCAGCCCTGACGCGTGCGAGGAAGGGCTTACCCGGTCCACGGGCGAGGTGGGCTTGTGCAGCGGTAACGTCGAGGTGTGCGTGGATGGTGTGTGGGTTGACAGCCCTGACAACTACGCCCCGCAGCCCGAGGTGTGTGATGGCGAGGACAATGATTGTGATGGCCTCGTCGACCAGGCTGATCCCAGCTACGTCGCGCTGCC
>JAFGNA010000001.1 GCA_016927245.1 Candidatus Woesearchaeota archaeon
ACCACTTTCGTCTACCTCACCAGTAAAATAAGGCTCAACACCATCATCACAAACAGGCATGACACAAACAACCTCATGCGTAGGACACTTGAATACAGGGCAACCGTTATCGTAATACTCTCCCGTTTTGTACACGCCGACACAAGCAGGGATGCTACACGTGACATCTTCAAATGATGTTTCGGTCGCGCTAATCTCAATCACCCCTTCGGTAACGGGAAAAGAGAAAACAATGTTCACCATTGACAATAGTAAAATTACCATGAAAAATCCTGAAAATACTTTTTTATTACTCAACATCTAAGTTCACCTCTTACGGGGAGTGCGCCATTGTATAAATATATGCGTATGACTTCTACCGGAGTTGAAGGTTATAAGCTTTTTGATTCTTCCCAACTCCTTTGACAAGGGAAAACGCCTCTTCCGCAAGGTTTGGAATCCTTGTCCGTCATAAAAACTGAGGACTACGTTACGAGTAACAGGGCTTGGGCAACCGTTCAGTCCAAGTCTTTCTCCTCGACGTCGCCCTCGGCCACCTCAAGGTCTTTCGCTACGTGGCCTCTAGTCCACCGCACCGAGCACTCCTCGGTGGGGATGTCCCGCGCCTTGCCCGACTCATAGTCTTTCCATCGCTTGAAGAACGCGTCGAAATCAATCCAGGTTTCCCAAGACTTCTTCTCCTCATCATAATACTGCTTCTTCGCGAGCAGGACGACCCGTGAAGGTTTGTGCTCGTCCGCCAATCCGTACTCGGGAAGGTGCTCGAGGATTTCCTTCGCGAACGATTCCACCTCCTCGTGGTAGGGCATGTTCTTGATGGAGAGCGCTTGCCGCGAGGCGCCGACGAACATGTACGCCTTGACCTCGACGAAGTCCGGGTCTCCTCGCAGGATGAGCTCGGCGTACCCTGCAGGGTCGACCATGTTCATCCCTTTGATGGCGGTGATACGGATGGTCGTCCGTCCTCGCTTCTCCCGTGCGTGGTCCAGGCTTCTCAGCAGTCGTTCCCAGTAGTCTGGGAAGAGCGGGCGATCAATCTCCTTCAGGAGCTCCTCGCTCGGCGCATCTACGGAGAGGTAGAGTTGGGTGACTGGTGCCAAGTCTCGTATCTCGTCGGCGTGCTGCGCGTTGGTGACGAGGAACGTGCTGATACCCCTGCGATGGAAACCCGCTACCGCCTCGTTGATCAGGGGATAGGTGATGGGCTCTCCTGACAGGGACAGCGCGACGTGCTTCACGTCCTTGGACTCCTCGTACAGCTGCTTGTCCGCGGTGGGGTGGCCGCCGAAGCCGTACAGCAAGTGCCTCTGCGCCTCCAATGACTCCTCGATGATGTCCTCGGGGTCGTCCATGCCCCACCGCCACTCCTTGCTGACCGGCGCTTTGCGGCCGCGCCAGCAGAACACGCACCGGTTCGCGCAACTCATCGACGTGGTCATCTGCAGGCATTGGTGGGAGCGGATGCCGTAGAACTTGAGCTTGTAGCAGCCGCCCTTGCCCCTGAGCATGTTCTTCGTCCAGCCGCACACCTTCACGGCGGAGTGTTTGCGCTCGCCGACGATCCGGTATTGTTGTTTTTCCAGCTCGGCGATAGCGTCTTCTGAGAGCATGGGCTCCATGAGGGTGGGAGAACCGAGGCGGTTTTAAAAATGTTCTGGCGCAAGGGTTTTAAGGGGGTGCGCGGTCACCTCTTGCTTCATGGCGAGCGGCGAGCGGTATGATGCGCAGTTCCGTGCTGTTATCGAGCACATCAGGGTGACGTATCACCGTACCTATAGCGGCGCCGTCCCTTCTGAGCAGTCTGATCGGTTCCTCAACAGGCTTGAGGAGTTGACTTTGTTGTATGAGAGCGGCGCGTATGGTGACGCGTTCGCGCTCGTGAAGCGGCAGGAGAAGCATTTTGGGAGGTTGGAGGATTCGCTCATGGAGGAGGGGTTTTCCGGTCTCGGCGTGATCATCAGGAACCGTAACATCAGCGAGTCCCTTAGGGGCAATTCTTTCGCGAAGAAGCCGTCGGACGAGCAGCCGTGACCGTGACGCATAGCAACACATATAAACTGTTGGCGTTCGACCTCTTGTCATGGACGCGCACGAGGCGGTCGAGTTCGTCGAGGGGAGCGAGCGGTTCAGGGGGTTCTTGGGCGAGGACGGGTCGTATTACTTGGTGCACTGCTTCTGCACCGTCGAGGGTGAGCGCAGCCCGTGGCAGGTCGGGTATTACTCGAGGAGGACTCGTAAGATCGTGGTGTTCACCGCTGGCAAGGAGGTCGTGCAGGCCCCTGCTGACGAGGCGTTTCGCGAGTCGGGGCACGTGCCTCCTCTTGATGTGGGCGGGGTCTCGGTGCGCCTTGATGACGCGTTGGGTGTTGCCGGCGAGGTTCGTAGGGAGCGGTATCCGCACGAGGCGGTGGGCAAGACTATCGTGCTCTTGCAGGTCATCGGTGGCCGTCCGTTGTGGAATCTCACGTTCATCACGCAGTCGTTCAACATGCTCAACATCCGCGTGGACGCGGCGAGCGGCGAGGTCGTGGCTGATTCCTTGCATTCCTTGATGAGCTTGGGCAGGCAGGAGTGACTTTTTTTCTCTAGGACTCCAACCCATGAATCGTGGTCGGTATATTGCCGCCCAACAGTATTTATATAGGTGTGTTGCTGTGCGTGTCTTGGTGTACGCATGGGCAATGCAGTCTCGTTCAAGGCGATGAACAGCAGCCAGAAGCTGACGAGTTTCTTCGAGGAAGAGGCCGAGAACGAAGGAGCATAACACCACACTACACTCCTCCAACATAACGGTCGGAAACTATCCGTTCTAGTAGGCAAAACATTTAATAGTTGTTGTAGTTACTGGTGAGTAAAGATAGGGTTGTTGCTCATGATTATCGGCGTCACCGGCTACCTCGCGGCGGGGAAGGACACCGTCGTGGACCACCTCGTGAAGCAAGGATTCAAGCACATCTCATTATCAGACATCCTCCGAGCGGAGCTCAGGACGAGGGGCAAAGCAGTCACGAGGAAGAACCTCCAGGAGCTCGGCAACGATCTCCGGCAAGCGTTCGGCCCAGGCTACCTCGCGCAACGAGCCCTGCTGACCATCGACGACAAGGAAGATTGGGTCATCAGCAGCATCGGCACGGCCGGCGAAGTCGCCGTGCTGAGGAAGAACCAGAAGTTCAACCTCATCTTCGTCAACGCCTCGCAAAAGACTCGGTACAAGCGCATCAAGGCCAGGAAGCGAGAGCGAGACCCGCAGACCTTCGCCGCGTTCAAGAAGCTCGAGGCGAAGGAGGCGAAAGGGGGTGGCGCCCAGTACCGCGCGTTCGACGAGACCAAGAAGCTCGCGGACATCATCATCAACAATGATGGCACCCTGCGGGAACTCCACCGAAAAGTGGACAAGGCGGCCTACGTGTTCAAGACGAAGAGGCCTTCATGGGATGACTACTTCATCGGCATCACGAACGCCGTGCGTGAAAGGGGGACGTGCGATCGCGGTAAGGCGGGGTGCGTCATCGCCAAGGACAACCGCATCCTCACCACCGGCTACGTCGGCAGCGTCAAGGGCATGCCGCACTGCGACGAGGCAGGGCACCTCATGCACGAGGTCATCAACGAGGACGGCACCCGTTCAAAACACTGCATTAGGACGGTGCACGCCGAGCAGAACGCGATCGTCCAGGCGGCGAGGAACGGCGTCAGCATCGACGGCGCCACGCTGTACTGCAGCATGACCCCTTGCTTCACCTGCGCCAAGCTCATCATCAACGCGGGCATCAAGCGCGTCGTCGCGAACAAGGACTACCACAAGTCGAAGCTCTCCAAAGCGTTCTTCAAGGCGGCCAAAGTCAAGCTTGACATCATCCACAAGGAAGTCGAGCAGTACACGAACATGAAATGAGGCACGCGACGGGCCTAGACGAACACGAGCAGTTTCTCCCTGCCGGAAAAACCTGACTTGACCCGTACCTGGCATCCCAGCTCCTTGCTCAAGAACTTGACCAGCGCGCGATTGGCCTTGCCCTTGTCAGCAGGAGCGGCCACCTCGACCGACAACACATCACCCTCAAAGGAGACTATCCTGTCCTTCCGCGCACCAGGCCTCACCTTCACCCGGAAACTCCCTGGAGGGCTCGGAAGCGTCAATTTTCCCGCCAGGTGTACTTGCACTGCTCGCACCTGAAGAACTTGGTGTCCGCCTCGTCCCCACCCCGCATCTGCACCAGCCAGTAATAGGCCTTGCGGTGGCCGCACTTCGGGCATTCCTCCTCTGTCAGGGGGAGCGGCTCGCTGCTGTCATCGACGACGTCCAGGGCCTTGTCGTCGCGCTTGACCTCTTCCTTGAGGCGGACGTCGCCGATGTCACGGTTTGTGTAGCCGCAGCTGCATGAGAAGTACTTCTTGTTCTTCTCCCGCTTGATCTTGAGCATGGCGCCGCACTTCGGACAAAACATCATGTGGTCACAACCCCTGAATCAAGGAACCTCTTCCTGCATGGTTTATAAAATTTTCGCCTTCGCGACGCGCCCTGACCAGTATTTCCCGTTCACGAGCGAAGAGAACAGGGATGCGAGCGTGGTGTGCGCCCTCGGCAGCGAGGCGTACAGCCGTCCATCGCGCTCCTCCACGGCGCTCCCGTGAGCCTCGCGGAACCGGTCGACGTCCTTCCTGACGGAGACTGGCGGCCCCTCGCGCTCCATCGTAGCAGGGAGCGGTTCCTGCTCAACGATGACGGCGGCGAACGCCTCGTCGCCGGAGAACTCGAACGCCTCGTCGATGATGGAGAACCCCTCTGCCCGTGCCCGCTTGATGAGGTGCTGGTGCGCCTTGAGGAGCTTGGTGCCCACGACGTCCTTACTCCCTTGCAAGGGGGTGAGCGCGTAGCACAAGGCTGGCTTTCCGGGGTGTCGCTCCGTGACCTCCTCCTTGGTGAAAGGGATTGGCGTGAAGTAGGACTCGTCAGGGCGTGCGAGGAAACCCTTCGCCGCATGCCTGAACCGGTCATATCGTTCCTTGGATAGCGCTGCGGCGGCGTTGCGCTCGGGTTGCAAGGGGTCGAGGAGGATGAGGGGTGATTGCCGCTTCGCCGGGTTGAGGAACCCCGCGTCCCCGCGCTCGCCAGCCGGGTCGATGAACTCGTGCTCCCCCCAAGAGGATGCTGCTTCGACCAGCGCTTGGAAGCCGCCGTAGTGGAGGACGAGGGTGTCCAGGACGTGGCCTGAGAAGCCGTTGATGTAGGACTCGGCGCCGTACACCTTGGCGGCTTTGCAGAACAGCTTGGCTAGTCTGATATCGCCCGCCAGGACAGGCCGCTTCGCGATGGCTTGCTTGACGTGCGCGACGTGGAGGGGGCTGATGTCCGTGACGTTCCGCGCCTCCTCTGCCCGTGCTATCTTGAGGACGGGAACGACCTCGAAGGAGAAGCCGTCCTTCTCGAGCTGGAAGTAGTCGCGGCTGCCGTGGACGCGGCGCACGCCGCCGAGGCCGCTGATGGCGAGGGAGAGCAGGTCGGGCATCTCCTCGTCCTTGTATTTCTCTTCGAACCTGACGAACACGTCAATGTCGTGGTCGCCTTCGAGGTAGGTGTCCTTGGCGTACGAGCCGCCGAGCATGGCCTCTGCGCCTATCTTCGCCGCGTCGAGCAGGCTGTTGAGGAGGCTGACGAAGTGCTCCGGCACGTCCGTCCGCTGCTTCGGCGTGACTCTTCCGCGCATCTGCTCGATGAGTTCTTGTGCGTCCATTCCTGGGCGAAGGGGAACGCTGTTTAAATAGTTTGTCGGTAGAAACATTAATAAACACTTATAAGCGTCAGTATGGCGGAGGTGAGCACGTGACGCTGGATCCTGCGACGAAGATATTGACGGAGATCGCGGTCATCCTGCTCCTCGGCCTCGTCGTCTCGCTCTTCTCGAAGAAGCTCAAGGTGAGCAACATCCTCCTCTTGCTGCTCACCGGCTTGTTGCTGGGGCACCTCATCCCTGAGGGGAGTGAGAACTTCCGGTTCGCCACTGACTTCCTCGTCGCCTTGGCGGTCCTCACCCTGGTCATGGTCGTGTTCGACGGCGCGAGTAGGTTCGAACTGAAGAGCGTCGGCCTGTTCAGCGTGGGCGCCCTGAAGGTGACCTTGCTCTTCCTCGTCCTCAACCTGTTGTTCATCGGCGCGTTCGCCAACCTGTTCTTCTTCTTGCCGTTGAGCATCGAGGGAGTCTTGTTCTCCTTGTTGGTGGCCTTCATCATGACCGGCACGGACCCGGGGAGCGTGTTCATCATGCTCAAGTCAAGGACGAACAAGGTCATCGAGTTCCTCGAGATAGAGGCTATTATCAACACGCCTATCATGGTCATCTTCCCGTTCCTCATCCTGGACGTCCTGCACAACCTGCGGACGGGCGACGTGACGCGCGCGGTGACGTCGCAGTTCCTCCCGTTCCTCCAGCAGATCGTCGTGGGCATCGGCGCGGGCATGGTCATCGGTATCATCGTGTTCAAGAGCATGAAGAAGGTGTACTCGCAGCGGTTCTCTCCTGTGGGCCTCATCACGGCGGCGTTGCTGTCGTACATCCTGGCCGAGAATCTCGACGGCAACGGGGTGCTCGCCGTGGCCACGTTGGGGTTGTTCTTCGGGAACATCTACGTGAAGGAGAAGGAGAGCCTGCAGGAGTTCAGTAGCATGCTGGGCAACAGCTTGGTGATCGTCGTGTTCATCCTGATAGGGCTCATCGTCAAGGTGGAGTTCACGTTCCTGTTGTTGCTCAAGTCGTTGCTGCTCTTCCTCGTCCTCGTCGTGACGCGGTGGGTGAGCATCACGTCCATGCTGCGGGGCAAGGGGTTTGAGAAGGAGAATCACTTCAATGCGAAGGAGAAATTCTTCATGGCGTTCAGCATGCCGAAGGGCATCGCGGTGGCTGTCGTGGCGTTCTCGTTGTCGGTGCTCACTCCTCCGACGTTGGAGCCGATGATGCAGATCGCGTTGCAGGTCATCGTGGTGATGATGATCTATTCGTTGGTGTTCAGTAGCATCATCGACCGGTTCAGCAAGAAGCTCATCAGGATAAAGATCGAGGATAGCAAGTAGTCATCCGAGATAGCTCATGTCTTTCCTTTCTTTTTCCATCGCGGCCTTGCTGGTCTGCTGCAGGATTCCCTTGAGCTTGTCTTCGAACAGCTTCGCTTGGGCGAGGAGCGGTTTCGGGTCTACTTTGAGCCCGAGGTACTTGTCGAGGAGCTCGATGATCTTCGCTGCTGCCTTGCTGTCGGGGAGTTGTGAGTGCGATTCGGCGAAGAGGCAGATGACTTTGTCGTAGCTGACCATGATGCTGGCGGTGACGCCCATGATGATGCTTTCTTGGATGGGCTTGGCGCCGAGCCTTTCGAGTTTCCGGTCGCCGTAGGAGTACACGTCTTCGCCGTCGGGTGACATGACTCCTTCGAGGCTGATGAGCTTCTTGGCCTTGAGCTTCTTCGCGAGGCCGATGACTTGGTTTGCGAGTTGCCATTCCACGCCTTTTGGGGCGAGGATGGTGTGGAGGATGACGATGTTCTCTTTCTTGGCGTGGTACACGGCCATGGGCTTGACGAGCTTTCCTTGGTGGATGGCTACTGTTGGTGGGAGCTCGTCGTAGGTGAACTCACCGATGAGTTCTGCGTCGAGGTGTTCGATGAGGAATTCTGTGGCGATGGTGCCGATGAG